>NZ_JAODTL010000052.1 GCF_026191375.1 Marinomonas pontica | reverse complement strand
CACAAATGATGTAATCGAATTCTTTAGCAAGCTCTTCGAGAACCTCCTGAACCCCTTCAATCGTCAGTGCATCTTTGTCACGAGTCTGAGACGCTGGCAATATAAACAAATCTTTCGTGCGCTTGTCTTTAATTAACGCTTGAGACAACGTGGCTTCTTTATTAATAACGTTCACAAAATCATACACGACACGACGTTCGCAGCCCATAATCAAATCCAGATTACGCAAGCCCACGTCAAAATCAATAATAACGGTTTTATGTCCTTTTAACGCAATTCCAGTCCCAATAGCAGCACTGGATGTTGTCTTGCCAACACCACCCTTGCCTGAGGTGACTACTATGATCTTTGCCAATGCTATATCCCCCGATAAACTCACCTGAGTTTATCCAAATAATAAAATAAATAATGAACCTTAAAGCGGTACGATTTCTAAGCTATCGTCAACTAATAACACTTGCGCGCTGTCTTTCCAAACGATATTTTGCAGCGCATCACTCAACATAAAATTACCCGCAATGGAAACCAACTCGGCCTCCATGCTTTTACAAAAAATTCGTGCGTCCACATCGCCTTTCACACCCGCTAAAGCTCGGCCTCTTAACGCACCATAAACATGTATATTGCCGTCTGCCAATACTTCAGCGCCCGCACTGACTTGCGCCAGAATAATCAAATCGCCTTCGGCATAAACTTGCTGACCCGACCGAATAGGTTTTGTGATCACCTTAGTCGCTTGTGGGACTAAACGCTCTTCAACAACCGTTTTTACTACCACATCAGGGCTAGCTTCTTCTTTCACTGTCGGCGCCGCGTTGATAGACCTCGCTTTGCTCGCGGGCAAAAGCGGAATAGTCACGGACGATTTCCATGCAGGAAGATTATCGGGATCGCAACGCCAACCAATCACTCCTAACCCAAGAGCACTGACGGATTGAATCAACGTTTCGAACTCATCAAGGATAATGCCTCTTTTCATTTTCGAAATATCGATAATGATCGGCGCTTGATGAAAGAAATGCGGCACTTGCTCAATCTTTTCTTTGAGATGAAACACAATGTCATCCAATGAAAACACCTGAACTTCTAACAAAACCGTTGTAACGACACTTCCTTTAAGCCGGAAGCCTGAGTCTGTCATGCAAACTGTCCTTTTTTAATACCTTAAATGGCTCTAAATACAACCAAGCCGTGCCAAACTTTCATCAACAGCAACGAAAAACCATTCTATCAAGCTGAACGATTAATGAAAGTCAGCACAACACTCTCTTTACAGTAATGAAAAGCAGTCACCTGCTCCCTTATAGTGCTAAGGATAACGTAAAATGCGCAATAATGAACGAAAGATTAACCATTTGATTTAGTTAATATTTTACAACTTACTTACATACTTGTTCCCATTAATCTGGGGAAAACTTTTGCACCATAACTAACCAGCAAAACACGCTTCAAAACAACCTACTCCTCTGCAGAACGCACCGCAAATTCAGCGGCAAGACGGCTCACCCCCAATCCACTCTGCTTGGTCAGTTTAATCTGCACCGGAATGCGCTCTTTAAGCGCACTGATATGACTAATAATACCAATGGTTTTACCTGAAGAATGTAAATTATCCAAGGCATCAAGAGCGGATTCCAACGTTTCGCTATCCAAGGTGCCAAAACCCTCATCCAAAAACAAAGAGTCAATGCTGGTTTTGTGGGACACCAAATCAGACAGCGCCAACGCCAACGCCAAACTTACTAGGAAAGACTCCCCACCAGACAAGGTTTTTGTGTCACGTGAAGCATTGGCTTGCCACGTATCCACCACCAACAAAGACAAAGCCTCTTCGTTTCGAACCAATTGATAGCGACGATGCAAGATATCCAAATGTTGATTGGCCAAATAGACCAAATGATCCAAGGTCAAACTCTGTGCAAAGCGGCGAAATTTTGCGCCATCCGCCGAACCGATCAAATGGTTCAAACGCTCTAAATGTATGAAAGCGTCTCGACGTACCTCTAACGCTTCCTTAGATTTCGCCACTTGCTCCCTGCGTTGCGTCTCCTCTTGAACCTGCTGAGTAATCACCCCCCACTGACGATGCAATGCCTGACGTTCTGTATCAAGTTGGGCGTATTTCTCTTCTAGTTCTTCAAGCGAAAACTCACCAAAGGACAAACACTCCGCGCGTTTTTCAATATGCTTCGACAAAGAATCATCAGACTGAGTAAACAATGTCTGCAACCTAGAAACCGCTTCCTGAAGGTGTTTAAGCGTTGCTTGGTGCTGAGCGATTTTTTCTGTAGGCAAACTCGCCTGCTGCCAAGCCGAATCACTCTCGAACCCTTTCTCAGTCAGTAGTTTTTGCCAATGAACAAGCACAGCATCGTATTCTTCCGTCAACGCCAGACGGGTCTTATTCAATGCCTCTAGTGTTGCTTGGCTCGATGCCAACGCTTGAGCAAGCTGCAGTCGTTCCGCTTCGACTTTCTCTAACTTTTCCTGAGCATGATCCGCCAGATGCTGCGTTTCTTGACGAAGTTCGCTAACACTCTTATCGCCTAGCAAGTGATACAACTGCTGAGCAATATCCGCCAGGCTCGCATCCAGCTCAGTCACCTTACCTTGCGCATCATCGCGTAACTGCTGATTCTCTTTGAGCGTGCTTTTTAAATTATTTCTTTCATAGCCAAACTGCTCACGCTGCTGCAACAAAGCATCATAACCCGCCTTGCTGTCACGCCATTGCTGCATCGCTTCTTGCAATTGCACTAACGACTCAGCCAGCGGCAAATCAAAATAGCCATCTGGCACACCTGCCTTTTGCATGTCGTGACGTAAATGCCCAATGATTCGTTCTTGCTCACTTTTCCTAGCAACCAAATTTTGTTGATTCGCTTCTAAGGTTTGCCAGAGCAATTGACATTGATTCTGATCTTGCGAAACCTGCTGTTGTGTCATTTGCTGCTGAGCCACTAGCTCCTGTAACTCAGCTTCTAAAGCCACACGAGACTGGTGTAAGGCTTCGAGCTTAGGCGCAATGTCTTGCAGCGCCAGCCAATCTTGCTCAACCTTTTGCACCAGAGCAGAGATCTGTTCTCTGTCAGACAAATTAACACCCTGATCTTGATTTAATGACGCCAACCATTCTTTCAGATCTTTTTCGGTTGCCAATAAACCCTCTATTAATGGCTGTCGTCGCGCTTGACCAGACGCCAACTCGCGTTGCATGGATTCCAAGTCAGCCGCCAACTGCATACCTTGAGCCTTCAAATTATCCAGCTCTTTGCCCAATACAGCGAACTCTTCTTGGCTGCCAGAATCTGTCTGATACAAGGCATTGGCAAGATTGTGCTCTTCGGCACCGCACAACGGACAAGCATCATGCTCACCTAACTCGTTACGCAGCTGCGTTAGCGCGACAATATGACGCTCCGCCTCAGCGAGTTTTTCAATTGTTTTTTGATGACGAAGCTTGTCTTTGTATGTTTGTCTTTGTTGCTCTAACTGGCTTTGCTGTTGCTCAATACGACTTGCCATTGCAGTCAAATTCGCATCCAGCTCGGCCAGTTGTGACTGCTGATCTTGGTAGTGATGAAACTGCTTCCAAAGAGATTTCGCGTTATACTGAGCACGTTCAGTTTGGTGATAACCTTTCTGCCAATCGGCATACTCACGTTGCGATGACATTTGCATGAAAGCACCCACTGCGCTTTGCAATGCTTGCTGGCGCTCACCTATACTGGCTTGCTCCTGCTCTAACTTGGCCTGATTATTTCCATGGACAGAGCGAGCGGCCTCATAGTTTTTTGAGCCTTGATCAATGCTCACCTCAAGCTCGGCAATAGCGCGTGCATTCACCTCTGTGCTTTGCACCTGATGCTGCCAATTTGCTAATTGAGCTTCAATTTTTTCGGGCGATTCCCAACGATTCAAAATGGCTTTGGTTTCGTCACACGCCTTATCAATGTTCGCTTGCTTCTCAGTCACGGCTTTTAGCTGCGCCTGCTGATTATCGGCTTTTTCTGCCGCTTGCTGTAATCGAGCCACCCCATCCTGATGCTGAGCTTTCACACTTTCTTGGCGAGATAAGATAGGCTGAATGTCATCATTGATCTTATTATTCAAGGCCTCCAAATCCGCTCGCGCTCGCGACAATTTCTCTTTTGCTTGCTCAACGGACTCGGTCAATATCTGGCTTTGCTTCAGCTGTGCCTGTTGTGTTTCGGTGTATTGACTGACATCCGCCTGATTCTGATCCAAACGCGATTTTAAGCTCTGCTGCTTGTCATAATCTGGCTGCAAAACCTGCGCCGTGAGCGCTTGTTCAAGCTGCCATTGCAAAGGCGAAAAATCCGCCAACGCTTGCTTAGCCTCATCAACCTGTTGCTGATATTGAATCACTTGCTCTTGCAGTTTCTTTTCTGTACGCCGCCACTCTAATGCCGCTTGGTGTTGCTTTAACGCGTCAGCATTGGCTTTTTCATTCGATTCAAAACTCAGCTCGGCCTTTTTTAGCTCAGCAAAGGCATCTTCGGTTAATAGTTGGGTTTGCTCATTAAATTGCTCAAGTGACGCGATGGCTTGCTTCTCGAGCTTGTGCTTATCAAACACCCACTTGGATACATCACCATAAATTTCTGTGCCAGTGAGCTCTTCTAACAGTTCTGCCCTGTCATTGGCAGAGGCATTCAAAAAGGCCGAAAAGCCACCTTGAGCCAGCAACATAGACTTGGTAAAACGCGAAAAATCCAAACCTGTGAGGTCGGCTATCTTATCGATTTTCTCGTTGATTTTGGTGGTAATGATGGTGCCATCACGCTCGCACAATTCACACGTCATTGGCTGCAACTTACCATCGCTTTGGCCGCGAGCACGTCGCTGACTCCAAAAAGCACGATAGCCTTTGCCTTTTATTTCAAATTCCACTTCCGCCAAACATTCCGACGTGTGGCGCGTCATCACATCGTTCTGGCTTGGTGACACTTTTAAACGCGGTGTTTCATGGTACAAAGCCAAACAGATTGCATCCAACAAAGTCGACTTACCCGCGCCCGTCGGCCCGACAATGGCAAACACCCCAGCGTCGTCAAACGGCGCTTTGGTAAAATCAATTTCCCATTCGCCTTTTAGGGAGTTCAAATTCTTCAGGCGCAGTTTGCAAATTTTCATGGTTGCTTCTCCTCGCCGTTTTGCTGATGCTCTTTCAGCTCCACCAAGCACGTATTAAACAGCTCGGTCAGAGTTTTAGATTCGTCTTCGTCCAGCTCTAAGTTAGATTTAAGACTCTGCTCAAACACATCACCAACGGTCAATTCCGACAAGGTTTTACGCGCCTCAAAGCCTTCATTCTTTTTCTCGATCGCACTGCGGCGCATCACGCGCAGTAACTCAATAGGTTTGCCGTCAATGACCTCCAGCAAGCGCTTATGCACATCACTCAAATACTCATCGGCAATCACAGTGACTTCCAACCAAAGGGTTTTGTCTTCTGCCAATTCCAACGCTGAAATCTGCTTGATTACCTCTTTCAAATTCCCCTTCATACTCGCCATAGGCTGAAAATTCGGAATCGTTACCAACTGAACTGGGTCCACAGACTCAGCAAACAAATCTTCAACAAAAGTGTCTGCATCTAACAAAGCGGTATCGAATATCACCACGATTTTGTCACGCCCTAATTCGTCAAAACTCAATGGAATCGGCGAACCGCTGTAACGGAATCGACCACTTTTACTGATTGGCTGAGCACGATGAATGTGCCCCAGCGCCAGATAATCAAACGCCGGAAACACCGATGTCGGCAAGGCTTCCAAAGTGCCAACGTAAAGGTCACGAACCGACTCGCTCACTTGTCCGCCAACTGCGGTTAAATGCCCAGTACCAATAATCGGCACCGGTGCTTTCAGTGCGTTATTTTTCTCGCAGGCAGCGTCAAACACTCGCTGGTAAAAATCGCCTATCATCTGCAGCAAACCAAGTTTCTTATCTTGTTCGGATTGCCCTGCAACGCTTTGCATCACGTCTTTTGGTCGTAAATACGGCACAGCACAAACCCAAGCGGAAACCTCGCCCTTCTTGTCTTTTAACGGAATGACATGTGAGTCGATATCGTCAAGATTGGCTTGGCTAGACACTTGAGTATCGAGATAGGTCAGCAAGCTCTTGGATTCGTTTAGCATACTGACCGAATCGTGATTCCCCGCGACAATCACCAACTGGCATTGGCGCGCTTTCATATCCAATACCAGCTGATGGTACATTTCTCGCGCGTAGCTTGGTGGCGAACCGGTATCGAAAACATCCCCCGCGATAATCACCGCATCAATAGACTCTTTGTCCACCAGCGCCAATAACCAATCAATAAAGGCTTTGTGCTCATCACGTCGGGATTTCCCCATGAAATGCTGACCAAGATGCCAGTCTGAGGTATGTAGAATTTTCATTTATAGAATCCGTTGAATATAAAAATAGACATAAAAAAAACGGTCAAACTACCGAACAAAATGCAGCTGATTCGGATGAATCCGCAAAGGACGCAACACCCTATTCCAATCCTTAGCAGACACGTTTTGACCATGATAAATAAGCTGTAACGAAGCACCGCCAGAATTAGCCAGCGCCGTTTGGAGAAAAGCCGTCAACGCATCATCCGCCAAACTCTCGGCTAATGTCTCATTCGCCAGCAAGGTAAAATGCCCGAGAAACTTCGCCGTGTAATCCAACAAAGACTCGCGCCAATAAGATTCCAGCAAGGCATTGTCAGGAGAAGCGATCACCACCACGGGCGCATCGGCGATGTCCATTTCAAACAACAAACGCCCCTTTCTAATGCCCTTTGATAGCTGAACCGCCAACGGATCACCCGCAGACAACATCAAGGCTTGCAACCAATCCTCATCGGAAAGGCGTTCCTTCTGAAGCACAATTTTCAACGGCGCTCCCGCCGAGTTTAGAACCATGCACTCATAAACATTCGATGACTGGCGAAATAGATTTCGAGAGGATTCACAAAACGAAAAAGACACAACAACACGATCGCCAAACGATTCATCGCTAGGCCCTAAAAGAGTCAACTCGATAGAATCGCCATTAAGAGAAAGAGTGTTTAACACAGAAAAAGTAGAAGTCTCAGCCGGGATTTGCCGAGTTAATGACATAGACGAAGAAATCGCGGTTTGGCAAGGACAGGATCGACTCGCCATTGCTCGTATCATAAAGACAACACGCCCCACACACGCCAGCACAACAACCGTAACGAACATCCGCACCCTGAGAAAGCAACGACGACAACAAATTGTCACCCAAAACCGCCTCAAACGGCTCATCATCCAATTCTATTGTCAGCGACTGTGAATCCATCATTCCACCTCATCTTTGATCAGGCTATTATGACATATTCTAACGTTTCACCCTCGCCCTTTATTAAAATGCATCCCCAAAAAGAAAATCACTGTTTCACAGCATTTAAAACACGTTTGGCAGATCGTTCCATCTTGTTGTATAGGCTGGCGATAAATGCTCGCGCTTCATGACCCATTGCGGTGAAACGCCTTGCGAAGCAAAAAAACACTCCCAAGACCACTATGATTGATTTGATCCACCACATTCATGAACGCTTTTGATTTAATTTGGTGTGCCGCTGGCCGAAATAAATCTTCTTGGACAGCGCCATGTTCATAGAAGTCAGTGAGCATGACTCCTGCTTTCATATAGCGAAAACCATCACGCCAGAGTCGCGAAAACAGCACGCCAGCGACTTCTAATAAATCTCGCGTGTCATCGGTTGGACTAGGAAGTTCTGCAGAAAGCGTTTGCGAGTACTGCGGTTCGTTTGGGATAAACGGACTAGTACGAATAAACACACTCACTACTCGGCAAAGACGTTTTTCACCGCGCAATTTCTCGGCAGCGCGCGTTGTGTACTTGGCGATCGCTTCCCGTAGTTCTTGCTTATCCGTCACCTTATGACCAAAAGATCGACTGCAAATGATTTGTTGTTTGGTTGGCCTGACTAATTCCAAATCCAAGCACGACACGCCATTCAATTCTCGAATGGTTCGCTCCAACACCACAGAAAATTCGCTACGAATGAATTTCGGATCAGCATTAGCAAGATCCAATGCGGTATGGATTCCCCTCGCCTTTAACTTCACCGTTGTTCGACGGCCAACGCCCCACACATCCCCCACATCCAACAAAGCCAGCAAGCGTTTTTGTCGCTCAGGGTCCATTAAATCAACCACCGAGCCGGTTGCAGGGTATTTCTTCGCGGCGTGGTTGGCGAGCTTCGCCAATGTCTTAGTGGGTGCAATGCCCACACCAACGGTAATGCCCGTCCATTGATCCACCTTGGCCTTTACCCGCTTACCAAACGCCAATAAGTCCGTCACATGATCAACGCCGGTTAAATCCATAAAAGCCTCATCAATGGAATACACTTCCAGGCGTGGTGCCTCCTCCTCCAAGATCGTCATCACCCGATTCGACATATCCGCATACAAAGCATAGTTGGATGAAAAGCACACAATGCCGTGTTTTCTTATCTCATCCTGCACCTGAAACATCGGCACCCCCATCTTAATTCCCAGCGCTTTCACTTCCTTAGATCGCGCCACAATGCAGCCATCGTTATTCGACAACACAGCAACAGGCGTATGCTTTAAATCTGGACGAAACAACTTTTCACAACTGGCGTAAAAATTATTACAATCAACAAGCGCAAAAACCGAAGCCATCAGCCACGCTCATACTTTCTAATCACACTGGTAACAACACCAAAAATCTCAAACTCAGACTCTTCCGTAATCAAAATAGCCTTGTAGGCTTTGTTTTTTGGGCGCAATAGAACATTGGGCTTCAGCTCCAATGTTTTCACCGTCATCTCCCCATAAATACAAGCAATCACAATATCCCCATGACGAGCCGTCAACGACTTATCCACCAACAAAACATCACCAGATAAAATACCAGCGTCCATCATAGAATCGCCTTGGGCACGCACATAAAAGGTCGATGCCGGGTGAGAGACACAAAACTCATTAAGATCTAAAGTACGCTCAACAAAATCTTGAGCAGGCGATGGAAAACCAGCAGAAACGCCTTCAACATAAAGAGGAATGCGGACACTGTTTGCCGCAATAAACGAAGCCGACTCAGAAACACCAAGATAAGAAACACGCATAAGCCACCATAAATACTGTATATTTATACAGTATAGTTTTAAGCGACACGAATGACCAAGTGAATTTTTGTAAGAAGAGCATTCAACGCAAAACAGCTGCCTATTCGGCAAACATAAAAAAACCACCCGAAGGCGGTATTTAAAAGGTATATAAGATTTTTCAGTTATTTCACTTAAGTGTTTTTGTACATCCGAAAAAGGCAATAAAGGCGACCATAACACCTTTGACTCGCCCAATGATTTGGTCGACCCATGCGAGTTTGGTTGGGATTCTGGCGAGTTGTTGGTAATTCAGATGGTTTAAATCATTTATATGGTATCGATGACGGGTACAACGGTGATGCTTTCTGCTATGAAAAAGGGCTTGGCTGCATCGTTCACAATCAATTTTTCATCTGACCCCAAATTCACATAAAAGAAAGCTACGCTTTCACGGCAGATTACGCTTCGCTTATCCTGCCCTACAAGTGATGTTGTTTATGTTCAGCAGCGAGGGGCAAGGCAAGTTCGAGTCTGTGTAAAGGCACTAGAGACGTGACGGCACATCGTGAAAATATTTATAGAAAAACAAAAAGAATGAAATAAGTATTGGTGTAAAAAAAGAGATTTTAGAAATTTAGGGGAGATTAAGGTGGCATCTCTACCAGCCGCACCTCGGCACACAAGTCCACCGCTGTGGCTGCTTCCTTCCGGACCTGACCAGATTAACGGTTTATCGTTGCGAGGGGACCAGCAGAGACACCATAAAGGAGGCCTGTTGACCTTGGGGCGCAATTATACGCAGCCAATACGAAATATCAACCGCCTTTCTTATGTATTTTCAAATACTTAAATCTTTTTGCTTATCAAGCGCCCTTTCCTACACTTGCTCCTATGCTTCCGTTTTCCGTATCACCTATAACGATGTCTATATTTACGGTAAGATACGCGCCATTAAGAATCATAGGAGTAGCGAGTTGAAGCTATTTGTAAAAAACCTAACCCACGTGGATTTTTCCTACTTTGACGCCAAGCGTGGTTTGTTGGGTGAAAGCTGGCAAACCGACATTGTACTGACCGGCAAGTTAAACGATGAAAGCATGATTTGTGATTTCAGTATCGTGAAAAAACAAATCAAGAAATGGCTGGATGACAATATCGATCACATGCTGGCGATTCCTGCCGTGCACAACGGATCTACTCTTACGTCATTGGCTAGTGATCGTGTTTCTTTTCATTTTGATCACAGTAAAGAAGCCGCTGACGACAAGCGTGTGTTTCAATGCGACGCACCGACTCAAGCCATTTGCGTTTTGCCAATGACAGAAATTACACCAGAAGCGGCGGCTAAATGGGTTGAGTCACAAATTCTTAATCTGCTGCCAGCGGAATTAGAAGCCGTTAGCGTGCGTTTTACACCAGAGCACATCGCTGGCGCGCAGTATCAATACAGCCATGGTTTGAAGAAGCACGCAGGCAATTGCCAGCGTATTGCTCATGGCCATCGCTCTACGGTGGAGATTTACGCCGATGGCGTTCGTAACGCTGCCATGGAGTACGATTGGGCACAGCGTTGGGAAGACATTTATTTAGGTACACAAGAAGACTTGATAAGCCAAGCGACTGAAAACGGTGTGAATTATCACTGCTTTAGCTACATAAGCCAGCAAGGATTGTTTGAGCTTAAAATCGACAGCAATCAAGTCTACATGCTGGATTGCGATACCACGGTTGAGTCACTTTCCGCACACATTGCTGATGTCTTGGCAGAAGAAAACCCAGGCACACACATTGAAGCTCACGGTTTTGAGGGTATTGGTAAAGGCGCAATTTCAGAAAAAGTAAAGGCAAGAGTATGAGCTTAAAAGAGTACGAGAACCTCGCTCAAGGCGAAAAGTTATCGCTAGACACGGTATTAGCCAATTTAAAAACAGACGAACATGGTTTGATCGCCGCCATTGCGCAGCAGCACGATACTGGTGAAGTGTTAATGCTTGCCTACATGAATGAGAAATCCATTCGTGAAACATTAGAAACGGGGCAAGTGTGTTACTGGTCTCGTTCACGCCAAACTTACTGGCGCAAAGGCGAAAGTTCTGGGCACCGCCAAACATTAGTGTCTATGTCATTTGATTGCGATGGCGATGCCATCTTGATAAAAGTTGATCAAAAAGGCCCTGCCTGCCACACCAACCGTCGGGATTGCTTCTTTTTTACCGTTGATGGGAAAGATGTCGTTATCAGTACTGCCCCAGAAAAAAACAAATAGTTGCAAAAAAACGCACAAAAATAGAGCATCCCAACAAAATAGCACTAGGCTTTTGCTAACCTTTCACGCTATCTTAAGAGTAGACTTCTTTTCTTGCACATTAAAAGCAGGAAAAGCGGTCAATAAAATAACAAAATAGATGACTCTTTCTGGAGCACTCTGCACTATTGCCAACATGCTCCCCCAAAAGCTCACGCTTTCTAAGAGCTATAAATAAATGTTATTTCCGTAAAGTAATGTAACTTAATTGGCATAACTATTGCTGATCAATAGCCATTGACTTCCACTCTTATTCATTGGATTAGCTATGTTGAATCTGTCCGTAAGAACAAAAATACTTTCTCTCATTGCTCTGTTTTCGCTAGTGATCATCGGCGTGAGCGTTAGCTCTGCACTAACCAGTAAATCTGTTTCGTCCGAGCTACAAAGCCTTTCTTCGCAAAGCTTACAACTCGTCAAAAACCTAGAAAAAAGCCGTCAACTTCTTTTACAACAATCCGTAGAGTTTGAACGCGGTTTTTTCCAAGTATCCATTGCTAAATCCATTGGGGGATATGGCGTTGAGCAAATCACAGAATCCTCCTATAAATTTACCACTTATACCGCAGAGCTTCTTACCAGCATTGAAAATGTCAAAAACATTTTAGCCACTATGCCAGTGCATGATGGGCTGGATAATCTATTTACTCAGATCACGGCTCTAGAAGAGCAGCAAGCCATCTTCCTAGAGGCCAGCACCGAAACGTACAGCTGGTGGGTTAAATTAAATACATTAAAAGCCAACAAATCTCGCCGCGCGGCAGACGAAAGCCTGATAGCGGTTAATAAACAAATGGAAGACATTATTGCAGCCATTAATGATTACAGCACCGCCGTTGCTGACATTCAAAACCACAAATTAGACCAAACCATATACGCTAGCGGTGGACTTGCTGCGGCACTTATTATCATCGGCATTATTGTCAGCATTGTTATTGTTAACGGCATTTGTCGTCCGCTCATTCGCGCGGTTCGCAGAGCAGAAGAAATTGCGTCAGGCGACTTGGTCAAATCAAAAGTAGCAAGCAAGCGCAAAGATGAAATCGGCATGCTAGAAACAGCCATGGACAAATTAGTGATCCAGCTAAGCAGTATTTTGCATGATGTTGCCGAGTCCAGCACCATGCTGACCAAGGCAGCCAATGACCTAAACAAAATAACAGATGAATCATCTGAAATGGTCGAACGCCAACAAGAAGAGACCAATTTCATTTCGCAGGCAATACAAGAAATACAATCCACAGCGGTACACGTTTCAGAAGCGACCACGGACGCAAGTCAAGCGGCGCACAGTGCCGAAAGTGCTGCAAATGAAGGCACCGCCATTGTCACGAAGACGATCAACAGCATCCAAGAACTAGCATCTGAAATTGCCAGTTCAGCGTCCACTATTAACGAATTGCAATCTAACACCAAAGAAATCAGTAACATTTTGAATGTGATTTTGGGCATTGCAGAACAGACAAATTTACTCGCATTGAACGCTGCCATAGAAGCCGCTCGAGCAGGCGAACAAGGGCGTGGCTTTGCGGTAGTGGCAGACGAAGTCAGACACCTTGCACAAAACACACAAAATGCGACCCAAGAAATCGAAAAAATGATCACCCTATTGCAAAGCGGTACCAGCTCTGCGGTGAAGGCAATGACCTCCAGTCACCAGCGCTCAACCGATGCGGTAAGCCAAGTGAAACACGAAGAAGAGTCATTGCGAAACATCAATCAGTCTGTCACTAAAATTCGCGATATGAACGACCGAATCTCAGCCACAGCAGAAGAACAAGCGTCGGTTACGGCGGACGTCAGCCGCAATGTGGAAAATATTACCGAGATCGCGTCACGCACAACAAAATCCATCCATTCTATTAGCAACTCCGCTGGACAGCTGGCTTCGTTAGCCACACAATTGTCGGAGAAAATCAGTTACTTTAAAGTATAGTAACTGCATGGATTACCACCTTAAGGGGGAAGTCTTTACTTCCCCCTTTTTTATGACTGCTTTCATTTTTAGGAGAAAATCATGTGTCGTTGGATGGCGTATCAGGGTGATCCTGTTTACCTTGAATCGTTGCTTTTCAAACAAGAGCATTCTTTAATTCATCAAAGCCTGAGCGCAAGAAAATCCGAAGTCACGGTCAATGCCGATGGCTTTGGCTTGGGCTGGTACGATGAACGAGAAGAGCCCGGCTTATACCACGAGGTGTTACCCGCTTGGAGTGACAGCAACTTAAAAAGCCTAGCCAGACACATTAAAAGTGGCTTATTTTTCGCGCACGTTCGCTCTTCTACAGGAACAGAGACCAACCGCTCGAACTGCCACCCTTTCAGTTACAAAAACTGGCTATTCATGCATAACGGTCAAATTGGCGGTTACGAATCGTTGCGCTGGCAACTGGATCGTTTGATTCCAGAACACCTTTACAACCATCGGCATGGCGCAACCGATTCGGAAGTCATCTTCCTGCTCATGATCGCCAATGGATTAGAGCAAAAACCAGAACAAGCCATTGAAACAACCTTGGCACAAATTCTCGACATGATGAAACAAAAGAAAATACAAGACCCCTTGCGATTTACAGCGGTATTTTCAGACGGCGAAGAAATCACGGCCATTCGCTTCTCCAGCGACGAACACGCTCCTAGCCTGTACTGCAAACAGTTTGAAAAGCACATTGTGATTGGTTCAGAGCCTCTCGATCACTCGAGCGACAGCTGGACGCAAGTGCCAGCAGGACACATTGCGAAGATAAAAGGTCAAGAGTATCAAATTCAACCTTTGACTGAATTATTAAAAATGACCGCCTAGCGGTCATTTTATGCTTTAAATAATAAAATTATCTTTTATATCATTGAGCAACATCGTTACGCCCCTTGCCCGGTCGCTTTAATTAAACAGGCTCTTTCTCTCTGTAAGCATACGTGGCGTCAAAACGAGACTGAATCCAGTCACCGCTCAAGATGGCATTGTATTTTGCTGGTGCATCAGCAGTAGCACAACTCGGCACACATTCAACATTCGTTTCGTAATCCGGCTCCACAAAAAAGGGAAACGAGTAACGATGCACGGCAGGCAATGAGGCTCGCACTCTGTGTGCAGTGGAGACGTATTCATCATTCGTCCAGCGTTGCATCAAATCACCAATATTTACCACCAAAGCATTGTCGATTGGCGTCGCATCGACCCACTCGCCTTGGCGATTTTTGACTTGCAAGCCACCAATCTGATCTTGTAACAACAAGGTGACACAACCGTAATCGGTATGCGCCCCCGCACCATTATCATGGTCATTGGCTGGACGTGGTGGATAATGAATCATGCGCAAAACCGTAACGTGATCTTTAAAACAGCGAGTGAAGAAATCGTCTTCCAAAGACAAAGCCTGCGCCATAGCAGTCAACAATTTTTGAGCCACCTGAAAAGCTTCAACATAATAATCCTGCAACACTTCAACGGTTTTAGGGTCGCTTGGGTTCTGATTTGGCCCATACATGGTTGGGTATTTTGCAACCAAAGGATGGTCTTTTGGAAAATCCAAGGCCATATCAAAAGTTTCTTTCCAATCTGCATGGCCGATTTCATCCAGTTGCTCTTCACCGATATTGCCATACCCTCGATGATTCACACTGCTTTTAATATCAATGGCGTTTTTCGCGTCTTGTGGCTGATTAAAAAAGCGCTTGGCTTCTCGCATCAGTGCGGCCATCAATTCGCTCGAAATGCCAGTATTGGTCAAATAAAAGAAGCCAATTTCACGACACGCTTTGTCTAACGCGTTAATTTCACTTTGACGAATGGCACCGCTGTCATGGGTCAGTTTAGATAAGTCGATCAATGGAATAGACATTCATGCGTTCCTTAAGCTCTGGAAGATATTTTTATAAGTTGTGTGTGCTTAGGGTTGAAGCGTTTTAAACCCACCTCACCAAAATCCACAAAGATCATTTGTTTATCGTCACGCTCTTGTCGGACAACAATACCTTGCCCAAATTGATCGTGGCGCACCTTGTCTCCGGGCTGCAATGCACTTTTTCCTTCAACTCGATGACGAAAGGTCAAGGACGGCGAAGGATCAACGGCACGCAAATAACGCTGAAACACGGCGCCTTTTTCCGTAGCAATTGGTGTGCCAATGTCTTTAGCATACCACGCCTCACAGATACGACTGACGGCATACGGCTGAGCTTCAAAAACAAAACGCGACAAAGACAAACTCTTTAACGCAGCACGAGGAATATCGCCTTGCTTCATGCGTTTATGCTCGTCAGTGCTTGGGGATTCGAGCAAGACTAACTTCTGTTTGGCACGGGTAATCGCCACATAAAACAAACGCCGTTCAGAAGCCAAATCACTGGCGGCTTGCTTATCAATGGCGCTTAAATCCTCGTCATAATACGGAAAACGCCCTTCCTGTAAGCCAGACAACAACACCTGATCAAACTCCAAGCCTTTCGACTTGTGAATCGTCATCAAATGCACGCCATGACTGTCGTCTGTTTGCTTTTCATTTAAGGTCGCCAGTTGCTCCAAAATCGATTTCGCGTCACCGCCAACACCTCGTACATACGCCATAAACGCATCGCAGGTCGCGATTTTTTCTTGGGTCTGAATGTCTTTGCTGCTGGTGCTTTCGAAGTAGCGATAAATGCCCAACTTTTCCAACGTATGCGCCAAACCTTGCCCAGGATCAGTGCGATACTGCTTATTATAAGCGTCAGCTAAACTGCGTAACCAATCAGCACGTTCGTAGAGTTTTTTCGCTCGCCAACCTTCAGTAGCGTCCGCAACCGATTCAATAATTTGCGGCAATAAATGCGGAGATTGTTTGGCTTGTTGAATCAAGGTTTTACGCTGCGCCATGGAACCACCAAGACTCGGCACCGTCAGCAAATACTCAATGTCATCTGGATGAAAAAAAACACTTGGACTTTCCAAACCACCAGCAATCACGGCAAGGTACGCCATTAGCATGCGAATTTGGCGATTTTCCAACAACGGAGAATCGCCATGCAATTGATACGGTACGCCTTTGTGCATCAAGGCGAGTTGCACTGGCACCATGTCGCTGTACAAGCGCACTAACACCGCGGTGTCGCTCAATGCACGACCTTCATCAACCCAAGATTTCAGCTCGCCCAACAGAGCTTTGCCCGTCTTCGGAGCGCGAGCAAAAGACACTCGCGTACGCTCACCCGCCCCGATTACTAAGGCGTCAGGATCGTTTTCGCTAATGACACTCGACGCCATGAGACCAACCGCATGGCCAAAACGAAAGCTGGTGCTTAATGGATACGTCGCCACGTTGGCAAAGTCTTGGTCAAATTGCGTGGACATAATGTCTGGACTGGCGCCGCGCCATTCGTAAATACATTGCTGCACATCGCCGACAATCATCCATTGGCAAGGTGCAGGATAAAGCAATTTGAGCAATTCATATTGGCAAGGGTTAATGTCTTGAAATTCGTCAATCAACAGGTAACGAAAATCCGGCACCAAACCACGCACTCTCACGCGCTCCGCGTCATCTAATTCGCTGATTAATTCGTAAGGATCGCTGAGTAAATCGGCAAAGAAACGTATGTTATTGCGCTTGCGCAGCTTCTCTAATTCGTCATAAAGGGCAGGGAAAAACTTACGTTCTTTCGACCACCCCAAAGCCTCAAAAACGATTTGTGCTGGTTGATCGGAGGCTTTGACTTGATCAACAAATAACAGCACGTCTTCAAGCCACTCTTTCTCGTCCAAAATCGCAATTTTCTCGCCACTTCGCACCAAACGTTGCAAGGCTTCGCGCAACATCTTCACCAAGCTAAAATCGTCGGTAACCAACTTCGCAGAAGTCAGCCAACCTTGCTGTTCCAGACGTCGACAGAACTTCATACCAAAGGCATGAAAGGTCATCACGCTCGGAGAACGCAAATACCCCGCCGCCATGAGTCGCTTACTTAAACGCTCAGAAAACTCTTCTTGGGCGCTTTTGTTAAACATAAACACGCCAATGTGAGACGGGTCCACGCCTTGTGCTAACAAATGCTCAATACGAGAAATTAACGTCGTTGTTTTACCTGCCCCCGCGACCGCAATGACTTTTGCTGGCGAAATAAGGTCATGAGCTACCACACAGTGTTGTTCGTCTGTTAACGAGGTGGTTGACTCGATGTTAGGTTGTGCTTGTATCAAAATAGTCTTGCCTTATGAATCTTCGAAGCACTAGTCTTCAAATAAATGGCCAATTTCACGAAACGCAAGATGCTCTCTGCCAGCGATCTTGGCTATCGATTCTCCACATACGACTAAACGTCGTTGCACTCGCGCAAAAAAGACGCCATTGGTGCGCGCAATCAGAGGGTAACTGGAGGTTTCCACGTCATCGTCCATTAGGTTCACGACTTCGCCAATCACTTCGCCCGCCTCCACTTCGTCGCCAATGGCTTTGTGATAACAAACAATGCCAGCGCACGGCGCTTTCACTAAATCCATAGCGTCTAATGGGTAATATTCGACATCGCTGTCATCAATCACTGGCGCTTTCCCAGAAATCACATCACGCAACACCAAATAATCAAACAGCGCTTGCGCGTCTTGTTCTGCAAAGTCGTTGGAAATGTCGTTTTCACCGCGCAACTCAAGTGTCAATGAACGGCTGCCCCAAGGAATTAAATGGGCATAATGGGCTTTTAAATCGCGCCACACACTGACATTGGTTTCGTCAAAAGACGCTGCGCCGGTTTCCAGTTCAGACAAACCGACTTTCGCCCCTAATAACGCCAATAATGGCTTAAAGTGGCTTTCAAATTCTTGCGCCACATAAGCGTGCATACTGGCTTCCCCAGAACAATGCAGGTCGAGCACTTCATCGGCGTCCATAGACAAAGCCAGTAGCGTTTTCTTCATGCCTTGCAGCTCGGTGGTTTCTGGCAACAACACCAACTCGTCGTGAATCGCTTGGCGAACCAGGTCAATATTGCTTTCAATATCCCCCGTCACATCCCCTTTAATGCGCTTCTCAACTTTTGCGCCTAACTGTGGCCAGTTGCGGTTAAAATTGCCACCGCCATCAGAAAACGCAAAGCGACCAGGAATATAGCCATGAAAGTTTTGCGCCAAACCAATCGGGTTTGCGACAGGCACGATCACAATTTCACCTTGAATCAAGCCTGCGTCATCGGCTTTCTTCAGCTTTCTCAACAGGGTATTCAGTACCAAAAGCCCGGCCATTCGTCGGCGTGCAATCCCGCCTGAAAATACACCTTCGGCCGCGCACCAGTCTCGCCAAAATGGTGCGCCTTTAAAATTCGCTGGGTGCCCGGTGTCGCGCTTGGTAAAACATGAGAATAAATTTGATAAGACATAACACCTCGCATAATCCACTGAAACACTCGCCCAATTTTAGCCAGCACATGGTACGCTAAAACCCATTCTTAATAAAAAACAATTCCTTAAAGAAAAGGTTCTGTAATAAATTGCTATTAACTTACGTCTAATAACGACAACCCCACCCTAGCCCCTTGAAAGACATAAGGGGAGGGAAAACATACTAACTCCTCCCAAGCTAAATAAGGGAAGAGGTTAAATTGTACTTAGCTCCTCCCCCTGGCAAGGGGGAGGCTGGGAGGGGGTAGATTGAAAACAAAACATTAGGAGAAAGGAATGAAAAAATCGTTAATCGCGGCGACGGTTGCAGCCAGCTGTATGCTAGCTAGCGTTTCTACCCAAGCCAGCTCGCTTCAGACGTGGCAGGACACACTTAATAAAGCCAAGGGCCAAACTGTGTATTTCAATGCATGGGGTGGAGCCGACAACATTAACGATTACATTCAATGGGCCGCCGATCGTATTAAAGAAGAGTACGATGTGACGTTAAAACAAGTAAAATTGACCGACACATCAGACGCAGTCAATCGCGTATTGGCTGAAAAAGCCGCAGGGAAAAACACCCAAGGTTCGATTGACCTTATCTGGATCAATGGCGAAAACTTTCGCGCTATGAAAGACAACAATTTGCTGTTCGGCCCCTTCTCAGAAACACTGCCTAACTACAAAACCTACGTAGACGCCTACGCGCACAAAAGTCTCACTCGTGATTTCGGTACATCCGTCGACGGTATGGAATCGCCTTGGGGAATGGCGCAAGTTATCTTTATGCATGACACCGCCACGTTAGACACGCCACCTAAGTCCATTGCCGAATTACTAAGCTACGCGAAAGAACACCCGGGACGCATCACTTACCCTGAGCCTCCGCAATTTCTTGGATCGACTTTTCTAAAACAGGCACTGTACGAATTAACACCGCATAGAAAAGCGCTGGCTCAACCGGCCGACAGTGTCGACTTTGACAAGATCACCGCCCCTTTATGGGCGTACTTAGATCAGCTTCACCAAGTTGCATGGCGCAATGGCCAAACCTTCCCCTCCAGCTCAGAAGAAATGATGCGCTTGTTGGATGACCAAGAAATAGATGTTGCACTGAGCTTTGACGTGTCCGCTGCATCGGTTCAGATAGACAAAGGCAATTTACCCGACACAGTTCGCTCTTATGTGTTTACTGGCGGCACCATTGGTAATACGCATTTTTTAGCGATTCCCTATAACAGCGGGGCGAAAGCCGGCGCTCAAGTCGTTGCCAACTTTATGTTGTCACCAGAAGCACAAATCAAAAAACAAACGCCGACCATTTGGGGCGATTTAAGTGTTTTATCTTACACAACGCTGAGCGCGAAAGATCAAGCAGCGTTCGATGCCTTGCCTCGCGGCATTGCCACCTTAAGCATTGAGCAGCTGGGTAGAACATTACCGGAACCACACAGTAGTTGGGTGGATGCTCTAGAAAAAGAGTGGCGTAAGCGTTACGCACAATAATTAGCCAGATAAGAAGTAGTATGCCGTTAAAACACGCGAAATGGATCACTGGGATAATTAGTCTGTTATTGGTACTTCCCATTGCCATTGGTTTGATCGGCACATTACTTCCTGCGTTTGCGTATTTTCCGCCCCTTGGTGAATACGACCTTTCTCTCTCCCCTTGGCGTGACTTGTTTAGCCAAGGGAATTTTACGCCAGTGTAAAACTCACTCTCATAACGGGAATTGCCGCGCCTCTGCTCACCCTTTGGTTCGCTCTGTCGCTATTGGCTTGGGGTTATCAACGACCGTTTTTCCGCAAAATTGAAGCACTGCTGTCGCCAATTCTGGCGATTCCCCACGCCGCTATTGCCATTGGCTTGTTGTTTCTATTAAGTCCATCGGGCTGGTTGGTGCGTATATTTAGCCCTTGGCTGACAGGGTTTGATCGGCCGCCTAATTGGATTACTGTGCAAGACCCTTATGGGATGTCGTTGATTCTTGCCTTGGTCGTCAAAGAAATGCCTTATCTTTTATTCGTCATGCTCGCCACGATGAAAAGCATCAAGGCGCAAGAAAGCTTACAAGTCGGCCAAGCCCTCGGTTACAGCCGCTTTACCTTGTGGCGCAAGGTGTTAATTCCTCAGTTATATCCAATTATTCGTTTGCCTATTTTCATCGTCATTGCCTTTAGTTTGACTGTAGTGGATTTGGCTTTGGTGATCGGCCCCAACACACCGTCAACGCTGGCGGTGACATTATTACGATGGTTTAACGATCCTGATTTATCCATGCGATTAATGGCCAGCGCTGGCGCAGTTACTCTTATGCTAGTCATTGTTGTTGTATTGGCGGGCTGGGAACTCTCGCACTTGTTGTTTAGCCGCTTAACTCGTGCCGAACGCAGTAATGGCAAGCGCTTTGGTTTAACTGACAGCGTGCTCAGATTGGGAGTTGTTCTAGGTATATTCGCCTTGCTAAATGCCTTTGTGGCTCTGGCTTTGCTGCCGATTTGGTCGCTTACTCGTCGCTGGCGTTTTCCCGGTGCATTACCAAGCCAATGGACATGGGATAATATCGACCGCGCCACACCACTGCTGATGGAACTCACATCAAATACGCTAACCATTGCCTTAGTGGCAACTCTCATGGCGTGCGTGATTAGCCTTGTGATGCTGGAAACCAAACGCCATTCTCACTCCGCCGACCATGGCAAACAGCACGTATTCGATTGGCTGATTTATGTGCCTATTCTTTTGCCCCAAATTGGCTTTTTGTTTGGTTTGCATGTGCTGCTGATTTATCTGAACCTCAATGGCGACCTGTGCGCCATTATTGCCCTGCATTTAATGTACGTTTTGCCTTATGTGTATCTAACCCTAAAAGGCCCCTATTTGGCCTACAATGAAGAATACTTATGGCAAGCCAATCGGCTGAATAATCGACCTTGGCGAAACTATCTCTCGGTCAAAATCGCCATGCTAAAACCCGCTATATTCACCGCCTTTGCAATTGGTTTTTCCGTCAGTATCGCCCAGTATTTACCAACACTGATCGCTGGTGAAGGCCGTTACAGCACCCTAACCACAGAAGCCGTAGCACAAGCTGCATCGGGCGATAGAAAACAAGTCGGCAGCATGGCCATGCTGCAAGCGTTCTTTCCCATCATGGTATTTTGGCTCGCACAGTTCATTCCGCCACGCTGGACAAAATGGCGACTGGCATTAAAAAAGGTGTTTAGCAGAAGGAATACATCGTGCTCAGTGTAAACGCGTTCTCTCTGTCATTGGACGGCAAGACATTCATCAAAGACCTAAGCTTCGAGATTGCCAATGGCCAAGTCTTGTCCATCATGGGGCCAAGCGGCATTGGCAAATCCAGTCTATTGCACTTTCTCAGCGGCTCAATGTCACCAAATTTGACCATCACAGGTGAGGCCTTTTTAAACGACCACGCCTTACACACAAAAGCCACCCAAGATCGAAAAGTCGGTTTATTGCAACAGATGCCCTTGTTGTTTCCACACATGAGCATCATGGAAAATCTACTCTTTGCCATCCCTGCCGACATCAAAAAATCGGCACGAATAGACATGGCGCAACACGCCTTGGAAAAACTCGGCATTCCCGACAAAGCCAACGCTTTACCGAAAACGCTTTCCGGCGGACAACAAGCCCGCGTTGCCCTGCTCCGCACACTTCTCTCCAAACCCGACTATCTGCTTTTGGACGAGCCTTTCAGCAAGCTCGACCCAGCCCTACGACGTGACGTAAGAGCCTTCGTACTTAGTGAAATACAAAAAGCCAACATACCCGCGCTGCTGGTCACACACGATCCTGAAGATGCGAAAGCCATGGAAGGGGACTGTTTGGAATTAAAAAAAGAGGCTATTTAACCAAACCCAAAAAAACAATAGTGAAAAACGCATCACCAGATGCGTCCACATTGGAACAACATTCACAAACGATGTATAAGGAAAATCACCTACTGCCTTCATGGCCAATCTGAAAAATCAGGGGGATTTTCGCCGTTTTTAATGACGTCTTTTTCTGTGTGATTACGCTTGAACTGGCTAGGTGAAATGCCCGTTTCTTTCTTAAAAAAGTGACTAAACTGACTGCCGTCGCTGTAGCCCAAATCATTTGCAATGGCTTGTATCGACCCTGCTGATTTTTTTAGCCTCGACGTGGCTTCAATTAACACTCGGTTATTAATCAGTTGTAAAGGCGACTTTTTCAGGTTGCGCTGGCAAATGGCGTGCAGCCGATCGTAGGTCATGATCAATTCCTGACAATAGTAAGATACCGATCTTCTATTTCGATATTCCACTTCAACAAGTTGACGGAACTGTTGCAACACCAGCTCATCAGGAGAATGCGTCAATCGAATGGATTCGATATTACTCAGTCGATAAATGCCAATCAGCAACACACGGATAATCGAACAAATCACCGTACGTGAGCGCTTATTGGCTGAAGAGATCTCAGCCTTTAACAACCTCAGCAGCGGCAAAAACTCGTCATCTATATCGTGCTTTGAGCAAGATGTGATGGTGAACTGTCGCATCAAGGTTTCTAATTTAGCGCTGTCCAAGTCCGAACCTGTCACCAAAGAACCAAGCTCATCTCGATAGCCTAACAACCACACCTGACTGCCTGCAGGCACCAATACCTTGGCGTTTTTTTTATGCGGAATACAGAAAATTGAAGATTCTAATACCGGATGCCTTTCTTCCATCAATACGGTCGCCTCGCCTCTCTGAATGAGGCCGATCAAATTGAAGTCAGAAAAATTGTCATTGCCCGTACTGAATACTCTAGATTGTAAACCGGGCTGAATAGACTCAAACCGCACCATCGAGCCAATGATATTCGTCAACATCGTATTCCCTTATAAATCACCAAATAAACCAGAATTTAACAAGATTAAGCCATAATTTAACATGTTGATAGGAAAGATAGCTGTTAATCTCTTAAAGGTTACTCATCGACCGATAACAAATCTAATAACGGCAAGGTGAAATTTTGAGCATTATGTACAACAACACAGACCTATCGATAACCCCTGAGGTGAACTTATTCATTGGTGGCGAATTCACCCCAGCCATGGCTGGTGGCTATTTTGATAGGTTAGACCCAAGTACCGATTTGGTAGCCTCTCGCGCGGCATCCGGTCGTGCAGAAGACGCTGAGCACATGGCAGCCGTAGCGGCGGCTAACTTTTCAAAATGGTCAACTACCGACGTCACCGAGCGTGCTAACATTCTGCGTCGTGCTAAACAACTCATGCCAAAATACAGAGATCGCTTTGCTCAATTAATGCTCAAAGAAATTGGCGCGGTTAATGACTGGGTCGATTTCAATATCAAAGTAGCGGGCGAAGCGATTGAAGCCGCGGTGGCGCTCGCACTGAAATACCCGACCATTCGCCCTATCGATGAAGCATCCGATTCTTATACTGTCCGCCAACCCGTTGGCGTATGCCTTGCTATTGCGCCTTGGAATGCACCAATTGTGCTGGCCATGCGTGCGGTCGTCTTCCCATTGGCCTTTGGCAACAGCGTTATTCTTAAAGCCTCTGAATTGTCCCCTGCAACGCATTCGCTAATAGCGGAAGTACTGAACGAAGCTGGCGTTCCAAAAGGGGTTATTTCGGTGATGACCAATGCGCCAGAACATTCAGAAGAAGTGATTGCGAGTTTGATTGCCAACCCATCAATACGACGCGTTAATTTCACAGGCTCAACTCGCATTGGGAAAGTCATTGCGGGGCTGGCGGCACAACATCTCAAGCGTTGTCTCTTAGAGCTGGGTGGTAAATCGCCGCTGATCGTATTAAAAGACGCCGACTTACCATTAGCGGCCAAAGAAGCCGTTTACGGTGCGTTTTTAAATCAAGGTCAGATCTGCATGGCAACAGACCGAATTATTGTCGAACAAGCCATCGCTGAAGAATTTATCGGCATTTTAAAAGGTATGGTTGCAGAGCTGGTCTCAGGCGACCCTCGTCGAAAAGGCGTTAAACTTGGCCCGGTTGCCAGCCCTTCTATCGCATCGCGGTTGTCTGCACTGATTGAAGATGCGCTAGACAAAGGAGCCACTCTCATTTCAGGCACCCAGCGTAGAGGCCAGTTTATTGACGCAACGCTGCTAGACCACATTACTCCCATGATGCGAATTTACTCGGAAGAATGCTTTGGGCCCATTGCAGGAATATACCGAGTTGATTCACCAGAAGAAGCCATTACCGTAGCGAATAATTGTGAATACGGCCTTGCGGCTGCCATTTTTACTCGCGATCTGGCGCTTGCCAGAAGCATGGCAAATCAGCTGGAATCCGGCATGTGCCACATTAATTCCGCCACCGTCAAAGACGACCCCGCGATGCCGTTTGGCGGGCTTAAATCCAGTGGTTACGGCCGCTTTGGTGGTGACGCATGCGTGGACGAATTCACCGAAGTGCGCTGGATCACGGTCGCCCCACCCTAACACTCACTCCACTCCCTATCATTTAAAACCACAACAATAAAAAGAGGTTCTTATGAAAGCACGTCTACTAGCTCCGTTCGCGCCAAATTTGGCGAAGTTAGCCATTTGCACAGCCATCGCAGGCGGTGTCATCTTGTCTGGTCAGTTATACGCTGCCGTAGACGATGACACCATCCGCATTGGGTTTATTAGCCCAAGAACCGGCCCATTGGCCAGTTTTGGTAAAACCGATGGTTTTATTTTAAAGCAAGCTCGTCAAGCCTTAGCCAGTGGCATGACCGTCGGTGGTAAACATTATCAGGTTGAAATCATTGATCGTGATAGCCAATCGGATCCAGCTCGTGCCTCGCAATTGGCAAAGGAGTTAATTAACCAAGATGTCGACTTGATGTTGGCCATCTCGACTCCTGAAGTCATCAACCCCGTAGCGGATGCCAGTGAGGCTGCAGGCATTCCATTTATGTCCACAGTTATGCCTTGGGAAGCTTGGTACTACGGTCGAGGAGCAAAACCAGGTGAAGCAAGTCCATTCAAATGGACGTATCACTTTGGCTTCGGTGCGGGGGAGTTTTATCGCACTTACATTTCCCAGTGGTCTCTGATCGACACCAATAAAAAAGTGGGCGTTATGTATCCTAACGATGCCGACGGAAATGCGATTCGTGCGGTTCTTGCTCCGCGTCTTGCAAACGCCGGCTACACCATCATCGACCCAGGCGCGTATGAAACCGGCACGTCTGACTTTTCGAGCCAAATAGCCTTATTTAAACGAGAAGGCGTTGAGATTATTAACTCTTTCCCGATTCCACCGGACTTTGCTGCTTTTTGGCGACAAGCCGCGCAACAGGGCTTACACCGCCAAGTCAAAATCATTCAAATTGCAAAAACCGGTTTATTCCCTGCGGATATTGAGGTGCTAGGCTCACTGGGACCGAAAATTGCCTCTGCCGCTTATTGGCATAAAACCTTCCCATACACCTCTCCCTTAACTGGATTGAATGGCGAACAATTAGCCAACATGTGGGAGACAGAAACCGGCGAACAGTGGACACAACAGTTAGGTGCCACCTTGTCGCTGCTTGATGCAGGCACAGAAGCGTTGAAACAATCGACCAATCCACTATCGCGCACCTCAGTACGTGACGCCATTGCCAAACTGAATGTAACGACCATTGGCGGTCAAGTGGATTTCACTTCTGGCCCAGTTCCGAACGTCGCCTCCGGCCCAATTATTGGCGCCCAGTGGGTTAAAGGAACAGGGAAATTCAAGCTTGATTATGTGATTACAGAAAACGTCACTGACCCTAACGTTCCCGTCACGCACAAGTTGCTTCAGTACAATGCTAAATAGGAGCAACAACGTGATACAAACACCATATTCACAACTACAAGCAACCGGGATCCACAAATCCTTCGCGAGCGTGCAAGTACTGAATGGGATTGATTTTTCTATGGACACCAACGATGCCATTGGCATCGTTGGACCCAATGGCGCAGGAAAATCAACACTCCTCAGTGTTTTGTCTGGCGCTCAAGCTCCCACAAGCGGCCAGATCATTCTCAACAACCACGACATTACCTCATTGCCTGCTCGTGAAAGAGCCAAGCAAGGGTTGGTCAGAACACATCAAATTCCAAAACCCTTTTCGGGCATTAGTGTCTTCGAGAATGTCTTCGTAGCGGCGATTCATTCGGCGACAAACAATCGTGAAGCGGCCTATGACATTGCCCTTGAATCCATCACCTTATGCGGCATGTTGCCCTTAGCAAACCGTGAAGCCGACAGTATCGGACTGCTTGATCGCAAACGATTAGAACTCGCCCGCGCGTTAGCTACGCAGCCAACACTGCTGTTTCTGGATGAAATTGGTGGAGGTCTTACTGATGCTGAAGCCTTGCAGCTCGTTGATACCATTCTCACCCTACGCGAACGTGGCATTGGCATTGTCTGGATCGAGCACATTGTCCATATCCTGCTCCGTGTTGCAAAAACACTCATTTGCATGGACAGCGGTCGCATTATTGCTCAGGGCGACCCTCACGACGTGATGTCAAATCAACAAGTAATGAAAGCCTATATGGGAGGTACAGACCATGCTGTCGGTGAGTAATTTAGACGTGCGCTACGGCCAGTTTCGTGCTGTACAAGGCGTGTCAATGAACATTGACCAAGGTGATATTGTGTCACTTATCGGTGCCAATGGTGCGGGGAAATCCACTTTACTAAGAGCCATAGCAGGCGCACTGCCGATCCATTCAGGAAGGGTGTCATTCAAACAACACGATGTGACCACGACCTCGTCCAGTGCGCTCGTAAAACAGGGGCTGTCATTGGTGCCAGAAGGCCGCCGTTTGTTTGCAGACATGACGGTGGAAGAGAATCTCTTACTAGGCACCACGGTTAAGCGTTCAGGTGATTGGAGCATAGAACGGATTTTTGCCACCTTTCCCAATCTGGTCAAACGTCGCCATGCCAAAACAGGCAACCTCTCTGGCGGCGAACAACAAGCCACTGCCATTGGCCGTGCGCTTATGTCGAACCCTGACTGTTTGATTTTAGACGAAGTCAGTCTAGGTCTTTCGCCTCTGGTCGTTGATCAGGTCTATGCCTCCATCGACAGTCTGAAAGACGCAGGTACGACTATTTTGCTGGTAGAACAAGATTTAGAACGTGCTATTCGTTTTTCTCACCGAGCGATTTGCATGTTAGAAGGCAAAATTGTCCTCGACAAACTGACAAACGATACCAACAAAGAAGAAATTACCCACGCGTATTTCGGTCTACAGCAATCGAAACACCAGGAGGCATCACAATGATGAACAGTCTGGTACAAGCCATATTGCTCGGCGGTTATTACGCTTTAATCGCCTGTGGACTGGCCTTTATGTTCCAAGTTATGCGCATCATTAATTTAGCGCATGGGTCATTGGCAATTTTGAGCGCTTACCTAGTATGGGAAATCACCGATGCCTTAGCGCTGTCGCCTTTTATCAGTGTGTTGATGATTCTTCCTATCATGGCCATCATCGGATTACTGCTACAACGGGTAATCTTAGAAAGAGCCACCAAAGGCGGAGAGTTACTTCCCGTATTAACCACCTTTGGCCTCGCCATCGTCATTGATAATTTATTGTTCCAACAATTTGGGGCGAATACTCGTTCTTTGTCGCCTTATCTTGGCGATTTAAGCTGGGAATCGTATGAAGTATTCGGCTTATGGATTGGCAAACTGCCCGTTATTGTCTTGATAACGGCTATCGTGATCATTGGTGGATTGGATCTTATTCTGCGCTTTACACCGCTTGGCCGCCAAATAAGAGCCACCGCATTTGATCCTGACACAGCGGGATTGGTTGGCATTGATGCTCGGAAAATAGCCGGTATTTCCGCCGCCATCGCCATGATGACAGTGGCCATTTCTGGCACAGCACTGGGGTTAAGAGGCACCTTTGATGCTTACGCTGGCGGACCCCAACTCTTGTTCGCTTTCGAAGCCACCATCATTGGCGGCGCAAGCTCCCTATGGGGCGTATTTATGGGCGGAATCATTCTTGCCATTGCACAAAGCATCGGGGCGCTTATTCATCCTCAGGGTTTTTTACTGGGTGGCCATTTCATGTTTTTGATCTTTTTGTTTGCTCGAATTTACTTCAATCGTGATGTTTTTTCGTTAAAACATTGGCTCTCTAAACGCAATGAAAAGGAAAACGCCGCATGAAAATACAACGCTCTAATGCTTATTCAAAAATGACGTTATCTGTTGTGGTCATCGTTTTCATTGTGCTGATCCTAGCTCCTTTTATTGCTTCCGATAATGCAATAGAAAGGCTTACGGTACTGTTCATTTACATCATCATGGCCGCCATGTGGAACACACTGGCTGGCTTTGGCGGTCTGATATCGATTGGCCAACAGTTGTTTTTTGGTTTGGGCGCGTACGCCACAATTCGCATCACTAATATGGGCGTATCCCCTTTTATCGCGCTGTTGATGGCAGCCTGCTTAGTTGGGTTGCTCAGTTGGCCGATTTCGAGCTTTATGCTGCGGCTGAAAGCTGGTGAATTTGCGATCGGCATGTGGGTACTTGCTTCCATTGGGCATTTGTTGGTTAACCTAGACCCCTTGATTCAAGGCGAAACAGGCATCTCACTGATCGCACTCAACCAGTATTCCATAGAAAATCGCCGCCAGTTTATTTACTTGGCCGCGTTAATCGGCATGTCAGGACTATTACTGGGATTATTTTACGTACTGCGCTCTAAGGCTGGTATCGCCATGCAAGCCATACGAGACAATGAAGAAGCTGCTGATTCGATCGGCGTAGACGCTGAAAAAGTAAAAAAATGGTTCTTCATTTTCGCCGCATTTGGCACCGCATTGGCGGGTGCTTTTATGGCTAGCACAAGCTTCATCCTTTCAACCTAAAACCTACTTTTCAGTGCAATGGACAGCCTACATGATTTTCATGGTGCTGGTTGGTGGGTTAGGTCGCTTTGAAGGTGCCATTTTAGGCGCTCTGCTGTTTTTCGCCGTGGAAACTTGGTTTGCGGCCACAGGGGTTTGGTACCTCGTTGGTTTAGGTGCGGTTGCTATGTTGTGCTCTCTATTCCTGCCAAAAGGTATTTGGGGAGCGATTGAAACTCGTTTAGGTATCACCTTAATTCCTGTGGGTTACCAGGTCACAGGGTTGATATCTGACACTCACTCAAAACACAAATAAGGAGATCATTATGCTATTTGGTAAAACCATCGTTGTTACGGGTGTCGCCAGTGGAATTGGCCAACGCACCGCAGAACTGGCCGCTCAAATGGGCGCTGATGTTATCGGTATTGATGTGGTAAAGCCTGCTCACCATATCGGCACGTTTTTACAAGGCGATATTTCAAACCAAAGCGGTGTTGATCAAATTATCAACGCCCTGCCTAATGGTATTGACGCGCTATGCAATGTCGCGGGTGTATCAGGAACGGCTGGCGCAGCGGTTACGCTTGCTATTAACTTTTTTGGGCTGAAAGCACTCTCTGAAGGCTTAGCAACCAAGATTCGTACTGGTGGAAGCATCATTAACGTAGCGTCCATGGCCGGATTTGGATGGCGACAAAACGCCCAACGCGCCGCTGCAATCGCCAAGTTAAATGGCTTTCCAGATTCCACACAACTATTAAAAGACTTTTCTATACCAAACGAGCTTGGCTACCCTATTTCCAAAGAAATACTCTTGGTTTGGACCATGCTCGCGGCTCATCAACCCATGTTTAAATCACGCAACATTCGCGTCAATGCCGTGTCACCGGGCCCTGTCGAAACGCCTATTTTGACCCAGTTCCGTCAGGTTCTTGGTGATAAACGGGTCAATTCAGACGTAGAGCGAGTGGGTCGCGCGGGTACCGCCGCCGATATTGCGCCGGTTATTTTGTTCCTCTGCTCAGATGCTGCACGCTGGATTAACGGAAACAACATCGCAACAGATGGAGGATTAGAAGCCTCCGTAACCATTGAAGAATTGAATCTATAAAAACAAGGAGAAATACCATGACTGTTTTATTAAGCCTTGGTGGAAATGACCTAACAGCCAGTAACCAAAAAGAATATCATCGACTTGACCCTGTCACAGGACAAGTCGCCTCGACCTCAGCGGCCGCCACGCTGGAAGATGTCAAGACAGCGACCAAAGCCGCGCACAACGCTTTCCCTGCTTGGGCGCAATCGGGTCCGGCTGAACGTCGCCACTTACTCAACAAAGCGGCAGAAATTATGGAAGCTAAACAAGAGGAGTTTATTGCGGCCATGATCACCGAAACCGGAGCAACTGGACCTTGGGCTGGTTTTAACGTGATGCTGGCCGCTGGGCATATCCGTGAAGCCGCCGCTTTAACCACACAAATGGGAGGCGAGGTGATCCCATCGAACAAACCGGGAACATTGGCCATGTCAGTGAATAAACCCAAAGGCGTGTGTTTGGCTATGGCACCATGGAATGCACCCATTATATTAGGCGCCAGAGCCATTGCGACACCTTTAGCCTGCGGCAATACTGTGATTCTAAAAAGCTCGGAGTTTTGCCCCCTTACCCACCGCTTAATCATCGATTGTTTTTTAGAAGCGGGCTTCCCCGCTGGCGTTGTAAATCTTATTTCGAACGACCCAAGCGATGCGGCTAGCATCGTCAAAGCGTTAATAGAAGCGCCTGAAGTGCGTCATGTGAACTTTACTGGTTCTAGCCCTGTTGGCCGCATTATCGGCCGCCTTGCGGGTGAAAACCTGAAACCCGCTTTGCTGGAACTTGGAGGCAAAGCACCGCTTGTCGTACTGGCGGATGCCGATATAGACGGGGCGGTCAATGCCGCTATTTTTGGTGCGTTCATGAACCAAGGTCAAATTTGTATGTCCACCGAACGCGTCATTGTTGATGAAGCGATAGCGGACGAGTTCGTGGCAAAATTAGTCGCTCGCGCATCAACACTACCATGGGGAAACCCGAGAGACACCGTGGTTTTAGGCTCTCTCGTCAACCCAGAAGTGGCCGATAAAATGCACGCTCTGATCGATGACGCTGTCTCTAAAGGCGCCAAACTGGTGTGCGGCGGTGAAAACGACGGCGCGATATTCTCAGCAACACTGTTAGACGGTGTAAACCAAACCATGCGAATTTACACAGAAGAAAGCTTTGGCCCCGTCAAGTCAATCATTCGCGTCAATGGCGATCAAGAAGCGATCAAGGTGGCTAATGACAGTGAATATGGCCTATCCGCGGCGGTCTTTTCACAAGACATTAATCGAGCGCTGGCCTGCGCCAATGCTATTAAAAGCGGTATTTGCCATATCAACGGCCCAACCGTCGGCGATGAACCACAAATGCCATTTGGCGGTGTCGGTGATTCTGGCTATGGTCGTTTTGGAGGGAAAGCGGGCATCGCCGAATTTACCGATTCACGCTGGATAACAATAGAAGACCCAAAGCAGCATTATCCAATATAAAAACACCGTTTTTTAATTAACTCTAAGCCAGTCTATTACTTAATGGACTGGCATTTTTATGCTCAATTAAAAAAACAGCTCTATATAAAACCTTAGATATATAATCTTTATCTCATCCAATCCTTGCGTTACTAATCATTAGACATAACAAGGGTTTCATAAAATAAATTTGACGGCGAAACGCTTATTTTTAGGACGTTTACGCGCTTTTTTAGCGCGCAAAAAAATTCACATTATATTGATTAAATTAATGTTTTTTAATGGCCATACCGCGACTCTGTTGGCAACAGCGCGGTGGCTAAAACAATTTGAAGCAGAGTTACCTCAGCCCGTGGTACTTATCTTTCAGCCAGCCGAAGAAGGTTTTCACGGTGCGCGTGAATGAAACAAGGTAATTCGGCGATGCTAAAAGCCGTTGCGGTTTCGCTACGGGAAAACAAACAGGAACTGGCCGATTTAATGGCGCTGGAACTAGCAAACGACACCGAATACGGACTTGGCGCGAGTATTTGGACCAGCAGCCAAGTGACCATAGATAGAGCCATTGAAACCCTAGAATCCGGACAAATCGCCGTAAACGGCATAGTGAAAAGCGATCCAAGGCTGCCATCTGGCGGAATTGGTAAGTCTGGTTATGGTCGTGAACTTGGCCCGCAAGGCATACGGGAATTTGTCAACGTTCAATAGATTTGGATTGCGTAGCCATTCGTGCCTTTCACAGATACCAAAAGAGCCTCATGTGAGGCTCTTTCTTCATATCAAAACCTAAAAAAACCGGCTGTATTTTATTCGCTAGGCTTTTAAAGTGTGGCGGTAAATACTTTAGAGAAACTGGTTTTTTCTTGAATATCGATATTGAGACGCAGTCTGCGCGAAATATCACTGGCAGAGAAAATACCGCGAATCTTGTGATTCTCACGATCCATAACAAGACAGTGACGTTCACCATCATTTTTAAGGGCGGTGATGACATCAGAAATACTGGCTTTGGAAATGTCCTGCCAATCCAATGCTTTTAGATTCTTTTTAGCTGTCATTAGGTCAGCAACGACGATTTCAGATCGCTCTAAGCCTTCCGATACTTTTTGAACAATTTTTCGTTCGATCAGGTCATCAGCACTAACAACACCAATAAAATGCTTATTCTCGTCAATGACAAATTTTAAGCGCACATGCTCTTTTTGCATCAGCTCTTTTACGTTTAATACAGACCAAGTGGACTCAACAATCAAAGGTTTGTTGTTTTGAAAATCAGTAAAAAAACTCAGTGCTGGGGAATCAATAGTAAGGTCGTAATTTTCTTCAGGCCAAGCCAATTCGTCGATGTCAGTTGTTGGGTAAAAATCTAATGTTTTCATATAAAGGCACTCCGTAGCGCGGTCTTGTCGTAAATCTAAAAGGCAATGAGACTGCTAATAAGCATATCTAATCATTTTACATAGAGTAATAGATTGGTACTAAAAATAACAATTACAAGGCTAGGAAGTACACCAATTCCATATTCCGTGCTGTTTTCCTCGGATACCAATTCGTTCTTTCTCAACAGGCACACTGCCAAAATTGCCATAGGAAATTGCTAGTGGAAAACAGTCGAGCTCAAGCACCGGCTAATGCTAAAGTGACCCACAATAAACAGGGCGACACCAAGATAACGGAGAGAAAATGAACGCTGCAAAAAAGCAATACAAGATGAAAGGCATGCTCATTACTGAATTCGAATTAGAGGTTCCTTTGGATTGGCATTCCTCTGACAGGAACCATAACGCCCCCATTAAACACCGTCCAACGATCTCTGTTTTTGCGCGTGAAGTGGTAGACGTGAACCACGCGAGTGATGAGCTGCCTTTATTGCTGTTTTTACAAGGTGGCCCCGGTGGTAAATCCCCTCGCCCAATGCCGGGCTCTCCTTCTTGGATGGCGGAAGCGTTAAAAACCCATCGCATCATTTTGATCGACCAGCGTGGCACTGGCCGCAGCAGCCGGATCGATACGAACCTCATCAGAAAAATGTCTGCCGAAGAAGGCCGAGATTATCTACTTAACTTTCGTGCCGACAGCATTGTCGCCGACTGCGAACATTTAAGAAAAACCGTTTATGGCGGCCGTTTGTTCGAAACCTTAGGACAAAGCTACGGTGGCTTTATCACCTTAACGTATCTATCCCAAGCACCAGAAGGCCTAGCGGCGTGCTATGTAACAGGCGGTTTAGCGGGATTGGAAGAACCCGCACAAGAGGTGTATCAGCTAACCTATCAGCGCGTGATCGAAAAAAACCAAGACTATTATGCGCGCTATCCAGAAGATACCAGCGTCATGGCAAAAATTGCTGACTGTTTAACCAACAACAAAGTGCTGCTGCCTGATGGCGATCAACTGACTCTAGAACGATTCCAAAGTATTGGCATTCTCTTGGGCATGGGGCCTGGAATTGACCAAGTACATTGGTTAATTGATGAGGCCTTTGCGGGCAGTGATAAGACACAACTCAGTGATGTGTTTTTGGAGCAAGTGATGAACCTCACAACTTACCACGAAGGCCCACTTTTTGCGGTAATTCATGAGAGCATTTACGGCCAACCAAACAAAAGCACCGCGTGGTCGGCTCAACAATTGCGTGCGCAATTTGGTGAGTTTGACGCAACACACTCGCCTTTGATGCTTACTGGCGAAATGATCTATCCATGGATGTTTGAGCAAATCGCTTCATTGCGTCCTTATGCTGGGGCGGCAAACGCCCTAGCGGAATACCAAGACTACGCGCCACTTTATGATCTTGAAAAACTTGCTAAAAACAAGGTGCCCGTCGTAGCCGCGGTATATCACAACGACATGTACGTGCCGCGCGAGCTGTCATTAAAAACAGTGAAGCAAGTTGCCAACACACAAATTTGGCTAACCAACAGCTACGAACACGACGGCGTTCGTCAATCGCCAGAAGTCTTCTGTAAATTACGTGAACTATTGCTAGACCAAGGCGGCCCATTAAAAGTCTCGAAATAATACAATCACAATGTTATGCATTTTTTCCGCATTGTTTAGACGACAAACCGCTAAGATCGTCGAATCGAACCTACATTGATAAGGAATTTTTATGAGCCATCCATTGAACCTAACCGTTAATAACATCCAAGGCAAAAGCGTTGATCTATCAGCCTACCAAGGCAAAACCGTTTTGGTGGTTAACGTTGCGTCAAAATGTGGTTTAACACCACAGTACGAAGGCCTTGAAGCCTTGTACAAAAAATACCACGAGCAAGGCTTGGAGATTTTAGGATTCCCTGCCAACGACTTTGCAGGTCAAGAACCAGGTAGCGATGAAGACATTCAACAGTTTTGCAGCCTTACCTACGATGTAACCTTCCCCATGTTCAGCAAAATTGTTGTGACGGGTGAAGACAAGCATCCCCTGTACAAAAACTTAATTGAAGCAGCGCCAGTGACACCCAATCGAGATGCTATGGTTAACATGTTGGCAGGTCATAAAATCGAAGCCACAAAAGCACCAGAAGTGGTTTGGAACTTTGAAAAATTTTTGATCACCAAAGATGGCAAGGTTGAGCGCTTCTCTCCTGATGTGACACCAAAAGACGATGCACTGGTTGCATCGATTGAAGCCGATCTATAAGCGTTAAAGCAAAGCCTAGACAAAAAAGAGTCACGCCAATAACGTGACTCTTTTTTTTGGTTATGAAGACCGGATTTGTCTAAATATCTTCATGCGGTTCCATTTCTGTCGATTCAGTTTTTTATACATCCACAAACAGCCAATATCAAACCCAAAGTAAAACACACTAATACCACTCGGCGGATTGCTACTCGCAATGAAAGGCACCTTACCGAACCAAGTGTCGGGCCAAAACCAGCACTGGTAATAGGTTCCCAACAGTTCCAAATACACCACCATGAAAAACATAATCAGAAAAAACAGCTCGTTACCGGTTTGCTTTCTTAATAGCAATACAATCACCAGCGTACAAAGAAAGCCAAAAACATCCTGATCGAACAGCAGCCAAAGGCTTGAATAGCCAATCATTGCCCAATATAAAATCGAAATGACACGCGCCTTGTTACGCTGAATGATGTTTTCCTTTTGAATATAAAACACAGCAGCGTAGATCAGACTGTGACCAAGCGGCACATAAATAGGGACATTCTCAAGCCGATATTCGTACATGCCCAAAAAAATGGAAAAGATCACCTCCCCAATCAGCGCCAGCGCAACACCATAAAGCATCAGCTTTTTTATTTTTGCGGTAACACGCAAATAGACCCAAACAAAGCAGATCAATACCAAGAAATTAGTAGTCCACTGATTAAACAGAATGTGCTCGGCCACCATGCTGCTATCGAGAAACAAACCAAGCCAGAGAACCATAAAGACAGGAAAATAAATCGATGAATAACGAAGTGTCGGCATTGTCACAAAAAGCAGTCATTGGATGAGGAGAGAGTATTAAAACGGAAAAAACGAAATAAAACACGCTTAGCGCGCTTTATTTCGTTTTGAAAAGGGCAATCTTTATCAATCAGCGAACAAACTGTTCAGCCCAAAACGCCACGGGCGAAGCGATGAGAATCGTTAAGGCCACACGCTGATACCAAACGATCAGCATTTGTTTAATACTCAGTGGGATCTCGGTCGACAAGATACACGGGATTGAAGCAGAGAAAAAAAGTATGGATGAAATAGACACCACACCAACCACGAACTTCACAACGAAGACGCTTTTCGCGGCGATTAAGGCTGGCAAGAACATTTCAGCCAAACCCGTTGCCGAGGCCGTCGCCACCATCATTGGGTCTGGCAATTGTGCGAGCCATGCGAACGGGTAAAACAGGTAACCAATCCATTCAAACACTGGCGTGTACTTCGCCAATAACAAACCACATAAACCCACCGACATAATAGAAGGCAAAATACTCATTGCCATTAACATGCCTTCTTTGATGTTTTGCAGGATATTCCGACCAATGGGCGCGGCGTTGCTTGCAACTTCAAGCCCTTCCAACGCAGCATGTTTGAAGCGCGAATGCTCGAATTTTTCGACTTCACGGCTTTCTGCCGTGTCGTCCATTTTGCTAAGCGGAAAAATGCGTACTGTGATTGCCGTCACCACAAAAGTGATCAATAAAGTGGCCCAGAAAAAAACATTCCAAACATCCATCAAACCCAGTGTTTTCGCCACGATAACCATAAAAGTAGCCGAGACAGTAGAAAAGCCAGTCGCAATAATCGCCGCTTCTTTTGCGGAATACTGACCCGACTTATACACTCGGTTGGTGATCAACAAACCAATAGAATAACTGCCAACAAAAGACGCAACCGCATCAATTGCTGATTTACCTGGCGTTTTAAACAGAGGCTTCATAATCGGCTGTAAAAGCACGCCAGCAAATTCAAGCAATCCGTAACCAATCAAAAAGGCAAGAAACACCGCGCCAATCGGCACGATCAGACCAACCGGCACCACCAATTTACTAAACAAGAACGGCAACATGTCTTTTTCGAATAAAAAAGCCGGCCCCACTGAGAAAAATGCCATGACAGCGGTTACCACGCCCAATACTTTAAAAATAGACAAGACGGTTTGGGTTTTACTGGCACGCCAGTTACCCGAAACGAAAGGGTAAGCGCCACCCGCCAGAACAACTAAAATCGCGTACACCTCAGCCATTCCGGCAAAGTCTTTACGTAACCAAGAAACAATATGATCCAGCGGGATTGTCGTTTTTCCGCCAATATCGATCGGAATGAAAAAGACAAAAATACCAATGCAGCTATAAGCAATAAGTTTGAGAAGAGACAGCGGCGTGACAACGCCAGTCTTTGAGTCTGTAACGTTCATATTAGGCTTCCTATAAGAAGGTGAGTAGTCAAAAAGAGAAAAAGCAAAATACATACCAACATGTATATACATATAAAAATGGGGCAATAAGCTCTTTTATCTGATGACTTCTCGTATGTTGTTTTTATTTTAAAGCACCTGAATCGCCAATATCGCACAGAATAAGCGCAATATAAAGCCCTCAGCACGCATTTAGGTCATTCTGATAGTGGGGAATTAAAAGACGGTTAAGAAAAAACGTTTAGGAAGAAGTTCCACTCAATCGAACAGCTTGTATATACATAGATTTTGATTTATTCATAATGAACTCAACAGCGTATCGTACTGGTCAAGTAAGTTTTCGGCATAAAATGCTCTGACTGAGGGCGCTTCGGTGTTTTCTGTCGCATGTCGCTGAATCAAATTCACCGCGTATTTGGCTTCATTTTCAATGTTCTTTAAGTCACTCTGATACAGATAAGACTTTGCGCTCAACGACTCACCAAACAATTCAGGATACACCTGTCGATTAGGAAGCACAGGCACGCAACCCAAGGCCACGGCTTCGAGAACGGCAAGACCTTGAAACTCATGCAGCGCAGTCGACAACACCATATCTGACGAAGCCAGAAAAGCCAAATAATCCGCTCGGCTTGGGGCAAAGCCAAATTGCGTGATTCGATGAGAAAACTTGGCTTGGATCTGATCAAACTCTTTTGGAACAGAGCGAAACTGCTCACCAAGGATGGCAATTTCGTAGTCTACATCGCGGCGCTCTAGTTCTTCTAAAATAGCCAACAGTCGATCAGGCCCTTTGTCGAATTCCCAACGCGCAGACCAGACCAATTTGATTCGTTTCGACGCTTTTGTATTCACGCCCTCTTCTGGCATGAAAACCTCAATTGAAGTGGACATTTCTAATGGCACAGTAAGCACTTGAGCGTTGGATTCTGTGCCATGCAACCAATCTGGTGAGACATAATCAGGCAGCTTTTTTAGTAAAGCACGCGCGCCACCAAAGAAAGTGTCCTTATTAAATTGGCTATTAAATACACAGACATCTGCAGCCAATGCGCTGTACATAGTCACCATCTGCATCTCGATCAAGCCTTGCTGCTTGTCGCTGGCCGGATAGGCAAATTGATTTTCGTGGAAATACAGCAGCCAAGGAATGTTCTGTAAGTTTGGGCAAAAGGCTTTCAGCCCAACAACGTCTGTCATAGACGTCGCAATCACGACATCGTATGACCGCTCTATCACGGACTTAAATTGCGGATCAAACGCAAAACTCATGGCGTTACCGCGAATCCGCCACGCAAAGTGTCGAGCAGGCAAAGACACATACTCCCAATCATGCTGACTCATTCCGCTCATTAAAGTCTTCGCCCACGCTTTATGGCTGCTGGCTTCGTAAGCACTGATCAATAAAATTCGCACGATTGAGGTCTCATTTGTTGGTTTAATTTGGTCTTTGTCGCTGGCTCAACGGCCATGGGTCGAATATCATGTAGGAAAATAACGAATCCTTTAAGGAATAACATGATCATTCAACGTCACGATCAAGATATTAACACGCCAACAGGCCTGATGCGCTGCACCGTTTACCGCCCTCAAGCAGAAGGTCGCTTTCCGTGTGTCTTCTTTTATTCTGAAATTTTCCAACAAACTGCTCCGATTGCTCGCTCCGCTGCCATCATGGCAGGACACGGTTTTGTGGTTATTGTGCCTGAAGTGTTTCATGAGCTTAACCCGATCGGTACCGTATTAGGTTATGACGACGAAGGCAAAGACAAAGGCAACGCAGACAAATTCACCAAAACACTGGAAGCCCACGACAGCGACACGGTTGCGATGCTCGAATACTTTGAACAACAAGAGTATTGCACAGGACAATTTGGCAGTATGGGCGTTTGTTTAGGTGGTCATTTGGCGTATCGTGCGGCGTTAAACCCTCGCATCCAAGCGTCCTTTTGTTTGTACGCAACAGACATTCATTCGAATACCATTCCATGTAACGAAGGCAATGACTCTTTCACTCGCACCAAAGAGATTCAAGGGGAATTGACCATGGTGTGGGGCAAACAAGATCCGCACGTATCAACAGAAGGTCGTCAGAAAATTTACCAGCAATTAATCGACACTGACCGTTTATTCACTTGGCATGAATTCAACGGCCAGCATGCGTTTATGCGCGACGAAGGCGATCGTTACGACCCTGCCCTAGCCTTAGAGTGTTACAACAAAGCGGTTGCGCTGTTCCAACGCACCTTGCATAAAGCCTAATACGCTAATTTTTCGTTTCGTGGTCGTCGGGGTGAGCTTATTGCTCGCCTCGCCACATTGGCGTCATAGCACACTCGCCTAGCTCACCAGAGATCCACATTTCGCTGTCTTGAATAGTCACGTTCAATTGCATAGAACGAGTGCAGATTTTTGCCAAGGCTTCGACTTGAGACTCAGGGAATTGCAATACTCTTAGGTTATCGAAACGACTATTCTTGCCTTTGTTCTGTTCCCACCAGATGTCGGATTTGTCGTTGTAATTCACAACGATCACTTGTTGAGCTCGACCGCAGGCTTTGCGTAAACGCTTTTCATCGGGCTGACCTAACTCCACCCAAAGCAAAATTTCATCGGAATAATTCTTTTGCCAAAGATCCGGTTCATCTTCTGTGCTGATGCCTTTGGTAAAACTTAATTGTTCGCCGCCTTCTTTTTCATCAGCTAATAGCGCAAACGCTGCCAAACGCACCATCATGCGCTCTTCGGTTTCAGAGGGATGTAACGCCAAAGTTAACTCATAACTTTGATAATGATTTCGATCCATATCAGACACTTGAACCGATGCTTTATAAACTGTTGCTTTCGTCGCCATGAGCTCACTTACTACGTTATTGCCTACAAAAAATTAACCACAAGAGTTAACTGCAAAAAATTGACTACAAAGCTCTCTAAAAATAAGCCAAGAAAATCGCGACGAATTGTACAGCAAAAAACACTCACCATACCCTTATATGCAGACTGTTTTTCGTCATTATGCAAACGGCGTAATGTGTGCAAAAAAAGAATGATTATTTCGATATAAGCAATTGACATAAGACACGAAAAAAGGCTCAATCAAGAAGCTCATTCGAGCAAATATTACACAATTGACACCAAACAACGTTAAGGAGAAGCACCATGATCACATTTATTCGCAATCATTCTACTTACTCCATGACGACTCGCTGTAATAACCGAGTTCGTGCAACGTTGCCTGCGCGTTCAATGCCTGTGTAATTCACCATTGACCGCGGAATTTACGCGGTCACCTCTATTAGACACAACCCCGTAAGTTCCGCCAAAAAAGCACCATTAAAACGACTATTTTGGAGAAAACTTATGAGTATCATCGCCCTATTCAACGCCGCTAAAGAATATTTTGAAGCACGCCGCACCAATCAACTCTTTCGTCAATTGGACGACCATTACCTAAAAGACATTGGCTTCTATCGCGACAACGGACACATTCGTCCATTGGCAGGGAAAAAAGACCTCGAGAGCCAACCTTTAGAACACGCTTACATACCGCCGGGAGAACAACCGAGCGACGGGTGACCCGATTGTCACCTTAGATGGCTCTAAGGTGACGGTAAACAATGGGTAGGATAACCACAACGCCTTTCATTACTCAGTAGTGAAAGGCGTTTTTGTAGGAATGTTCACGTTGGAGTAAATGGCTTGGACTAAGCCAATGGAAAATTAAGGCAATGAACATTGGTTAAATTCACAACCTATTTTCATCCAACCTATTTTCATCTGACCCCAAATTCGCCAAATTCGAACTTTAATGTTCGATCAGACGCTTAGAAATCTTGTAATTTTATGACATAATGTTGCGCATCTGTCGCAGAGCGTTTTAGCTCTTTATCGCGGCGCTTTTTTGAACTTATTCGATAGCATAACAATGTCACTAGATAATGGGGCTGCCCCAGTAAATTCAAGCGCTGAGCTTGATCGTCGATTCTCCATCGCACCCATGATGGATTGGACCACCAGCGATTACCGTGTTTTTGCGAGAACGTTAACTAGGAATACGCTGCTTTATACCGAGATGGTGACAACGGGTGCTTTGCTGCAAGGCAATCATCCTGAAAGATTCTTACGATATGATGGTTGTGAACACCCTATTGCGTTGCAGTTAGGTGGATCTGACGCGGTTGCGTTGGGTAAATGCGCAAAAATGGCGCAGCAAGCGGGCTTCGATGAGGTTAACCTTAATGTGGGTTGCCCAAGTGACCGAGTACAAAACAGTTTAATCGGTGCGTGTTTGATGGCTTACCCAGATAAGGTAAAAGACGCCATGCGAGCAATGCAAGATAACTGCGATATTCCAGTAACAATCAAACACCGCATTGGTTTAGATGACCAAGAAGATTACAGCGTGGTGCGCGATTTTGTTGGTGATGTGGCGACCACGGGCGTGAGTACTTTTATCGTCCATGCTCGCAATGCGATTTTGGAAGGCTTAAGTCCAAAAGAAAACCGTGAAGTACCGCCACTGAAATACCACTATGTCCACCAACTAAAGAAAGATTTCCCAGACCTTGAAATCATTGTGAACGGTGGCATTAAAACCCTAACAGAATGCAAAGACCAATTAGCTCACGTGGATGGCGTTATGGTTGGCCGCGAGGCTTATCACAACCCTTGGTTATTAAGCCAAGTGGACGAGCAACTTTTTGGTAACCCAGCGTTAGTGACGAGTCGCTACGAAGCACTAGAGGCTTTCGTTCCGTATGTGGAGCGCAAGCTAGAAGAAGGCGAACGATTATTGCACCTCACCCGACATATTTTGGGTATTTTTCAGGGGAAGCCGGCGGCAAACAGTTCCGTCGTTATCTTTCTGAAAATGGTCATAAAGCCGACGCAAAGATAAATGTATTATTAGAGGCCATCGATTTGGTCAAACATCATCAACACAAAGGATAAGAGCAATGAGCAATAAGTTATCTCAGTTAAAAGAGTTCACGACCATTGTGGCCGACACCGGTGATATCACAGCCATCAAAGACTTTTTACCAGAAGATGCAACGACCAACCCATCTTTGATGCTAAAAGCGGCACAAATTCCTGAATACGCGCCTTTCCTTGACCAAGCGGTTGCTTGGGCAAAAACACAGAGCGATGACAAAGAGCAGCAAATTCTAGACGCTGGCGACAAGCTTGCGGTTATTGTTGGTACGGAAATTCTAAAATACGTTCCAGGTCGCATTTCCACTGAAGTCGATGCGCGTTTGTCTTTTGACAAAGAAGCGACTCTGGCGAAAGCCCGTAAATTGATCGCACTTTATGAAGAAGCTGGCGTGTCTCGTGACCGCGTTCTAATTAAAGCCGCGTCTACTTGGGAAGGCATTAAAGCCGCAGAAGAGCTAGAAAAAGAAGGCATCAACTGTAACCTGACTTTGCTGTTCTCTTTCGCTCAAGCACAGGCTTGTGCGGAAGCGGGCGTTTACCTGATTTCTCCATTCGTTGGTCGTATTCTTGATTGGTACAAAAAATCGACTGGCCAAGAGTACACGGCAGAAACCGATCCTGGTGTGGTTTCTGTGACTGAAATCTACAACTACTACAAGCAACACGGTTACAAGACTGTTGTGATGGGCGCGAGCTTCCGTAACATCGGCGAAATCGAGCAGCTTGCTGGTTGTGACCGTTTGACGATCAGCCCTAACCTGCTTGAAGAATTGAAGAAAGATGAAGGCAAACTAGAGCGTAAATTGACGCCAACAACGGATGTGAAACCTGCGCCGGCGGCGATCACTGAAGCGGCGTTCCGCTGGGCGATGAACGAGGACGCTATGGCAACTGAAAAGTTGTCTGAAGGCATTCGTAACTTCGCAGCGGATCAACGCAAACTAGAAGTCACTTTGGCGTCTATGCTTTAATCGTACCACCATAACGATTTAACGCTTCGGCGTACTAAAAAACGCGGCCTTGGTCGCGTTTTTTTTAGTTTCCACAAAAAAGAACGCATTATGACCGAAAGAACAGAGTTAGAAAAAATGATCCAAGGCGAGCCGTTTAACGCGATCGACCTCGATCTTCGCCTACGCAGAGAAGCGGCTCGTCTTGCCTGTGCTAAATTCAATGCGCACCCAAGCAAGGGCAACCTTCGCCATGTGACTCGTTTGTTTGCGGAGTTTGGCAGCGTGGTGATTGAACCCGGCTTTCAATGCGACTATGGGTCACAGATTCACCTTGGTGAACGTGTCTTTATTAATTTCCAATGTATTTTCTTAGACAGTGCCAATATCTATGTTGGTGATGATGTATTAATTGGCCCCGGCGTTCATCTCTATACGGTAGATCACCCAAGGGATGCAGACCAACGCGCGTCTGGCGAATGTTTTGCACGCCCTATTACCATAGGCAATAAAGTCTGGATTGGCGGTGGTGCCAAAGTTCTCCCCGGCATTGAGATTGGCAATAACGCCATTATCGCCGCTAATGCGGTAGTAACGCGAAATGTCGCGGAAAACGAACGCTTCTTCGGCTAATCTATTGTCACTTTCTGTCGGTAATATTTGTGCATAATTCCATCAATATACACGCGTTGAGACCTTAATTAAGGCCTATCTGAATACTTCATCCAACTAGGCAAGCATTCCGCAATTGTTGTGGAAATAGCCTCGCACATCCTCTTCTTTCGACTATTTTGTATATACTGCACGCAAATTCGCGAGAATGAGGTAGCCTTATGAAAACACTAATTTTATTTCTAGCTAGCCTGTTGGCGCTCAATGCTAGCGCCTCTGATACGGTCGTGGATGAAGCATTAAGCATCAAAAACATCACACAGTTTGACGGTATCCCTTGGGGGATCGCCATGATCAATGATAACGAAGCGATTATTACGATCAAAAAAGGCACAGCGTTTAAAGTCAATCTTAATAATGGACAGAAACAACCGCTTTTGGGCTTACCAAAGGTTGATAATCGAGGCCAAGGTGGCTTGTTGGATGTGGCTAAATCGCCACAGTTCAAAGAACACAATTGGCTGTATTTTACCTACGCTAAGCCAACTGACGACGGTTCAAAAACCACACTAGCCAGAGCCAAATTGCTCGGAAATACACTCGCTGACTGGCAAGATCTGCTGGTCACTGACTCTGCCACAAAAGAGTCCAAGCATTATGGTGGACGCATTGCCTTTGACGATAATGGCCATGTTTTTTTCTCCGTGGGTGATCGTGGCGTTCGAGAAAATGCACAGGATTTAACCAATCACGCAGGGAGCGTCATCCGCCTGAATGTAGATGGAAGCATCCCTACAGATAACCCATTTGTGACCCACGCTAATATCCGAAATGAAATCTGGAGCTACGGACATCGTAACCCTCAAGGATTATTTTACGATACAAATAGCCACACACTGTGGTCCAATGAACATGGCCCACGAGGCGGTGATGAGATCAATTTGATCCGCCCAGGCGCGAATTATGGTTGGCCTATTGTGTCCTATGGTAAAGAGTATTGGGGGCCGATTAGTGTGGGAGAAGGCACAGAAAAAGACGGCATAGATAACCCGGCCAAGGTGTTCATTCCATCAATCGCACCCAGCAGCTTAATTCGCTATAAAGGAATGCTATTTTCGAACTGGAACGGTGATTTTTTGTCTACTGCGCTGGCGTTAAGGCATCTAAACAGAATTAAAATCGAGAAAGATGGCGAAACAACAGAAACACGTTACTTGCAGCATTTGAATGAACGCCTTCGATCGATTGCTCAAGACTCTGAAGGCGCTCTTTACATCGGGACAGATTCTGGAAAACTTTTAAAGATAACGCTGGATATCTTGCCTGAAGAACACTAAAACCGTCGCGTCAAAGATTGCCTTTATTGCTGTAAACATAATACCAATTTTCCAGCTCATCCAAGGTCATTGGTTTCGATAACCAATAGCCTTGGAAGAAATCACAACCTGCCTCTCTTAGATTCTTATACTGAGAGGTGTTCTCTATGCCTTCCGCGGTCACAACAATATCTTGCAAGTGACACAGCTCGATGAGTGCAGGCAACAACTTTGCGTATTCGGGGTTGGTTACTCTTTCGGTGAGAACCTTGTCTAGCTTAACCTTATCGACTGGATAATCGATCATATGAAGAAGCGGCGTATAGCCTACCCCAAAGTCATCTATCGCAATACTGAAGCCCGCCTTTTGCAATCCATTCAATACATCAAATACGGAACTGGTTTGCACATAACTGAATGTTTCGGTCAACTCAAGTTCAATACTTTTGTCTTCAATGCCATATTGTTCCTTCAGCTCAATAAGGCGGTCTAGTACAACATGATGACCCAGTTCAGCCGCTGAGATGTTAATCGATAAAACACACTCTTCACCGAAAATATCACGAATTTTGGGAAGGCTTTTAAACGCGGTTTCAAACACCCAATGGTCTATTTTAGCGTAGGTTCCGGTTTGCTCTGCAATGGGAATAAATTCATCCGGATGAATCTCACCTAGCTCCGCAGAATGCCAGCGAATCAGCACTTCAAAGCCTTTAATTTGCATGTTCGCCGACGTGTAAGGCATGTACACAAGTGAGAACTCTTTATCGCAATCGATCATTTTCAGCTGTGTTTCGATGCTTTTGGTACGGCGCGCAGCGGAAGCGATGTTTTCGGAATAATGTTTGTAGCGATTTTTTCCTGAACGTTTTGCGTTGTACATCGCCATGTCTGCATTAGCGATCAACTCTTTTAAGTTATGGCCATCTGCAGGGTAAGTGGCAATACCCATGCTCGCAGAAACAGGAAAATAGTAATGGTCTGACTGGTAGCCCCTCTCGAAAAGAGCGACCACAGACTGAGCCAAGTCATCCGCCTCATCCACGGCAACTTTATGAGTCAGCACAATGGCAAACTCATCGCCAGACAAGCGAGACACCATGCAACCACCTTGGCTTTGTAAAATTGGTTTAATCAACCGCTGCAAATCGTTTGCTAAAAAACACAAGAGGTCATCGCCCGCTTCGTGACCTAACTTATCGTTTACAAATTTAAAGTTGTCTAAATCAATGTATATCAAGGAGACAAATCGTTTGTCTTGCTCTGCTTTAATCAATGCACTTTTTGCATACTCATAAAAACGAAAACGATTTGGTAAGGACGTCAAGGTATCCGTAATGGCCATCTCGTGGGTTTTTTTCAAGTTATTTTGCAACTGCTCAAATAACACGTAAAACTTCTTACTTAACTGGCCAATTTCACTTCTACTTTCGGTGGGGGAAATGTTTTCTTTTTGGTACTCCATCACCTGCGTGAGTTCGTTATCAAGAGCGCTAATCGGCGCGGTGATGAATCGAGAAATCAAATATATTAATAATCCGTAAGTTATCACGCCAAGAAAAAATGCGACAAATATAAGCTGTATCCGTAAATTCAATAACGGCCTTGCCAATACCGAAGCATTTGGCTTAATAGTAAGAAACTGGTTAGGCGAAAGCTGTATCGAGTGAGCGAATACATTCTCAACGGGTAAAATCTGATTGGACCAAACAAGCGTTGCGTTGTACGACTGTTCCAGCGTCGCCAAATACTCGGAAAACTGATCCATACGAACTGCAAAAGACAGCTGAACACTGTCATTAATATCACGACCTTTAAATGGCAGAAGCGCCACCCTGTCCAATAAGCGCCCCTTCACTACGCTTATATCTGAGCTGTTATGAAACAGCTCCCAGCTAGACGTTATGTGATGAGCAATCATTTTTTGGGTTACCCCAAACTGCTCATTACTTATAGTGGCAAAAGGGTCAGCGCTTCGCTCATAATAAAATAATTCGTCGCCACTTCCGTTGTATAAAGCAAACGAAAGTCGGCTATTGGGTTTATTAGACAAAATCTGGGAGGTCAGTACATTCAACCCCTGACTGAGTGCAATATCACGATAACTAGAAGAAGCCGAGGTTAAAAAGTCCGATAAATACCCGCCCTCCAAAAAGAGGGCCATTGCATTGTCTACAGCAGAAGATTCTTCTTTAAAGACACTTTGCAGCTGAAACATGCGTTGCTCTAGTTTCGCTTGTTCTAACTCAATTACGCTGCTTTTTTGGTATTGATACACAAAAAAAGTAGCGATCCCGTACCCAAATAGAATGATTGGGAAGAGTAAAAGAACCAGTCGCTTATTTAGATTCATGAATAACCTTGATCGCTTCTTGTATTCGAATGCGTTTTCTTATGTTCGCGTCTGATAACATTTGAAAAGAATACAAGCCATCTAAAACCTCTTGTGATGGATAAATTAATTCATCTTCTCGCATTTCTGAGCTTTGTAATTGGTAAGCTCTTAGGTCTACTGTGGCAACGCCGATGCTTTCAGAGTTCGCAGCGGCAACATCAGCTCGGCCAATATAATCAATAAATGATTGAGCTAACACCTTTTTTTCGGAGTTAGCGGGAATCACCCAGCAATCCAACCAGAGAAAAGAGCTTTCTTTGGGTAGCACATACTTCCAAACGTCTTTTCCAATGCTGTCGTTCATGGTGTATTGATCACCACTGTAAACAACTGCTGCGTACATATCGTCTTTGTTTTCCGCGTCCAGTAGATAGGAAGGAGCGTAATCATAGGTGAGAACATCATCACTTTGCTGCTTTAAAAGTTCATACATTTTTTTTAAATCTTGTTCTTTGTCTGTATAAGGCGACAAGTTCAAATGTATTAAAGCGGGTGCGCTCAGTCCGTAATAATCGCCCAACATTGCGATATGACCTTTTAGGTCTTGTCTAGAAGAAAACAAGTCCGCCCACGAATCGACAGGAGAAGTGACTTTATCGGTTCGGTATGCAATGCCTAACGTTCCCCATAAATACGGGACAGCATGATCACCACATGTTTCGAGCCATTTCGGTTCGATATTGCCTTTAAACTGCGCAACATTCAGATCAAACAAGTAGCCCAAGTTCGCTAATTTATTGGCGGATTGAACATCCACAATCGCAAGGTCAATTTGATGCTGTTTGGTGTCCGTGAGAAGCAAATCTCTCATGTCTTCATTGTCATACGTTATTAGTCGTATTTTTGAATCATTGAGTTTTTCCCATTCGTTGATGGTTTGCTCTGAAAGATAGTCATCCCAATTCAAAATATTCAGCGTTGGCTGCTGACTGTGGGCGTCAAACGATAAAACCAATGAGGTATACAGAAAGAAAGAACCAAGATGTGATGTCGCGATCATACGTAATTTCTTCATGGGTTCTCTCAAAAATATAAAGTAAAAAAGTATCGTATCTAGATCAGATTAAATACACAAAAAGGGTAAACCTTTGTTAAAAATCATACAATCTTTCAATAACAATACATAAACCTCACCCATTCATGGTTTTTCGATCACAACACAGCGATCAATAATCGGCTTCCTCACCCCAGCTAGAACCACTGTCCGCTTCCTCACCCCAACTGTCTTCCGCCCAGCTGTCATCGCCCTGATTCGCATCCTGAGCCACGGGTTTGCTTGGGACATTACCATCATAGACTTCGTAAGCGCGATTTTGCAGATAGATATCACGAATAAAGCTATAGCGGTCCCCGACTATCATGCCTTCAGCATTAAGATAGCGAGCCCGCGTATCAATCACTTTCAGCCCTAATAAGCCCAACTCTTCATCACTATTCAAATCCAAAAAGCCCCGTTTCATCCACGTAAGTGTATTCCACAACAAAAGCAGAACCATCCCGTACTGTGGACGGGCCAAAGAACGGCATGACCAGGTAAGGGCCAGACGATACCCCCAATAACCTAAGGTTTGTCCAAAGTCTTCATCGTACTTTTTCAGACCCATTTCACTGGCCACATCAAAAATGCCAAACCAACCCGCGGTACTGTTTATCAAAAAACGAAAAGTCGATGACGCCGTACCATCCCACTTCCCTTGCAATAAGTTATTGGCAATATTGCTTATTTCCCCCAAGTTAGAGAAAAAATTACTCACGCCTTTTTGCACCGGCGTGGGCGTGATCGCCTTGTACCCTTGCGCCACGGGTTTAAGCACAGCGCCATCGATGGTGTCATTAAACGCGAACATGGATCGGTTAAACCCTTCCCAAGGGTCTTCTTCTGTCGCTGCAAAGACCGACTGAGAAAACAAAAAACTCATACTTAGCAACCATGTAGCCATTACTTTCAGCATTCTTCACTCTTCCTTATTATCTATCATCGAATACCAGACAGCCGCCCGATCCAATCACTAAACCAGTTTTTTCACTTCGCTCCATTGTTTCGCCAAGCGCTTTTCAGAAATGGGTTCCAAAGTGCCCACGGACTGCGCAAACAAGGAGATGCGATACTCTTCTAACATCCAACGGTACTTCACCAATTCTGGATCATACAATGCTTTGTCTTCGTGTGCCTTTCTCTGTTGGGTATATTTCAACCAAAGTGCTTCCAATTCAGACACAGCGGCATTTTCTTTGTTCAAATGATTTTGAAAACGCTCCAACCGCACTTCGATGCCTTTAAAGTATCGTGGCAATTGCCCCAACCAAAAAAGCGGCGTATTGCCAATAAAACCGGGGTAAATAAGCTGCTCTAATTGCACCTTTATGTCCCCATACACTCGCGTCCAAGGCAGTGGAATAGTGCCCTTCATTTTTTTCGCAACCCCTTGATAAGAGGATAAGACACGATACAGCTGCTCTGCCATTTCGTTGGCAACACTGATTAATCGAGGTTTATGAGTGCTAACGCACGATTCAAACTCCGTTCTGGTACGCGGCAGCGCACGACCTTCCAGAAATACTTTTTCTAGTACTGCATTAAGCAAATCCTCTAGCAAGGTTTCTTTCTGCCCCAACGGGGAAAAGATCAGCATAGATTCTTTTAGGTGAGGTAAGTTTTTCTGCATGTAACGCATGTCTTTGCTGAGCGTCAATTTCAGTAACGTCACCACGCCTTTACGATGCGTGTCCAGCGCGGTGTTCAGATCGTCAAACATTTTAAGAGACACACTGTCACCTTGGGAAACCAAGGCAGGAAACGCGGTCACTTTGATGCCCGCTTGCTTGATCTCCTGACGCTCTGGAATGTCTTGATCCGGCCAAGCGCTTAGCCCTTCTTGCTCATGCTGCTTCGTGCCAAATTTGGCAAAGCTCTCTTCCACCAGATCGCTAAACTGCGCCTGTAGCTGCGCTAGATTCTTCCCAACACCTAAGATTTTTCCGCGCTCGTCCACCACTTCTAAATTGAGTGTCAAATGCGAATCCAGTTTTTCAGCATTCCATTCGTTTAATGGAATATCGATTAAGGTTTCGCGCTTAATCTGCAAACTCAGCTGTTCGAGCAAATCGCCTTTGTCTTTCGACAAATTGGGGTACACACGCTCAACAAACTGCGGAATTGGCACAAACCGACGACGCAACGCTTTTGGGAGACCACGCAATAACGCCTCACAACGCTCTTTAATAAAACCGGGAACCGCCCATCCCAAATCGTCTAAGCTCAACTGGCGCAACAAACCAACAGGCACTTTTAAGGTAGCACCATCACTGGCTTGGCCGGGGTCGAACTTATAATCAATCGGCAAAGCAACGCCATTCAAACCAAAAGAATCTGGAAACGCAGCCGCGTCGACATTTACGTCTTGCTGAACCAGATCCTCACGAGTCATGAGCAGCGCTTCAGGCGAGGTTTTTACAAAGTGCTCTAAACTTTTTAGATTGCGCACATGATCAGGCAGCCTAGCGTGATAAAACGCAAAAACTGTCTCGTCATCCACCAAAATATCGCGAGTCCGCAGCTTGGCCTCTTGCGTCTCTAGCGATTCAATCAAGGCTTTATTCTTACGAAAAAACGCTTGCTTCGTTCTAAGCTCGCCTTCCACCAGCCCAGAGCGGATAAATATCTCACGCGCGTCCTCTGGGTTGACGTGGCCATAATCCATACGACGTTTCGCAACAATCACCAAGCCATACAAAGACACTTGTTCATTGGCCATGACACGACCTTGATTCCGCTCAAAATGCGGATCGAAGTATTGTCGTTTTACAAAGGGCGCGGCGTATTCTTCAATCCAAGCAGGATCAATACGAGCGGCAACGCGCGCGTACAGCTTGCTGGTTTCCACTCAGCTCTGCGGCCATGATCCATTGTGGTGGTTTTTTAAATAACATGGAGCCTGGAAAGATAGACAGCTTACGAGATCGACAACCCAGCATGTCTTTACTGTCTTCCATTTTATTCGCCACGTGCGTAAACAACCCCGCCAGCAATGAACGATGAATGGCTTCGTAATGACGTTCTTCGTGCTGAACTTCTTTAAAACCAAGCTGCTTACAAGCGATCATGATTTGTCGATGAATATCTCGCCACTCACGCATGCGCATGAAATTCAAAAACTGTTTTCGACAATACTGACGCAGCTGATTCTGCGACAAGGCTTGGCGCTGCTCTTCAAAACGTTCCCACAAGTTTAAAAACACGGCGAAGTCTGAATCTTCGTCTTTGTCGACGGCATGCGCTTGATCAGACTGGGTTTTCTTATCTTGTGGGCGCTCACGAGGATCAGGAATAGACAAGGCACTGACAATAATCGCCACTTCTTTGAGCACACTGTGTTGTTCAGCTGCGATCAAAATCCGCCCTAATTTTGGGTCAATTGGTAATTTGGCGAGCTGACGACCAATCGGAGTCAATCGGTCTTTGTGCAACGCGCCCAACTCGGTTAATGCGCGATAACCGTCATTGATCATGCGTTTTTCGGGCATTTCAACAAATGGAAATTTTTCAACTGCGCCCAGTTTCAAGTTGGCCATTTGCAAAATAACCGACGCTAAGTTGGTGCGGAAAATTTCCGGATCGGTAAATTCTGGTCGATTGTTAAAATCGTTTTCATCATACAAACGAATGCAAATACCGTCGGCCACACGACCACATCGCCCCGCTCGCTGATTGGCACTGGCTTGGCTGATTTTCTCTATTGGTAGCTGCTGAACTTTGGAGCGCACACTGTAGCGGCTAATTCGCGCTAAGCCAGGGTCAATGACATAGCGAATGCCCGGCACCGTTAACGAGGTTTCCGCGACGTTCGTCGATAACACAATCCGACGACCTGAATGGGATTTGAAAATGCGTTGTTGCTCGCTGGCGCTCAAACGCGCATACAGCGGCAGCACTTCAGTGCCACGTAGCTCAGCTCGTCGTAGAATCTCCGCTGTCTCACGAATCTCTCGCTCACCCGGTAAAAACACCAAAATATCGCCCGCTCCGCGATATCCTGACTGCCGTTCTTCGGCAATAAGCAGCTCAACCGCATCTAAAACGCCTTGCTCCATGCTTTGGTCTTCGTCTAACTCCTCTGAGTCGGACTTGCTTAACAAGGGCTGGTAACGGATTTCAACCGGATACGTTCGACCCGATACTTCAATGATCGGCGCGTTTTCAAAATGCTGGGAGAAACGTTCAACATCAATGGTTGCCGAGGTCACAATCACTTTTAGATCTGGGCGTGCGGCCAAGACTTGCTTTAAATACCCAAGCAGGAAGTCAATGTTCAAACTGCGCTCATGGGCTTCGTCTATGATGATGGTGTCGTATTTATACAGGCGTTTATCTTGTTGAATTTCAGCCAACAAAATACCGTCGGTCATCAACTTGATCAGTGTTTCTTCGTTACTTTCATCACTAAAACGAACCTGAAAACCCACTTGTTCGCCAAGGTTAACCTGCAACTCATCACTGATACGTTCCGCTACGCTGCGCGCCGCAATACGTCTTGGTTGCGTATGGCCGATCAGACCCGCGATGCCTCGTCCGGCTTGCAAACACATTTTCGGCAACTGCGTGGTTTTACCTGACCCCGTTTCACCCGCAATAATAACGACTTGGTTTTCTTGGATCGCTTTGATGATTTCATCCGCGCGTGCGGCAACAGGCAAACTTTCGTCGTAGGTGATCTTTGGCAGACGAGACAAACGAGCTTGGTGTAGTGTCTCCGATTTTTCGATAAGTTCGTTCAATTCAGATTGCATGCGATCAAATGGCAAACCGTCTTTTTGACGTTGTCTCAGTTGACCTTGTTTTTGATGGATAAGATGACGATCGCGCGTCATTACAGCATGTGTCGGCATGATAGCTAAACTAGTATCCTTTTGCTTGTCGCAGAGAAAGTATGGGCAAGCACAATTGTTGTGCAAAGGTCTCTATCTATATAGTTGTAAATTCTAACATCAATCCCAACCTAAGGGTTATAGTGAACGACATTCGCAAAGTGTCTTATACGGCGCTATCACTCAAACAGACCAAAAAAAAGGAAATGGTATGTCTCATCAAGTCTTTGAAGATAACTCTCTTACCATTGGCAACACGCCACTTGTACGTTTAAACCGCATTGGAAATGGGAATATTTGGGCGAAACTTGAGTCTCGCAATCCCGCTTTTTCCGTTAAATGCCGTATTGGCGCCAACATGGTGTGGGACGCTGAAAAACGCGGCGTTCTTAGCAAAGGAAAATCGTTGGTTGAACCATCCAGTGGCAACACTGGTATTGCCTTGTGTTTTGTTGCGGCTTCTCGTGGTTATCCGATCACCATTACTATGCCATCAAGTATGAGCGTCGAGCGTCGTCAAGTGATGAAAGCCCTGGGTGCAAACATCGTCTTGACGGAGCCTGCCAAAGGCATGAAAGGCGCAATCGAAAAAGCACAAGAAATCGCCCAAGATGACAATTTCGTTTTATTGCAGCAGTTTGATAACCCAGCCAACCCAGAAATTCACGAAAAAACCACGGGACCAGAAATCTGGCAAGACACCAATGGTGAAATCGATGTATTCGTAGCAGGCGTTGGCACTGGTGGTACCATTACTGGCGTAAGTCGTTATATTAAAAACACTCAGGGCAAAGCGATTGTCAGTGTGGCGGTAGAGCCAACCAGCTCTCCGGTTATCACGCAAACACTTAACGGTGAAACACCCGCCCCTGCCCCACATAAAATCCAAGGCATTGGTGCGGGATTCGTACCAAAAAACCTTGATCTTTCTATCATAGATCGCGTTGAGCAAGTGTCCAATGAAGACGCGATAGCTATGGCGAAACGTTTAATGCGTGAAGAAGGCATTTTGTGTGGTATTTCATGTGGCGCTGCAGTCGTTGCGGCTGAGCGTTTAAGCCAACTTGACGAATTTAAAGATAAGAAAATCGTTGTTGTATTACCCGATTCTGGTGAACGCTACTTATCTACTGCGTTGTTTGAAGGTGAATTCACCGACAACGAATTGGTACAATAAAAACACGCGACACCCATAGAAAACAAAATCCCCGCTTAGGCCACAACCTAGCGGGGATTTTTTATGCCTTTACTCTCGCTTTTCTGAATGAGAACGGAGAGGCACCTCATTAGTTAGATGATTAATGCGGTTTTTTCGCGCCATAGCGCACGATGTCTTTGCCATTTTCAAACACATCGGCCGTTACCCAACGCCCCAGTACTAACTGCTGGTTGTCGTCCAAAACCGCGACAAAAGGGCGACCATTCGCATTGTTGGTTGCCAGTGCCACACCCGACACGTTATCCAGACCTAAACCGCCCATTTCAACCAAACGCAAAAAGGTTTCTAGTTCATCTAAGGTTTCGATCACATCATTATCATTAATCATTCATTTTACTCTGTTACACCAATAATGGCCTTAGAATAACAGGTCTCGAAGCCAGTGAAAAATACCGTGACCGCCAAACCTAAACTGTACAGATACGCTAAAGCCGAAAACGAGCATAACCTACACGAGCGTAGCCTACAAAGCGGTGGCTAAATGCGCCGCTTTGATCTGACAAACCACTTCGCCGCCTTCAAACACACAAAGTTCACCCTCTTCCATTTGCTGCCACTGTTCATCATGCGTCAGTGGCTGGGTTGCAATGACGGTCACAACGTCTTTGTCTGTGGTGACTTCTTTAAAGTCGACGATCACATCTTCATCGGACAGGGTGGCCTTTTTAAACGGCGCCCGTCGGGTAATCCAGTGCAATTTTGTGGTACAAAAGCAGTATAAACGCACGCCATCAGACAACATCATATTGAAGACACCACGCGATTTCAGCTGTAATGCTAAATCTGATAACGCTTCTGACACCGCGACGACGCTTGGCTCTTGATCACCAAAACGAATTTGCAATTGCTCTACAATCCAACAAAAAGCACGCTCTGAATCTGTACTACCTAATGGATGGTAATGTTCGATTGGCAACGACTCCGATGACTCAAGTTGCCCATTATGGGCGTAAGTCCAAGTCTTGCCCCACAACAAACGATTAAACGGGTGGGTGTTTAATAGACTTACCGCGCCGACGTTTGCTTGACGAATATGACTGATCACAATGTCACATTTTAGTGATGTGTTACTGATGACTTCTGCCATGTCCGAATCGGCACTTGGCCTTGGATCGTGGATCGCCCAGACATAGCCATCACGGTACATGGCCATTCCCCAGCCATCTTTATGGGGACCTGTGCGACCACCGCGGGCTCGCAGCCCCGAAAAACTAAAACAAATATCCGTTGGCACATTGGCGCTCATGCCTAATAACTCACACATCGTTTATATCGTCTCTGTCTGTGGATTTATGTTTTAAGCGACGATATAAGAAAATACCGCCCGCTATTGCGATAATGCCGCCAACGTTTAACAAGGCGTACAAGATCCATTCTTGCTCTGATAAATTGCCCGTATTCTCTGTCACTGGCGAGCTTTCTTGATCGGGTTTTAATCCCTCTGATTGTGTTTCTATCTGTTCTTGGGCATCCGTCACAATGGAAATAGCCGGTGGAACCATGACCGGCATCGCGTCTTTTTCTAAAATGGGAGCCGACAATAAAACAGCACCCACACTAGAAACTTGCCCTAATCCAACTTCTAACGAGTTATCCGCTTGTTTATTAAAATGCCAAAAAGGCGTCCAGTATTCGAACTCAGATCCGGTTTGTGTAACGCCAGATAACTGTGCACGAACCTTGACGGTATCGCTTGTTTCAACGGGTATTATTTTTTCCCAATAACCTTGCCCCACTAAGGGCATCTCTTCCATTTTGGTGGTGCCATTATTGTAGGTAAACTCAAGCATGATGTGCGAACTCAGGACATCCAATCGCAAATTCACAGGCTTAGCTGAAAAAGCAATCAAGTTCCCACTCGGGTTCGTTCCGCTAAATTCGATCGCAGGATTCACGGTAAAAAACTGACTCATCTGTCGAGAAAACGTTTTACCGTCCACCAAACTAATCAATTCATAATTGCCTGGCTCAGAAATGGCACCAATGGTCTGAACAAACGTATCGTCTTTAAGCGCCATGTTATGAATAAACACTGTCTCCTTTTGCTCCCCACTTAGACGAACCAAGGTCTGTTCTACGTTAAGCAAGCCAAGCACGTCTAAATCTTGAATAAGAGCATTTTCTTGAAACACGCCAACCGAGGACGCTGTTGCCTCGCCTTGAAATACAATCGGCGGAATAGTCGAAGCCTGTATGCCTAAATCCGTCATTACTCTGACACTGCTTCGCTCTAAATCCACGTTACTGACCGTCCAATTCCCAGAGGCTGGACGACGCACCGTGAGCAATGTGTAATGCTCAGCCGCCGATACAGACACACTATTACTGTTCACCAATGCCAACGCACTACCGTCTGGTTTGGTGATACGAGGTTGACGCCCTCCGTCATGAAACACGACCAAAGTCAGCTCATCGATTGCGTCATCAACTAAAAAGTGGTCACCATCAAACGGCAGCTCATCAGAAGGCGATGCTTGTGAAAAAATACGATCAAAGGTATCGAGTAAATCTTCTGGAATGGCCACTTCCGTATGGGTCGCGTTGGTTCTAAGTGACAAGGATTCCAGCAGCGCTTTGTCTGTGTAACCCGTCATAGAAACGGTATGAAGATGAATCCCTCTGTCTTCCAGTTCAGAAGTAAGTTGATTTAAAATTCGATCTCGCGAGGCTTTATTAACGCTGTCTTCTAAGCTGATGTCCACCATGCCATCGGTTACCAATATCCAGTGACGGCTGAAACCAGACGCCAAATTACCACTATCGGGTGTTTTCAAAAGCAGCTTAATAATGGCTTCCAAGTCGGTTTTCACGTCTTGTGTAACGTAACTGTTCACGTAGCTTGCTAACTTGGCTTTCGTGGCTTTATTGACAGTGGATTCGGGCAATAAGACTCTCGGCTCCTCACCAAATAGCCAAATGCCGAGCGTAGCTTGCTCTTCTGGGGCGAGATTTGAAATAAGACGTAATGCCTCAGACGTCAGCTTATCAGGGTCGCTGATCAGCATACTACCAGAGGCATCAACAATGACACGGAATTGTGTATCCGCTTGGCTTACCGGCATCCAAAAGGATAAAACAGCCACCAACAACACAGTATTTATTTTCAACCACTTCACGTTTGCGAACTCCTTGAACTACTTTACTTTGCTGAGATTAGCGACCGTTCGCTGTATCACGTTATATCATACGGCTCCGGCATACCATGTACCCATTTTATAATATGAGTTTCCCAATCTTCTTCATCCACCGACTGCTCATTGATCGCATAATGTCGAACCGTTAAGCCCTGACGTAGCATCTCTTTGTCATTACCCACCACTAATGGGTGCCAGTTAGGCAGCTCTTTCGTTTCATATAAAACACGATAACTGCATGTGTCTGGCAACCATTGAAACTGATCAATTTGATCCGCTGTCAAGGTAATGCAACTTGCGACTTTTGCTTGGCGAGTGTCGTAGACTTTGCATTGGCACGAGGTAATATTCAACTGATGACACGCAAGATTGGTGTAAAAGACCTCTTCAGTGTCATCGTCTTGTAATTTCTGTAGACAACATTTGCCACAGCCATCACAAATCGACTCCCACTCGGCTGGCGACATTTTTTCCAGCGGCGTGGTTTTCCAAAACGGTTCGTAACGCTTTGCAATCATTCTTTCAATCCAACTCGTTAATAGACAGCTTCTGTTGGCGTCTTATAAAGATCCAATAAATAGTCGTCTTTCGCTGGTGGTAATTGCAAATAAAAGCCTTTTTCACGAATCCCTTCAATCACTTTCTCTGGGGTAGCGCGAGCCAATTTACTTTCGTTAGTCAATAACATTGTCATTGCACTGATACCTTTGCCAAAACGGGCCATTAGCTCTTCTGGTATGTCTTTCAGGCCTTTACTTTTTTCCACATACAAGTACATGCCATCATGTTTACTAGAGCGAAATACTTCTACGATTAAATGCTGTTTCATAATGTTCTCTTGGCGTGTCACGCCATGTTTTGCCTTTTAAAATTAAGACTTCTTAAATTTTTCTAACACTGGATCTACAATGACGTCACGTCGCCATCCCGTAATGGCTGGGTTTTGCCAATCCACATCAGTACCATCAAACAAATGACGCACCAATGGATCCAGTAATTTTCGCTTCATCATGGCTTCTGGAGCGATATTTAATGCTTCCGCCTTTTCACGAACGAACGCTTTAATGGATTTCGTTAATTCCCCAGCTTGTGATGGCAGGGGCACTTCCAAAGGCAATTGATATTCATCCGGAGACAGTTCATTTACCAAAGCCACTTGCTCTAAAATCACTTCTCCGTACAAACGATGTTGACGGCCAGTTAACTCTTCTGCTTCTGACACCGCTTTATGATGCGTGGGCAATGTTTTCGCCAACGACCACAACGTGCGATCCTTTAAAATTTGGCCTTTAGGGACATTTTCTTTGCGTGCTTGGCCATCTCGCCAAATAAACAACAAGCGCAATAACGTCAGACCCGCAGGAGACAAACGCCAAGCGGTTTTTATGCCATCCCAGTTTTGCTCAGGATCCGAGTTCATTTGATATTGCCACTTAAGCGATTCGCAGTCTTCCAACACCCATTCAAGCATGTCTTTTTCTTGCAAACGGGCCACTTGCATTGGGTACACTTTCGCAAGATAAACCACATCTAAAGCCGCATAACGCTTTTGCGCATCCGTTAATGGGCGTTGTGTCCAATCGGAGCGCGTCTCATCTTTGGCGACTTCAATTTGCAAATACTCATGAATCAACTTCACGTAACTTAACGACCATTGTGCGCTCGCGTACGCCTCACCAATTTGTGTGTCGTAAAACGGCGTCGGTAGTACCCCTAACAATCGGTCAAACACATCTAAGTCTTCTGAACAAGCATGGAAAACCTTCATCACAGAAGGGTTTACCATCAAGCTACGCAGCGGCTCCCATTCATCAATACTCAAAGGATCAATCAATACCGCTTTATCGCCTTCGCTAATTTGAATCAGCCCCGTAATTGGAAAATACGTTGTACGACGAATAAACTCAGTATCGACAGCGATTACAGGCAGCTCTGCCCAGTAATGACACCAGCTCGATAGCGATTCATTGTCAGCAACCCACACAATATTCAGGGCATCGTCATTTAGAGCATCATCTTGATCATTCATACTAGAGTTTTTTCCGTCCCTCTAGCGCCAAGGCCAGAGTGTTACCATCAACGTATTCCAATTCGCCGCCCATTGGCACACCATGAGCAATACGGCTCACGTTGATGTTTAATGTTTTTAATTTTTCGGCGATATAATGACAAGTCGCCTCGCCTTCCACCGTTGAGTTAGTGGCAATAATAGCTTCTTCCACTTCGTTATGCTGAACCAGTGCCTCTAAACGATCCAAACCAAGCTCTTCTGGACCAATACCGTCAATCGGTGACAAATGCCCCAACAATACAAAATAACGCCCAGTAAACGTACCCGCAGATTCTATTGCGACCACGTCGGCAGGCGTTTCGACAATACACAAACGCGTTGCGTCCCGTTCTGGGTCTTGGCAAAGCTCGCACTCTGACTCTTCCGTCAAAGTGCGACAACTTGAACATCGACCTACCTTATCTAGTGCTTCACGTAAGCCGTTCGCCAGTCTATCCGCCCCTTGATGATCTCGTTCTAATAGATACAACGCCATCTTTTGCGCCGACCTTGGTCCAACGCCAGGTAAACAACGCAGTGATTCAATCAATTCTTTTATTAAGGGACTAAACAAAGCTCGCTCCTAGAAAGGCATTTTAAAGCCAGGTGGCAACGACATTCCCGCCGTTGCTGACGCCATTTTTTCTTTTTGTGTTACTTCAATGTTACGAACAGCATCGTTTACTGCTGCGGCAATCAAGTCTTCCAACATTTCTTTATCGTCAGCAAACAATGAGTCATCAATAGACACTCGTTTCACATCATGACGGCCTGTCATTAGAATTTTGACCAGACCAGCACCCGCTTGTCCTTCGACTTCCATGTTGGCGATTTCTTCTTGCGCTTTTTGCATGTTTTCTTGCATCTGCTGCGCTTGGCGCATCATGTTACCCATACCACCTTTGAACATAACTTTTTCTCCAATTTAAGCTTTAACTTTAACCGTATCATAAACCAATTGTGCGCCCATCGTTGCCGATAACGCTTGCACAACTGGGTGTGAATTTAAATGTTCTATAGCCACTTGCAGAGCCTCTGCTCGCTTGCTGGCAGCAAACTCTTCTGCAGTGACGCCATTCGTGTCTTCCACCGTATCAATAATTAGGGGTACCGTCATCGCGAAAAAATCGCTCAGTGCGCCTTGTATTTGCTCGTAACGCATTTGATTAAGCATGTGGCCGTATTCTAACGGTACCTCGAGACGAATGCCCTGATCACTGGCGTCCACTAAGCTGGAATTCATTAGTATATTTTGCACCAAGCCCTTCAAGGGCAATCGAGGCGCCACCAGCCACCAAAGCTTCATGGTCAATTCATTATAATGACTCATTTCTGGCAACGGCATGCCCAGTGCAGGCTGGGCAATCGTGTCTGGTACTTTTGCTAAACGCGTGTCTGCTTCTGAATTGTCGTCACTGTCAGGAGCACCCACCGGATCTGCCGCTAAGGCATCCACCAAATCTGCCGCAGGGTTGAATGGGTCAACGATGTCGGCAATCGCACGCTCTTCTGCTTCGTCCTCGTCTTCATCATCGTCATCACTCTCATCCAGAACACCGTTTACAAACGGAGTGTCTGTGACAGCGGACGGTTTAGACTGGCCTTGATCGACGGGCTCAGCGGTTTCGACAACGTCACCGAAGTCTGTAGCTGGCGAATCGACAGCTTCTTGAGCCTCGTCATTTGGATTTGATGTGTGTTCAACTACAGCTGGCTCAGCTGCTTCACCACCAAAAGAGCCATTATCTAAAGTGCTCTTTTCTAAAATGCTCTTGTCTAAAGCGCTCTCTTCTAAACTGGTTTCTTTTAAAGAAATATCGTCTACATAGCTGTTTTCTATAGAGTCATGTTGAACATCGCTTTCTGCATCAACAACATGCTCAACCGCTCTTTCAACCTTTTCTTCAATAACGTCAGCATCAGGTGCGTCTTCCCATGGTGGGCGCTCCTCCTGAGACATCACTTGTATCGGTTCGTCAACGATGGGCGTTTTTTTTCTGTGCTTTCTTCCGGCACCTGAGTGGCTTTCGGTTCAGCAGGTACAATTGGTTGTGCTATGACTACAGGAGGCGCATCATGATTCACCATCATAGGCGGTGCAGGACGGAAGGCAATCAGTCTTAGCATTAACATTTCAAAGCCTGCTCTCGCAGAATGCGCAAGATACAAATCTCGACGCCCTATTAACAAGCTTTGATACATCATTTGAATTTCTTCCGCGCTCACATTGGCCGCCATTGCCTGAATGCGCGCCAAATCCCCTAGCTGATCAACTAAGGCTCCAGGCACTTGCTGCTCTATTGCAATGCGATGCAAAACATCCAATAAACTGCCACAAATCGCCGTAAAATCCGGCTGATAATCTGCCAATTGTTCAATACGGCTCAAGACTTGCGCCGCATTTTTAGAGGCAACACTTTCTAGTAAATCCAATACTTGCGCTTGATTCACCAAGCCCAGCATCGCCGTTACACCCGACTCTGAAATGGTACCATTACCAAAGGCAATGGCCTGATCCGTTAAACTCAAGGCGTCACGCATACTGCCATTCGCCGCTTGACCAATCTGCCACAATGCTGGCTGATCAAAGTTAACCTGCTCAGTGTTCAATACCGTTTGTAAATAATCGACCACACGTTGCGGTGACATATTTTTGAGATTGAATTGCAAACAACGGGACAAAATCGTGACAGGTAGTTTCTGCGGATCTGTGGTGGCCAACAGAAATTTAACGTGAGCGGGTGGCTCTTCTAATGTTTTTAATAAGGCGTTAAAGGAGTGAGTCGACAACATGTGTACTTCGTCTATTAGATAGACTTTGAAGCGACCACGAGTTGGCGCATATTGTACGTTTTCTAATAATTCGCGAGTGTCTTCTACTTTGGTACGAGAAGCCGCATCTACCTCAATTAGGTCAACAAAGCGGCCTTCAGCAATTTCGCGGCAACTATCACAGGTACCACAAGGCTCTGGTGAAATCCCATTGGTTTCACAGTTTAAGCATTTAGCGAAAATACGCGCAATGGTGGTTTTACCAACACCGCGTGTTCCGGTAAATAAATAGGCGTGATGCAAACGCTGCTGGCGCAACGCATTGACCAACGCTTGAAGTACATGGTCTTGCCCAGCCATTTCAAGGAACGTCTGTGGGCGCCATTTACGTGCTAAAACTTGATAACTCATGATAGATACTGGCTGATAAAAAGCGATTTTTTATTGTACGGCAGTACGAACAATTTCGAAACCACTCTTAGTGCGCTGTGAGGTCGGTTATGAGATGAAATACCAAAAAACTTCGCGATAAAGATCAATAGGTTAAATTTACAACACCGAACCGTGTATATCGCCCATGAATTTTTCAGCGACATACACAGAGCTCGGCTTAGTGTTAGTTGACTTTGGCTTCTCGCACTTTGCGTTGACGTTCTTTTTCTAACGCTTTCTCTAAACGGTGTTTTTCCACCGCATCCAAAACTTCTGCGCCAATGTGCTCTTCACCACGAGAACGAGCAAGCTGAACCTGACGTTCGCGTTCAATAAAACGCTGACGCTGCTCATCAGTGAATTTGTCAACACAATGCACACAGCTTACGCCCTGAATATAGTGCTCACTCTGTTTTTCTTCTTCGGTAATTGGCATACGACAAGCGTGGCACTGATCGTACTCACCCTTTTGTAGGTCATGATTAACAGACACACGATTATCAAAAACAAAGCACTCACCTTCCCATAAGGTTTCTTCTTTTGGCACTTCTTCTAAGTACTTCAAGATACCGCCTTCAAGGTGATAAACCTCTTCAAAGCCTTGCTCTAGCATGTAGGCCGTCGATTTTTCACAACGGATTCCACCAGTGCAAAACATGGCAACTTTTTTGTGTTTCGCAGGATCCATGTTTTCTTTCACGTAAGCAGGAAACTCACGAAAAGTATCCGTTTTTGGGTTGACCGCATTTTTGAATGTACCTATCTGCACTTCGTAATCGTTACGAGTGTCCACCAAAACCACATCAGGATCGGAGATCAAAGCATTCCATTCCGTCGGCTTTACATAGGTGCCAACAACACGTTTAGGGTCAATTCCCTCAACGCCCATGGTCACGATTTCTTTCTTCAATTTTACTTTGGTGCGGTAGAAAGGCATGTCTTCGTCATAAGACTCTTTGCTAACGATTTTATCCAAACCAGGCTGCTGATCTAACCATGACAACATGGCGTCAATGCCTTCGCGCGTTCCCGCTACAGTGCCGTTGATTCCTTCACTGGCAAGCAACAAAGTACCACGAATACCATTGTCTTCTAAGGTTTTCTGAAGAGGCTCTCGAAGAGATTCGAAATGAGGCAGTTCAACAAATTTATAAAGGGCGCACACTACGACTTTTGACATATCTTTCTCCTATGCGATCTGGAACGTAAAACCAGAGCAATTAAACAAGGCGCGCATTATAAAGACTCTAGCCATAAAAATGAAGAGAACACCCACAGGAGAATTTACTGGTCTGGATCAAGTGTCGCCCCAGTTGTATTATTGACACGAAACCAGCCAGCAATACTGTGGCGCGTGCGTTTTGCGACAACGACTTCGTGATAAAAGCATTCGCTCAAGAACACCGCCAGCCGCCCTTTCTTTGGAAAAAAGCGACCGACCTCAACAGAAGGGTCATGCTCGTCATAAATCACCAACTCACCACCATCGCCGTCTTGCCAATCTTCATTCAAATACAACACGGTAGACAAAATGCGGTTACTTTCCCCTTTAAAAGCATCAATATGCTTTTCATAAAAAGCGCCTTCTTCGTAACGGGCAAAGTGCGCCTCATAATCAAATAAGCCAAGAAACAGACGACGATTTAATGCAACACGCAATTCCGCCATCATTTTCAAAAAATCGGTTCGAATTGGTTTATCTGGATCAATCCATTGAATGTAATCACGGCGCGCATCCAATACAATTTGATGATCTTGTTTTCGACCAATACCAGCCTGCAACATAAACGCATTTTGTATGCTTTGTGCTTCATCCACCAAGGCTTGGGTGAAATCCGTTGAAAAAAAGTCATCCTGAACACTCCAGCCTTTTGTCTGCAGATCCATTAGCAGATTAGAAAACGGCTCCTCTCGACTAAAAGCAGGAATCGAATTTTCAACATACAGACGTTTAGCAGGCAGGACTTCGGTAGACATAGATAGGGTCGTCACTTATAAAAAATCACACAAAAAGGCAAAATCACTTAGAGCGCTATGATACTGTAGCCCCCGGCACAACACATCATGAATTCACCAGATAGATTTAAATAAAATGACGCCAGCTTTCCAATTACGAGATTACCAAGTTCACGCCGTCGAGGCGTCTTTGACACATTTTCGTAATAGCAACGACCCTGCCGTTATCGTCCTTCCTACTGGAGCAGGAAAAAGCCTAGTCATTGCCGAATTAAGCCGACTGGCCAAAGGCCGTGTGATCTGTCTCGCCCACGTAAAAGAACTGGTTGAACAAAACCACGCGAAGTTTCTCGCAACTGGCGCTTCCGCAGGTATTTATTCGGCAGGGCTCAAGCAAAAGTCCAGCACAGAGAAAACCACGTTTGCCAGCATTCAATCTCTGTCAGCCAATCTTGAAGACTTTAGTGAACCTGCCAGCCTCATAATCATAGACGAATGCCACCGTGTCGGCATGGAAGACGGTGGCCAATACAACAAAACCATCGAACATTTTCGGGCGCTAAACCCCACCGTAAAAATTCTTGGTTTAACCGCGACACCTTATCGATTAGGCAGTGGCTGGATCTATCAAACCCATTACCATGGCTACGCCAGACATTGCACCCACTCACTTTTCAAAAAGTGCATCTTTGAATTACCACTGCAACACATGGTGAAAAAAGGTTTTCTAACTCCCCCAATCCACTACGATGCGGCCATTGCGCATTATGATTTCAGCTTACTGACCGAAAGTTTGGATGGTGAGCAAAACACCGACGACATTGCATTAAACGAACTCATTCACAAACATCCTCGCGTCACAAAGGCGGTCACCGAACAAATATTACAGCTCAGTGAGAATCGCCAAGGTGTGATGATTTTTGCGGCGACGATAGATCACGCCAAAGAAATCGTCAGCTACTTACCAAAAGAACAAACGGCTTTAATCACCGGAAAAACAAAACTGCAGCAAAGAGACAGGTTAATTGCCGCGTTTAAATCCAAACAAATTAAATACCTCGTCAATGTTTCGGTATTGACCACAGGATTCGACGCGCCACACGTGGACGTGATTGCGATATTACGCCCAACACAATCCATCAGCCTATTCCAACAAATTGTCGGGCGCGGGTTGAGACTCAGCCCAGGAAAAAAAGACTGCCTAGTATTAGACTACACCAACAATGGCTACAATATTTTTCAGCCAGAAATAGGCGAAAAACGACCGACCCAAGACTCCGTTGCCGTACAAATACACTGCCCAGCTTGTGACTTTGCCAATACTTTTTGGGGGCGAAAAGACGCCGAAGGGAACATTTTGGAACATTTTGGACGTCGATGCCACGGACTAGTAGAAAACGAAGAAGGTGAAGAACAACAATGCACGTATCGCTTTCGCTTTAAACGCTGCCCTCACTGCAATGAAGAAAATGACATCGCCGCTCGACAATGCCAACATTGTGCCGAAAAGCTCATCGACCCAGATGACCTATTAAGAAGCGCACTCAACCTAAAAAACAACAAAGTCCTTCGTTGCTCTGCCATCACCCCTACGCTTAATGTCAAAGACAAAAGCATACAAATCACTTACCACGATGAAGATGGCCTAACACTATCCGAAACCTTTCGTTTTAATTTCAAGAAGTCTCGGCAAGCATTTAATGACCTATTTGCCCGTAGAATCGCCAACGGTATCCAATCTGTTGAGTTTGATCACATTGAAGAAGTCGAACGGTTTCTTCCGTATCTGCCAGCCCCAGACTTTGTGATCGCAAAAAAACAAAAACAACATTGGCAAGTAACAGAACGACTGTTTGACTATCAAGGCCCTTACCGAAAAGCCAACGAGCTCCGCTAAGAGTACTAACGAGCTCCACTAAGAATACTATGCGGAGTTTTTTAAGGCGTTTCTGTATGACACCTCAAATGGCAAATTCATTCGCTTAAGGTGGTCAATGGCCGCCTGTCCTAAAACACCTTTTGGTACGCCCGTTAATAAAACAAACCAATAATTAGAAATCATATTTTCCGCAAAGACATTGGCCGTTTTTTCATCGACCTTTACTTGTCTAAAACGCTTAACAATTCCATCTGTGATCACAGACATTTGATTAGTATGGAAGCCACCTTTAGCCAAGCTATCCAAAAGCACCAAACGTGAAAACTCAGCATACTCGTCATAAAAATCGAACAAGACCTGAGCCGTCTGCAAAAGATAATCAATAGGAGACGCACTGGCTTTTTGCGCCGCCGCTGCCGCGCGCAATGCAGCATCCATTTCATCAAAGAAAATATCTTTTACTAAAGAGAGTTTATCCGGGAAATGAACGAACAAAGTACCAACCGCAATGCCGGCTTTATCACTCAAATAGCGCGTACTGGTTGACTCTATTCCTTGTGTAAGAAAGGCGTGTTTTGCAATCGTTTTAATTTTGGCGCGCGTATTGGCTTTTTGCTGTTGTCGAAGACTCACCCTACATTCCCTCTGAGAAAGATATCTGAGGAGTCTAGCGTGTCTGAATTTCGATGACGAGTGGTAATTTAGCGGAGCGTACTGACACTTGGCATGGAAGAACGATGTAAGGCTTCAGACAAATCCGCCATGAAAGACTCGATACGTTCAGCGTTCACGCCATAATCCCCTCGACCAACTCGAGAGCAAGAGCGCATATCAATACGAACTTTATTTGGAGCCAACTGAGTCACTCGGATAATAACGTCATCTCTAAAGCCAAATATTGGCGTGCGCGCCGTCGCCTCAACAATGCCAGCCCCTGAGTAGGTAGCAACCACATCCCAGCCACGCTCACTGACTAATTCAGACACGGTGGCAAATACGACAGATTTGCTTTTGGTAGAAAAAAGAGGTCGAACATCTGGATAGAACTTATGCTGAATAGAGGCCCATTCGTCATTATAAGCAAGATCATTTTCTTTGGACTTTCGAATAAAATTCACATTGAGGAACGCAGGAGGAATATCAGTATCGGTCGTTATGTCGTTAATATCGGGCAGCCCGGCTCGTTGAAAATAAAAGCCAATCCACATAACACTGTATAAAAATGACACCATTAGGACGAGAATAAAAAATCGCTGCACCCCAATGTTTTTTTCCTTACGACAAGCGCCCAATGAAATCGCAGCTAGCAGAGACAAAACCAAAGACGCAAACACACTTTTGCGCAACATGGAGAAACCTGTCAACGGCTCAAAAATCCCCACTCTTACTCCGGCAATCGATATAAACGCAACACACCCGACCAGCATGAGGAGAATGTATAAAACCGGGGAGATATAACGACTCATAAACAACTCATAGTGAAAAAATAATATCTCACACCTTATCGTGACTTGATGACAACGAACAGCAGCAACAAGCCCGTTTCAACTCATTCCTTTGTATTTGCATATTTTCTGTAAGGTTTTTGATAAGAAGGATAAAAGATGTGTCTGATTTACCTTTAAAAACAAGCCGAAGGAGTCGTCAACATGATAATCCCACACCTTCAAAAAACACCCTCGAACTAGATATATTTCACGAATCATCGATAATAGCGCGACCAATCCAAGAGCCATATTTTCCATGAAGCACGAAAGCCAAAAACACTGCGTCGATCAACTGCGCGAGGCGTGTAAAGCCACATCCAAGCGCCCTTTTATCGCCAGAGGCGCCAACGCCGTACGATGCGACCACTGCTTAATGGCTGAGTTCGCCTGCTTTTGTCATCATAGAAAGGCAACGTCATCGCCTGTTGATTTTATTCTGCTCTATCACCGAGATGAGATACACAAGCCGACCAACAGCGGTAGATTAATCGCGGATCTGTTTCCCAATAACACCCAGGCTTTCCTTTGGAGCAGAACCGAGCCAAACGAGGCGCTGTTACAAACGCTCTCACAGAAACGAAACCGCTGCACTGTGCTGTTTCCAAATACAGAAACGGCGCAACGGCAAAGCCGGCCACTCAGGGCACACACTGAACTTGTCGACGCCATACAAGAGCACACTTTTATCATTCTGGACGGCACTTGGAAGCAAGCCAGCAAAATGTTTCACCAGAGCGAATGGCTAAAAAACATCCCTCACTTTGAAATCAGCAGCGAGGCTCAACGCTCTTTTTTGGTACGTCATTCAAGTCACGACATGCAATTTGCCACCGCAGAGGTCACAGCCATGTTGTTGGATGCATTAGGCTACCATTCAGAAAGCCAGCGTTTGATTAGCTATTACCAAACATTTAACCAACACTGTTTGCTCAGCCGTCATCGCGCTAACAACGAGCAAACATGAAATTAAATTACATAAAAACCAGAATACAATGCAAAAACAAGCGACACTAAGACTCTCGAAATAACAAATTAGCCCACCCATTTGAATGAAATTGTGCGGCTTGTTTCTTTTTCTTACCCACCAATACAGGACCATTATCTAAGAACAAAAACGCCTTCCAAGTACGCTGAAACACGCCCCAATTCATTTCAAATACCAGCTCATTATGGCAACAAAAAAACACGGTCGTATCCGCACCCCACGCAGAAAAATGTGCCCGCATTTCATCAGGCAAAGATGCATCGTCGCGATCCCATGCTTTTTCCCATTGAAACTTGCCGTCCGGCGCTTGAGCGCTATTCTTCTTTAACCAATCTCGGTCAGAAAAATGATCCGGATGCACCTGCTCATCACTAATATAATCACGCCACACTTGCGAGGCACGAGACTCATCTAACAAGCGAATACCTTGCAAATCTTCATCTGCCACTTTTGGGTCATTACGCTTAAAAATCCAATACTTTGAAAACTGTTCTAACGGTTGGTACAAGTGGCGCTTCCTATAGAAATATAAAGGGTGAAATAAACTAATCTAACAAGTGAAAAAGGATCGTTTGTTCAATTCCCTAAGCTTAACTAATATTTGCATTGTTGTAATAAAACAACATTTTAAAACATCAGTCAGTTAGGAGTACATTATGGATTCTCAAGAACAATACGAAGCATTACTAGCAAAATGGGGCTATGCGGACAATTCTGTCGAAAACCACGCTCGCCGTCAAAGACGTGCTCGCCGCGTAAAAGCCGTTGTATCATTCATGAAAGCAACACTGAAAAACATCAAAAAAATGAGTGCTCGACCACAACAAATCAGCCAAGCAAGCCACTAAGTCGATACAAAACATCCCATCATAATAGCGGATAAGGCTATCGTAAACAGCGTTTTTAAAGGGGAGAAAAATAATAAAACCCCTCCCTTCCTTAACCCCATTAAAATTCGTTATGATCAAACCTCACTCACAACGAAATTCTATCTATGATTTTTCCCTATAAAGCCATTATTTTCGATTGCGATGGTGTCATTGTCGACACAGAAAACATATCCAATACCATTCTGAAAACCATGTTAAGCGAATGCGGTTTAGAGCTGGATGACGACACTTTGCATGCGAAGTTTACCGGATTCACCAACCAAGAAAACTTGATCAACGCGGAAAAGCTGCTTGGGCGACCACTGCCTACCCATTTCGACGAAGAACATAGACAGCGCTTTCACGCTATTATTGACGCCGAATTGGAGCCAATAGACGGCGTTAGAGAGCTGCTAAGTAAAATTAGCGCCCCGATAGCAATGGCAACCAATGCACGCCGCAAAGAAATGAATTTCAAGCTCGACAAAATACAGCTATCTGAACGTTTCGCTACTCGGTTTTGCGTTGACGACGTGCAGCATGGCAAGCCTGCCCCTGACCTGTATTTAACCGCTGCAAATGCGTTAAATATTGATCCTAAAGATTGTTTGGTAATTGAAGACTCTATTGCGGGTATTACAGCAGGAAAAGCAGCCGGAATGCGCGTGCTTGCATTCAGCGAAACCCTTGATGAAAACATGCAAATGGCCGCGGGCGCGACCCGTTGCTTTAAAACCATGAAAGAACTAGAGGGTTTGTTAGGTCTTTAACAACCCCTCTCGCATTTGTTCAGGCAAACCAAGTGTAGTGCGCTGGTTTAATTAGACATAGCTTGTAATTGTTTTAGCAGACTCTTTGGTAAATCTTTAATCGTCAACGTACCAGTGTCAGCATCAAAGGCAATGGACTCATTCAGCAGCTCACTGTCAAAGCTGATGGTTAACGCGCGCGAACTGCCAGATAAACGCGTCAGTTTTTTCAAAGCTGCTTTTTCAACGAAGATTTCTTTTTCCATCTTGAAACTGTCAGAGTCAGCTATTTCAAGAAACTTATTTGCTTGTTCAACTGAGAATCGAGACTCAACCTGAGAGGCAATTTCTTTAATGGCTAACGGTTCACGATCCTGGGCTTTGGCCTGACAATGTTCAGAAACTACTTTTTTAAATTCATTCGCTTGCTTGGAAGGCAACCCTTCTGACTGACAAAACGCAGCAGTAAGATCCACCAATTTCCGAGTTTCTTTTGCAGCCACTTTCGGCTCATCGCAACCAATAAACTGAGTAAAATATTCACTTTCAAATTTTGGCGCACGCCCAAAACGGAAAGAAATATAGCGCCCTTCATCACCAGATTGCCATGCACTCAAATTAATGCGCAATGACATGTGTAGCTTTTCCATCTCAATCTGCTCTATTTGAGACAAACTAAGATCCGCGCCAAGGCCAATGCCTTTTTTACGCTTTAACATAACGATGTACAAAAAATGCGTATCGTGCAGTTCGTAATGATTAAACCATAACAGACCACCCTCTGCCTCTTCCACTGGCTCTAGGTATTTAAGGTATTCCGCCGCACAATCTTTAGTGAACCCGGCAAAATCGACAAAGGTATCGTTCTTAAAATGCTTAAACAACAGAGCGGGCAATTGCGCGCCCTCTTCGCTTCCTTGAGGGTTAACAAAACGCCCAGTGTTCATACCAGAACGGTTAAATAAGTTCGTTACCTGAGCGGATAATGCCTCGGCTTGCCCATCCACTGGGTTTTCATTTGGACGTGCGATCAGTATCGCCTTACGCTCGCCTTCATGTTTTTGAATTTCATGGACAATTAAGTTGCTAATAGACACCAGCTACCTCTTACGTTTAATATGGAAAATTACGGTCAAATTTTAACCCATCGACTTACAGGATAATCCCCGACTAAAACACTATGATCAAACCCAAAACCACAAAAAGAGACACACGAGAAGAACTCGAATCTCTGGTAGATCAATTTATCAAGAAAAACGGAACGATCCAGCAAATCAATATGGGCGAATCCGGCTTGATTGATGGCAAGTATAACACGAGCCACATAGGCTTTAACGAGCCAAAACAAGACCGCACACCATTAAATCATGTTGTTGCTGCGATACAACAACGAAAGCAAAACAAAACCACCACTACGCCCACTATAAAAAAGCGCCCGAAAAAGAAAGTCATATACGATGATTTCGGCGACCCTATTCGATGGGTTTGGGAAGAATAAGAAGATAAAAAGGCAGTTTCGCCTACCACTTTGAATTGCCTCAGTAATACTGCAATAATGCCTCCCTATAATTTAATCTTATTCGGGAGTTGCTATGTCCATTAAATATCTACACGCCATGATAAGAACAGACAAACCAGAAGAAAGTCACACATTTTACACTGACGGTTTAGGACTGATTCAAACAAGACGCATGGACAGCGAAAAAGGCCAATTCTCACTTATTTACTATGCAACAGAACAAGGCGCTCCAGAAGTAGAGCTAACCCACAACTGGAGTGACAGAAGCTACACTGGTGGAGACCAATTTGGTCATTTAGCGTTTGAAGTAGAAAACATTTACCAAGTCTGTGAAACATTACAATCGCTTGGAGTGACTATTTTACGTCCACCTCGCGATGGCCACATGGCATTTATAAAGGACCCTAATGGCGTCTCCATTGAGCTTCTTCAAAAAGGAGACTCTCTCGAAATCCAAGAACCTTGGGCTTCAATGGAAAACACAGGAAGCTGGTAATTACAAAAGATTACAAAAAAACCGTTTTTTTAAACAACGCTACAAAAATACGGTAGTTATCTTGATGGCTTTTTCTTAAGCTGAATAAATAACCTACTTTTATAAGGGGAAGTTCGAAGGTCATGAAGACATTCATCAAAACCATCGGTCTGATTACAGCATTATTTGCTTACGATCAGTCGCTAGCCGCAGAAAGCTTGTACGCTTCTAATGTACAGTCGCGCCTTGCTGATAGTGATAAAGATGGTGTCATTGATGCTCGCGATCTTTGCCCTGATACAACAGAAGGATCAGCTGTAGACAACTACGGCTGCCCAAATGAAAGCACCAAGCTACTCTCTATTGAACTGAATGTGCTTTTCGATTCAGGTAAATCCGACATAAAACCCCGCTTTTATACGGAATTAAAACAGTTAGCTAAATTCTTACAAGATCACCCAACAAGCAATGTGGTCATTGAAGGACACACTGACAGCAAAGGCTCGGCAGAACTTAACCGCGAATTATCACAAAGACGGGCTACCGCAATAGCGGATGTTTTGGTTGATAGTTTTAGGATCAAAGCAGACAGAGTAAAAGGCATAGGTTACGGTGAAACACGCCCTATCGCCGATAACGACACAGAAACAGGTCGAAAGCTGAACCGACGAGTGGTTGCTGAAGTCTTTGCAAAACAACAATTTGCAAATGAACGCTGGACAATCTATAGCGTAGATAAAAACAGCAGCACGGCTTTGAATAACAGAAATTAAAAACGCAAAATCGCTCACAATCTAAAAAGCCAGTCATTTTCATGATTGGCTTTTTTGCTTTCACCATGGCACACCTTCTTCACCCTCATATGTAAACGCACCATAGGGCTGTCAGTTAAACTTTCAAGCAACTCTGTTCTTTCTATTTGATACACTGTCTGAAATAACATCAACAAGAGAGAACAAGATGAAAAGCATAGGTTTTTTAGGTTTAGGCATCATGGGCAACGCCATGGCAGCCAATTTAATAAAAGCGGGATTTGATGTCACTGTGTGGAACCGCAATTCTGCAAAATGTGCTGAGCTGGTGGCATTAGGCGCACAACAAGGCGACTCCCCTAAATCCGTTGCCGCAAGTTGCGATATGACCTTCGCCATGGTGTCCGATCCAGAAGCCGCCCTAGCACTTTGCCAAGGCCCAGATGGGGTTATGGCAGGCATTGGTGATAATCGTGGTTATGTTGACATGTCTACCGTAGACGATAAAACCTCAAAAACTATTGCCGCGTCAATCACCCAAGCAGGCGGACGTTATTTAGAAGCACCTGTTTCAGGAACCAAAAGCCAGCCGAAGATGGCACACTGATTATTCTCGCCGCTGGGGATCAATCTCTTTATGACGACGCTAAGCCCGCGTTTGAGGTAATGGGTAAAATGTCACCCTACCTTGGTGACGTCGGTCAAGGTGCGAACATGAAGCTCGTCGTTAACATGATGATGGGCGGCATGCTGAGCATATTTAGCGAGGGAATGTCTTTAGGACAAAAAGCCGGTTTAGACGGTCAGCAGATTTTAGACATCGTCGATGCTGGCGCCATGGCAAATCCGATGTTTAAAGGCAAAGGAGCCATGCTGCTAAAGGAAGACTACACAACCAGTTTTCCACTAAAACACATGCAAAAAGACCTGCGCCTTGCCATTGCCCTAGGCGATCAACTGGATCAGCCTTTGCCAACCGCTGCGATTGCCAATGAAGCATTCAAACAAGCAATAAAGACAGGCTTTGCAGACGAAGACATTGCTGCGGTTTATAAAGCGATCAAATAAAAAATAAGAAATAGAGGTAGCCGAATTATACAGCTACCTTTATTGAATAAAATGCCTTACACATACTGTCCAGCACAAAACCCACTCGCCCACGCCCATTGGAAATTATAACCACCAAGCCAACCCGTCACATCGAGCACTTCACCTATAAAGTAGAGCCCTTTTTGTTTTTGCGATTCAAAGGTCTTCGAGGAGACTTCGTTAGTGTTTACGCCACCAAGAGTCACTTCGGCAGTGCGATAACCTTCTGTGCCATTAGGCGCAATGTCAAAATTGACCAGATACTGAAACAAGCTGTCGATCTGCTCGTTAGAGATTTGCGCACTGCGTTCAGTCAACCATGGGAATTCCGTTTTGATCAGTTCCACTAGCCGCTTTGGTAATAGGTTTGACAAGAAGCTTTCGTAGCTTTTTTCGGAGTGCTTTGCCGAACCTCAAGTAGCTCGTCTAACGATAAGGTTGGGGCGATATTAATCGTAAGCGCTTCGCCCGGTTGCCAAAAATTGGTTATTTGTAAAATAGATGGACCGCTAACGCCGCGGTGAGTAAATAGCATTGGCTCCTGGAAGGTAACCCCACTTGCTGTGGCGGCTATTTCGCAGGCAATACCTGACAACTCAGCCAATTGCATTTTTCGATTTGGCTGTATTGTAATTGGTACCAAACTAGCACGAGTAGGTAAAATTTCGTGTCCAACTTGTTTGGCAATGTCGTAACCAAAACCAGTTGCCCCCATGGTTGGAATCGACAACCCACCCGTGGCAACCACTAGGGATTTGCATGTAAAACTCCCTTGGTTAGTTTTGACAACGGTTTGTCCGTCTTGAAAATCAATATTATAAATTTTGGTGTTTAATTTTAATTCGGCACCAGACCATTCAAGCTCTGTCAGCAATATTTCCAGTAAATCTTTGGCAGAATGTTCGCAAAATAATTGACCGGGAGCTTTTTCAACATAATCCAGTCTGTGACGATCCACCAGATCCACAAAGTCTTGCGAAGAAAATCGTCGGAGTGCAGAAATGCAAAAATGAGGGTTGTCCGATAAGAAATGTTTCGGAGCAGCGTCCATGTTAGTAAAGTTACAACGACCTCCACCCGACATGAGAATTTTCTTACCTGCTTTATTTGCGTGATCCAACACCACCACTTTTTTACCTCGGTAGCCTGCTGTCGCTGCGCACATCAAACCCGAAGCACCCGCACCAATCACTACCACATCCACGTTATCCACAACCGACCTCACCTCTTTCTGATGGCTGCATTATAGTGGCTAGCTGATTTATTACCATCGAATAAGGCGAGTTTTGTATCAATTTCAAGCAAAATAACAATGACAGAATCTTGTCCACAGAAACCGTTAAGAAGGTTGTGGGAATCACGTTTTTTTCCTTTAAATACAACGAACTAAATAAAATCAAACATTATTTATCAAATTTCCAAAAAAACTTTTCATAGCCCATATCCAAAAATTTTTTAATAAATTGCAAACAATTTTTGAAAAAAGCACTATACAAATAAGCTGTTCGGATATACAGTACTGTATAAATAAACAGTAAATATTTTTTAAAGGATGTGAATATGATTAAGCTATTAAGCCCTTCTCGCAATATTCATAAAATTGCATTATTGGTTATTATCGCTCTGGCCATTTACGCTCCTGCTAAAGACCTTATTAAGTTTGCAGAAGCACAACTTGCAAAAGAAAGCATTCAGATTGTTGATGCTTCTTTTGGTACCAACATGCCTTGGCAAGAAGCCACTTCCTCTTATGTCAAAGTGAACCAAAATGCACAAACAAGCTTAGCTCGGTCACAAATTATTTATACAAAGCTGCGCTTTACCAATCCAACAGCGGAAACACAGACCTATCGAAAAATTTGGTTAAACTTCTCACACGCCAATGGTGATCAGGAGTACACCACCGATTACACGTTATACAACACTGAAACGCGTCAGAGACTGATCGGTCAATCAATACAATTAGGACCAAATAGCATGATAGATGTTGTGGCTGCTTATCGCTTTATTCCAAGTTACAAAAATGCATCACCAGTTAGTATGAGCGTTTCTTGGGAGGGGCAAAACCTTCTAAGAGACAAAGCATGCGAGTACAGCTTACATAATGCAGCTGGCAGTACCTTTCAATATCAATGTGGACTATGACACTGATTCTTTGTGAAGATTAAATAAATGCGCGACCCAAGTCATTGATAATCGTTTTCATTTCTAATACTATGTTTACACAAAACAATATTGGAGCCATAGAAAATGAAACGATTGTTAACCCCTGTCGCCATTTGCATCACTGGTGCGATGCTTGCAGCTTGTAGTTCATCAACTGTTAAAAATGAATCCAGCGAAGTGACCGCTGATTCAGTCGTTGTTCATTATGCCGATATTGCAGAAGCGGTATACAGTGACTCACTTACAACAGCACAAACACTTCGATCTTCAATCGACGCCTTGTTAAACAATCCTACTGAACAAACTTTAAAAGCAGCTCGTACTGCTTGGATTGCTGCTCGTGTTCCTTATCAGCAAAGCGAAGTATATCGTTTTGGTAATGCGATCGTTGACGATTGGGAAGGTAAAGTAAATGCGTGGCCATTAGATGAAGGTTTAATTGATTACGTTTCAAAAGATTCATATGGTTCAGAGTCTGACCTTAACCCACTGTATGCAGCCAATGTTATTTCCTCAAAAAGCTTGATGATCGGCGGACAAAAGGTCGACACTTCCGAGATCACTCCGGAACTGATTGCTGAAAGCCTTCAAGAAGCCGATGGCGTAGAAGCGAATGTGGCAAGTGGTTACCACGCCATTGAATTTTATTATGGGGCCAAGATCTACATGGAACCAACCCAGGAGCGGGTGAACGACCAGCCACGGATTTTGACCTAAATAACTGCACAAACGGCAACTGTGACCGTCGTCGCGACTATTTGGTTGCCGCTACAGATTTGTTAATTTCTGACTTGGAAGAAATGGCAAATAACTGGAAAGTGGGCGGTGATGCTCGTGTCGCTCTTCTTGAGCAATCACCAGAAGAAGGGCTATCGACCATTCTTACCGGTATGGGCAGCTTAGCCTACGGCGAATTAGGTGGAGAAAGAACAAAACTTGGTCTCATGCTTCATGATCCAGAAGAAGAACATGACTGTTTTTCTGACAATACTCACTGGTCTCATTATTATGACGCCAAAGGCATTAAAAACGTATATTTAGGTGAATACCATCGCGTTGATGGCAGCTGGTTAAAAGGCGCATCTTTGTCAAAATTGGTTGCAACACAAAACCCTGAGCTTGATTCAGAAATGCAGCAAAAGCTAAACAACACAGAAGCCGCCGCTCAGGCAATGGTTGATGCTGCTAGCCAAGGCCAAACGTTTGATGTTCTTATTGCTATGAACAACACGAAAGGCAACCAGCTTATCCAAACATTTGTTGATTCCTTGGTTGATGAAACACGCACTACAGAATCTATTATTCATCAGCTAGACCTGCAAGGTATCGCACTTGAAGGCTCTGATAGTTTAGATAACCCAAGTGCCGTATTTGAATAAGCTCAATCGTTAAATAATAATTACATAAATGAGCAGCAAGGAAGTCAGTGTCATTTAGTCAGTTAATGGTATTTGTCTACTTATGACAGAAAATTTGAGAAATGGTTTTTTTTTCGTAGCTGGCGTTTTCGCCAGCTTTTTTTGTTTTCAGAATACAGTCTTCGCCAGTGATTTTTCGACACCACTTAGCAATCTATCTAACAACGAAAAATTTGAGTTTTATATTGGTGAAAATGTTTTCAAAAAATTTTGGGTTCCATCTCCTCTTCAACTACTGCCAGTGATGGATTAGGCCCGCTATTTAATACCCGCTCTTGTAATAACTGCCACATCAACAACGGGCGAGGCCATGCGCCAGAAGCCAATATAAATGGCATTAGCGTTCCCTCTTTTCTGATTCGTTTAGGAAAGTCGTACCCAAATCAAAATACGCCTTCCAACCATGTTTATCCCCATATTGGCGATAAAACATATGGCCATCAGTTTCAAAGCCAAAGCACAACGGGAATTTCACCAGAAGGCGATTACTATCTGACCTATCAAACACATACTGAAGTGTTAAGCGACGGAACCAAGATAGAATTGCGCAAACCCCAACTTCACTGGCGCACTTTGCATTATGGTAACTTTGAAGAAAGCACTGGATTTACCATGCTTGCTTCGCCAGCTCTCGTTGGTATGGGGCTATTAGACAGCATTCCGGATAAATCAATTCTGGCGAATGCCGACCCCAATGACAGCAACAATGATGGCATTAGTGGACGTGTAAATTGGTTAGACGAAGAACAAACCGTTATTGGACGCTTCGGCTATAAAGCGTCTGTTGAAACGGTGGATCAACAGAACCAGTCCGCATTTCATACAGATCTTGGCTTGTCCACTCCTCTTAACCCAACCGCTTCGGGGGACTGCACTTCCCGCCAACGTGATTGTTTAAATAGCCCGAATGGTAATAGTTCGCACTTAGATAATTTAGAAGTGGATGAACAACAAATGAGATTGGTCGATCTATTTGTGTCATTATCATCGCCACCAGCCATGCGGAATCTTAAGACGACAGCATTTCTGGAAGGCAAACGCGTGTTCGATGCGGCTGGCTGCGCTGGATGTCATACACCAAAAATGAAGACGGGAAATGACTCCCCTTTGAAGGCATTAAATAACCGTACATTTTATCCCTTTACCGATCTACTTTTGCACGATATGGGGCCTGAACTCGCCAGTGGCTTCCCCAGTTTTTCGGCTTCACCCAGTGAGTGGAGAACCGCCTCATTGTGGGGATTAGGGTTATCGGAACAGATCTCTGGTCGCTCAGGCTTTTTGCACGATGGCCGAGCAAGAAACATAGAAGAAGCCATTTTATGGCATGGCGGCGAGGCAACCTCAAGTCAACGACATTTCAAAGCATTAACACGCGAGAACAGACAAAAACTCATCTTTTTTTTGGAGTCACTTTAAATGAAATATGCACCTAAACTGATGGCTTTGGCAATTAGCGCCACGGCCCCTTTATTTGCTTCTGCCGGCCAATGGGCTGGCCCTCTTGATGGTATGGTGAATAATGTTGTTAAGCAGGGTTACGAATCATACTCTGAGTCCTCTAAAACATTACAGCAAAGCACGCATGCGCTTTGCTCTGCCCCTTCCGAAAAAACACTAAAATCGGCACAAGATGCTTTCCAAGCAAACGCCTTAGACTGGCAACAAGTGCAATGGTTAAACTTTGGTCCTGTCACCTATTTCATGCGCTATTACGCATTTGAATACTGGCCTGATAAAAAAGGCGTGACTCAACGACAGTTAAGAGCATTAGTTCAAGGTGATCATGCCGTCATGGAAGCCAAAAAGTTTTGGACTTCTGCCAGTATTGCAGTTCGAGGACTAACCGCCATCGAAAGCCTACTTTACCACCCAGACTTTGAGCCAGTGCATTCTGCAGACCATTGTCACCTTTTAGAAAAAGTCACCGCGCACCACCTTGAAAGCGCTAATGCTGTATCAGAGCAATGGAAACAAGGAACCGCCCAAGATTGGGTCTTTGATGAAGAAGGAACTGGCTTTGATCCAGAGAAAGTCGCATTAGAGCTATTTTTGCAGCAGTGGATAGAACACATGTCCGCGGTAAAAGACTCCAAATTAGAAACACCGATTGGTTACAATAGTCGAGAAAACTTAAAGCTTGCTGAATTTTATCGAAGCGATTTATCACTTCGATCCATTCAAAAGAACCTTCAAACTTACCGACGAATGTATCATGCAGGTTCGCCATCCCTGTATGACATAGCAAAACAAAACAATCCAGAATTGGCTACGCAGTTTGATGAGCAATTGTCACAGAATATAAAGTTGGCATTGCAATTACCAAGCGATTTTTTCCACACAAACTACACACAAGAAAATAGGATTACCCTAGCAAAGCCTTTGGTTAAATCCATTTCGAACAGCCAATCCTACTTGGCCAGCATGGTCACCCAACTTGGCTTCCAAATTGGATTCAACAGCAGAGATGGGGACTAATCATGCTATCAAGACGGTCTTTTCTCACGCTAACCGGCGCAGCACTCACTGTGCCATCGTGGGCATCGATAACACTGCAAAAAAACGGCACTCAACTCTATGCTTCTGCGTATTCGACTAACAAACAAGAACACTACTTTGGTTTATTTGATGAAACTGGCAGCGTGATCTGGAATACCCAACTTCCAGCACGTGCGCATGCCCCCGTTGTGCACCCTAGTCAAAGTATTGTAGGAATAGTCGCAAGACGACCTGGTTTCTTTATGGACTTTTTTGACGTTTCAACACATCAAACAGTCTTGCGTATAGAACCCGCGAAGGACCATCATTTTTATGGGCACGCTGTGTTTACCGACACAGGTGATCGGCTTATCACTCAAGAAAACCACTACCCTTCAGGGCAGGGTAAAATCTTCATTCGCGAATGGCCTAGCGGAAAAATACTGCATTCTTTTAGCAGCAATGGTATTGGCCCTCACGAATCGGTTTTGTTTAATAAAAATACATTGATTATTGCTAACGGTGGCCTAAAGACTCACCCCAACGAAGATCGAAAAATTTTAAACTTGGACACAATGAAACCTAACGTGACGTACTTAGATATAAATGACGGGAGGGTCTTACATCAAGCGGCTAACAGCGAAGACTTACATCAATTAAGTATTCGTCACCTTGATGTTAATCAACAGGGCATCGTAGCTCTTGGTTTTCAATATCAAGGTGAAATATGGGATCAAGTACCCCTTGTTGCGTTATCTCGTTATGGACAAAATGAGTTGGAATATCTTCCAATTCCTGAACAAGTGAGAGTGCGTTTTAAACAATATTGCGGCAGCGTTTGCTTTGATAAATCAGGAGAAATCCTTGCTATCAGCACACCAAAAGGAGGCTTGGTTGCATACTGGCATGTCAATTCAAAGACCTTTATAGGCGTTGAAAACTGTCGTGATGTGTGTGGAGTAGTTGCAACGACTGAGTCGCATGAGTTTTTACTTACCAGTGGCACAGGTACTCAACTTAGAAGCAACCCTGTGCAAAACACAACCACCACGATCAAAAATCAAACAAATCTACACTGGGATAACCATTTGCGACAAATAACCACGTGAATTTTTCAACTAAATGAAAATCTAACGTAGTCAACCTAAAGCTTTTTAGGTAATGTTTATTACGAGCCGCAAATAACTGCGGCTTCTTTTTTCTTATAATGAAGTTAATTGATGTTTATTGATTTCCTTAAAAAATATTTTTTTGTAGATTCTCATTCTTCGTTTGGAGAAGACGAAAAGACATTTCAACAAAGCGCCTTACGAATCTTACTCGCGCTTACCATCAGTATTTTTGCCATATCAGAGCTACATTCTCTGCTTACACAGAGTGATCTTGTTCTGCTTGGCGCCAATAGCGTTTACCTTGTCTTGTTAGTGGGCTTGTTAGCATTAAGTCACCGCCATACAAAAGTTTCTGCCGTCTTGTTTCTTACCGCTCTTGTTACAACCAGTTTTCTGCTACTCACCCTGAGCAATGAACCGTACGCAGAAAAGTACGCACTGGTTTCTTTGTATTCATTGCCACTGATTACTCGTCTGCTATTCAGCTTTAAAGCATCACTAGCGGCCATGGCCATTAACATCTTTCCATTTTGTCTGATGGCAATAAATAGCTCCGACTTTGGTCAAATAGACACGTCCTCTTTTTACTTTCAGCTACTGACCTTTGTGACGTTAAACATAGGGCTGCCGCTGGCGGTCTCCAAAATCATTCAGACACTCGAAAACAACGCCTCTCACATGAAGCTACTGTATAAGAAGCTCAACAATAACTACGCCATGTATGAAGAGTTTTTTGAAAACACAGGCACACCAACGTTATTGTGTGATCAGCGTGGCAAAATTTTAAAGGCCAACCAATTGGCACGTGACTTATTGACCGATTCTGGGCAGCACAATTTTACAGACAGCAGAATCGTAGATTGGCTTACTCCCGCCAACGATACGAAAGGCTTATTTTGGCAATCTAACTTAGCGGAATGCACATTAAAACAGCGAGCAGAGGTACACATACAAATTCGTAGAGTCGCTCTTAATCAACATGGTCATTATGCGCTTCACCTACAAAACAACACGCAGTTACACGCCATCCAGCAAGAGCTCGAAAGCACACAAGAAACCAATAATCGACTCGCACGCTTAGATCTTTTGACCCTTTTGCCAAATCATAGGCACTTTTGTTGTCAGATAAATCAACGTATAGCAGAGCAAGATCAGCACTTAACGGGCGCAATGTTTATTATTCGCATCAGTCAGTTCAAATTGCTTAATAAGCAATACGGAAAAGACAGCGCCAACAAAGTGATTCTAAATTTTTCGAAAACACTCCAGAAGAAACTTTCTGAACAAGCCATTATTGGCCGTTTACGCGGGGTTAAATTTGCCTGTTTCGTACCATTGGGTCAGACTTACCTAATCCAGAAAAATTTATCGACGCTTATTCGCTCTGTACTTCCTAGCCAAGTAACCGTAGATGGCAGTCGATTAAACATGGATTATCAGGTCGGCATCGCCTACTACCATACCGATGGGAAATCGGCCGAAGAACTGCTTGAACACTGTGAAATGGCATTAGAGTATTCAACCAGCACTGACCGTTTTTCATACTACAATCATAGCCTTGAAAATAAACTTATCGAAGAACATAAGTTAGGGCTAAAACTCAGCTCAGCCATTAAAAATAAAGAGATCAAGATTTGGCTTCAGCCTCAGGTGTCACCCAATGGCCAAATTTGCTCTTTCGAAGCGTTAGCAAGATGGCAAAATAATGGCACATTTGTTCCTCCTACCAGTTTTATTAAAATCGCAGAAAAACTCGGCTTACTGCCTCTATTGGCTGAAAACTTAGTAAGAGAGCTTGTGGCAACGCTCACAGTCTGGCACGAAGAGCATATCTACACCCCAATTGCCTTTAATTTAGCCGGCCAAGAATTAATGAATGACGCGTTCTTTGCATTGTTAATGTCATTAATTGCTGACAACCCATGGCTAGCAAGCATGCTTGAGTTAGAAATAACAGAAACAAGCCCTGTAATGACTCACCCACTGATACACAAACGCTTAAGAAGCTTGTCTCAATATGGTTACTCTATTGCTATTGACGATTTTGGTACCGGTCAAGCCTCCCTCGGACAGTTAATCGACATTCCAGCTAACATCCTAAAAATTGATCGTCGCTTTGTGTCCCCCCTACCAGAAGACCAACGACATATAGACATAGTAAAATCCACCATACAGTTAGCCGACTCTCTTGGCATGAAAGTCATCGCAGAAGGCATCGAAACTAAAGAACAAGCCAACCTTCTTACTGCTTTAGGCTGCCAAACACTGCAAGGCTATTATTTTGGTAAACCTTCCCCACTTACCGACTGGACTGCAAAAGACAACGCGAAAGCCAAAGAGCTGCGCATGGTGTATTAAGACACAAAAAAGCCAGAGTTCATTATGAACTCTGGCTTTTTATCAGGATTGGTCAGACCATTAACAGTGATGAAGCTTAAAACGCCATATTCATTGCAAGAGAAACAACATTGGCTGATGATTCGTAATCGGCATCTAGCTTACCACGAGAAGCATCCTCTCCAGTCCCATCACGACTGACTGATACATCTTCGATCATCACATGAGTAAACGCGAATGTCGCTGAAGTCATGTCATTAAAGTCATAGGTTGCACCAACCGAAATCCATTTACGGTCACCGTCTGGTGTGCGTGCTGAACGATATTCATCGGTAACAGGGGAATTATCCATTGCCACACCCGTGCGTAACGTTAACTTGTCTGAATAAGCGTAGGTTAAGCCCGCAGAATACATCCACTGATCTTCAAAGCCGAAAGTAAGTACCGAATCTGGCTGATCACTATCAAAATCAATTCGAAGCTCATCCATAGCCCCCCAACCTGTTCTTATAGCAGTAAAACCTATAACCAACTTAGACGTTAAGTCTTGCTCAACACTTAAAGTTAACACTGAAGGAAACGTTATAGAATCACTCACACTTGTATTTATTAAATCATACCCGGGAGTTAAGGTTGAACTTCCATTAATAACCGCTACATTGGTATATTTAACGTCGCCTTTAAAGTCAAAGTCCACTTCACTTCGATAGCCTAAGCCAATACGAGTTCCTTCTCTTGGTTCTAGTGCGATACCAAAACTATAACCATAACCAGTAGCATCAGCTTCAATATAGCCATTACCTTCAGTTGATGATGCACTTGCTACACCCACCTGAGAACCAAGAACTACGTCCGCCTGATGAAGCTGCACACTGGCACCTATAGAAACCCAATTATTTAATCGATGAGCCAATGCGAAACTTAATGCTATATCTTGGATGCCAGTTTCGGTCGCATGAAAGCGTCCAGACCATTCATCACCATAATCACCGGACAAACCAAATGGTACATTTAGTGACATACCCACTACTGTCTTATCTGATATAGGCTTAGCAAAATATATAGAGGGAACCAAAGTGCTATCAACCGAATCATTGTTTGTATCTGAACCTAATGAATTAGTCGCAGCATCAGATGCAGAATTTACTGTTACATCCATGCTCGGCATGACATAAGCACCCGATACATAGACGGTCGTTTCTTTCGCATTCACAAATAAAGCAGGGTTCCAAAAGCTCGCTGAGATGTCTTCGTTTGATGCGGCTACGCCCGCTAACGCTTTACCAGACGCGGTCGCACTGTGGTCATTTAAAGCAAAACCAGCCGAATAAGCTGACGACGCCGCCGCCACGGAAACCGCGACAAGGCTTACTTTAAATAAGGATTTTGAAGGTGTGGTCATAATAGGCTCCATTGTTATTTTTATTGGGACTTATGTTTTTTATACGTTATATCAATTATACGCCTCAAGTATAGAAGCACATAACCTGATATTACCAGTAAGTATGTCTTACGCAATACCATATTTGTAAATCATTGCATCAAAATAAAAAAGGATGAACACCTCCACAACGAGATGTTCATCCTAAAATGATGGCAACGCAAACCACCGGTTTACTCACCCATCAAAACGCCATTTAATGACTGCCCTACTGTATGTAGCCAAATAACCTTGGTAAATACAGCGCTAAAGGCGACCAATAGGTTGTTACCAACATCACAGGTAAAGCTGCAAAAAACATAAAGAACAAAGCCGGTTTCATAACCTGACTCATCCCCACCTTACCAATTCGACAAGTCATGAATAAAATCGGCGCCATCGGAGGGCTGTTGCAGCCAATCACAACACTCGTGCCAACAATGGCTGCGAACTGTATCGGGTCAACACCAATACTAACCATCACAGGAAGTAGTAAGGGGCTAATTATCGCCACCACACTGACGTCATCCATAATCATACCGAGCAATATCAAAAAAACATTCACGATCAACAAGATCACTAATTTGTTCTGGAACATGTCCATTAAGAACTCTGTCAGCTCTTGTGGAACACGCTCAAACGTCAAGATGCGGCTCGAAACAAAGGAAAACAGTAAAATAACCATAATCACACCGGTTGTTGCAGCAGCACCAACCAAACACTGCACCAATGCTTTGAAGCTTAGTTCGCGATACACAAACAAGCCGACAGGAATGGCATACACAACGGCAATAGCCGCCGCTTCCGTCGGGGTGAAAACCCCGCCATAAATCCCCCCTAAAATGATAACTGGTAGCATTAAGGCGGGTATGGCCTTCCAAAAACTCTTATTAATGAGATCCGTGCGTTGTTTAAAGGTTAGTTTTATCGTCTCACCTGGCGCATTGCGCATTTTTATCCAGTTCAAAAAGCACAGCATGATAATCAGCAAAATACCGGGGCCAATCGTCGCCAAAAAGCACGCAGCAACCGATTGACGTGTGACAACTGCATAAAGAATCATCGTTAGACTTGGAGGAATCAATAACCCCAGCAAAGACGAAATCCCTAATAACGCACTGGTGTATTCTCGTTTGTAGCCATGTTTTTCCATTGGATCAATCATGATGGTCCCAATGGAAGCGACAGCAGCAGAAGCCGTTCCAGAAATCGCACCGAATACACCGCACGCCACCACCATGGAAGACCCCATTCCGGTTCTGGACTTACCGACCAACGACTCAACAAAATGCACCAAACGAGAAGCCATGCCTCCCGCCTGCATCAAGTAACCCGTCATAACAAATAACGGTAACGCTAACAAAATAATAGAGTTAACAGACCAAAAACCGGTTGTCATCAAAGATGAAACATCAACGTCATAAACAATAGATAAAACTAGTGTCATGGCAGCAAACGAATAAACAACCGGAACGCCGATCATCATTAATACAATTACCGCGGCGATGGCTAATAGAGCGCCCATAATTTTCCCCAATCGTCATTAAACGTTAATAAATTTCTGAAAATCTTTGATAAAGTCACGAACAAGATAAAACACCAGCGCAACGCTACCAACAAACAAACTACTTTGTGAAAGATACCAAGGAAGCTTAAACACCGGCGTAATTTGAGACTTTTTAACAGACCAGGCTAACAGCTCGTAACTCCATGACACAAAATACAACGCCATAACAAACGATATAACGGTTGCTAAGATACTCATTCCTGCAATCATCTTTTTGTTCTTAAACAAGACGGATACAAAATCAGCAGTAAGATGAGAGCGATCTTTGGCTGCCAATACAGCCCCCATTAAATACAACCACATAGCCGAAATCAGCACGAGCTCTTCCAGCCCAAATACAGGGGTATCTAATATTGATCGGCTAAAGACACCCCAAGCCAGCATGAAAGCAACAGCAAAACTTAAACTCACAACGATAGGTGTGACTACCAGAGTGATTAACTTATCAATCACCTCAATAAGGCGGTTTAGAGAAAGCATAAAAACCTCGGATACAGCAGGTAGGAGGCAACTAAGCAGGGTTTACTGCTTAGTTGCCTTAACGCGAGAACAGGATTCGTTACACTAAATTACTGAGGGACAGAGGCATTAGCGCGAATTTTGTTCATGATGTCCTTACCGAGAGACTCTTCTGCGATAGGCCAAACTTCCGCACGCACCTTTTTCACCCATACACGCATCTCATCAGTGCTCGGCTCTATATACTGCATGCCAGCTTCTTTTGCCTTTTTGATCCACTTCTCGTCTTCCAGTTTAGCGTCAACAAATTGCTTGTTAATCACTTCATCTGCCGCGTTTTCGATAATGGCTTTATCAAATGCATCCAGCTCTTCCCATGTTTCATCGTTCATTAACATGGCATAAGATGAAAAGTTATGCTTGGTGTGTACGTAGTAATCTAATTGATCACGGAAGTACTCATAATCCCAGTAAATAACATTACTAGAATCACCATCCACGACCCCAGTTTGAATGGATGTGTATACTTCACTCCAGTCAATAGGAACGGCTTGAAAGCCCATCGCTTGAATGGTTTGAGGAAGAGGAAAAACGGGAGCAGAACGGACTTTTAGCCCTTGCTCTACCGCCTGATCATAATTGGTTGCGTATTTACCTTTTGTAGCAACCCCACCAAACCCCTCTGGATAAGGCCCAAAATACTTAAGGCCAATGTCTTTATATAACGGACCAAAAATGGCTTTTAACCAACCACCTTCACCGTAGGCTTTCAATGCGTCATCCCAACCTAATGTGAGGTATGGAATATAATTAACGCCTAATCGTTCGTCGTAAGATGTTTGAGGCCAAGTTAACATCATATCGATGTTGCCTTTTACTAGCTGATCAAACAATTCTTGCTGACCACCCAACTCGCCTTGATAGAAAATATTTACTTTCATTCGGCCGTCAGATTTTTCACTAATCAAATCGGCCCACATTTGCATAGATTTACCAGAAGCTGAGTCTCTATCACCAGACTCTAAGGCCAAATTAAATTTATGAGTATCATTACTCGCATAAGCCGACCCCATCGCGCTTACAGCCAATGTGGAGGTTATGGCAATCAGTTTTGCATATTTCAAACCTACATTTAGTGCATTATTCATAGTGTCCAGTTCCTTTATTTTAAGCGTTGAAATATTACCTTCACGCTTTCTTGTTAAACTTATTCTGGATTTACAGAATATGGTTTGCGCTCCTGATGCGTCCAATAATATATTCGGCCATCAAACCATAACTTGACGTCATCGATAACGTCACACTCCTCCTATTTAGACAAAAAAAAGCCGTCACAATATGTAACGGCTAAAAGCCCATTCAAAATGAGTACAAGCACCAGAAGGTGCATCGACCTAGCCTCACATCATGTCATTACAACTCAATGCCAGAAAGCCACTCTTTCCACTTGAGCGTAGCGTTCGCTCCCACCGACAGAAAAGGCTCAGGAGGCAGACGCTTAGGCGCTTGATAAATTAGAAACTCATTCAGTAATTCGGTGTCTCCGAGTACCGCTTTGTCAACCGCCATCATGCCAGACAACATGCCTTTCACTGTACCCAGTCCATTCTGACAACAGGCCGACCAGACCCTATTTTCTATCTCGCCAAAAGCCGGAACAGAGTTGTAAGTCAAACACAAGCGTCCTCCCCAGCGGTATTCCATATCTACCCCTTTCAGCATCGGGAAACGCCGTGCAAATGACCGGTCTTGTAACCTTGCTGCGTCTTTTAAATTCCCTTCTGATGCTTCCATTGATTGATTCAACGTCGCGTGGTTCCGCACCACAATACGATGCCCAGATCCAGCATGATCTGATATTTTACGAATTGTGCTCCCCATAGGATCAGCAGGTAACACGCCCCAGTTTTCGATTCCACCTAACGCTTTTAATTCGTGATTTTTGAGTGCTCTCGTCATCGATGAATAGGTAAAAATATGCAATAAAGACTGCTTGAAAAAACCGAAAGATTGGATGTGACCATTTACGGCCATAATCACATTTTTAGCCCTCACAACCCCATTCGCACAGATCAATGTATGCACATCGTCATTAAGCGTCATTTCAACAACCGGCGAACATTCGTAAACCTGAACTCCCTCAGAAACCAAACCTTTATACGCCGAATGAATATAACCAGCAGGCTGAATCATTGCCGTTCTGGCCGTCCTCAAACCTTTACGATAAAACTCTGTACCCAACAAGGAATGCAGATCATCTGCCCCTAATAATTCATAGGGTTCCCCTAACGCCGTTAAATGTCTCGCATAGGTTTCAATACTGCGATAGCCTCGGTCAGTGGCGGAAGCCGTAATCTTGCCCGAACGACTGAATAACGCTTTGTCCATACCATATTGCTGAGCGATGCTCTCTGCCATTGTAATCGCCTCTCGATTCAAACGAATCTGGCGAAGATCTTGTTCTTTAGAACCCGCATAGGTATCAGAATTCAGCTCATGCGGAAGGTCCAACATAAAACCGCTATTGCGTCCGGCTGGGCCTTGAGCGATGCCCCGCGCTTCAATCACCGCTATACGCTCTTTACTTCCCAATAACTGCAATAATCGTTTTGCCGCACCTAGCCCCGCAAAACCACCACCCACAATCACCCAATCGACTTCGATATCCGTATCCAAAGCAGGGAATGAAGATTTATCCTTGTAGATTTCATTCCACCCTGCAGGACCAGGATCTTTAGGTAGACGCTTTGTCTTTATTGTTTTGACCATAATGAGTACCACATCACAAAAGCCATAAGCCGCACCAAGGCACGGCCGACATAAACCAGGCGTCACTGAATTGGACGCCCGTGGGCAATGCTCTAATTGGAGTGATCGTTCAAATCAATCCAAATAGTTTTCAGTTCGGTGTATTGATCATGTGCATGAATCGAATTATCTCGACCACCAAATCCAGAAAGTTTGTACCCACCAAATGGCGTCGAAATATCACCTTCGCCAAAACAGTTCACCGTAACCGTTCCAGCCTTAATCATACGAGCCGCTTTGATAGCACGCTTGGAATTGGCCGTGAAAACTGACGCTGCCAGACCATATTCAGTATCATTTGCCACCGCCATTGCTTCTTCAAAGCTAGCCACGGTAATCACAGAAAGAATGGGGCCAAAAATTTCTTCTTGCGCCATACGATCACTGTTCTTAACGCCCGCAAAAATAGTAGGCTCTATATATCGACCATCGATGGCATTGCCACCAATAACAGTGTCATAACCTTCTTCTTTACCCAGCGCCAAATATTCACTTACTTTATTAAAATGGCCTTGATCAATCATAGGGCCAAGGTTGTTTTCAGGGTTAAGAGGATCCCCTAAACGCCAATCAGCAGAATACGTTTTGATGCGTTCAAGTAATGCATCTTTGATTCCTTCTTGAACAATTAAACGAGACCCAGCAGAACAGTTTTCACCCATATTCCAAAAGGCAGCAGCACAAACTTGCTCCGCAACGTAATCAAGATCTTCTGCGTCATCGAGTACGACACATGGATTTTTACCACCCAACTCCAAAACCATTTTTTTCAAATTGGATTCAGCGGAATACTGTAAAAAGCGACGTCCTGTTATGGTAGAGCCTGTAAAGGTCACCATATCCACATCCATATGTCGTCCAATGGACTCCCCGACTGCGACACCGCCACCCGTGATCACGTTTAAAACCCCCGCAGGAAAGCCTGCTTCGGAGGCTAGTTCAGCAATTCTGATCGCAGTCAATGACGTTTGTTTCGCGGGTTTCACCACCATAGAACATCCGGCGGCCAAAGCAGGGGCAATTTTCCACGCCAACATCAGCAATGGAAAGTTCCATGGAAGAACGGCGCCCACAACACCAACGGCTTCACGAACAACCATCGACATTGCGCCGGAACCAACAGGAGCGGTTTGATCATAAATCTTATCAATCAACTCAGCATGCCAACGCACTGTATGCACAAACTCAGGTATATCAATGGATTCACAATCACAGATAGGCTTACCTGAATCTAAACTCTCCATTACCGCAAGTTCGTGTTTATTTTTCTCAACCAAGTCGCAAAAAGCTAATAAAATTCCTTTGCGCTCATTTGGATGAATTTCACTCCAAACCCCTGAAGCAAAAGCATTTTTAGCTGAAGCGACAGCATAATCTACATCAACCGATTGGCAGGCGGTGATATTAGCCAACGCATCGCCTGTGGCTGGATTAGTGGATGTAAATGTTTCCCCACTCAGCGCTTGATAAGATTTACCGTTAATAAAGCTACTAGTGGGCAGTACCAAATTTTGGGCAATGTTTTGATATTCTGATGTTGTTAAAAAATCTGACATGTTCCTTTCCTACTTTTTTATGTTTTGTATGCCAAAAAACGCGGTGAAAGCGCTAGGCGATGATTTCAGAGATCTCTTTTTTCAAATGAACAATAACGTGCTCAAGAGCCTCTTTCTCATCTTGCTCAAGTCCCATCAATGGCGAACGAACCACACCAGCATTGCGACCATCAAAAGTCACGCCATGCTTAACACTTTGAATAAACTTACCGCCTTGTTCCAAAACACTCATAAGCGGCATCATTGCAGTCATGATTTTACGGCCTTTATTAAAATCATTTTCAATGACACATGCGTTGTAAAGCGCGATATGCTCTTTCGGTAAAAAGTT
>NZ_JAODTL010000051.1 GCF_026191375.1 Marinomonas pontica | reverse complement strand
CATAAACTCCCCTTCGCAAGCTCCACCTCTGGCTGACAAGCAGGATACGCAGAACACTTCCTGCCCTCCAAAACACCTGCAGCCACCAACAACTGCGCACCATGACACACCGCCGCCACAGGCTTGTTGGCATCAAAGAAATGCTTAACCATAGCAACGACAGCTTTATTCAAACGAAGATACTCAGGCGCTCGCCCACCGGGAATCACCAAGGCATCGTAATCTTCCGCCTTGATATCCGCAAAAGTCGCATTCAACGCAAAACGATGCCCCGGCTTCTCCGTATAAGTTTGATCGCCTTCAAAATCATGAATCGCCGTCGCCACCGTATCGCCAGACTTCTTATCTGGACACACCGCATGCACCGTATGACCCACACTCATCAACGCCTGAAACGGCACCATAGTTTCGTAATCTTCCGTGAAATCACCCGTGATCATTAAGATTTTTTATTAGACATGACACCTTCTCCTGTTTTGATTAAAACGTCCTATGTTGTAACAGCTAGAGAAAGCAAAAAGGTATTAATGGGTTATTACATTGAACCCTTACCCTTTTGGGAACCAAAAACCGTAGGTCTGATGAGACGAGGAACGAGGCGTGATCTGACGCTGAAAGCGAAGCTTTCATCTTGTAAGTCGTGCTTTGATTCCGCTCGATGGAACAGAGCTAAGTCCCTTCCCCTTTTGTCTTCCAAGGGGAAGGCGGAGGATGGGGTTGTTCTTTAACACCACTCAAACGCTCTGTATTCCCAGTCATTCCCGCGAAGGCGGGAACCTATTTCCTCTTTGGCACCACTCAAACGCTTTGTTATGAGTCCCCTTGAAACACGCACTGAACCTTCTTGACATTAAACCCGATACTTTCGTAAAACTTGTGCGCATCAAGCCTCTTTTCGTCACAACGTACTCTGAACTTACCTAAATTTTTAGCTTGAGCATATTGAACTAATGCTCGACCAACACCGTGACCGCGACTTTCAGGGGAAACAACTAAACCACCAATTTCAAAAAAGTTGTCAGATGCAAGACGTCTAGCATAGAAAAGATGTAGCCAACCAATAATTTGACCTTGCCACTCCGCTACAAATACTTGGTCTTGAGTAGAATGGAGCAATTCTTGGAGTTTTGTGGTGGATTCAGTGGAGGATAACTGAGAATAGCCAAGGTGTTCTGAGACTTTATTGATACCGCTGGCATCCAATTCTGAAGCTGATCTGATGATGTATTCCATTTGACGTTTCCTCATAGATTATAACGCCGCGCTCACCTATAAACTGGGAGCGCAGCGAGTAATTTATCCGCATGCCACGCTTTGTTATCTTTTGAACACTTCCGCACCAAGACTTAATCTCGTATTTTCTTCCAAATCGCTTACAAACAATTCCCAATCTCCCTTTGCCACCCTCTTCTGACAGTATATCGAAGCCATTCGCATAAAACCTTCAGTGACAACTTGAAGGTCTTTAATAAATTGATCCATCTTCTCCTCGTAACTATTACCATACGATAAGAAGATCGAATCTCTATAATTCGCTTTACCCCGATAGCGGAATGCCTGAAAGAGGAAATTTACTTGTCCCCTCCTGAGCTCATTGTCTCGTAGCTCTCTTGCTGCTTTGGTTCTGAAGTTATCAACTTTAAGGTCTTTGAACTGTTTCGAACTCTTAATGCGCTCTTCAGCTTCCCATTTTCTATAGTCGGCTGTGCCACTCAAGTAGCTAATGCAGGCGCCCTTCGCATCGTCTAAGCCTTTAGCATATGTATTTAAATCAATTTTATTGCCTTTGCGTAATTCACTAATTTTTTCGTCTACGTCTTTCTTAACTAGAGTTGAAAGATAAAGATTAAACGGATAGACGAGCAGACTTTTCTCAGCGAAATCGACGTGCCAAGCTTTTGCTGTTGCAGTATGTGTTTCTTGTTTTGATCCTGAAGATGCCGCAACCATAGCACTTGCAGCAAAGTAGGTGGCGTAGTACCAAGAAATAATCGCGGATCGACAGATATCATATTTATGAGTTACATCTGAATCTAGCGCATTTAAGGATGCAAGATTGTGGTATGCCATTAACATATTTTCAAAGACTATGGTGTCCGACAACTCATTCCGAGCACGTCTTTGCACCTTGCCAAAGACTAACTTTATCCCTTCATCTGAAAACTCATTGCTATTAATAATTTCGGCTAATGCCCTCATCCAATTGATAGTACCCTGGATGGCAAAAGTTGGCTTAGGTTGATCCTTTGCCTCGAAAAGCCTACTTAACAACCATTGTGGCATTGCACTTCCTTAAAAATATAACGCCGCGCTCACCGGCGAGTAAGTTGGTGCTGTTTTTCTGCCTTTTCTCTTAGCAAAAACCGCGACAACTGTATCAATTCTGCGTCCAGCAATCTGTTATGTTTTTTATTTAACCCACTAATTTCTTTGACATATTGTAGCCAGAAATCGTAAAGCCAATTTCTTGGTACAGAGCTAATGCTTGTTGATTTTGATAAGCAACTCTAAGCTTAATTTGATTAATATCAGCAGAAACCAAAAGTTTTTCAAGTTGGCTGATAGCTTTTTTTCCATAACCATTACCACGGTATTCGTCTGCAATATAGAAATCGTAAATGAACGTTGATACATCACTCGATTTGATAGAATGCCACAGATAACCAATAACTTTTAAAGAATTAGCCGAATCTATTTCGATACACATTAAATCATGTTCGTTGGTCTCAAGACCATTTGGAAAACGTCTAATTAGATTTTGATGAGCTAAATCAGTGGCGATTTCAATCGAGTGACCATTATTTTGAGCGATTTCTTGGCTATAATCAGCGATAAAATAATCGCAATAAGCAGGATACTCTTCAACTCTCATTTTCCTTAGGTTAATCAATTAAATCTCCAGATTACGTTGAACAGTGATAGAAACATGACGCTTCAAGCAGAGGCACCAGCTTCGCTGGTGTCCTGCTGGCTTGATTTGTTATGTGTTTTGGTTAGACTCCTGCCAATACTCAAAGCTTCCTCGAATATTTTTAGCATTTTTTCAAAGGTATCTAGCGTAGCTCCAGAACTAAAAGCTCCGTCAGGCTTAATATCTTGAACAACTGCGTCGATTAATTGATGGAAAGTGATAATTTCAGACGCTTTGCCATTTATGATGACACCAATATTTTTGCAGTTATCTTGATACACCCTCGAATAGTGAGGAGGAACATCTACAATCAAAGTGCATAATACGCCTTCTGGCTGTGTTCTCAGGTAGGTTACTGTCTCTTCAATGGCTAAGAGGTAACCTCTATGATCAATAATTTCTACAAGAGCTTTTATTTCTGCTAGAAGACAATTTTCGATTTGCCTGGAAAAGTTCACATCACGACGTTTTTCCATAATCCAAGTTGGGAAAAATGAGGCTATTGCACCAGCTACCGCACCACCCAGAGCGGCATAAACAGGAAGCCACTCGTTTGGCTTCGAAGCCGTTATTTCATTAATAATTTTTAAAGTTTCAGCTAAAGACTGTACATCTTGAGGCGACACGTTTAACTCCTTACATATAACGCCGCCATAATCCTCGCGAGCGTCAGGCGACCGTAGCGAGCGAATTTAATGGTCTTGTTATAGGTCTTATTATAGGGCGGGTTCACTTCATTGAGGAACTGGCACTGCAGATTCTAATTCTAAAATTTCTGAATACAATGTAATTAAGTGTTCGATAGTCAAATCTAATATCGGTTCATACATGAAAGAGTTAAGGTGAATATTAGAGCTAACAGTAATACTAACCTTCTCAAGGGTTCTGATAGCTTGACTATCAGGCAATTCTTTTGTATAGGATTTTATTAGAGCACCAAACTGATTCATTGATTCACACCAATAAGTATCATCAGATTTTATTTTTCGTATTTCTTCGATAAGAAAAACTTCAGCTCTCATTCTAATAGCTATTGACAAAACCACTTTATCTTCTAAATTAAGCCCCTCATGGTCAGCTCTATCTTTAATTTCATTTGCTTTAACAAACAATAACTCTTTGAAAGAGCTTGCATCGTAAGTCGGGTAATTTGTATTAAATAAGCGATTATAGATTTCATAATAATCACCGATAGTAATTTGATCTGTATCTTCTTTCCAGTGCAATAGACTAGTAAGCTTTAAGTAATCAGGATCAGCCTCACCTTTAATATATTCAATTAGATTTCTTGTAAAAGGTACTGTCGCGCAAAGGATAAAATCACTATTATTTATGTTTCTTTTCCACTTTCCGATAAAGTAGTTTTTAATACCTTCAGCTTGAGAAAACGCTATACCATTTTCAGTTCTGCTAGCCATTAAACATCTTTCACGATGAACAAAATTATTTGCCAAAGTTCTAAAGAAATCAAAATTATGAGTCAGAATTAACTGTGAAAAATGTTCAATTTTAGAGATATCTTCAAGGTATTGAACAATAGCATGCTTATTTTTGTAGTCGAAAGAATCTGCAACGTCGTCAATAATAAAAATGGTCTCTGCTGATTTTCTTTTTCTATCTTCGACTTCAAAGATAAAATTTAGAAGATAAAGTGCGCGTTTCTCCCCTTGACTTAAAGACTTTATTTCGCTTCTAGTACAGTCTATTTGATCATCACCATCTTTGAATGTGAACTTTAATTTTGCTTTATCTCTTCCTAAAGCAGCTTCAACTTGGTTGAATAATGATAAAGTAAATGGCATATCGACAAAGCGATTATTAAAAAGCTCTATAGCTTTAGACCAATTCGGAGCTTCTTTAGCAGCGTCCAATTCAATTTGACGTAACTCAGCTTGATTGACAGAAAAAGCCTCTAGGAATACGTCAGAATCTGGACTGTTTTGAACATAAAAAGCCCATAGACACCTCTTGAACTCTACTTGCTTCTCAGGCTTTGTATTTTGTAAAAGCAAATCAACTTCCGTTGCAGAAATATTTTCCAACAATGTAATTAGCGCTTGCGTTTGTGCGTTCTTAGCTAAGTTGCTTCTTAATTTTTTAAGCTCAGCATCACTGTCGATTGACTCATGTACAATCCTCATTTTTTCTTGGAGCTCTTCATAATCAATTGAAGAATTATCACCTTTTAGATGAACTTTATGCCCACCGGCAAAGTACCCTTGTTTATTTAAGGTATTAAATGAAGTATCAGCTTTTACAGGGTTAAAAATTCCGCGAGTATAAATTGTTCCTGCTTGATCAAAGAGTTCTTGATACCGTTGATTAAACTCATTGGACTTTGATAAAAACTCAGAACTCTCTAATATTGAAATAGCTTTAGGGTCAAATATCTCATTATAAATAAAGCTTTCTAGGTCTTCGCCAATGACAACTCCTTTTGCTAACTCTATTGCCTTTGAGAAATCATCTGTTTGAAAGTCATTTTTCAGTATATTTTCGATATCATCTTTTTTTATTTTTGACTTTTTCTGGAGCGATGTTTCGAGCTTTGATTTCAACTTATTAATATCTGAGACTAATGAGTCATATCTAGCTTTACTTTCCTGATTAATAAGAATGTTCGTTACGGCTTCGTTGTCGGAGCTAATTTCTATTTCAGATTTAAGAACGTATATTTTTTCCTTTTGTATATCGATATTATCAACTTTAACAATACAAGTAGGCTGGCGATTAAAACGTTCTTCATTTGGCTGGTCATCTTTTGATAAAGCTTCAAAAGTTCTAGAGAACGATGTTTTCATCAGTCCATTTGGAGCATAAATTGAGTAAGCTTTAGCTTTTCCTCCGGCACTCGAAAAATCAAAAGTTTCATCTAATGAAGAAATACCATAACAGTTTTTGAGGTATACTTTTAGGCTATCCATAACACATCCTTTTAATTATTCACCAAGACCGAATTTATCACCCAGCCCTATAACACCTAAAGCACGGGCGGTAAAACCAGAGCAAAGCGGCGGTTTTGACGTCAAGTAATTTTACTTGTTAGCTATACGCCGCATACCCTGCGCAAATGCATACAATGAAGAAAGCAACTCTTGAAGTTGATTGTTAATTTCTTCATGGCTTGGTTTCCACTGAAACTTACCATTTTTATCTGTGGTTTGACCTAAAACTAGATCATTAAGGCTTCCCATGCCTCCGCTACCCGAAAGTATAGTCTCAGCACAGCGCTGGTACTCACCACCATCAAATGCAGCCAAAGCCTTTTGAAAGAACTGTGACCAACGACTTTCATCTTTCTCAAGCAACACAATTATCAGAATTAGATCTTTTCTAGTTTTATCGTACATAACTTCCTTCAGGCAGCTAACACCCGCGTAATGAGCTGGTTTGGAGCGCCAGCGGAAAACCAGTCCCAATTGACGCGTTTGCTAGCTTTTGCTCAATAATACTCTTCATAAGGGTTTTCATTTTCCAGTTTGGAAAAGCAATCTTTACACAGAGCCTTATAGCTTTCCCAGCCCTTCATATTACCAAAATCTACTTGCTCAAGGCCTTCCTCAAACTCAAGAGCCTGACAATGCTCACATTCAACAACTGGCTCAGAATGACCACATAAGTAACAAGTATCTGTACCATCGTGAATTACAAATGTATCTTTTTTACAAGCTGGACATTCCCATACCTCATCATCTGGAATTTCTTCAGCGACCATTCGTTCGGAAGCTCTGTTCTCTAGCTCTTCGATATAGCTATCAAGATTTAGCAGCTCTGAATGGAGTTTAGGAGGAAGTAGAGAAACAATATCTGAATCCAAATGATCACGACAAAACGATGTATAAAAACCAACAAGACTCACAAAGTTAGACTTAATTTGCTCTATCGAAAGATCAAACTCAAAATGAACAATTTGATTTCTAAGCTCAGATGCAGTCCTAATGCACTTTACATCAGGTTGCTTTAAATTAACTTTCGATATTTTTTCAAGCCTTTCAATCGCCAGGCCCAGATCTACTGTATGCTTCGGCTTATCTATGTTCGAATAAACAAATATTTCATTGGTTCTTCTCAGGCGCTCTTTTAAGCTAGTTTCGATTGCTTGCACTAATAGCAGTATCGCAAATTTCCATTTGTCTTCGTCTGATTCGGCCTGAATTGCCTTATTCACAGACTCCAAGAAAAAGCTTATTGAGTTTTCTAGAAGTGTCATTTTTAAATTAGGCACTTAATCTCCAAAGAAAGCTAACATCTTAATAGTCCGCACGCATGTTTAAACATATTTAAAACCTTCTTAATATCCTTGTAAGCCTCTGACTTTAAAGCCATTAATAGAGATGCTAGCAAAAATCAAAACCGGAAAAACGAGCATGCGTGTTTTTTCATTTATCCACTGCGCGTTATTTCCTAAAAAAGAGCACACGGTAGATCCTTATTCATTGATATTAGGAAACTTTTTTACTTTCTACCAGTACAAAACGCGCACAACAAGTTTATTTGAAATGGCTAAACTCGCAAAAATGCGTTTATTTCAAAAATAGACTGTATATACAGTCATAATCAGCTGATTGTCGGCCTAAAGGCGCGACCTACATGTGAAAGCTTCGCTTTCAGCGTCAGATCACGCCTCGTGCCTCGTCTCATCAGACCTACGTTCTTTGGTGGCTCACTATGAAGCCCAAAAAAATAACCCCATTCTAATCCCTTGAAGAAAGGGGAAGAAACTCAACCCCGCTTAGCTTTTGCTGAGTTAGAGACTCTAGTCTTTCTTAAGATACCGCCCTCGCGGTTCGTCACTTTCATGCAATACCATTTCTGAATGCAAAAATTCGGCAGCAGCGGCGGAGTCTTTTACCTTGACCGCGCTGCGTTCCAGCATATCCGCTTCATAGGCGGCTAATACACTGTGACGAATGCCCTTTTCACGCCAACCGGACGAAGACCAGCAACCTTTAGTGATCTCTCTGGCCAAGGCTAATGCGTCTAATAAGGCCTGATTCGCGCCCTGCCCTTTGAATGGGCTCATTGGATGTGCCGCATCGCCAATCAAGGTGGCTTTGCCAGCCAGGTTAAAATCCGCCGGTGTTAGCAATGCTCTATCGTACACAGGATAACCTGACACCATGGATGCATGAGTCGCGGTCATTATTTGAGGAATGGGATCATGCCATTGAGTTCTGCGACACGCTTCTTCTTTAAGGGCTTGTGGCCCTTGGGCGTTTAGTTGCTTGGCCTCATCTTCTGACATGGGAAAGCTCAACTGCCACATCACAGAATCTGCGGTGTACGGCATAATGTAGATTCGCTCATTGCCGTTCGCGGTCTGAAATACCGTAGCGGAATCCAATAAATCACTTTCCATACCGTCGAGATCATTCAATGGGCAAATGCCTAAGATAACAATGCAACCCAAATAGCGTAACGGGGTGTTCTGTTCACCAATCAATTGCTTGCGCACTGCGCTACGAATGCCATCGGCACCCACCACCAGATCGGCCTTCGCGTGTTTTCGATCATGGCCAACTTGGAACGTCAGATCCACCGCACCATCCTCCGACTCTGTAAAGTCGATTAACTGATGATTCCATTGAACAAGGTCCTGATCGCCGAGCTGCTCTAGCAGGACAGATCGTAACGCCTGACGAGCAATGTGCACGTTGGTTCGCTTTGCTGCACCGGATTCTGCCGAAGCCAACCATTTCCTCATGCCCCATTCAGCAACCACTTTACCTTGTGTGGTGTGAACAAGATGACGAGTGGAAATAACACCTTCTTTTAAGACAAAAATCCCCAAGCCTTCAATTGCCTTACTCGCCTGTTGCAGGGTTAGACCATAACCTTGGGAGCGCTCATTAAAGCTGCTGTCGCGTTCGTATAATGTGAAAGGAATCCCTCTATGCAAGCACGCCACCGCCAAGGCAACGCCACCTATGCCGCCACCAATAATCGCGACATGAGGGTAATTGTCTGTGTTAGCAACAGGAAATGAAGCGCTGGAAACCAACCCAGACCCAGCACAATGCGAACACGACTCAAGATGCCCTTTGGGGCGGTCAGGAGCCTCACCATCGCCGTTTGATTGTTCAAACGCGTCCAACGCTTTTTGGTAATTCAATCGCACTTTTTTGCGCAACCGGCGGCTTTTTTTACCCCGCCCTTTGCAATCAGGGCACGCTGCCCAGTACGAATTACTCACCAATATGCCAACCATTAGTAATCGGATAACGGCGATCACGCCCAAAGCCGCGCGCTGTAATACGCACACCCGTTGGCGATTGACGACGTTTGTATTCATTTACGTCAACCAGACGAAGTACGCGATACACGGTATCTCGGTCGAATTTATTGGTCGCCAAAATAGCGTCTGCGCTTTGGTCTTCTTCGATGTACATGCGTAAAATTTCGTCGAGCACATCGTAGCTTGGCAAGGAGTCTTCGTCTTTTTGATCTGGCGCCAATTCAGCAGAAGGCGGTCGTGTGATGACGCGTTCAGGAATAACGTAACCCAAGGTATTGCGGTAACGGCAAAGTTTGAAGACCAAGGTTTTGAAGACGTCTTTTAACACGGAATAACCACCAACCATGTCGCCATACAATGTGGCATAACCCACCGCCATTTCACTCTTGTTGCCTGTGGTGAGCACCATGTAGCCTTTCTTGTTAGAAATCGCCATTAGGGTCACGCCACGAGTACGCGCTTGTAGGTTTTCTTCTGTGGTGTCTTTGCCGTAGCCTTCGAATTCTGGGGCTAACACGTCGGTAAAAGCAGACACCATGGATTCAATGGGTAAAACGCTGTATTTCACGCCTAACAAGTTGGCCTCTTCTTCGGCGTCGTGCAAGCTAATGGACGAGGTGTAGGTGTAAGGCATCATTACTGCCTGTACACGATCAGCACCGATGGCATCGACGGCCACCGCCAAAGACAAAGCAGAATCAATACCACCGCTCAAACCCAGCACAATCCCTTTAAATCGGTTCTTAGTAATGTAGTCACGCAAGCCAAGCACCATAGCTTGGTACACGCTGGCTTCCACACCCAAGGCAGGAGCAATCGCGCCAGCGACAGGCTCGACCTTGTTAGGCTGGCTGTCATCAACGATCATATCAATGCAATACAAACCCGCTTCAAACCAAGGCGTTTGCATGATTTTCTCGCCTTTGGCGTTCACCACAAAAGAGCCACCTTCGTACACCAATTCGTCCTGCGCGCCCATGTAGTTCACATAGACAATTGGCAAAGTCACTTCGGTCGCACGCTGGTGAAGCAAGGCTTCACGCTCGCCCATTTTTTCAATGTGATACGGCGAAGCATTCAAGTTAAGAATCAGTTCAGCGCCCGCCGCTTTGGCTTGTGCGATAGGCTCTGGATGCCAAATGTCTTCGCAGATACTGAGGCCGACTTTGACCCCTTTAATGTCGACAAGTCCCGCTTCACGGCCTTCGCTAAAGTAACGTTTATCATCAAATACAAGGAAATTCGGCAGCTTTTGCTTAGCGTATTCCACCAGCAATTGACCTTGATAAATCACACCCGCGCAGTTAAATAATTCGCCATCAATACGTCGCGGGTATCCCACCACAACATAAATGTCACGAACTTCGGCTAATATCTTCGCCAATGCAGATTCAATACGTGGGTCTAAACTGGCGCGCAACAATAAGTCTTCTGGTGGGTAGCCCGTTAAGGTCAACTCAGGAAAAACCACCACATCGGCACGTTCGTGATCGCGGGCTTGATTCGCCGCATCTATAACGGATTGGGTGTTTTTAGTGATGTCACCGACCAGCATATCCAGCTGTGCCATTGCAATTCGTAATGTCATACAGTTGCTATCTCATGAACTCTGTTAGAATATGCCCGTTATTGTCTGGAATAACCCAAGCTAGGTAAAGTGTATGATCGTACGTTTGATCGTTTTTGTTGCTATTTTCTTTATTGGATGGTGGTTATACCGCCAATTTATCGCGTTTAAACGCAGTCAGTCGCCAGCGGAAGCCAAAAAACAGGATTCGACTAAGCAACACGAGAATCAGGAAAATATGGTTCGCTGTGAAGAATGCCAAACCTTTACACCGCGCTCCCATGCCATTCATGACCAAGAAGCGCGTCCATTTTGCAGTGCTGAACATTTGAAAGCCTTTAATCAGAAGCACTGACCAGCCGTTCGAAAGCAAACGATTTTCTTGCCACCACCAGCAGCGATACTGTTGCTGGTTTTGTGTGGCGCAGAGTCGATAAAAAGTGGCCGAACTCTCATCTTCATCTGGCAACGACTCATAACGTTCCCAACGATAACGCAAAGATGCGTCACCACTTTGCCAAGTCTGCTCTGAGAGATGACTTGCAAATCGCAAAACCCAATACATTCGCTAAGCACGGATAATGCAAAACTGGGAGACAAAACCAAGGCTTTTTGAAAATCCGCCCATAGGCTTTGCTCCTCGGTTACCTCCGCTACGTGCCCCTGCCACAGATAAGACGCCAATTGCTTTTCTTGGAAACTGCATAGACAAGCTCGACAGCGCAATAAGCAATGCAATAATAGGCAATGAAATCCAACCCTGCTGTTGCCTTCTTCGCCGCACTCTACCTTGATTCCTCACAGACAATGCCATTCTTCATCGACCTCCCTTTCAAAACCGCTACTGACTTTACAACACAACAATATGATTACCGACGCCCTGACAAGGCGAGGAATAGCGCCATATATCCCCTCTCATGGAACGATACTCTTGTTCAATCAACGTACTCGTTTCGAGCTTGCAATCGTCCATTCGATACAAGTACTCGACCCACAAGCCTCGTAATTGCGTCACTGGAAACGCGCCATATTGAGTGTCCAGCGTATCAACCATGCCATTACCACTGTTGTCCAATAGCGGGAAAAACGACAATCGCTCAATACCATTCCACAACTCCAATGACGTACCGCTCACGTCAGGGGTCCGCCAAAGTGCTTTCCTACCTTGCATTCCTTCTGACAAGTACCAGTAAAAGCCGTCTTCGCTTTCAATAATGCCAGACTGACCAATGACCAGATCGTTTTCCAGTTTGATCACACTTTTTCTGGCGGACGTACTAAATACTTGCCCCTTTACATTCGATTCGCATGACGCAAAGCTAACGTTATCACCCGCGTTCCAATGGCAATCCAGAGTGACATCAAGAGGGTTTTCTCGAACGGTTGTCGTTCCTCTACACAAGCCATAATCCACTCCCATTAACCAGTCTGATGTTTCATCGACATCGCGAGCCGCCAAGCGTGATGGTGCGGACGTCCCTGAACCAATCATCACTAATAGCGTTGCATCAATACGACAACTCGCCGGTCTCAAACGCGCCCACTGCGCCTGAAAATGCGCATCAATTGCCGCCTTAATGGCGCGTTGATCTTGATGTGTTTGCGCTAAAAGGTGTCGCTCTTGCATCTGGGCAAATGCCGTTACCAACAAAGGAAGAAACAGAGCAATTAAAGCACACACCACCAGCAACTCGACCAACAAACTGCCCTGTAATTCACGAATCCGTTTCATTGGCCATCCTCTTCTGCAAGTGCGAAAGCCGTCGAATCTGGAAGAAAATGCAGGGTTGCATAAAACCAGTGTTGCAATTGGCTCCCCGTGCATTGCAGGCAATCTGGGTAGTCAATTTTAACGGACGCTGGTGTCTCCTCTAGCCAAGAGACCGAGCCAACCAATTGCGTCATCGCGGCTTGCTTTAATGTGTTGTCATAACTCTTGCGCCGTTCTTCTGCCCGTTGAACAGACTGCCATTGTCCTTGGGTTTGCTGCTGAGACACTCGCAATACCACGGCAAACAATACCAAACACAACATCACTTCCAGCAGAATCCACCCGCTTTGTCGGGATTTAGAATGAATAGACAATCTATGCAAGAACGTCATTCGCACGCTCCTTCATCTATGGCTTTGGGGTCAGTCAGATAAAAACGGCCGCTTTGATTCAAAATTAAATCCGCCTGCCAGTCACCCAGACAAAGCTCAAAGGTGCCATTTTGATAACTGGATAAGCCGTTAGAGTGAAATTCTATTTGCTGTTTTTTCGCAGGAAAGCCACGCCATGAAACCCTTAATGCTTTATCAAAAGCCATCTGGCGAAACCACTTTTTTACCCTGTCGTCTTCTAGCAAATTCGGGGTAACAGGCTCCGTTTGATAAAGTGAAAACCCTGAAGACCAAACGCCATCACACGTCACACCACCGCACAAAAAACTGGCCTGGCCGCTGATCACCGCCAGCTGTCGCGCTTGAGTTAACGCCTCACCCAAGCGCTTCATCTCGTTTTTGAGCGTTTGCTTGTCTTGACCGGATTGACTCACACTAAGAAACTGCATCGAACCGACGTGCGCTAAGATGCTCAAAATGACGAGCACGCACATCAACTCCAGTAATGAAAAACCGTGAAGACGGTTCATTGACAACCTCCTTGTTGCTTTGTTGAAAATGGGCATCCTTGCCCACTCGTTATTTTTTACAGTATGACTTAATTCGAACGCACGACATAATTCAAACAGGCTACTTAACTGGAACCCTCTATAAACCACTGATTTATATGATTGGCAATTTGTCTGGGCTTTTGAAACGGCAGCGAATGGTCGCAGGCGCTCATGGTTTTATGCTGCCAAGCTGGGTTCTGAACACTCAACAAGTCATAATGTTGCTTTAGAGCATCATGACTTAATTCTCCCGAAAACAAAAACACCTGTTCGGACGCATCAATCATAGCCTGACGACGATGTGGTTCGTTCGCCATCAGAGCAACATGATCCGTCACCGCATCCAACGCATAAGCAAACCCAAACGGTCGATGAGCAAGACGAGACTGCGTGGTGGCTTCTGCCACAGGGTGTTTGCGACGGTTTGGCGACACACCGTCCATAAAACACGCCACACCCAGTTCCACATCTCCCGTGTCACGGATCAATTTAGACGCATTACGATACTTTTGGCGAACATCCATCAGGGTGGACAAGTCTTCACGATCTAACGATGCTGGCTCTAATAAAGCCATTCTTACTGGTTTTTTGCCTTGCAGGCTACGCTGATGATTCAAATTCAACGCCACCAGCCCACCAAGCGAATAGGCGACCAAGTCAAAATCGTCCCATTTGACATGAGCCAGCAATGCTTCCACTTCGCTGGTCAATTCGTCAATCGATACGGCGCCTTCTTCCCCATGATGATGAAACGAGTCCCCCATGCCTTTTAAATCTGGCACAAGCATCCAACGCCATTGCGTAAAATACGGCATCATAGGAGCAAAAGTGATCTCCCCTGCCACCCCCGCACCGTGCAACAAAATACAAACACGATCGGTTTGTGCGTTGGGATTTTCATACAAACGATAGGCAACACGCGCATTGGGCAAAGAAAGAAAAAAACGTCAGACACTTTGTAATTAACCTGTGAGGACCCTTATTAAAAGAATACAATGCTTGCTCTTCGCAAGAATGCATATTTACACCTTTTCACGATGGCGCCAAAAGCACCGCCGAGGAAAGCGATCATATTACTAGGTATTGGAATAAATGTCAGAAATCAAACAGGTTAATCTCCCTTATCAGACATCATTACTGTCCTTCTTTTCTGCGGTACGCGACTTACCTTATCCCGCTTTACTCGACAGCAATCATGAGCATTTCCCTGATACCAACTTCGACATTTTAGTCGCCAACCCACTGGCTCGTATTCATCCTAAACACAGCGGCCAGCCCATAACCTGGTACAGCAAACCACGTTATGAATTGAGCGACACACACAATCCAATGACCTTGCTAAACGAACTCATGAGTCTAATTTGCCAAGAACCTTGGGCGCAATCTGCCCCAAAAGACTTGCCATTTATCGGCGGATTATTGGGGTATTACGGGTACGAAAGTGGTCATTTTGTCGAACAACTTCCTGACACCGTCAACCACGACATTGACTTAGAAACGCTCAATCTTGGCTTGTACTCATGGGCGGTGGTCACAGCCCATCAAACCAAAACCACTCAGCTAATTATTTCCCCTTGGTGCGACCAAACAGAAGTGGCCGACTTAATCAACCGCTTCACCAGCGCGTGTGATGATGTATTGGTAAAACACGAACTCCACCACGCTCATAGCTTCGCATTAAACACGCCCTTTACATCAAATATGACAGAAGCCGACTACGCGCAAAAATTTGCCTCTGTGCAAGCTTACATTCAAGCGGGTGATTGTTATCAAGTGAATTTAGCGCAGCGTTTCTCTAGCACATACCAAGGCGACACCTTCACCGCGTACCTCGCTTTAAGAAACGTCTGCCCAACGCCGTTTTCGGCGTACCTGCAACTGTCGCCAGAGCAAAGCTTGCTGAGCCATTCTCCAGAACGTTTTTTGCTGTGCGATCAAGGCCGAGTGGAATCCAAACCAATCAAAGGCACGGTAGCGCGCGGCCGCACACCGGAAGAGGACAAAGCCAATGCTGATTGGCTATTGGCCTCGGAAAAAGACCGAGCAGAAAATCTCATGATCGTCGACTTACTGCGCAATGATTTGGGTCGTACTTGTTTAACGGGCAGTATCAAGGTGCCTAAAATTTTCGCCTTAGAAAGCTACGCCAACGTGCATCATCTGGTTCTCACAGTTGAGGGGCGCATTGATCGAGCCGATCAAGCCATTCGAGTTTTTCATCAAAGCTTTCCCGGTGGCTCCATTACAGGTGCCCCGAAAATTCGTTCCATGGAAATCATCGATGAGCTAGAGCCACACGAACGCTCAGCGTATTGCGGCTCCATTGCCTACTTCAGTGCCAATGGCCAAATGGACTCCAGCATCACCATTCGCACCTTAGTGGCGGACCATGGCAAGCTGCATTGTTGGGCTGGAGGCGGTTTAGTCGCCGACTCTAAATGCCAAGAAGAATATCAAGAAACCTTTACCAAAGTGGGCAAATTAACCCATACTCTAGAACAAGACTTTTTTGAAATAGGCCGTATCATGTCTGACATAGAGCAGTTTTTAAATGCTCCCCCCATAGATTTAAGTTTGGATGACATTCGTGCAGCATTAGACAAAGAACCGTATGCTCAACAAATTCATAACCCCGACGAGGAAATGTTCCCCAGCGGTTATGACTTGCATTATCGGTCGGCAGCGGTACTTATACCGATTTGGCGCGAACCTGAAAACGGAGAACTGTATGTGCTTCTCACGCAGCGCGCGTTGCACATGCGTAATCACCCAGGGCAAATCGCCTTTCCTGGTGGCAAACACGACCCAGACGATGCCAGCATCCAATACACCGCTTTACGCGAAACCTTAGAAGAAGTTGGATTATCGCCTGACTGTTTTGACCTACTGGGAGAACTCGGTGAGTATTGCACTGTCTCTGGCTACTGCATTAAACCCATCGTTGCCGAAATGACACGCCGGAGCGAACTTAGCCTGTGCGAAGACGAAGTGAAATCCGTACATTGGGTACCATTACGTCACCTACTGACGCCGCAAAACTACCGATTTAGAAAAAAGAAACTCGACACCATTTCACGTGGCTACTTCGAAATAAACTACGAAGAAATCCGCATTTGGGGGGTGACCGCGGGCATTTTATATGGCCTTTACCAAACGCTCGCCAAACACATTCGTTAGGCACGTTTTCAAGCATTATAAGGTTAGTGTTCTTTCGTCTTTTCTTTCAGCGCTGCAAATTGTTATGGTACAGCTAACGTAACTTAGAACAGGGTAAATTATCCTATGTCAGCATTTGATTTAGCGTCTTTTATTGCCAACAACAAAGAAGACGAAGCGCAAAAGATCATCCATAACGCGATGAAAGAATTCGACAACATCGCCATATCCTTTAGTGGCGCAGAAGATGTTGTCCTGATTGACATGGCTGTCAAAGCCAAAAAAGACATTCACGTGTTTTCATTGGATACTGGCCGCCTTCATGCGGAAACGTATCGCTTTATCGAACAAGTTCGCAAACACTACAAAATTAACATCGACATCCTTTCTCCAGACCGTGAAGCTCTAGAAAACTTCACTCGCGAAAAAGGCTTGTTTAGCTTTTTCGAAGACGGTCACAAAGAATGCTGTGGAATTCGTAAAGTGCAGCCGCTCAAGCGCAAATTAGGCACTCTTGATGCGTGGATCACCGGACAACGCAAAGACCAAAGTCCTGGCACACGCAACGTGTTGGCTTTTGCCGAAAAAGACAGCGCGTTTAGCACCAACGAAAAAGACCTATTTAAGTTTAACCCTCTAGCAAACTGGTCTTCAGAAGACGTATGGAACTACATCAAAATGTTTGACGTTCCTTACAATGAATTGCATCTGAAAGGCTTTACCAGCATCGGCTGCGAGCCTTGTACTCGCCCTATCTTACCGAATCAACACGAACGAGAAGGTCGCTGGTGGTGGGAAGAATCTGAACACAAAGAATGTGGCTTACACATTGGAAATCTCATCCCAACAGCGCAGCAATAATTCAATATCCACAAAAAGCGCCTAACGACATGATTTAGGCACTTTTTGTTATTAAAATGTCATCCTCTGTTTTACTGTCTAAATGGTTTTGCCACGATGCCATAAAACCGTCATAACAGGCCTCCAACTCCTTAATATGTTGTAGCAAGACTTCTCCCGCTGGCGTCATATCTGTTGAACGACCATGCCGAATCAATAGCGGTTCACCCAACCCACGCTCTAACTTTTGAATGTGTTGACTCACCGCCGGCTGCGTTAGCCCCAACTGCTTCGCGGTTTTGGTAAAACTGCCCGTTTCAACCAAGGCTTTAAAGGTAATGAGATGTTGTGTGTTAAGCATAAAGATTCCTTATAGTAGACGTCATTATGCCCAAGGCTTTTTCTACGAACATTGACCTATATCGTGTTTTCGTGAAAGACTCAGAATTATTGATATTAGTGGATTATGAGCATGGCAAACGCACAAGACGAGATGTTACCTTGGCACGAAAGACAATCCGGTCATCAAGAATCCCGCGACAACGACTACCGCACCCCTTACCAGCGGGACAGAGCGAGAATCATTCACAGCGCCGCCTTTCGTCGTCTGCAGTCCAAAACCCAAATTCTCGCCATTCGACAAAACGACTACAGCCGTACACGCCTCACTCACTCTTTGGAAGTTGCCCAAATAGGCAATGGTATCGTCCACCAGCTCAAACACAGCTCCCCTGCTGATGCCAGCTTTCAGCCTTGGCTCGCGGAAGACGCCTTGATTGAAACCATCTGCCTAAGCCACGACATCGGGCACCCTCCTTTTGGTCATGGTGGTGAAGTCGCACTCAATTACATGATGCAAAGCAATGGTGGTTTTGAAGGCAACGCACAGTCCCTCAGAATCCTGGGTAAGCGCGGTTCTTATTCGCCTACCTATGGCATGGACGTCACACGCCGTACGTTATTGGGGATTTTAAAAATACCCCGTCTTGCACGCCAATGTTGTGGGTAAATACCCAGAAAAACCCGCAAACTTTCGCCAATTCAAAGCATCAAATTGGGCACCGCCGAAATGCGTTTACCAAGAAGAGCAAGACTTACTAAACTGGATCATCGAGCCTTTTAGCCAAGCCGATAAAAGCTTATTACAAGAAGTAAACCAAACCGAACCAGATGGCCACGCCAAAGCCAAACACGCCAGCTTTGACACCAGCATCATGGACCTAGCGGACGACATCGCCTATGGCGTACACGACCTAGAAGACGCCATTGTCCTAGGCATGGTCACCAAAGACATGTGGCTTGAACACCTAGAGCCCAAACTCGCCGCATTAGCGTCACCCTTTTTAGCCGAAAACCTAAACGACATTCGCACCCAACTGTTCAGCCGCCAAAGCCACCTACGAAAAGAAGCCATTGGCAGCCTAGTCAGCTGGTTCATCACCTCTTGCCAAGTGATCGAAAAAACACAATTTGAACACCCATTGCTGCGTTTCCAAGTTGGTTTACCAGAAGGCCAACGCCAAGCACTCAACCTGCTAAAGCAATTTGAAATGCAACACATCATCCAACGTCCAGAAGTACAAATGCTCGTCTACAAAGGCCAGCAAATGCTACTGGAAATGTTCGAAGCTTACTCCGCCGATCCAAACCGATTGCTACCAAGAGAAATCGCCAACGAATGGAGAAAAAGCCAAGAACGCGAAGAAAACGGACTGCGCATCATCTGCGACTACATGGCCTCCATGACCGACGACTACGCAAGCCGCATGTACAATAAGTTGTTTGTTCCGAGCTTAGGATCCGTGTTTGAGCCAATGTAGTTTTGCCCCTCCCCTTTTGTCTTCCAAGGGGAGGAAATAAAGAACTAAAACTCTCTTCCCATCAAAAGCACGTCTTCTTTAATCTGCTCGTTCTGGGCAATATTCGGCAGCTGTCCCCATTGGTCAAACCCTTGGCGTTTGAAGAAGCCTTGGCTGTTTAGGTTACTGGCGTAGATGTAGGCGACAAGGTGGGTGAACCCTAGTTTCAGTCGGTTATTTTCTAGGTGTTGAAATAGCCGCGCGCCAATGCCTTTTCCTTGTTGGTTTGGTAGGACGTAGAAACTGACTTCGCATGCGGTGTCGAAGGCGGGCAAGCCGTAAAAGGGTTCGACGGAACACCACGCAATGACTTCACTCTGCTCTTCTAGAACAAACAGAGGGTGTTGTTCCGTCGCACTTTCCAACCAGTCGATGACATCCAGCAAGCCAATGTCATGCTGGCGCTTGCCCGTAATGGCAAAAAGGTCACACTGTTGGAATATGTCTAGTATGACAGGGGCGTCGTCTAATTCGGCTAGACGAACGCCCTTGCTAGTGTGAAATGACATGTACGCGTTAGCCTTGCTCTAGCAAACGACGCAGGTCAATGATCGCGGTATTAGCGCGAGAAATATACGACGCCATGACTAAGGAGTGGTTGGCCAAAACCCCAAAACCGCTACCATTCAAGATGAAAGGCGACCAGATGCTGGATTGCGTTGCTTCTAATTCACGAATAATTTGACGCAAACTAACCAGCGCATTTTTGTCTTGTAAGGTGAAGAAAAAGTCGACTTCCACCGCTCGAAGTATGTGAATGAGTGCCCAACTGGTTCCTCGTGCTTCGTAAAAAACATCGTCCACTTTTGACCAAGGCGTGCGCACGTAACGGGTATTTTCATCTGATTCCAGTTGTGGTTTGTCTTCAATGACGCTGGCAGACAAACGCTGAGACAAGCTACCTAAACGCGTGTTCACATCGGACAACCAATCTGACAGGTTATCCGCACGAGCGTAAAATTGCGCTTTATTGTTTGATGGACCCGCTAATCGATCAAGGTATTCCATCAACTCTTTGTTACCGCGACGATATTCGCTTTCACTGGAAGGCAGCGCCCAACTTTTGGTGTCAAAGTTAAACTGCGGTTCAGCAATTTTTAAGTTCACGTCTTCTGTCGACTGGGACTGAGAACGGCTAAATTCTTTACGAAACGCTCTGGCCAAATCGCGGGATTGCACAAGCGCACCAAACTCCCATGCTGGCATGTTGTCCATGAACACGCCCGGCGGAAGAATGTCGTTGCTAATAAAGCCACCCGGTTTATCCAACAGTGTTTCAACAATACTGTGTAAGGTGCTGGCTGTGGTGTAACCCACAACCAATTTTTTACTGTTATTCAAATACCCACGTTCCGCCGCTTTTTCTTTCGCGGTAGCCACTACATCAAATTGATCTGGCTCGTTGCTCCAGTACATACCTAGAAAGCTAAGCAAAACAGCAGCAACGATTACCACAGATGCGGCTATTTTCCCCATGCTGGAGAAATTAATAAAGGACGTTAAAACGCGAAACTTATTCGTTAACCATGACATTATTGAGCCACCTTAATCTTGTTGTAATTCGACCATGTAATCGGCGCGATGATAGGTCATCGCTCGCACACGAAACTCTGTTACTCGGCTGTTAATTATTTGATAAATTAAACGCGCTTCTTTGTCGTTCGGCCAATAAATAGCAAGCGACTGATTGGTCTTTGACACTTCATCTATAATAGGCTGGATCTGCGCAATTATCTCGTCTTCACTTAAGCTAAACAGCATTTCTGGTAACCTGAACTGACCTGCCTTTACGACGCTTTCTTCCGTTGTATCCGTGTCACTGCCTGTTGGTTCGCTGCGTTTTTTAATGGCAATGCGGGCGGCGTTTTCTCGCCTGGCTTTCAAGTCACTAATACGAGAATCCATCTCAACAATGGTTGGGTCTTCTGGGTTTACGGATCGCGCAGAGTCAATATAGCGTGCTGCTTTTGAATATTCTCGTCGCTGCGCGGACTGCCAAGCCCATTGCGTATACACATCAACAATGGCTGAAATTCCTTGAATAGCACGATAGTTACCCGGATCTCGCCCTAACGCCGCTTGAAAATACAAATTGGCGTTGTCTTCCACTGGCGTCAAAAGACGTTCGTCAGTCAGCGCACTTTCGCCTTGCTCAATCAACTGTTGTGTCAAGCGCTGTGCTGGCGTAAGCATTTTTTCTACACGAACTTCTGCTAAAGGTTCGCTCTCCAACTCTGCGGGCGACTCAGCGGGCAAATCTGCTGCTGTCGCATCGTTACCCGATGATGTTGGCTTGTTTGTTTCTGCTTCTTGTATTGGTGGTTCTTGTCGTGGCTGCGTGTCTTTTGCAGTTTTTACCGTTTGCTGACACCCTGTCATGAAAAGCACAAGAATGAGAATTAAGATTCGGTTTTTACTCAATTTTTCCCCTTGAGATTGGCAACTTTAAGGTAGGTTGGTAGTCTACACCCTCACCTTTATCCTAGTGAAATAAGAATTTACGCTTTCTATTTCCTACTCAATACGATTATACATTTATGCGCTTTATTGCTTTTTTGTTGCTACTGACATTTCACAGTGTTTCTCAGGCTTTTACGTTTGGGGCGACCTCGGCGTTTTCCAAGCCCGATTTTTTGCCCGTTGACCAAGCTTTTCAATTGTCCGTATCAGCACCAAAAGACGGTAAATTGATTGCCAGCTGGCAAATCCATGACGGTTACTATTTATATCAAGAACAGTTTGGTTTGTCTGGCATAGGGGCCGATAATCTACACTTTTCACCTTTCCCTTCCGGTGAAACAAAGCAAGATCCTTATTTCGGTACCGTTACCGTTTATCGAAACACATTAACACTTCCCATTTACTATGACATTACCTTGCCAGTTGGGACTCAGGTTAATGCGTTTTTATCGTATCAAGGTTGCGCTGATAAAGGATTATGCTATGCCCCACAAAAAGTGCCCGTTCAGTTTACCGTTCCTGCGCTATCCCCTTCGTTAGAAAAATCATTTGCCGGCCGTTCAGCCTCAAACAAAACAACAGCAGAGAGTTCACTTTCAGGCAGTTTACCTTCAGACAACCAGCCTTCTGACAATTTGTTTTCTGACAACTCATCGACAAGCCGCCAGTCAGCAGGCTTTGACGATGCACAGTCCATCAGCGACAGAATTGTGTCTGGCAGTCTGTTGTCTACCATAGCCCTGCTGTTTGGGCTGGGGCTGCTGTTATCGTTAACACCTTGCGTATTGCCTATGATTCCTATCGTCAGTGCGATAGTGGTCGGAACCCGTCATTCTAGAGTAGGCGCCTTTTATTACAGTGTGGTTTATGTGCTTGCTATGGCATTAACTTACTCAGCCATTGGCGGATTGGTTGGTCTGTTTGGCATCCAGCTTAACCTTCAAGCTCACATGCAAAACCCTGTTTTATTGATTGTCAGTGCCCTCGTTTTTGTTTTGCTCGCGCTGGCGATGTTTGGCGTTTATGAACTGCGACTGCCCAGCGCGTGGCAACAACGCCTGCACACAGCAAGTGCTCCTGCAGCGGGCAAATGGAAATCGACTTTGAGCGTATTTTAGCGGGCGTGTTGTCGACTCTGGTAGTTTCCCCCTGTGTTTCGGCGCCATTAGCGGGCACCTTGCTTTATATCAGCAGTCAGAACGAGGCTTGGTACGGCGCTGCGATGCTGTTTGTTATGGCGATTGGCATGGGAACACCCTTGCTGTTGGTCGGATTATTTGGCCCTAAAGTACTCCCCAAAAATGGTGAATGGCTTCACGATATCAAAATACTGATGGGGTTTGGCTTGCTTGCCATGGCTGTGTGGCTAATCACTCGCTGGCTTGATTCAAGTAGCCACCTTTACTTGTGGAGCTTAGTGGCTCTTGCGTGCAGTGGCTATTTTATACATCGTGCATGCCGAGTGGCTTCGCATCCTGTCCGCTGGTTTTTGGCATTGGTGTTTTTTGTTCTTGGTTGTGTTGAATTTATTGGCGGGGCGGCTGGCAATGATAAGCCTCTACAACCCTTGAAAAATGTATCTTCCCCCTCAACTACATTAGAAGAAGCGGTTGTTTTTGATGCCACTATTACCAGCTTGAGTGAGCTTAACGCGCTAGTGACTCGCCAAGATCCGCGCCCTATCGTATTGGATTTATACGCCGATTGGTGCGTCAGCTGCAAAATATTGGAAGAGATGTTTGCATCGGATGATGTGCGCTCAAGACTCGACAATGTTCAGCTCGTTCGTGTCGATGTCACTGAAAATTCAACCGAGAACCAAGCTTTAATGCAGACATTCCGCCTGTTTGGGCCACCGTCTTTGGTTTTCTTAGACAGCAATGGAAAAGCCCGTGACGCGCTGACGTTAATGGGAGAACCCAGCAAATCGTTACTGCTTAGGCGCTTGGACACTATTTTGCTAGAGAAACCGTAAGACATTGTTAAGAAGTTTACAAGAGATTAAAAAACAATCAGAGCAAACATTTTTCGGTTTTTTTGCCGCATAACTGGACAATATCCTGCTTTTTACCGATAATTTCGCGTTACAAGCTTTTACAATTTCGATTGTACTGAAGCCCTGCTCACACAATACCGTGAGCAGTACACCAAGTTATAATAATCAGTGAATGTCATAATCACTGAACCACTAAATACAGACAGAAGAGAGTAATCATGGACATTCGTAAAATCAAAAAACTAATCGAGCTTTTAGAAGAATCTAACGTCTACGAGATTGAAATCAAAGAAGGCGAAGAAGCTGTTCGTATTAGTCGTGGTGGTGCGCCAGTTCAAGCACCTATGATGACCGCTCCTGTAATGGCTGCACCTGCGGCGGCTCCAGTAGCAGCGTCTACTGCAGCACCAGAAGCGCCAGCGGCTATTTCTGGTCATACAGTTAACTCTCCAATGGTTGGTACTTACTACAAGTCTTCTGCACCAGGTGCTAAGCCTTTCATTGAAGTAGGCCAAAAAGTGAACGTTGGCGATACTATCTGTATCGTTGAAGCGATGAAAATGATGAACCAAATTGAAGCCGATAAGTCTGGCACAATTGGCGCTATCCTTGTAGAAGACGGCGAACCAGTTGAATTCGACCAGCCTCTTATTACTATCATTTAATCCAACGCAAAGGTTTCATCATGCTCGATAAGGTATTGATTGCTAACCGAGGCGAAATCGCGCTACGTATTTTACGTGCGTGTAAAGAACTCGGTATCAAAACCGTTGCGGTTCACTCTAAGATTGACCGTGACTTACTCCATGTGCGCCTTGCAGACGAATCTATCTGCATTGGGCCAAACCCATCTGCTCAAAGTTATTTGAACATTCCAGCCATCATTAGTGCGGCCGAACTGACAGATACTTCAGCGATCCACCCAGGTTACGGCTTCCTTGCTGAAAATGCGGACTTCGCAGAGCAAGTTGAACGTTCTGGCTTTACTTTCATTGGTCCAAAAGCAGAAACCATTCGCCTTATGGGCGACAAAGTGTCTGCTATCAAGGCAATGAAAGAAGCGGGTGTACCTACGGTTCCTGGTTCTAATGGCCCAGTGCCTTCTGATCCAGAAGAATGTATCCGTGTTGCAAACGAAATCGGTTTCCCGGTTATCGTTAAAGCCGCAGCAGGCGGTGGTGGTCGCGGCATGCGCGTTGTTCACAACGAAGGCAGCCTTCTAAAATCGATCAGTATCACGCAATCTGAAGCTGGCTCTTACTTTGGTGACAGCACGGTTTACATGGAAAAATTCCTACAAAACCCACGTCACGTAGAAGTACAAGTGTTGGCCGATGGTCAAGGCAATGCGGTTCATTTATACGATCGCGACTGTTCTTTACAACGTCGTCACCAAAAAGTATTGGAAGAAGCACCAGCACCAATGCTGAACGAAGAATCTCGCCAAGCGTGCTTGAAAGCGTGTGTTGATGCTTGTATCAAGATCAACTACCGTGGTGCGGGCACATTTGAGTTCCTTTACGAAGATGGCAACTTCTACTTCATCGAGATGAACACTCGTGTACAGGTAGAGCACCCAGTGACTGAAATGGTCACAGGCGTAGACATCGTAAAAGAGCAGTTGCGTATTGCCAGCGGCTTGCCTTTGTCTTTGAAACAAGAAGACATCAAGCTAAACGGCCACGCAGTTGAGTCTCGTATCAACGCAGAAGACGCGAAAACTTTCATGCCTTGCCCAGGTAAAGTGGAGTATTTCCACGCACCAGGCGGCATGGGTGTTCGTGTCGATTCACACCTATACAGCGGCTACTCTGTACCACCGACGTACGATTCAATGATTGCAAAAATCATTTGTCATGCGCCTGATCGTACTGCTGCTCTAAAACGCCTTTCTGGCGCTCTAGATGAAACTTTCATCGACGGTATCAAAACCAACATTGAGCTTCAAAAAGAGCTAGTAAATGATGCTAACTTCATTGCTGGCGGCGTTAACATCCATTATTTGGAGAAAAAACTCGGTCTTTAATGTCCGCAGTTTTGCCCCTAGTGAACACATAATTCACTAGGGGCAATCATTTTCCTCTCGCCTCTCGCTCCAAGCTTCGTTATTCTATTCCTGTTTGTTTATTGTTGGACTCCACTTTATGCCTTGGCTTCAAATATGTATCCATACCACGCCTGATCACGTCCCGGCTTTCGAAGACACTCTTTTAGAATGTGGTGCACTGGTTGTCACCTTTGAAGACGTTCATGATGATCCGGTATACGAACCTGACCTGAACACAACACCACTTTGGAAAAACACCAAGGTCACTGGGCTTTTTGAAGCCGATGCCGACATTGAACACATCCGCCCTGTGATTGAGCACAAAGCCGAATCCATCCATGAATCCGATATCGACATGAAAATTGAGATACTCGAAGACAAAGACTGGGAACGAGAATGGATGGACAGCTATCATCCCATTCAGTTTGGTGAGCGCCTTTGGGTATGCCCAAGCTGGCGTGAAGTACCCGATCCAAACGCGGTAACCCTGATGTTGGATCCTGGTTTGGCTTTTGGTACCGGCACTCACCCAACAACGGCCTTGTGTTTACAATGGTTAGACAGCATCGACTGCCAAGACAAAACCATTATCGATTATGGTTGTGGCTCCGGCATTTTAGGCATTGCGGGACTATTGCTTGGCGCCAACAATATGGTGGGAATCGACATTGACCCACAAGCCGTTCAAGCAACAGAAGCCAATGCGCAGCGTAACAACATTGACCCAAAACGCATTGAAGTCAAACTTCCGCCATACGAATCTGAACTACAAGCTGACATCGTTGTCGCCAACATATTGGCAGGCCCACTTGCTCATCTTGCACCGACTATTTCCGCTTTAGTAAAAAACGGTGGTCAATTGGCGCTATCTGGCATACTGGCCAACCAAGCTCAGGAAGTCGTTGAAGCCTATCAAGAATGGTTTACGATTGACTCGATTGCTGAAAAAGAAGAATGGGTACGCATCGTTGCCACAAAGCACGCATAACCCCGTTTAGAGATGTTTTAATAAGGAAGATGACACCCCATGGCCAATAGCTTTATTACTCGCTGCCCCAAATGTTCGACTGCATTTCGTGTAAGTGACGAGGTATTAAGCATGGCCAAGCGCAAAGTCCGATGCGGACAATGCTTCCATATTTTTGATGCTGGAAAACTGACCAACCCGTCGGAAACAGTGCAAAAAAACCAAGAAAGCCGAACTACGGTTTCAGCAACCAAAGAACACGCTCTCGCAAACACCCTAACAGAAACAGAGCGCCCCCTGTCACCGCCTCGTAAGCAAAATACCATCAATGAACAATTTTCCCCTACTGACGATGTCGTGAACCCAGATTGGCTACACACTCTTTTCGATGACGAGGACCTTTACCCACTCGGCGAGAAGAAAAAGACCACCCCAACACCATCCAACAAAGTCGAAGAACCAAACAACGATGACACACGGCCGTTACAGGCAAACAATAAGCCAGCAACAGCCGAGAGCACCGCTGAAGCAGCGCCAAAAATAGAGCAACCAAGACAGGCAGAGACACCAAAACAGAACCAAGCCTCTAACCAAAACGAGCCTGCTCCATGGGAAGTGGAACTGGCTGAAGTGGAAGCCGCGTTAAAATCATTCTCCAATACCTCTAAGACGACACAAACGCCACCAACACCAACAAATCTTACTGCCATGCCTAAAGCGACAGCACCAGTTGAGCCCACAATGCCAGCCCAAGAGCCGGACTACATGGTCGCATTACACTCTTTGGCTCAAACAGCGTCAGAACAAGCGCGCCCGTCTGACATCAAAAGTCAGCATTCAATATTGGAACAGCTGTCAGCGCAACAGAGCTTAGCACCACTACTGGGCGAATCCGAACCCGCATCACACAAAAAGAAGTCACACCCTTGGCTGTGGTTTTTCGCATCATTATTAGGCATCGCCATCCTATCAGCACAAGTTGCTATGCACTTTTTTGACGAAGGTAGCCGCTCATCCAGCTTCCGACCAATCTATCGAACATTGTGCTCCTACACTGGATGCACGCTCCCTGGGTTTGAGGACACAACAGCAATCACTATTCAGCATGTGCGCATCCAAAGTCACCCCACATTGCCAAACACCTTACTGGTCAATGCCATCATCACCAACACCAGTGACTTTTCTCAGCCGATGCCAAAAATCGCACTGGAATTTTTCGACCTTAATGGCCTCCCCGTCGCGGCACGTCTCTTTGCGCCAAACGATTATTTACATAAAGACTTCCTAGATATTACCTATATGCCACCAAACACCCCTATTCATTTGGTGATTCCAATCCAAGATCCGGGCGCCCGCGCCGTCACACATCAGCTAAGAGCCTTCCCTTCAGACACGCGCTCCTACTAGTTTTGCGGACTTTTATCACTAACCGATAAAAAAGAACAAAAAATAGTCAGTTTTTAGTCTGTCAAGACTTCAAAAATGGCGATTGCCTAGGTATTATTCACGCCCGCTCGACACTGTCGACGATCTTTAACATTCAATCCAGTATTCAGGAACATCATGGCATTTGCTATTGGCCCATATTGCGTTGACAAACCTGTTATTCTCGCGCCCATGGCCGGTGTAACAGATCTGCCTTTTCGCCGCCTTTGCCATGACCAAGGTGCAGGTTTAGTCGTATCAGAGATGGTTACTTCTGATGTTCGCCTGTGGAACTCGACTAAAAGCCGCCATCGTTTAATACACGACGCTGAAGTCTCACCGAGATCCGTTCAAATCGCTGGTGGTGACCCAAAAATGATGGCTGAAGCCGCTCAACAAAATGTTGAACTCGGCGCGCAAATCATCGATATCAACATGGGTTGTCCCGCAAAAAAAGTATGCAATAAAGCCGCAGGCTCAGCATTACTAAAAGATGAAGCCTTGGTTCGTGACATACTGGAATCGGTTGTAAATAGTGTTTCTGTTCCTGTCACTCTAAAAATCCGCACTGGATGGAGTCTGGATCAGAAAAATGGCCTTACTATTGCCAAGATGGCCGAAGATATCGGCATTAAAGCTCTAGCAATTCATGGACGAACGCGTGAATGCAAATTCCAAGGCCAAGTTGAATACGACACGATTGCAGAGATTAAGCATCATTTGAGCATTCCCATTTTTGCCAATGGGGACATCAAAGACGCCGAGTCTGCTAAATTTGTGAAAGATTACACCAATGCCGATGGCATTATGGTCGGTCGAGCCGCGCAAGGAAGACCATGGATTTTTCGCGAAATAAATCACTATCTACAAACAAACGAATTGTTAGCACCTCCATCTTTATCTGAGGTGAGACAGCTGGTTATCAACCATGTGAACGCCTTACACCAATTTTATGGTGATTATTTAGGCGTGCGTATTGCGCGCAAACACGTTGGTTGGTACCTGCAAACGTTAGCGGATAAAACACAATTTCGCAGCTTGTTTAACCGTATTGATAATACGCAAGAACAACTTGATAAATTGGAAGAGTTCTTTGTTTGTCAGTAGACAAACGAACCTTACACTTAATGTGATGAACATCAAAAATGAAGATTTAGATCACTCTTCCCTATGATAATCAATGCTCATTAATAAATGGTTAGCTTTAAAAATAGAAGGTCATTCTGTGGTAGAACAAACTCATACACATACGTTTCAAGCCGCTTCTTCAGAGCAGTCACAAACCCTACGTGACAATGTTGAAAAAGCCCTACAAAACTATTTCGCTCATCTTGATGGGCAGCCAATAACAGACTTATACCAGTTAGTCTTAGCCGAGGTTGAGGCGCCTTTGCTAGAGTCTGTCATGAGCTACACAAAGGATAACCAAACAAAAGCATCCACCATCCTTGGTTTAAACCGAGGAACACTTCGTAAGAAGTTGAAGCAATACGGCATGCTATAAGCACAAAGAAAAAAGGGCGAATTCGCCCTTTTTTTCGTCTTACCTTCCCCTTGTTTATTTAGTGTTAAATTAATTGCGAGAACCATGATGGCAAATCAAAATACAGTAACTCCTATCAAAAGAGCGTTGATCAGTGTTTCCGACAAAACAGGCATTGTCGAATTCGCGCGCGAATTAACCGCTCACGGTGTTGAAATTCTTTCAACTGGTGGAACTTACCGCCTTTTACTTGACAACAATGTCGCCGCAACCGAAGTTTCTGACTACACAGGCTTCCCTGAAATGATGGACGGCCGCGTTAAAACATTACATCCGAAAGTGCACGGTGGCATTCTTGGTCGTCGTGACATCGACGGCGCCATCATGAAAGAACACGGCATCGAAGAAATCGATATGGTCGTCGTGAACCTTTACCCATTCGAAGCGACCATCGAGCGCCCTGATTGCGACCTACCAATGGCGATTGAAAACATTGACATCGGCGGCCCGACCATGGTTCGTTCCGCAGCGAAAAACCACAAAGACGTAGCCATCGTTGTGTCTCCGTCCAACTACGAAGGCATCTTGGCCTCTCTTAAAGCCGATGGCGGTTTGACGTTCGAACAGCGTTTTGACCTTGCGGTGAAAGCATTCGAACACACGTCTCACTATGATGGCGCTATTGCCAACTTCCTAGGCAAAAAAGTCGAAGGCGGCAGCGAAGATTTCGCACGCACCTTTAACCTACAATTCAACAAGCAAGAAGAAATGCGCTACGGTGAAAACCCACACCAAAAAGCCGCTTTCTACGTTGAAGCCAACCCTAAAGAAGCGTCTATCAGCACAGCCAAACAAATCCAAGGTAAAGCGTTGTCTTACAACAACATCGCTGACACGGATGCGGCTCTTGAGTGCGTAAAAAGCTTTGATAAGCCAGCGTGCGTGATCGTGAAGCACGCCAACCCTTGTGGTGTGGCAACGGCAGCAACTCAGCTTGAAGCTTACGACCTTGCTTTCCAAACTGACCCAACATCTGCCTTTGGCGGCATCATTGCGTTCAACCAAGAGCTAGACGCTAAAACCGCTCAGGCGATTGTTGATCGTCAATTCGTTGAAGTCATCATTGCGCCAAGCGTTAGCAAAGAAGCCGCTGACATCGTTGCCGCGAAGCAAAACGTTCGTCTTCTTGAGTGCGGCCAATGGTCAAAAGACAAACCAGCCGCACTTGATTACAAGCGCGTTAATGGTGGCTTGTTGGTTCAAGACCGTGATGATGGTGTTATTACGTTGGACGATCTTAAAATCGTTTCTAAACGCCAACCTAGCGAAGAAGAACTAAAAGACCTATTGTTTGCATGGAAAGTGGCTAAATTTGTTAAGTCTAATGCCATTATTTACGCAAAAGCGGAACAAACGATTGGTGTGGGCGCTGGCCAAATGAGTCGCGTTTACAGTGCTAAAATCGCAGGCATTAAAGCCGCTGACGAAAACCTAGAAGTGGTTGGTTCTGTGATGGCGTCTGATGCCTTCTTCCCATTCCGTGACGGTATCGATGCGGCCGCACAAGCAGGCATCACGGCGGTAATTCAGCCAGGTGGTTCTATGCGTGATGATGAAGTCATCGCTGCCGCGGACGAAGCGGGCATGGCAATGGTCTTCACTGGCATGCGTCACTTCCGTCATTAAAAGCATCGTCATTGATAAACCGTGGTTCATTAAGCCAACGTTTTATTAGTTTGTTGTCAGAGGCTTTTTCGGCCTCTGACTTGCAATACAAAGGATTAGATAATGAAAGTTCTTATTATTGGTAACGGCGGACGTGAACATGCTCTCGCATGGAAAACCGCAGAATCTAACCAAGTAGAAAAAGTCTTTGTTGCCCCAGGTAACGCAGGCTCAGCCACTGAAATCAAAGTAGAAAACGTAAACATCGGCGTGACTGACATTGCCGATCTTGTGGCTTTCGCGAAAAAAGAAAGCATCGATCTGACGATTGTTGGTCCAGAAGCGCCTTTGGTTATTGGTGTGGTTGATGCGTTTGAAAAAGAAGGCTTAGCGATTTTTGGCCCAACCGCAGCCGCAGCACAATTAGAAGGCTCGAAAGCGTTTACCAAAGATTTCCTAGCTCGCCACAACATCCCAACCGCAGCTTACGGCAACTTCACTGAGATCGAACCTGCTGTTGCTTACATCAAGCAACACGGCGCTCCGATCGTGGTGAAAGCGGACGGATTGGCGGCAGGTAAAGGCGTTATCTTGGCACAAACCGAAGCCGAAGCCATCGAAGCCGTTGAAGACATGCTACAAGGCAATTCTTTTGGCGACGCGGGCAGCCGTGTTGTTATCGAAGAGTTCCTAGTTGGCGAAGAAGCCAGCTTCATCTGCATGGTAGACGGCGAGACTGTTTTGCCGATGGCAACGAGCCAAGATCACAAAGCGCGCGACAATGGCGATAAAGGCCCGAACACAGGCGGCATGGGTGCTTACTCTCCTGCCCCTGTTGTAACGCCAGAAATTCATGATCGCATCATGAATGAAGTCATCATGCCAACAGTTAAAGGCATGAACGCGGAAGGCAACCGTTACCGTGGTTTCTTGTACGCTGGTGTGATGATTGCCCCCGATGGCACGCCAAAGACTCTAGAATACAACTGTCGTTTTGGTGACCCTGAAACACAACCTATCATGATGCGTTTACGCTCTGATTTGGCGCAAATGTGTCTTGCTGCAGTCAATGGCAAGCTAGACACCGTTGAGCAGACTGGGACCCTCGCGCTAGTTTAGGCGTGGTTCTTGCGGCTGGCGGCTACCCAGCGGATTACCCAAAAGGGGATGTTATCTCTGGTTTGGATACGGTACTTCCTGAAGGCCAAAAAGTTTTTCAAGCAGGTACAGCATTAAAAGACGGCCAAGTTGTGACTAATGGCGGGCGTGTCCTTTGCGCTGTTGCTCTTGGTGATAGCGTTGCCGAAGCACAAGCAGCGGCTTACGATGTTGTGAACACATTGTCTTGGGACAAGGTGTATTTCCGTACCGACATCGGCCACCGCGCCATTGCTCGCGAACTAGAAGTAATCACTCTATTTCGTAAGATAATGCGGTTGCGCTCAATAGCAAACAGCTAACAAAAAGGCCTCGAATGAGGCCTTTTTTGCATCGCATCGCACGACAATATGCGTTAGTTACTTTTTCAGCTGCGATTCTTTTTTGTCTAACCAAGCTTTAAATAAACGACCTAACTCCAAAACCAACAGCCCAAAAATAACACCAGCAACCCAATCTAACCCCAGCACAAATCCCAAGCTAGCAATCATTCCATAACCATACATGAGATTCGTTCGTGTCGTGGGCTTTGACTGCCTTGCAAACCAAGTGACCCCTAATAGCACTATGCTAAACCAAACATAATACTCCACCAAAATTGGATATAGCATTCGATCCCCTATCTAGTTAATAATGATAGCCTTTCATAGTATTCTCTTAGGCTAATGTTTTGTTTTATCGATTGATTTTACTCTTTATACTCAGTATCGCCAACATAGCATGGGGCTCAAATACGCTCGCCATCATCGATGATACTCACGATACCGCCAACATCAGTCAGAGTGGCACCTACTTTATTGATCCAGAACAAAATCTTTCGTTCGAGACCATCTCCTCCGATCTCTATGCCAAAAAATTCCGCCCCATTAATCGTGATTATCTGCAGTTCGGGATGGTTAAAGGGAACATCTGGATTCGTACCGACATCGCTATTCGAACCACCAACAACCTCCCTGTTCTACTTGAAGTCAATTCACCAAGGCTCCAATACCTAGACCTTTATTTGCCGACCTTGTACGAGGGTCAGGTTCAGGCTGAATTAGGCGGCGCAAGACCTTACAGCAATAAGCCGATTAAATCCCCACATTATGTGTATTCTATTCCCACCAATACTCCTCCGGTGTTTACGGTGTATATGAAGCTGTCCTCTAAATTGCCGATTAACGCCAAGATTGAACTGAAAACCCTGTCAAAGATAAGCCAAGACAATCAGAATGACCTCACGGTCACGGGGATATTGATCGGTATACTGCTGACCTTGTTTATCTGCAATATTTTCTTTTTTATCAAGACCACCCACTTCATGTATTTAATTTACAGCTTTTTGCTTGTGGGCATTGTGGTGCTGCACCTCTCCATTCACGATCAGGTGTCGCAGTTTTTTCCGGATCAAACCAACATCCAAGAACGTATCTATAACCTGTCCGCGCTGTCGTGTTTGTGCGCGATTGTGTTTTTCTCACGCTTATATCTGGATACCCAACTGTATCTTCCGCGTATGGACAAACTCTTAATCGTTATTGGCTCTATCAATGCAGTTTTTGCCATGCTGTTCACGATTATGCCGAGCGACATCAACATCCTGGTACTTTCCATTATTGTGGTCACAACACTGCTATTTTTGACCGTCCATGCGGTGATCGCTTTTCTAAAAGACATCCCATTTTCTGGCTACTATCTCATTGCTCGATTGACATTACTGACAGGGCACTCTGCATGGATCATGTCCGTTTATGGCATCATCCCCAGCTCAACTCTATTCGAATGGGGACTAACCATTACCATCATTCTAGAAGCCATGATTCATTTCTCTGGCATGATAGTGCAGACCACGCCGCTCATACAAAAGCACACTCAGAAAAACAAATACGGTCAAGTCGAAATGATGGATCTTTTATCGGACATATCAAATCGACTGCGTCGCCAGATCAATATTATTGGTGGGGGGCTATCACACCTTGAACAAGCTGCGACATCCAATGACACAAAACTGTTTTTGAACAGCAGCATTACGGCCAACAACAATCTAAAAAATGTCATCGAAAGGATCGACCTTCTTAGCGACATCAAAGACAATACGCCCCCAGATCAGCTCTATCCATTGCAGTTAAACCAGCTCATCGACAACGCCTACAACACGATTCAACGTTTAGACCAAGACAACACCTTGCTGGAAATTAACATGCACAACGTTGAGCAAGTTGAAGTCCTGCAAGATGCGGCGATCCTACAGCACGTTATTGAATGCCTTATCCAAGAGTTTAAACACTTCACCGACCAGACCTTAACGCTCGACATCATTCGTCACGACGCCAATCGTGATGGCATGACATTGTTGGAAATTAGCTGCAGCCCAATCCCCTCGCGGATACAAGAAACACACAGCTTTGATCTTGGTATGCACTACATTTCATTGCTCATTAACTATTTAGAAGGCGAAGTAAACACCAATGAAAATGAGCGTCGCATAACCGTTAAGATTCCAATCAATGTACACATTCGCCCATCGACAAACGACCTAATACAACACCATTTCGATATTATTGTATTTGGCCAGATGGACGATGACCTGCAACGCGCATTGACCATTTTGCAAACTCACGCTAATCGCATTGAACATCTCACTACACTGGAAAACTTGCTGGACTATTTGGAACTACCTGAGAAAAGAACAACAGGATCCATTATCTTAGTCTTTGACAATGGCGGTCACATTCCTCATATCACTCAGCAGAGACTGATGCCACTCATGCGCACAGAAGACCAATGCTTGCTGATCAGTAATAATGTTAAAATGTCGCTAGACTACGCGAGAAAATTGGGCTTCGATGGTCTGCTGCCTTGCTCTGAACTGGATACCCAACTGGAGCAACAGCTGCTTCGACTTATTCAGAAAGGGGATCGTCTAAGAAACACATCCTTGTCAAGGGTCAATCCTTTACGCAAAACACCTTGAAGCCACACAACGAACCCTGAATAATACAAACAAAAGGAGAGGATATGGACTGCTTATTCTGCAAAATAGTAAACAAAGAGATACCCGCAACGGTGCTTTATGAAGACGACGATGTGATCGCTTTCGAAGACATCATGCCGCAAGCACCACATCACTTCCTTGTCATACCTAAACGCCATATTAGCACCTTAAATGACCTAACCGACGCAGACGCGCCCGTTGTTGGCAAATTACAAATCACGGCTGCCAAGATAGCGAAACAAAAAGGCATCAGTGACGCGGGTTATCGCGTCGCAATGAACTGCAATGAAATGGGTGGTCAAACTGTGTATCACATCCATATGCACGTATTGGGTGGCCGCGCTATGACTTGGCCTCCAGGTTAAACAAGAGGAACCACAATGATCTCTTTTCTAGACAAAGCTGTATTACAGTTTGATCGCGCGTTACAAACGTTAGTGCCCCATGCTGCCAACGCATCACGCCCGTCTCCTGCTGTTGCATTTGAAGAAGCGAACTTAACAACACAAGAACGTCGTCATTCTTCTGGCCTTATGCGCATCAACCATACGGGAGAAGTGTGTGCCCAAGCTCTTTACGCAGGGCAAGCCACCACAGCGAAACTGCCCGCTGTTCGTGAAGAAATGGAACACGCCGCCGACGAAGAAATTGATCACCTTGTGTGGTGTGAGCAGCGCCTTTATGACCTTGGTAGTAAACCCAGTATGTTGAACCCTCTGTTCTATGGAGCGTCTTTTCTGATTGGTGCAGGCGCAGGTCTCATTAGCGATAAACTTAGTTTGGGCTTTGTGGCAGCCACCGAAGACCAAGTCTGCCTGCACTTACAGAAGCACATGGCGACCTTGCCCGTAGAAGATGAAAAGAGCAAGGCTGTCTTATCGCAAATGCACATTGATGAAGCCAAACACAAAGCCATGGCACTCGATGCTGGCGGATATGAATTTCCAAAACCCATTATGGCCATCATGACCCAAATATCCAAAGTCATGACCACTTCAACGTATCGGATATAATCATGAACAGAGACCTTCAATCCATTCGCCGCGACTACCAATTCGATGATCTTCTAGAAGAGCATGCAGGCAACGACCCGCTTCCCTTGTTTGACAACTGGCTAGAAAAAGCCATTGAATCGTGCCCTGATGACCCAACCGCGATGATTCTAAGCACCGTTGGAAGCGATGGATGGCCTCATTCTCGCGTGGTGTTGTTAAAGCAACGTAACGACGCTGGCTTTTCTTTTTTCACTAATTACGACAGTGAAAAAGGCCAACAATTAGCACAGAACAACAAAGCCAGCATGACCTTCTTTTGGCCCGCTCTCCTCGCCAAGTTCGCATTGAAGGCACCATTGAAAAAGTATCACGTGGCGTTTCAGAAGCGTATTTCGCAACGCGTCCACGAGGCAGTCAGCTGGCCGCCAGAACGTCAAAACAAAGTGCCGTCATTGCCAGTCGCGATGAGCTACAGCAAGCCTTCCAAAAAGAAGAGCAGGCATTTGACAACCAAGAAGTACCTTGCCCAAGCAATTGGGGCGGCTACATTCTCAAACCGCGTTTCATTGAGTTTTGGCAAGGTCGTCCAAGCCGCCTACATGACCGCATCTGTTTCACACAAGAAAACAACAGCTGGGTGAGATCCCGCAAAGCCCCTTAATCTTAAATCAGTTAACCGCGGGCCATGCTTAACAAGCATCTAAAGCAGGAGCCGAAAAGTCAGGCTTATTCGCTCCTCTTTAATCGCTTTTCTTTTTGGCAAAGCATGCTGCCACAATACCTGAGTAGACGCTGACATCACCAACCAACTGCCGTGCTCTAACTCCACACTATGCTTAATTTTATGGTTCGTTTTCAAACGAAACAGAAAAAGGGCGACTTACTCCCAGACTCAGCATGGCGACAACGGGCGCTGGCCCCAACACTTTTTCATTGTCCGCGTGCCATCCCATATAGTCTTCACCATCTTGATACCAATTGAGCAACACAGAATTAAACGCCTGCTGAGCAACACGCTCCGCCTCCTCTTTTATCGGCAATAACCACTCAGGCCACCCAACACCATCATGATCTTTTCCAGAGTAGCGGTAACACACACCTTTATCCGCGACAAAAGCCACCTTTCTCGGGACGGCAATATCTCGACCAAACATGGGCAATGTTTCTCTTTCCCAGGGGAGTAAAGCCTTTAGCGACAACATAAGAGGCGGCAGACTTGAGCTAGAAAATGAGTATCGGTATGATGGCCGAGCTTTAATCACACTATTTCCTTTGGATTTCAATGCAGTCAATCTCCAACGAACCAAGCAAACGCAGCCTATTTCTCGATGTTTATCGAGGCTCTGCAGTTCTATTGATGATGATATTCCACTTTTGCTGGGATTTACGGAACTTTGGCTTTATGTCATTTTCCATTTACGACCCATTTTGGGTGTCTTTCCGAAGTGTCATTCTGACATTGTTCCTAACGGCCATTGGTTGGTCTACCTATTTAGTGTTGAATAAAGCCAAATCTCCCTCTTTTTGGAAGCGTGATATCAAGCTGTTTGTATCGGCTGGTGTTATTTCTTTGGCGACCTATCTCGCCGTTCCCGACCAATGGATTTATTTTGGCATACTCCACTTTATTTTTATTGCCTCGTTGATGATAAGACCCTTTTGTAAATGGCCTATTTCATCGGCTCTCATAGGCGCTGTTATTGTCTTGATTTACCACTTCACCACTTGGCTGTCTTTTCCAAACGCGTTCTCAACCATGACTCAATATATTTCACTCCCTCAAAGGACGTTAGACATCGTCTTCCCTTTTCCGTGGATTGGCGTTGTGTTGATGGGCCCTTTATTGGGGTATTTGAATTGGCATAAGTTTCCTGTACCAAACTTTTTTGGCACACATGTTTTGGCTTTTATGGGCCGTTACGCACTGCCAATATATCTGCTTCACCAGCTGGTCTTATTTGCACTGGTTGCCACGTTCAAAATGGTGCTCAGTCATTTTTTCTGATCACTTTTCGTGCGTTCGTCTAGGTTAGTTTTTTTCATCAAAAAATAGATAAAAATAGCATTTATGGCCTTGCCAATTGCTGACTTTACGCTTTTTCAGGCAAGTAAAGTAAGTGACCACTTAGCTATTATTTAATTCTCATTTTCGAGTTTTTTTCAAGCCTTGATTTTCACCTTAATGAGCACTATTGTTCGTTACAGATCACCGACAAAACACTACATGTAGTGTGTTAGTTAAAAAACACACACTACATAGAGTAAATCACCTCTTTTTTACAATGCACTAATGGGAAGTTAAGGCATGAGCACTCTCACAGTTACTAAGCGTAACGGGACGACCGAAAACATCAACCTAGAAAAGATTCACAAAGTCATCGCATGGGCTGCTGAAGGGTTAGACAATGTCTCTGTTTCCCAAGTTGAATTAAAAGCACGAATCCAATTCTTCGAAGGCATCCGCACAACCGACATTCACGAAACTTTAATCAAGTCTGCTGCGGATTTAATTTCTGAAAACACACCAGATTATCAATATCTTGCTGCTCGTCTGGCTATTTTTCACTTGCGCAAAAAAGCCTTTGGCGACTTTGAGCCACCACACCTGTATCAGCACGTAAAAAATCTCGTTGAACAAAAACGTTATGACGCTCATCTTCTTGAAGACTATACAGAAGAAGATTTCAACGAATTGAACACGTTTATCGATCACTCTCGTGATATGGATTTTTCATACGCTGCGGTAAAACAGCTCGAAGGCAAATATTTAGTACAAAACCGAGTGACGGGCGACATTTACGAAAGCCCTCAGTTTATCTACATCTTAGTAGCGGCTTGCCTGTTTGCAGGTTACGACAAAAAAGAACGTCTGAACCTAATCCGTCGTTTCTATGATGCCGTTTCTAAATTCAAAATTTCACTGCCTACTCCGATCATGTCTGGCATTCGTACACCGACTCGTCAGTTCAGTAGCTGTGTATTGATTGAATGCGGTGACTCATTAGACTCGATCAACGCCACCTCCAGCGCAATCGTTAAATACGTCAGCCAACGTGCTGGTATTGGTGTAAACGCCGGCGCTATTCGTGCGTTAGGCAGCCCGATTCGTGGTGGCGAAGCCTTCCACACAGGTTGCATCCCTTTCTACAAACACTTCCAAACAGCGGTAAAAAGCTGTTCACAAGGTGGTGTTCGTGGTGGCGCAGCAACGGTTTTCTACCCAATTTGGCACCTTGAAGTTGAAAGCTTGTTGGTTCTTAAGAATAACCGAGGCGTAGAAGAAAACCGCGTTCGTCATTTAGATTATGGCGTGCAGTTTAACCGTTTGATGTACCAGCGTTTGATCAAGGGTGGCAACATTACGTTGTTCAGTCCATCAGACGTACCAGGCTTGTACGATGCCTTCTTTGCTGACCAAGAAGAATTTGATCGCCTGTACACCATGTATGAACAAGATCCTTCTATCCGCAAGCAAACGATCAAAGCAACTGAATTGTTCACTCTGTTTGCTTCAGAGCGTGCAAGCACGGGTCGTATTTATCTACAAAATGTGGATCACTGTAATACACATAGCCCATTTGACCCACAAGTTGCACCAGTAAAACAAAGTAATTTGTGCTTGGAAATTGCGCTTCCCACTAAACCATTAAACAGCATCGATGACAAAGAAGGCGAAATCGCACTATGCACCTTGTCGGCATTCAACCTTGGCGCTCTTGAAAACCTAGACGAGCTTGAAGAGCTAGCAGAGCTTATCGTGCGCGCCTTGGACAGCTTATTGGATTATCAGAACTACCCTATTGCCGCCGCTCAACGCGCAACAGAACTTCGTCGTACATTGGGCGTTGGCGTGATTAACTATGCGTATTACTTAGCGAAAAACGGTGTTAAGTATTCTGACGGTTCAGCCAACGAACTGACGCACAAAACCTTTGAAGCCATTCAATACTTCCTATTGAAAGCATCGAACAAATTGGCGAAAGAGTTTGGCCCATGTTTAGCATTTAACGAAACGACTTATTCCAAAGGCGTTTTGCCAATCGACTCTTACAAGAAAGAAATCGATAATGTGGTTTCTCCAGAGCTTTACTACGATTGGGAAGCATTGCGTTCAGAGATCGTGACTCATGGTCTGCGCAACTCAACACTGACCGCATTGATGCCTTCTGAAACGTCATCGCAAATCAGTAACGCCACCAACGGCATCGAGCCACCTCGTGGTTTCGTGTCTGTGAAAGCCAGTAAAGACGGCATTCTGAAACAGGTTGTGCCTGAGTTTGAACGCCTGAAAGACAGCTATGAATTGCTTTGGACCATCCCATCCAACGATGGCTATTTGCAACTTGTTGGTATTATGCAGAAATTCGTAGACCAAGCGATCTCTGCAAACACCAACTATGACCCAAGCAAGTTTGAGTCTCAAAAAGTCCCTATGAAGGTGATTTTGAAAGATCTACTTACCGCTTACAAATTGGGTGTAAAAACACTTTACTATCACAACACACGTGATGGCGCGGATGATAAGCAGGAAGACATGGACGATTGCGCAGGCGGTGCTTGCAAGATCTAACCTTCTCCCAGTGAGATACTACAAAGCCTCATGACGATGAGGCTTTGTGATGTTGATTGCTTTAACGAATACAATATCTATTAATAACTAAGGCATGTTTATACGATTAATCATGCCTTTCGCTTTTGAGGAATATCCTGAGACATGAGTTACTCGACTTTTAACCGCAAACAGTTCGATAGTACAAAAGAACCAATGTTCTTTGGTGAAAATGTCAACGTTGCTCGCTATGATCAGCAAAAGCATCCCATCTTCGAAAAACTCATAGAAAAGCAATTGTCGTTCTTCTGGCGTCCTGAAGAAGTAGATCTTTCAACCGACCGCAAAGACTTTCAACGCCTAGAAGCCCATGAGCAACACATTTTTCTTAGCAACTTGAAGTACCAGACCCTATTGGACAGTGTTCAAGGTCGATCTCCAAACGTTGCGCTTTTGCCCATCGTATCGCTTCCTGAATTAGAAACATGGATCGAAACCTGGTCTTTCAGTGAAACCATTCACAGCCGCTCTTATACGCATATTATTCGTAACATTGTGAACGATCCGACTAAGATCTTTGATGACATTGTGACGAACGAAGAAATCACCAAGCGCGCAGACAGCGTCTCAATCTACTACGATCGTCTGATTGAAATGGTAAACATCTACAACACCATGGGCATGGGTACGTTCGACATTCCGGGCAAAGGCAGCATCGAAATATCAATGCCTAAGCTAAAGAAAGCCCTTTATCTCACCATCGCCTCTGTTAACGTATTGGAAGCCATTCGCTTCTACGTCAGCTTTGCTTGTAGTTTTGCCTTTGCAGAGCGCACACTGATGGAAGGTAACGCAAAAATCATTAAATTGATTGCTCGCGATGAAGCATTACATCTAACTGGCACACAACACATGCTAAACCTGATGGCCTCAGGAAAAGACGACCCAGAAATGGCAATCATCGCAGCAGAATGCCAAGATGAAGTACGTCAGATCTTCATTGAAGCGGCTGAGCAGGAAAAAGAATGGGCGACGTATTTGTTTAAAGACGGCTCCATGATTGGTCTTAACGCTCAAATTCTAGGCCAGTATGTGGAATACATTACAAATGTTCGCATGCAAACCGTTGGCCTTGACGCTCACTTTGCCACTAAGCACAACCCAATCCCTTGGATCAACGCTTGGTTGGTCAGTGATAACGTTCAAGTAGCACCACAAGAAGCCGAAATCAGCTCCTATCTGGTTGGCCAAACAGACAACAGCTTAGACGATTCAGACTTCGATGACTTCGATCTCTAAAACCGCTACAAGCGATAAAGCAGAGCAAGTACACCGCGTACTATTAGGTAAAAAACAAATTCTGGTGACAGAAGATGAACCTTTGTTAGTACAACTTGAACAAGCGGGTATTCACGTCGAATATCAGTGTCGTGAAGGTTACTGCTCTTCTTGTTCTATCAAGCTTTTATGGGGAAACGTCAGTTATCCGTTTGAGCCACTTGCTTGGGTGCAAAGCGGCTATTTATTAGCCTGCTGCGCCATCGTAAAAAGCGACATTGAAATCGCCTTTTTCGACTGACCCTCGATTAACGAACATCGCCGCCTAACGTACGGTAACCCGCGTAAATTCGTGTTGCCGTTGTTATCCAGCACATCGCAGCAAATACATACGCCAATATTGAAAAGCCATATGGAAAGGCACAAATCAACAGTAAAAAGACAATCGTTTCCGTCCCTTCCGTTAAACCGCCTAAGAAATACAGAGATTTACGACCATACTCCAAGCGCTCAATATTCCGCTTTTCAGCCATGATAGCGAATGCCAAAAAGCTGCTCCCCGTTCCCATAAATGCAAAAATCAAAAAGCTGGCTGCCAACGCATTCTCGGCCGGATCCATTAAAGCAAAACCAAAGATGACCGCCGAATAGAAAATAAAATCCAAGGTAATGTCCAAATACCCCCCTAAGTCGGTGGGCCCTTGCACTCTAGCAACCGCACCATCTAACCCGTCCATTAGCCGGTTGATGACCACCAACGCCAACGCCAACGACATGTCACCAAAGTACAGCGCGGGTATTACCATCATGCCAACCACGAAGCCAAACAGCGTAATCCAATTGGCCTTTACACCCAATTTATCTATCGCTATTGCCGTCAAACGCAGTGGCTGCTTTAGACTCTTAATAAAAAATGTATCTAACATTTAAACAACCCAATTCTATAAAGACGAAAGTTTCAAAGACTTGTTACAATACAAACAATACTCTTTTTGAACGCTAAGGTTTATATGATTCACGCAAAACAATATGGTTCATCTGGACCAAATCTTATTGTTATTCATGGTTTATTCGGTAATGCCGACAACTGGCATTCTATTGCCCAAAGCTTGGCCGAACATTTTACAGTTTACTGCGTAGACCTTCCCAACCATGGGCGATCAGACAGCATGCCTGACGCCACCTACCCTAAAATGGCGCAAGCGATTCTTGATTGGGCAACTGAACAAGGTATCGATACCTACTACTTGCTTGGCCATTCCATGGGCGGAAAAGTGGCCATGCAAATGGCCGCGATGGCTACGGCAGAACAAATAACAAAACTGGTCGTGGCCGACATTGCGCCAGTTGATTATTCGGCAAGCCACACAGACATCTTGGCGGGCTTAAGCAAACTAGAACAGACAGTATTACATTCCAGAAAAGAAGCCGATAGCATACTATCTGACTATGAAAGCAGCGTTCCCGTTCGACAGTTTTTATTGAAAAACTTAGTAAGATCAGACCAAGGTTATGCGCTTGCCCTGTCTGTAAACAACATTGCTGAAAGCTACGAAACCATTTTAAAAAAGCCAATCATTAAAGCGACCATCAATATTCCGACACTGTTTATTAAAGGCGAGCATTCGGACTACATCATCACCGACTACCAAGACGCTATTCTGAGTATCTTTAAACAAGCAAGCGTCAAAATCATCCCGGGAACAGGTCACTGGCTGCATGCTGAAAAACCAGTACCATTTACCGGTTTAGTCGAGACGTTTTTTACAATAATCAGTCACATTGCGCGTCGGAACAAAGGCCATATTTGTCTTTTAGGTAGGATGAAGAAGGCAATACAATACCATGTGACTTAATGAGATAAGGGTTAAAACTTACTCTGAGCTTGTTTGGGTAGGCAGGGGCTAATACCCCCTCACCAGACAACCAAGAAACAATGTGTCCTGCAACCGCGTCTAACTTAACGTCACTATCAGAATAGATGGCAAACAGAGAGCCAGCTCGGACAAAGGCAAACGAAGGGCCTATCATCACCTGCTGCTTATGGAACAGCAGCTTCAAGATATCTTGCGCATTACCCTCTTTATAAAGCTCGGTATCAACCAATGAAAAAATCATGGTAGAACCTTCCAAAATAAAGTTCACCGCCTTTAAAACCGACAAACGATCCACATCCGTTTTTAGAAAACGGAACTCGAATCCGTGCATGGCCGCTTGTGTTTCCATGTCTTGCTGATCAATTAAAAGGTTATCACTGTACAGTACTGCCAAAGGCTTACGGTCAAACCAAACCCCCTCTAACAATGACAAACGCTTTTCTATGGGGGCGCCAGAGAACACGGCGCTATTAGGCACATCACATTGCGACTGAATATTAAGATATTCTTCTTTACCGATAAACACCGCAACCACGGCGCCTTTTGATGTCACCGAACAGACTTGGCGAAAGCTTTCGTCCCCGATAGTTACGACCAGATCGCTTTCTTTTAATGATGCAACGTTTTGTAAAAAGACCGACTGACGAACAGGAGCAATCACGGTATCCATGGGCAACAATTTAGAAAGCTGGAACGTTAGAGATCGTACCGAGCTTTCTTCAGTATTGTGTACCACATAAATCGCCGCAGGTGCATTCATTGCAACCAACAGCAGAACCATCGAAAAAATCCTTTTCACGCTTCCATTAGTCCAAATTAGAAAGTGATATTGGAGAAGACATAGTAAAACGTGTCTTCATCCAAGTTATTGTGCCTATTTACCAAAGCATTACCATCCAAACGTGTTTCCACTCCCAACCCCATTGTCGCTTTGGAGTAGCCGCCCAACGATAATTTACAAGATACCCACGCATTCAGAAACTCATAGTCTCGGCTGTTTAACGCCTCACCATACCAATAATAGCCATTAATAAACCATTGCTCTGTTAATGGTAGACTTGCGAAAAACGACGTCATCACAGGAGACGTTGAATCCAATAACCGTTTATTCTCAGTTTGGGTATCTTGATAAGCATAGGTGAAACGTGTCATTGCGCCAGAACGAAAACGCCAATCTAATTCAAGTTCCGCTCCAGTGATAATCGCATCTTCAGTCACACCCTCTTCTAACGCGCCATCAACGCCAAAGGATAAGTCTCCATCAAAGAAAAAATACTTTTGACTTAACACCATGTCGCTAACATCGTCACGGTACAACTTAACATCCAATGACAAGCCCTGAGTTGGCCAATAATGATAATAGCCCATTTCATAAGACGTGATTTTTTCTTCACTTTCGCCTTCATCAGCATAAGTTGTATAGGAACTTTCGCCAGAAGATAAAACATAGTGCCATTTAAAAAACTGGTCGGACAAATCCGGCGTACGCACCGCCTTTGATGCGTTAAAGCGAATAGACTCTCTCTCTGATAACTTGTAAGTCAGGCCCAGTTTCGGTGATAGAAAGGTTCCTCCCATTTGGGTATGCTCTAACATCGCTCCCGTGTTTAATACCCAACTGTCCCCCATCCGATACTCAATGTTAGAAGAAATACGAAATATTTCATCACTGACCTCACCGGAAAAGTAATGCTCAGACTCCGCTTCGTCCAAACGATACCCAAGTGCTGAGATCACACGCAAATCTTTTGAAGCTTCCCAAGTACTTTGGACTTCTATGTCTTGTCGCGTTTCGACTAAATCCACATCATACGACTTATATACATCACCTGAACTAACCCCCTTAAAGAAATAGTAGTAGAACTCTTTTGAGAGTAAGGCCTCATGATGCTCGTTTTGCTCAGACTGATCGTAATAGTACTGGACCTTTATTTCATGATCGGACGAAACCTGCTTACTGTAACTCAGCTTAATATGCTCACGATCCGTTTCTTGTACTGGATCATTTATATCGTAAGAAGGGTATTCGGTGTGATAAACCTCTGGGTCTGTATTGGCCTTTAAATGACTCGCACCGATGTCCAAATCAAAAAAACTGTTGTACGTTTCTCTCTGAATAAAAACGTTCCCCATAGTGGAACCATGTCCGTCATGGCGATCATCCCCATCCACATCGGTATCAAAGCCGTGCACATTATTGGTAGACGCAGATGCACGATAACTCCAATCGCCATTCAAGCCACTGTGCTGACCATACAACCGATAATCACCACGAGAACCAGAATATGCCGAGATACTGTCTCCTAAGGTTTCTAACGGGGATCGAGTGATAATATTCACCACCGCAAAAAAGGAGTTGATACCATAACTGGCGGCATTGGGGCCTCGATTGACTTCAACCCTCGCCACATCTTCAATATTCAAAGGCAAAGATGTCCATTCAACACGCGCTTTACCAGCACTGTAAACCGAACGGCCATTCACTAACACTTGAATACGACGATACTCTTCTAATTGCGTACCATGGTAAGAAACAATTTTTTGACTGGACGCTTTATAAGGAAACACCGCAAAACCAGGGACAAACTGCAGTAAATCTTCGACATACTGCATATTCAACCGACGGATAAACTCCCCATCCAAAACCGACAAGGTAGAAGACACATCTACCCTTGGCTGAGCAATCTTAGACGGTGTAACCACCATCGGAATACTGTCAAAAAAACCATCGTAAGTGTCCAACTCTGCCCCTGTAAACGAAGACAAGCTGTCTAATTCAGCCAACACAACCGAACTAAACGACACAGAGAACACCAAACAAACCCAACGCATCATAGAGACTTCAACCTGTACCCATCAGCCAAATAAGTCCCTAATATTCGTACTTCTTCCGAAAAAAAACGCAATTCTTCCAGTGCCGATTGCATCGCCGCTGATTGAAAATGCGCCTCCACGTCAACATAAAACTGCGTCGCAGTGAAATTCCCATTCACCATGTAACTTTCTAACTTAAGCATATTTATTCCCTGCGTCGCAAAACCGCCCATTGCCTTATACAAAGCGGCCGGAATATTGCGAACACGGAACATAAAAGACGTAATATAAACGCTGCCTTCTTCAAGAACAGGCATCTTTTGTTGGCGAGCAAACACCAAAAATCGAGTTGTATTCCCCACAGAGTCATTAAAATACGTTTTCAGTACCTTTAACCCATAAAGTTCGGCCGCCAATTCTGACGAAATAACCGCCAAACCAGGTTCATCAAACTCAGCAATGTGCTTTGCAGCTCCGGCCGTGTCATACATGGCCTGACTTTTCGCCCCCAGCGCTTTGATATTATTATCGCATTGCGCCAGTGCCTGAGGATGGCTACCGATTCGAGTAATCTGTTCCAAGCCCATAGAATGCCTGGCGATCAAACAATGGTTAACGGGCTCAAAATGCTCTTTTACCACATACAACTGAGTTCGTTTTAATTCTCTGTAAATTTCTTCTACACGTCCCGCCGTTGAATTTTCCACAGGAATCATCGCGTAATAAGCATCGCCCCGTTCAACCATATGCAAAGCATCGGCAAAGGTGGCGCAATGAACACTGCTCCAGTCAGGAAAAGTGTGTTTACAAGCAAGATGCGAATACGCACCCGGTTCACCTTGGTAAGCAACGACCTGCATTGCATCAAGAGTTAAGTGTTGATCTGGCATAGTGGCATCGTTTCTGTGGTATATTTCGCTAACATTAACAAATAGGCGTCATTATTTACATAAAAATGACACTAACCTGCACGTCAAACAGACAAGAAATCATGAAAAAAGCGTTCATTTTGCTCGTAAAAGGCTATCAATATTTACTCAGCCCATTACTGGGAAACAATTGTCGTTTTTACCCTAGCTGTTCCCACTACATGATCCAAGCAATCGAACGATTTGGCATTGTTAAAGGGGTGTATTTAGGGGGGAAAAGGTTGTTGAAATGCCACCCATGGCACGAAGGCGGAATGGATCCAGTTCCACCTTGTTCATGCACACAAGACAAAACACAAGATCCACATCATTAGACTAAGAAGCTGCGGTCATTTGTAATTTCAAATCACTCGCAACTAACACGGCCTGCGTTCTATTGTTAATTCCAAGTTTGCGAAAGATAGCGGTGATATGTGCTTTGACCGTGGCCTCAGAAATAGACAGCTCATACGCAATTTGCTTATTCAGCAAACCTTCATGCAAATAGCACAACACCTTATATTGTTGAGGCGTTAATTCGGCGACTTTATTTTGCATAGAAAGGTCTGGCTTAGGATGGTCTGCGACCAACTGACTGAAGATCATCAGGTAGCCAAATATCCCCAGCCAAAATAGCGTGAATGGCTTGAACGTAGGTCGCAGGCTCACTGGTTTTGGGAATAAAACCCAGCGCACCAGCATCAATAACCTTGGCCACCATCTCGCTGTCTTCACTGCCCGAAATGACTGCCACTGGCACATCTGGAAAGTCTTTACGAATCCGAATCAAACCATAAAGATCACCACTGCCAGGCATGTTCAAATCCAGCAAGAGCAAATCAAGATCTTCCAAGTGCCCTAAACACTGCAAAGTCGAATCCAAATCATGGGATTCGACTATGGCAATTCCCTGTATTTCAGCCCGTAATGCGCCGCTAAGCGCACTACGGAACAGAGGATGATCATCCGCGATAACAAGTGAAATCACTGCCTATCCTTTTAAACTGTGTGAGCGATCACACATTTAAACGGTTTTCGATTAAATCATCAACCACACTTGGATCTGCTAATGTACTTGTGTCACCAAGCTGATCATGTTCGTTGGCGGCAATTTTACGCAAAATACGGCGCATGATTTTACCTGAGCGCGTTTTTGGTAAGCCTTTGCTTGCCCACTGAATCAGATCTGGTGTTGCGATCGGCCCAATTTCTTGACGAACAAACTGCTTCAACGACTTGGTTAATTCTTCATCTGGGATCACCCCAGCCACCGCACTAACATAGACATAAATCCCTTGCCCTTTTATGTCGTGCGGATAACCCACAATAGCCGCCTCTGCCACCGAAGGGTGAGCCACCAAAGCGCTTTCGATTTCCGCTGTGCCCAATCGATGGCCAGACACGTTTAAAACATCGTCCATTCGGCCAGTAATCCAGTAATGGCCATCCGCATCGCGGGAAGCACCGTCACCCGTGAAATACATGCCATCAAAAGTACTAAAGTAGGTTTGCTCGAAGCGCTCGTGGTCGCCATACACAGTTCTTGCCTGACCCGGCCAAGAATCCGTAATAACCAAACCACCTTCCACTAACACTCCTTGAGCGTCTTGCAAGACGCCCTGAGCGTCAACCAAGGCGGGCTGAACACCAAACAACGGCCCTGTACAAGAACCAGGTTTAACATCACCTTGCACAATTCGTGGTGTCATCATCATGCCACCAGTCTCGGTTTGCCACCAAGTGTCGACAATAGGACAAGAAGAGTTACCAATTTCACTGTAATACCAAGACCATGCTTCTGGGTTAATTGGCTCGCCCACACTGCCCAAAATTCGCAAAGTGTCTCGCTTACTGGATCGTGTTGCTTCATCGCCCTTAGCCATTAGCGCTCGAATAGCCGTTGGTGCGGTATACAAAAGCGTCACACCAAATTTGTCCACTACGCGGCCAATGCGACCTGAATCTGGGTACGTTGGCACGCCTTCAAACAAAATACTCGTGGCACCATTCGCCAACGGACCATAAACCATGTAACTGTGGCCTGTAATCCAGCCCACGTCGGCGGCACACCAGTAAACATCATCGGCTTTAAGATCAAACACCAACTCGTGAGTCAGGGAAGCGTAAACCAAATACCCCCCGTGGTATGCACCACACCTTTTGGTTTGCCTGTTGAACCAGAAGTGTAAAGAATAAACAGTGGATCTTCTGCGTTCATTGGCTCTGCTGGACATTGCGTGCTTTCATTGGCCACTTCTGCAGCCCAATCCAAATCACGCCCTTCAAACCAAGGCACGTCTTTTTGGGTGTAACGATACACAACAACGGATTCAACCGATGGACACGCATTGTTATCTAACGCCATATCAACATTGTGTTTCAGCGGAATAGTGTTTCCCGCACGACGACCTTCGTCTGCGGTAATCACCAGCTTCACTTCACAATCGTTCAAACGATCCGCGATAGCGTGAGCAGAAAACCCACCGAAAATAACAGAATGAATAGCGCCGATGCGAGCACAAGCCAGCATACTGTAAACGGCTTGCGGAATCATTGGCATGTAGATAGCGACACGATCGCCTTTTTTGATGCCTTTACGTTTTAAAAGGTTGGCTAAACGTGCCACTTCGTCATGCAGGGTTTGGTAGGTGATCGCGACTTTTTCATCGCTTTCTTTGTCACCTTCGCAATAGTAAGCGACTTTGTCAGCGGACGTTGCCAAATGACGATCGATACAGTTGTAAGCAACGTTCAATTCGCCATCTTCAAACCATTTAATGCTGACTTCGCCACGTTTAAATGAGGTGTTTTTGACTTTGGTGTAAGGTGTAGTCCAATCCAAAACGCTTACCAACCTCGCCCCAAAACGCATCTGGGTTTTCAATCGATTCTTGATAGCGTTTTTCAAATTCTGCTTGACTCACATTGGCATTTTTTGCCGCCTCATTTGAGGTTGCGCTATATAATGACTTCATAACCCGCTCCATTGTTAAATTTGTTATTCGGATGCTGAACTACTATAACCTGACAGACTTGCCAATCTATTCCACTTTAGTCTTATGACAAAAAAGACCTTAGGAAAACCGTCCGGCCTTTACAAAAAATGGCAGATGTATTTGCTGTTTTTTTGTTGGCTCGGACCACGCTTCTCGGATAATTGGCGACGCATTCAATAAAAAATCATCGCCGTGCTCCTGTATTCGCAACTGAGAAGCTGACCACGTTCGGATAAAATCCAATGTTTGCGTGACAGACCAATGACAATTTAATTCAAACTGCGGCACGTCAATAAGTTCTAATGGAAACTCAATGTCACGGTACTGATTCCACAACAAGCGACTCTGCGGAGGCCAATAAGGCGCAAGATGAGGCAGCACGGTTTCGGCAATGGCTTTGTCTTCGGCATCGCCAACTTGCAACCAGTTATAGCCCCAACAAACAAAAATCCCCCCCGGTTTTAGCACTCGTCTCAGTTCTGCCCAAAACGCATCTAAATCAAACCAATGCAGGGCATGCGCCACACACACCACATCAAAATAATGATCGGGGTAAAGTGTTTTTTCCGCTGGAAACACCTGATAATTCACCTTGCGATGAGGCGTTGCCGCCGTCACTTGCGATTCGCTGATATCAGACGCCTCAACACGGTCGAAATACGCAGCAAGATCAACGGATGCTTGGCCAGTACCGCATGCACAATCCCATACAACACTGGAAGAAGGCACTTGTTGAGACAACCAATAATACAACTCGGCAGGATACATGGGTCGAGTTCGGGAATAACTAATCGAAGATTGTCCGTCAAACGTGCGCATAGAAACCTCTAATTCCAATTGCATTTTCACCTCAACAACGTCATTAAAGGCTTCAAATCATCCAACACCATTGTTTCAGCTAAGCTCACTGGATAACACCCCATATTGATCGAGCACCTGACGAGCCTGCTCAACACCCTTTACCCGATGCGCCTTCATGCCTAATGACAACGCCGTATCGATATTAACCTGATTATCATCAATAAAAAGAATCTGCTCAGGCGCAACACACAAGCTACGAATAACATGAAGGTAAATGGCTTCGTCAGGCTTAACAAACCCCACTTGATGAGATGCATAATAACTGTGAAACTTCCCCGCCAACCCCATTTCGTCCATGAGCCTTGGCCAATGCGCCGCGTTCGTATTCGACAAAATTGCACGATGGTACTCAGGCTTCACTGCATCGACTAAAGCCAATGCTCCAGCAAACAAGCCTTTTGGCCATGCTTTAAACGTCGTTTTAAAAAGCGCTTTGTCGGCATTACTGCCCACTTCTGTTAACAAGTCTTCTGCAAATTGATCAAACGAAATATTGCCCGAATCAAAGGCCGCGACAGACGGTGATTGTAACCATTTCAGCCACACATCGGATTCTTCACCATGCGTATTCAACATAGCATGCATTTCAGAAACATCACCCAAATCCACCAGCACATTGCCTAGATCAAACAGTACAACACGAATTACTTGTTCTTGCTTCATTATTTTCTCACTTTGAACCATCGGCAATATTTTGCTCACACAAAAAAAGAGAAGTGACAAAATAGCATGTTAAACGGTATTTTTACTCGCTTACATCATAAGCAATTTTTTGCCGACAAAGAAACGTCAACAATAAGCAATAATTTGCGCAAAAGTATGTAAAAAAGTAAGAATAGAAACAGACTAAAAATAAAAGCATTAATTTTCAATGAGTTATATCTTTGGCACGATAATCGCTATAGATTAACTTAACCAACCCCACCAATAGGAGAAAAATAATATGAAATTGGGATTCGTTACTAAAGCCATTCTTTCTAGTGCTACTGCTGCAGCAATTGCGTTGTCAGCAACAGGCGCCTCTGCGGCGGACAACCGCAATTACATTCTAGCAACAGCATCCACTGGGGGAACGTATTATCCCGTTGGTGTTGCCATTGCGACACTGAGTAAAGTGAAGCTGGAGCCAAAATTCGGTTTATCCGTGTCTGCGATTAGCTCTGCAGGGTCCGGTGAAAACATCAAATTACTCCGCGAGAACCAAGCTCAATTTGCCATTCTACAAGGCTTATATGGTGCATGGGCATGGGACGGCGAAGGCCCATTTGAAAGCTCAGGCAAACAAACTGAGCTGCGCTCTGTTTCCATGCTGTGGCAAAACGTAGAACACTTTGTTCTAAAGTCCGATCTTGCCAAAACGGGTACGGTTGCGGATCTAAAAGACATCGAAGGTACGAATCACAAATTCTCCATTGGTACCAAAAACTCAGGCACAGAAGGTTCTGGTCGTCAGCAGCTTAAAGGCCTAAACATTGATCCAGACAAATTCGCTTTGGCTTATATGGGTTACGGTGCAAGCGCCGATGCCATGCAAAACGGCAACATTGATGGTATGAATACTCCAGCTGGTGTTCCAGTAAGTGCCGTCACAAGACTCTATGCGTCCATGGGCGATAAAGTGAAAGTTCTGGATTTTACTGACCAACAAATCAAAGAAGCCAATGGCAGCTATGATTTATGGACACGTTATGTGATTCCAGCAAACACTTACTCAGGCCAAACAAAAGACATCAACACCGTCGCTCAGCCTAACTTCCTAGCCGCTCGTGCTGACCTATCGGAAGACGATGTGTATGAGTTGACTAAGTCTTTGTATGAAAACTTGTCTTACCTAAGTGCGATTCATAAAGCAACGTCTGTCATGTCTATCGAAAAAGCCATTGCAGGCCTTCCTGTGCCACTTCATCCAGGTGCAGCACGTTACTACCGTGAACGCGGTATTAACATTCCGGCTCGATTGATCGCAAAATAACACCGCAAAACGGTGTCAACGCGCCGTACCTTGTACGGCGCGCCTCTCTTTCTTTGCACAACTTGTTTTTGTACGCATTTAAGGTAGCTTGTCTATGACTGCTTCGTCGCAACCCACCGCCTCTAAAGAGGTAAACCTTGATGATTTTGAAACCAAATACCGTACCGGGACTTGGTTAAATCGTTTGGTGTTTACCATTTCTATATTTTTAGCTGTTGCTCATATTTACATCAACACCATAGCAACATTGCCGGAACTCTGGGTATCTGCTTTTCACTTTGCTGGATTCGGAGCCTTATGCGCCCTGCTTATTCCTGCCCATCCAACCTGGCAGAATAGCAAAATAGCCATGTTTTTTGACAGTGCCATCGTATTGGCTTTGATCGGCATGGTGCTGTACATCGTTTTTTTCGAAGACGCCCTTTACGCCAGAGGCGTCACATTTAATACGGCCGATTGGATCGTCTCCAGCATTGCCGTGTTGTTATCATTAGAGCTTATCCGTCGCACTAGCGGTTGGTTTATCCCCTTTCTGATCGTCGTCGCATTGACCTACGTTGTGTTATGGGGAAGCTGGCTTGGCGGCATGTTTAACTTCCCTGGATTAAGCATGGAAACGCTGCTGTACCGCAGCTTCTTTAGTACCGACGGCATGTTTGGCTCTATTTCCCGAATCTCATGGAGCTTTGTCTTCATGTTCATTTTATTCGGTGCCTTTTTAGTGAAATCTGGGGCGGGTGACTTCATTATTGATTTGTCTCGCTCTCTCGCCAGCAAAATGATTGGTGGGCCAGGCTTTGTGGCCGTATTGGGATCAGGTCTTATGGGCTCGGTATCTGGCTCTTCGGTTGCTAACACCGTTTCTACTGGCGTTATTACCATCCCATTAATGCGCAAAGCCGGCTTTCCTGCACGTTTTGCGGCAGGTGTAGAAGCCGCCGCGTCAACGGGTGGACAGCTCATGCCGCCAGTCATGGGGGCTGGCGCGTTTATCATGGCGTCTTACACTCAAGTATCTTACGTTACCATCATCAGTGTGGCCGCGATTCCTGCGCTTTTGTACTTCTTGTCTGTCGGCTTTTTCGTCCGAGTTGAGGCTAAGCGCAGCAAAGTCATCGCGACAGAAAGTGATGACGCCGTGAATATGTCACAAGTGCTGAAAGACGGCTGGCATCACATTGTTCCGCTGACTGTACTGGTCACTTTATTGGTACAAGGTTTTACACCGACTTATGCCGCTGGCATCAGTATCTTGGCGGTAATAGCGGCGTCATTCCTTTCTCGCAAGCACCGAATGGGCCCAGCAGAAATTCTTGATGCAATGGCGCAAGGTGCCAAAAACATGTCAACCACTGCCGTTTTATTGGTTGGAATTGGTTTAGTGGTTAACGTCATCAGTACCACTGGTGTGGGCAACACCTTTTCATTATTGATCACCAATTGGGCTGGCGGAAGCCTGTTCTTCACCATTATTTTAGTGGCCATCGCGTCGTTAATTTTGGGAATGGGATTGCCTGTCACGGCGTCTTATATTGTATTAGGTACCTTGTCTGCTCCTGCCTTGTTCAATTTGATTGCCGAAAGCCAGCTTTTAGAAATGATGTCTTCCGGCAATCTACCAGAAGCGGCGAGCGCTATTTTCATGTTGGTGGACCCTTCTGCCATCGCCACTTTGGCGCAAGGCATGCCGATGGAACAAGCCCAAACGTTGTTAGCGCAAGTTCCTAATGACTTTAAAGGCATGTTAATGGATCAGGCATTGGGCGCTCAAAGCGTGGCGATGATTTTGGTCACTGCACACATGATCATCTTTTGGTTGTCCCAAGACAGTAACGTCACACCACCCGTGTGTTTAACCGCGTTTGCGGCCGCTGCTATTGCCAAAACACCGCCAATGCTAACGGGCATGACGGCGTGGAAATTGGCGAAAGGCTTGTACATAGTGCCATTATTAATGGCCTACACGCCTTTGATTGGTGGCGATACCGAAACACTCCTGCGTCTTTCGTTCTTTGCCATCTTTGGAATGTATGCACTTGTGGGCGCGATGGAAGGCTATCTAGAAGACAAAGTGTCTATTCCGACTCGTCTCGTACTGCTGATAGCATCCACTATGATGCTGTGGCCCAACCTTGATTTGTGGATTGAATGTGTTGGTTTGGTGTTGTTCTTAGCGGTCTTTATTAAGGGTAATAAGTCCTACAAAAAGAGCCTATAAAAGCATTCTGATAAAGCACTAATAAAGACACTTATTGAGACACAAAAAGGATTCTAAAACGCAAAACGGCCTACCTTGATTAACAAGATAGGCCGTTTTTTATGCCGATTGTAAACGTCTAAATATTGGCTTAGGTAAGCGCTTATTCCGATACTTCTGACACATCTGAATCAAGGCCATCATCTAATTCTAGCCTCGCATCAGTACCGGAAAACTCCGCCTTTGTACTCGCCATCATGCTGATCCACATAGACACATTCGCATCATAATCACGACGCTGATTCTTTGGAATGGATTGCGTTGTCGGAATGTCCGTGGTCATTGGGTTTACAGGTCTGCCTCGAATGTGAAGCTCATAATGAAGGTGCGCCCCTGTGGTTCGGCCTGTATTACCCGACAATGCAATCACTTGACCACGTTTAACCTGCTGACCTTTTTTCACCAAGATTTTACTTAGGTGCAAAAAGCGCGAGCCATAAGGCCCCGTGTAATCAATAACAATGTATTTACCCGCGTACTTATGTGTCGCCACCCGCGTCACCACACCGTCACCCGTAGCAAGCACCTCTGTACCAGATGGCGTTGCCAAGTCGACACCATTATGTGGCGCTGGGTGCCCCGTGATTGGGTGCAAACGGTTGGCATTAAACGGAGAACTAATACGATATTGTTTGCGGGTTGGCCAACGCAATAAAGCCGGCGTTAGGCTGTTACCTGACTCATCATAAAAACGCCCATCCGAATGCACAAACGCACGATAAGTTTGGCCTTTTACCGTAATTTCCAGTGCTTCTAATTGATCTTCACCGACTTTAACGCCATCGATACTGCCTTTTTTGACAACAAAATCAAACGCATCACCGGCTCTAAGGTCTTTGCGAAAATTCACTCGCCCTTTTAAGACATCGTTAATGATTAATATATTAGTATCAGACAGTCCGGCTTTTTTCGCAGACAAATAAAAGTTGCCGACAATTTTGCTGTGTACGGCTTCATGATTGTAGGTAATTGGCTTAATGTGCTCTTCATAGCTGTAGCCGCCATTATCATGCTGTACATAAGACACGCTTTTACTGATATCCAATCGGCGAGTCAACTCGACCAAGTCGCCATTTTCATCCAATTTGAACGTGAATTTATCATTTGGTAGCAAGGGTTCGAGCACTAAATACTCTTGATCGGCTTCTAATACCGCATACAAAGATTCTCTCGGCAGACCCAATCTTGCAAAAATACGCGCCAACGTATCACCCGATTTGATCACATACTCAATAGACGGTAGTGGCGCAGGAACCGCTTCCACATTTTGCAAGGGGTCTGTGGTGATTAAGGAATCATAATCATTGTCTTCGTCGGTATTCGCGCTTACAGGGGGTAACTCGATTGGCGCTGGGGTCTCTATATCGACACTGGGTAGAACATACTCTTTGGGATTTTCTGTTGGCGACACAAGCGATCGGTAAACAAACAACAGCACAACAAAGGTAGCAAAAATGATCGATAACCAAGCTCGCGGGCCAGATAAAGCCCAACGCGAGAGGCGTGTAATAAACTGCATAAATAAAAAACTCATTAAACAAAAATGGTTCACCAAGAACCTGACTATGCACTACCGCTGTAGGTCGCACACGTTCTCAATATATGACAAAAACAGAACCACACTTTGTCTCATGTGCCATTTCCTTGCCACTGCTGGAGTGCAAATAATCACAGTCCATACTTTTTTCGCCTGCGGTTTTTCGAAACCAATACGAAACAAGCATTGAAGCTAATTTTTTTCGGGCAAGAATACGGTATTTCAAACTCTAAAGAAATACTTAGTCCATTGAAAACCGTCTATGAAGTGCTTCTTTTATAAGCAAACGACATAACGTTCAACGACAGGTCGTTTTCACGCACTTTATTGGAGCAAAATGGATAGACGACCCTATCGTCTCTCCGTACTATAAAGCTCACTTTTTAAGAGCCGAATGCTATAACATGTCTTTTTCGCCCTTCTCATTTCCCTGCTTCCAACCGCGAACATTCGCACGCGGTGATGAGCAAAGCCCCTCTGGTGTTGCTGAGTTAGTGGAAGAAATGCCTTTAGCCATCAGCATAAATGGCATAGCTCACGCCGTGATGATGGTTACTCCCAACCATCTGGATGCGTTTGTGGTAGGCCTTGCCTGCAGCGAAGGCATTATTGAAGACATCAATGATGTCCGAGACATAGAGATTGAAACGACAAAGCTTCAAGCAAATATAAACAGCATGGCTGTCGACCTCATCATTAGTCCTAGGCGTTTTGCGCAATACAAACAAAAGCAACACGCGCACCTAGGCGCAACAGGCTGTGGGATTTGTGGCGTAGAGTCGCTTTCACAGGCTATCCCAACTCTGCCCATGTTAGCGCCATGCGCCCCTATTAAAACGTCAATACTGGCGTCTTTAAAGTCGCATTTATCCACCTACCAAACATTAGGAAACAAAACCGGAGCCGTTCACGCCGCGTTACTGATCGCGCCAAACGGCAACCCCATACGGTGTATGGAAGACATTGGCCGCCACAATGCCCTTGATAAGGTCATTGGCTATGCACTCCAACAGCGTTTAGACTTGCATGATCACAGCGTTTTGATGACAAGCCGATGCAGCACCGAACTGGTTCAAAAAGCCGTCCGAGTCGGCCTATCACGATTGATTCACCTAGCATCGCCAAGCACTCTCGCGGTCAGTTTAGCCCAACATTACGGGCTCAACTTAATCCATTTGCCAAAGCAAGATGTCCCAAGAGTGTTTGCCGCGTCGACCCAATTAAAAGGAACACACCATGAGTAAAAAGACCGATTTTTACACGCCCTACAAAGGCCCAGCCGGTGGTTGGGGGGCCTTACAAAGCACAACAAAACATTGGCTAAAAAGCGAGAACGCCGTACGCAATATTCATACTCTGTTAAAAACGAACCAGCCTCATGGTTTCGATTGTCCAGGCTGTGCTTGGGGTGAAAAACACGATCCAGCTAAAATCCGCTTCTGTGAAAACGGCGCCAAAGCGGTTAACTGGGAAGCGACATCTCGTAAAGTCGATGCGGCTTTCATGGCTGAGCACAGTGTCACTTGGCTAAACTCCCAAAGTGACTATTTCCTTGAATACCAAGGCCGACTCACAGAACCAATGCGTTACAACCGAGAAACAGATCACTACGAAGCGATCTCTTGGGAACAAGCCTACAAGCAAATTGGCGATACGCTTAAAAAACAAGCCAATCCAGACACTGTGGCGTTTTACACGTCTGGACGCGCCAGCAACGAAGCCGCATTCTTGTATCAACTTTTTGCGCGCGCATACGGCACAAATAACTTCCCTGACTGTTCAAACATGTGTCACGAAGCCAGCGGTTATGCCTTAACAAGCAGTATTGGCATTGGCAAAGGCACGGTGGAAATTGACGACTTTGAACACGCGGATGCGGTCTTTGTTTTCGGGCAAAACCCTGGGACAAACCACCCACGTATGCTCGAGACCCTAAAAGAAGTGGTGCAGCGCGGCGCGCAACTATTAAGCTTCAATACCCTACACGAGCGCGGTCTAGAACGCTTCCAGAATCCACAAAACCCGATCGAGATGCTCACCAATGGCTCCAAGCCAACCAATACGGGATACTTCTGCCCTAAAATTGGCGGAGACATGGCGGTGGTGCGTGGCATGGTTAAAGTACTTATCGACCTAGAAGTAGCCGCGCAACAAAAAGGCGAAGCGGTTTTTGATCACGATTTCATCAAAGAACACACCCAAGGTTTAGACGCCTACCTTGAACAAGTAAAACAAACACCTTGGCAAGACATCGTCGATCAATCGGGCCTTAGCAAAGAAGACATTACTCACGCTGCCAACGTCTATGCAAAAGCAAAAAGCGTCATTCTGACATGGGCAATGGGCATTACTCAGCACCATCATTCTGTTGCGACCATCCACGAAATGGTCAACTTGATGGCATTACGTGGCAATTTAGGCAAACCGGGCGCGGGTGTTTGCCCTGTTCGTGGCCACAGTAATGTGCAAGGTGATAGAACCATGGGCATTAACGAACGCCCTTCTCAGGCGTTCCTTGATGCGTTGGAAAAACGCTTCAACTTCACACCACCACAAGAACACGGTTTAGCGGTTGTTGATACTATTCGAGCAATGCGTGATGGCAAAGTCGGTGTCTTTATCGCCCTAGGTGGTAACTTCGCTGCAGCAACCCCCGACACACAAGCCACAGAGCATGCCTTAAAACAATGTGAGTTAACGGTACAAATAAGCACCAAGCTAAACCGCTCTCACCTAATCACTGGCACCGAGGCGATCATATTGCCCTGCTTAGGTCGTACTGATATCGATCATCAAGCAAAAGGACAGCAAAAAGTCACCGTAGAAGATTCTTTCAGCATGATTCACGCGTCTGGTGGCGTATTAGAGCCATTGAGCAAAGAACAGAAATCTGAACCAGCCATCGTTGCAGGAATCGCCGCAGCGACGCTAGGTAACTTCCCTATTGATTGGCACGAAGTGGTCAGTGATTACGACCTTATTCGTGAACACATTGCCGCAGTTGTACCTGGATTCCACGACTTTAACCAACGCATTTTGCAAGATGGTGGGTTCTACCTAGGCAACAGCGCACGGGAAAGAAACTGGAAAACACCAGCAGGTAAAGCGATTTGCCATACACATACGTTACCAGCCTCCATTTTGCCAAAACGTGCGCAAGATCTACTGACAGACAAAACCATGATCATGCAAACATTGCGTTCTCATGACCAATACAACACCACGATTTATGGCATGAACGACCGCTACCGTGGCATTAAAGGTGAACGCAAAGTGGTGTTTATTAACCCCGCAGACATCCAGCGTCTAGGCTTCGAAGAAGGTCAAAGCGTAACACTGCGTTCATTATGGGATGACGGCGTAGTTCGCAAAGTGAGTGGTTTTAAACTGGTGCCGTACAGCATTCCTGCAGGCAACATCGCGGCTTACTATCCAGAGACAAACCCATTAGTGCCGCTAGACAGCCATGGTGAATTCAGCAATACGCCAACCTCAAAAAGTATTGCCATAGAATTAGAAGCGTACGAAGAAGAAAACAACGGCATCGCTGTCGCCGCCGTTTAACCTTCTCTTTAAGTAATACTACCTTGTTTGTACGACACTTCCTCGGAAGAGGTAGTGTCGTTAAAGGCCGACCTACAATATCGACGGCATTCGTTTGGCGACAGCCTCCTTCGGGGGAATGACAAGTTATTTACACTGTAAGCGGCAGAAAATTCACCCTAATAGATGCAAATAAAACACGGGTCAATGACGCCACATCACCGGAAAGAAAAGCACCAACACAGTGAAGTATTCCAAACGCCCTAAGATCATCGCAAAACTCATCAACCAAGTGCCAGTATCGCTTAGCGGCGCGAAGTTACTCCCCAGCTCAGCAAACCCTGGACCCAATACATTGAGGCAAGCGGCGGTCGCACTTAACGACGCCATAAAACTCATGCCCGTCATCATTAGTAATACGGTAAACAAAACCGTCACCATAGCAGCAAGACACATAAAACCCATTACTGAGTGACGCACATCTTCGCTGATGGTTCGCCCCTGAAACTTCATCGCAAACACTCCATTGGGGTGCACCAATCGCTTCACTTCCAGACCAATGGATTTCACAGAAATTATATTGCGGATCACTTTATTACCACCCGCCGTAGACCCAGCACAGCCACCAATATAGCCAACAAAGATCAAGATAATGGACGTGACTGCTGGCCAAGCACCAAAGTCCGTTGCCGCAAACCCTGTGCTGGTAATAAACGAAATGACATGGAAAAAAGACTGGGTTATGGACACCCAAAAACCGTCTTCAGAATCCGTTTGAAAAAGAAACAGTGCCAATAAAAAAGCGATAAATGCCACTATTTTCAAGAAGCCTCGCGTCTCTTCGTCTTGCCAATACAGCGTCAAACGGCGTGCAATATACACCCGATAATGCAGCGCAAAGTTGATGGCACCAAGCAGCATAAACACATTGCATATCCACAAAATAAGCGGGCTATTAAAATAGCCCATACTGGCGTCATGGGTGGAAAATCCACCAGTGGATACCGTTGTAAAGCTGTGTCCAATCGCATCGAACACCGACATTCCGGCAGCGTAATAACTTAACGCGCACAACACCGTAATGGCTAAGTACACCATCCATAAATAGTGTGTGGTACTGGAAACTCGAGGAGACAGTTTCTCGTCTTTAATCGGGCCCGGCGTTTCGGCTTTCAATAATCGCATACCACCAATGTTTAGCATCGGCAGAATCGCCACCACAAAGATCACCACACCCAAACCGCCCATCCATTGCAAAAACTGACGATACATCAAAAAAGTGGGTGGCATGTCATCGAGACCAGACAACACAGTAGCGCCCGTTGTAGTTAAGGCACTGATGGATTCAAACACCCCATCCGTAAACGAAATGTGCGTTACAGAAATAATAGGAATGGCGCCCAACACCCCAACAGCCAACCAGGTCAAACTGGCAAACAGCATGGCTTCGCGGGTATTGACGGAAGGCAGAGCGTACTTTCGAAAACCAAGCAAAATGACCAAAGACACCGAAAAGGTAAGCAAAGCGGGAATCGCAAAGGCACGACCAACATCGTCTTTAAACAACATGAAGGATAACTCGCCGAAGACAAATTGCACCACGCTCATCCACAAGCATGGCATCGTCAACAAACGCATCACTAATAACGGGCGAATCATGCGCCGTCGCCGCTCCTATAAAAAGCCACAGAGGATAAAAAACATCTGAAGTGCCGCCATAACCCAACCACATAAATGGGTTAGAACGCCTTCACACACTATAAAGTAATCAGCGGCAAATTCTAAACGTTTCGTTAGTCCAAACACACTCCTTTTGAAACGGTTGTTTTGTAAACAATATGGACGAATTACGCACCTTGTGCTTTTATTAAACAAAATAACAATAAATCAACATCGCATAAAAGGAACCATCATGGACACAGTATTCATTATCGACGTCTTTCACCTAACAGCGCTGGCCATCACAATCAGCTGCTTCTTATTCATCAGTGGCAAACGCATCATTGAGCTTTGCTCTCAAACCCATTCCAATAAATAAAAAAACCGAGCCTAAAGCTCGGTCAATACCACACCAAGGAAGGTTCGTTTTCCCCGTTACAACTTGCTAGTCATCTCCGGAAGTACCTCAAAAAGGTCCCCTACCAAGCCGTAATCCGCAATTTGAAAAATAGGCGCGTCTTCGTCTTTGTTCACCGCAACAATCACCTTAGAATCTTTCATGCCCGCCAAATGTTGAATTGCGCCAGAAACACCAAACGCCATGTACAAATCTGGCGCGACAATTTTACCTGTCTGCCCGACTTGCAAATCATTGGACACAAAACCTGCGTCCACCGCCGCACGTGACGCACCAACCGCCGCACCGAGTTTATCGGCTAACGCCTCAACCAAAGCAAAGTTCTCGCTACTGCCCACACCGCGACCGCCAGACACAATACGAGCGGCACTCGCAAGATCAGGGCGCGCTGATTCCGTAATGTCATCAGATTGCCAACTCGACAAACCATTACTTGCCACAAAAGCGACCGTCTCCACAGCGCAAGCTTGATCGCTATGTTGAGTGGTTTTATCAAATGACGACGCCCGTACTGTGATGACTTTTTTAGCATCCAATATTGTGACCGTCGCGATCGCATTACCGGCATAAATCGGGCGCTTAAATTGATTTGGGCTCAATACCGCACAAATATCCGATACCTGTCCCACATCCAACAGCGCCGCGACTCTTGGCATAAAGTCTTTCGATTCTGAATTTGATGGCGCAACAATATGCGAATACTGTCCCGCTAAATGCAACACCAACTCGCTCATCGGCTCGGCCAAGGCTCTTTCATAAGCATCAGAACTGGCGCAAAGCACCTTGGTAACGCCCAATAAGTTGGCCGCATCGCTGGCAATCAATTCCACATTGTTGCCCGCTACAAGTACATGTACGTCATTGTTCATCTCATTTGCTGCGGTCAACGCGGATAAAGTTGAAGGCGAAAGCGCACTGGAATTGTGTTCTGCAATTAATAAAGTCGTCATTAGATCACCTTCGCTTCGTCTTTCAATTTACCGATCAATTCGTCCACCGACGTCACCTTTACACCCGTGCTGCGAGTGGTTGGCGCTTCCACCTTGTCTAATTGGCAATGGGATTTTATCGTCACACCCAAATCCGCCAAAGACAGCGTTTCTAACGGCTTACGTTTGGCCTTCATGATATCGGGTAATTTGGCATAGCGCGGTTCATTAAGACGTAAGTCTGTCGTAACAATGGCGGGCAATGTCAGTGCGACCGTACGTAAGCCACCATCAATTTCGCGAGTCACAAACGCTTTATCCCCGTCGATCACCAACTTAGAAGCAAAAGTCCCTTGCGGACGCTTCGTTACCGCCGCCAACATTTGCCCCATTTGATTATTATCCGAATCAATCGATTGCTTCCCCAAAATAACCAACTCCGGTTGTTCTTTATCAACCACCGCCGCAAACGCCTTCGCGACATTTAATGGCTCAACCTCTGCATCAACGTCAACCAAAATGCCACGATCAGCCCCCAACGCCATGGCATTACGAAGTTGCTCTTGGCTTTGTGTTGTACCGACGCTCATGACAATCACTTCTGATGCCAGGCCCGCTTCTTTAAGGCGTACCGCTTCTTCAACCGCAATTTCACAAAATGGATTCATTGCCATTTTTACATTGGTTAAATCCACATTACTTTCATCCGCTTTCACACGCACTTTGACGTTGTAATCAATGACACGTTTAACACCCACTAAAATTTTCACTTTCTCACTGCCCCTTATTTTTAGACTCTTGTTTTTCACTGCGGCGCATCATCTTCATTTTGATCTCATCTGGAATGGGCTTAGCTTTAAGAACACCTTCCGCATTATGGCAAGCCCAAACGCGTTTTTCCGTACACTCTACTGCCAAGCCCCCTTCATTAAACAACCGATGACGAACCCCAAAGCTGGCTCGACCAACCTCAGTAAACTCACTTTCGATCGTCACGTTGTCGCCGTATTTTGACGGCTTAAAAAACTGCGATCGCGTGTCTACCATAGGGAAGCCAACGTCGTTTAATTCGTCACGAATGTGTCGGAGGGTGTACCCCATCGCCTCAAACAAGGCGCCCGTGGAGGCGTCAAAAAACGTAAAATATCGAGGGTAAAACACAATGTCCGCAGGGTCACAATCCCCCCACTCTATGCGCACTGACCGTTCATTTTTAAACATAGTGGCGCCCCTCGTTTATACGCTGATAACCAAATCCGACAGTGGTTCTTGGTACAGTAATTCTATTTGGTCTTCACGATGCGCTTGCACAGCCCGTTGGTTCAATGACCCCTTGTCTGTCACTTCATGGGCATCAATGCTGGGTGGCACCGCTTGCAATAAAATACGCTGCACCACGGTTGAGCTGCCGGTACTGTTCTTAGCAAATTCAACCAGCTTTTGTTGGAAAGCATCACGAACCGCAGAATGCGCGATCATCTGCTCATTTGTTTCCACCAGATCGTGCGGCATAATCGCCTGACAATGCGCCCAATCAGGGAATACCAACGCGGTGATATAGCCTCGGTTGGTTCCACACAACACCACATCTTGAACAAAAGGCGCAAACGAGCTGATCAACTTAGCGCGCAAGGTGCCAGCGCTTACCCAAGTGCCACTGTCTAATTTAAAATCTTCTGAGACACGACCATCAAAACGGAAACCGCGCTGCGGAGCGTTTTCGTCAAGATAGGCAAAGGCATCACCTAAACAGTAGTAACCTTCTTCATCAAACGCCTTCGCCGTCAATTCTGGCTGACGCCAATATCCCGGCATGACGGTTTCGGCTTTCACTCGTGCTTCCAACTTCCCTTCATTAGGAACCAATTTGATCGATACTCCCGGTGCAGGCACACCGATAACACCAGAAGTGGATTCTTCGACAGACGCAAACGTTGCTGATGGCGCGGTTTCAGTACAACCTAACCCAGTCAGCATCGGAATTTTCTTGCCCGTGTACTGAATCGCCAAAGCATCAAGGTCGTCCCAAATATGCTGAGCCAGCCCTGCGGCCGCAAAGAAAGTGAACTGCAAACGTGCAAAAAATTTCTCCGCCAATTCTTGATTGGCTTTTAGATTTTTCACCAATAACTCAAAGCCTTTTGGTACATTGAAATACACGGTTGGCGAAATTTCGGCTAAGTTTTGCAGGGTTTTAGCAAAAAGCTTTTCAGTCGGTTTACCGTCATCTAGATACAAGCTGCCGCCGTTGTACAAGGCAATACCAATGTTGTGGTTGCCACCAAAAGTGTGATTCCAAGGCAACCAGTCCACCATGATCGGCGGCTGATCTTTCAAGAATTGCATCACTTGATGAATCATCACTTGGTTCGCACAAATCATCCGTTGAGTGTTAATAACCCCTTTCGGCATGCCTGTGGTGCCTGACGTGAACAGAATCTTGGCAATGCTGTCACCGCTGACTTTGGCGTTTTCAACGTCCACATCAGAAGATTCTGGAAAGTCCCAAAAAGTGGAAAAAGAAATTGTCGGGTTGGTGATTTTCTGCGCTGTGATGTCGCCTTTGATTACCGCAACAGGCGTCGTCGTATCCTGACACACGGATTGGATCGCGTTTTCATAAGGCGCCAATTCGTCCACCACAATCAAGCCAGGTGTCAAAATTTTAAAGATGTGCTGTAACTTACTATAGTCAGTCGCAATCAAAGAATACGCAGGAGAAACCGGAGCATGCGCAATGCCAACGTACATCCCTGCCAACGCCAACATAAGATGCTCAACACTGTTGCCACACAAAAAGACAATAGGACGTTCAACCGACACAGGTTGAGTTAACAACCAGGAGGCAATCTGGCGAACACGTTTCACTGTCTGCGCGTAGGTAAATTTCTGCCATTCACCTTGCTCATCTCGTTGAGCAACAAACATTTGCTCTGGTGTTTTTTCAGCCCAATATTCAAGTTGATCCGTCCAACAACGAGCGTATTCATGCAACGCTTGTTCGCTGTTAATAATTTGTACACCATCGTTTCGTGTTTCGATGTGTATGGGATGTGCGACCACTTTAATTGGGTGAAATTCACTGGTCATTTCTGCTTTCACTTTCATAGCTTGTCCCTACTCTCATCTTCATGCTCATAAAGAAGCACTTTGATTATTTTTATGTGGTTTGAGTTTTAGGGGAGTGGCGGATAAACCACTGCCGAATTATTGTTATTTTCTCGACTTAGGGTGAATTCACCCTATTCAAAATTCATATTGGCTGAGGCCAGCCCCAGCCTGTTCCACTGTTTTTAACGCCGCCATTGCCGCAGGCAAACGATACGCACCATAAAATACGGTTAATGCATTTACATTCTGCATGTAAGCAACATCATGATGGCCTTGAGCTTTCGTATACGCCAAGACATTGAACAACTGCCAAGCACAACATAAGATTCCCATCGCCTCTAGAAACGGCACAGAAACCGCGTTCAATGCGGTTGGATCACATTCCTCACTCAATAAATGCGAGTTCAACAAAGCCCCTAACGTATTCACCGTTTGCAGCGTGTCTTTGGCCATTGCAGACAACGCATTGTCAGAGACGAATGTTGTCGCCAGATCACGCATTTCATCAAGCAACAATGTCAACGTAACGCCTTTGTCTGCACGTACTTTACGAAACACTAAATCACGAGCCTGAATGCCGGTTGTGCCTTCATAGATGGTCGTGATTCGAGCGTCACGCAGTATTTGCGCCACGCCGGTTTCTTCCACAAAGCCCATCCCACCATAAACTTGCACTACTTGACCCGCCATAACATTGGCGCGCTCTGTGGCAAAGGCTTTAAAAATCGGTGTGAGTAAAGCGACTCTGTTTTTCTTTAGCGTGTCATGAGACGCTTCCGTCGCGTCAATTTGCGCCGCAATTTGGTAGCCCAATGCTCGCAATGCAAAGGTTTCCGAACGCATGTCTAGCAACATGCGTTTTACATCCGCGTGCTCAATAATGGCAACACGTTCACCCTGTTCATTGCTGCCTTGGGTACGCTCTTTGGCGTATTCCACCGCACGTTGATAACCCAGTTCACCCAAGGCGACACCTTGTAAACCACAGCTCAAACGGGCTTCGTTCATCAAAACAAACATCGCCATCAAACCTTGATTTAACTCACCCACCAACTCCCCAACACAGGCGTCATCGTCACCATAACTAATCGAGCAAGTTGGACTGCCGTGTAGTCCCAATTTGTGTTCAATGCCGGTACAACGCACATCGTTGAATTCACCCAGCGTACCGTCATCCGCAACTTGATGTTTAGGCACAATAAATAACGAAATACCGCGACTGCCCGCTGGCGCATCTGGTGTTCTGGCCAGCACCAAATGCGCAATATTATCGGTCAGGTCGTGCTCGCCATAAGTGATAAAAATCTTCTGCCCTTTGATCTTGTAAGTACCGTCCGCTTGCGGAATCGCTTTGGTATTCAACGCGCCTAAGTCTGAGCCTGCATTCGGTTCCGTCAACGCCATCGCAATGGTCCATTCGCCCGTGACGATTTTGGGCAAATAGCGCTGTTGAATCGATTCACTCGCAAAAGCTTGCAAAATTTCAGAGCCGCCCTGTGCCAGAGCTTGAAACATAACGAACGCCAAATTTGCCGACAGCCACATTTCATTGACGGGTTGCGCGATGTACTTTGGCAGGCCTTGGCCGCCATATTCCTCAGGCAAGGCTAAACCTATCCAACCCGATTCGGCAAATTGCTGATAGGCGTCTTTCCAACCATCGGGCGTGATCACTTTTCCCTTATGATCATAGCCATTTTGAAAACGGCAGCCTTGAGTGTCACCAACGCCGTTCAGTGGCGCAAGCACACCAGAGGCAAATTTCGCCGCCTCTTCCATCACCGCGTTGGCCAGTTCAGGGTCAAATCCTTCCAATGCATCGACGTTATTTAGGCCTTGTTGTTGATAAGCTTGCGCCACCAACCACTGCATGTCTTTATAAGGTGCTTGATAATTCATCATCGACTCCCAAATACCGTCATCTGACTATTTCGCTGCCATTCGAATCGCACCGTCCAAGCGAATCACTTCGCCATTCAACATGCTGTTTTCGATGATGTGTTGCGCCAAGGAAGCGTATTCATCTGGCTCACCAAGACGTGGAGGAAATGGCACAGATTCACCCAACGATTTTTGCACGTCTTCTGGAAGCACATCCATCATTGGCGTTTTGAATAAGCCAGGAGCAATGGTCATCACGCGAATACCAAAACGCGCCAATTCACGAGCAATCGGCAGGGTCATAGCGCAAACACCGCCTTTGGAAGCGGCATATCCAGCTTGTCCAATCTGACCATCAAATGCGGCTACCGATGCCGTATTAATAATCACACCGCGCTCTAAATTGGCTTCTTGTTCGTTATGCTGCATCTTGTCAGCCACCAAACGAATCATGTTAAACGTACCAATTAAGTTAACCGATACCGCACGTTGAAAGGATGCCAAACGGTGTGGGCCTTCGCGGCCGACGATACGTTCTGCGCCTGGAATACCCGCGCAATTCACCAATCCACTAATAGGGCCAAACGCCTCAACCGCTTTATCGATCGCACTCTGTACGGATTCTTCGTCGACAATATCGGTCACACAACCCTGTACCCGCTCACCGTGCTCTCCAAGTTTTTCTAAAGACGCTTTCACACGGGCTAAGCCGTCTTCATTGACATCAGCCAATGTCACTTTTGCCCCTAAACCATACAGACGACGCGCCACCGCTTCGCCAATACCGGACGCCGAACCTGTTACCACAAAATGTTTGTCTTGAATTTGCATCTAAATACTCCTTGCCTTACTTATATTGAAAAGGGAAATCAACCTAGCTCTTTTTACGGTTCAAAAACGCATCAATACGCGCTTTTACTTCCTCGCTGGTTTGAGTAATTCCGCAAATCAAAGACTCGGTGTACAGACCTTCTTGAGCAGACATATTGCTGATGCGGCTTAACCCTGTGGTCATTGCCCAATTGGAATATTTCGAGTTCTTGCCAATGCCTTCTGCAATTTCAAAGGCTTTGGCCAAGGCGTCACCATTACCCACAACATAATGCGCCAAACCAATACGCAAGCCTTCATCGGCTCTTACGTCACGGCCAGTCAACATCATTTCTGTCATACGGCTGGCACCAATCACATTTGACACATTCACCGACGCGCCGCCGCCCACAAAAATGCCGTGCTTGCCTTCGGGTAAACGGTAGAAAGTACTCTCTTCGGTCACGCGAACATGAGCACAAATGGCCAGTTCCAGACCACCACCAATCACCGCACCATGCATGGCCGCCACAACCGGAATACCCGACTCACGAATGTGGCCGAAAACGCGATGCCACATATTGGAATGCTTTACCACTTCAAATGGTTCACGGGCTTTATGCTCTAAAAGATCCAAGCCAGAACAAAACTCTGGGCCTGCTCCCGACAGGACGATCACATTGACATCGTCAGTCAAATTCAAAAACACCTGCTCGATTTCAAGACACAAGCTGTCATTGATGGCGTTTTTCTTTTCGGGGCGATTCAGCTGTAAATGCGCTATGCCGTTTTCTACTGAGTAATTAATAAATTGATAAGTCGTCATGGAATTGCCTCTATTCTTATAATTATCTGTCTGAAACCTTGATCACCACCGCCATACCGGTATCGCCTGCGGCGCAACCCGTAAATAAGCCATAGCCACCACCGTTGATGACCAGCTCTTCGATCAGCTCAATAATGGCGCGCATGCCGGTTGGCCCTTGCGGATGCCCCCAAATCAAAGAGCAGCCGTAGTTATTCATGGTCATCACATCAATGTTCATCGCTTTCGCAAAGGCCACATCGTTAACCGCAAACGGATTATGTGTTTTGATCGCTTTTACTTGTTGAATATCAATACCCGCCACGGCAAGCGCCCGTTTCGCCGCTTCGATAGGCGCCGCAGGCATGAAGGCCAAATCATCACGCGCTTGGCCAAAACCTAACACTTCAACTTTGATTTCAGGGCGAGCCGTAAGCGAAGCGACTTCTTCCGAACGACACAAAATCGCAGACGCATTGCCGTCGGCTGGGTGCGTTTGATTCCCAAAGGTGATCACACCGCCTTCTTGAATCGACTTTAGCTTCTGCAACCCTTCTAAAGTGGTTGGAAAAACCCCTTCATCGCCTGTAATAACCGTTTCTTCTTTTTGAAGTTCGCCGTTGGCACTGACAAAGGCAGCGTCATATAACGTTTTTGAAAAGCTTGGTCGTCTTTTAATGCGTCTTGATACTGTTCGTAACGACGGAAAGTGACGGCGTCTAATTCTTCACGCGTAATGTCAAAACGTTTGGCCACGTTTTCACCGGTCTGCATCATCGAATGACCGCCAACGCAATCGTTCATCATGTTGTAAGTGACTTGATCTTCGGACGCCCCTGCTGGGCCTTTAGCATTTGGGTAATAAATATGCGGGCCGTTTGAGCAACGATCGGCTGTCATTAAGAAAGACACATTTGCCATACCGCAGACAATTTCTGATGCAGCGGCAAACAAACCACGCGCACTGGTAGCACAAACTTGGTTAACGGCGTGACCTGCCGTATTCACCGCACCAATGTCGTACAAAGGCCAAGGCGCTCCGTTGAAAGATTGGTATTGGTTGATGGTCATGCCCAACACACCAGAGTCAAACATTAAGGGATCAATATTGCGTTTCGCCAACTCGTCTTTCGCGACATGCGCTGCGAATTTCATCGAGTGCAAATGCTGCAAGGAACCTTGCCATTTGGTAAACGGCGTACTCCAGTAAGCACCGTATGGGATTTCTACATTTTTAATAGACATGCAAATTTACTCGCTTCTTTATTCTTGTTGTTTTATCGATTACTGGTCAGATACCGCCATGATTTCACCTAAACCGCCCCATTGTTCCGCAAAAATAGCGGCGGGCATGGGTTTAAGGTCATCGGCAATAATGGGACGAAACGCCATGGCACTGAGCACGTCTTGCTCTAAATCCAAGCCCGGTGCAATTTCCGTCAACACCATGCCTTCTTGGCGAAGCTCTAACACACAGCGCTCAGTGATAAACACCACTGGCTTATGGTTTTCTCTGGCCACCGCGCCACTGAAAGTAATGTGATCCACCGCTTCGACAAATTTTTGCACCTTGCCTTCTTCCAATACCGTCATCTTGCCGTTTTCAAAGCCCAGCTTCGCACCATTCACTAACGTGCCGCAGAACACCACTTTTTTGGCACTCTGGGAAATATTGATAAAGCCACCCGGGCCAACCACTTTAGGGCCAAACTTACTGACGTTTAAATTACCCTCTTTGTCAGCTTGCGCTAATCCCAGAAAAGCAATGTCCAAACCGCCACCGTCGTAAAAGTCGAACTGCGCTTCGTGCTCAATAATCGCATCCGCATTCCACGCCGCGCCAAAATCACCGCCAGAGGCAGGAATACCGCCGTAAGTACCAAGCTCGGTGGTTAGGGTAAATAAATGGGAGACTTTTTCTTCTGCGGCAATAGCGGCGACGCCGTCTGGCATACCAATACCAAGGTTAACCATAACATTGGCCTTTAGCTCCATGGCCGCACGACGTGCAATCACTTTGCGGTCACTGAATGCCATGGGCGGCAGTGCGTTTAAAGGCACACGGGAATTCCCCGCGAGACCCGGATTGTAAGTCGTAGTAATAGTTTGTTTGTGGTCTTCAGCAGGTGCGACTGTGATGTAATCGACCAAGACACCGGGCACTTTGACGTCTTTTGGATGAATTGAATGACGCTCTGCAATGTATTTCACTTGCGCAATCACAATGCCGCCACTGTTTTTGGCGGCTTGTGCCATTGGTAAAATTTCCGCCAACATGGCTTCTTCTTCAACGGACAAGTTGCCGTCTTCGTCTGCCGTGGTTGCGCGGATCACCACCACATCTAATGGGAATTTTTTAAACAACAACCATTCTTCGTTTTCAATGTCGATGCGTTTAACCAAATCTTCGGTGGTCAAAGAGGTGACTTTCCCGCCGCTTACTAACGGGTCAACGTAGGTTCCCATGCCCACTTTGGTAATCACACCCGGCTTATTGCCAGCGATTTGACGCCACATAGTGGTCAACACACCTTGAGGAAGTAAATACGCTTCGATGGCATTGTCGGTAATCATTTGCGCCATTTTAGGGGCTTGGCCGGTGTGACCCGAAATCAAACGCTTAACCAAATTAGGGTGAGCCATACGGGACATACCCGCGTCTCGACCATCGCCACAGCCACAATCGTGAATCAAGGTTAACTGTTGAGGGTGGCCTGTTGCTGTAAAACGTTGCTCGACGGCTTTGGCAACCGCTTCAGCAAAATAGGACATGCCTACGGTTGACCACGCCACACTGGCGCCATCGGGGATTAATTCAGCGGCTTGCGCTAAGGAAATAACCTTGCTCATTTTATACCCTCATATTGCTTTTATAGTTGTTTGGTTAGCTGGGCTTTGTGTTGTTTTAGAGACTGTCATTCGTCAGAATTAATTATGTTGTACATCACAACTATTTTTTTTACAAACATTTTTAAAGCCCATTATCTTTTTTGAATACCCCGTGTAAAAAATTTATATTTACTATTGTTGAAAAGCACAACAATTTATGTCACAACTAGATTATTCTTGAGTGAGAATGGCAAAAAGGTACCGAGTGACAGTACTCTAAGCGCAATGAAAGGCGGTCGTTGTGGTCATTTGGGAATAAAAAACACTGACATAACAAAAAAAACTAAGGTGAATACAATGAAGAAAATCCAACTAAAAGGTTTGGCATTTGTAATGGGCTCTATGTTGTCTATTAATGCCTTGGCAGCGGATGCGGAATACACTCTTAAGCTGCATCACATGTTGCCACCTATGTCCATGGCGCATACTCAATTCCTAGAACCTTGGGCAAAAAAGTAGAAGCCGATTCCAACGGACGCATCAAAATTGATGTCTATCCAGCCATGCAGCTGGGCGGAAAACCGCCTCAACTTTTTGACCAAACTCGCAAAGGCATTGTGGATCTTTCTTGGACAGTGGCTGGCTACACGCCAGGGCGTTTTCCTAAAATGACGTCATTTGAGTTGCCTTTTGTTCCAGGCTCTGCCAAAGCCACCAGCATGGCATTGCAAGAATACGCTGAAACAGAAATGCAAGATGAGCTAAAAGACATTCACCTTATCGCCGCTCATACCCACGCTCCAGGCTCTTTCCACTCTCGTACTAAAGCGATCAAAAACTTAGAAGACATCCAAGGCATGAAGGTACGCGCGCCGAACAAGGTCATGTCTGAAGCATTCAACATGGTGGGATCGAATACCGTATTTTTACCCGTCACCGAAATGCCAAGCGCACTATCAAAAGGCGTTATCGATGTGGCGGTATTGCCTTTCGAAGTGGTACTGCCGATGAAAATTCATGAGTTGGTTGAGCACCACACTCAATTCAAAGGCGCAGGGCTGTACACCAACACGTTCTTGTTCTCTATGAATAAAAAAGTGTATGACAGCATGCCCGCTGATTTGCAAAAAGTAATCGATGACAACTCAGGTGTTTCGCTAGCGGGTCACATTGGCGACCTGTTTGACAATTATGAAGTGTTTGCTCGTAAGCACGCCGTCGATCGTGGCAACAGCTTTGATTACATCGAAGGCGCTGAACACCAGCGTTGGGAAAAAGCCATGGCGCCAGTTACCGCAAAATGGATCGAAGACATGAACGATGATGGCTACGATGGACAGCGTCTTCTTGATAAAACCAAAGCGCTAATTAATAAATACGAAAACTTCTAAGCCACTAGCTGGATAAGTTAGCATGATCAAATTTAATGCAGATATACATCGATCTCTTGTGGGTCGCTTATCGTCTCTATTTGCGCTAACGGGTGGCTTTATCATGTTAATGCTGGCGGTGACGACCGTCGCCAGCATTATCGGTAGAACAACCATAGGCCAATCAATAGAAGGCGATTACGAAATCACCGAAATGGGTCTGGCAATGGCCGTATTTCTCTTTCTTCCTGAATGTTATTTACGCAAAGGTCACGTCATTGTCGATCTATTTACCGCACACTGCAAACCCAGCACGTTACGTTTTTTAGACACCTTTAGTGATGTGATTTTCACCCTAGTTGCCTTTACTTTTGCTTATCGCATGAGCCTAAGTGGCTTCGAAGCAAAAGAATATTTAGAACAAAGCATGCTGCTTGAATTGCCCACTTGGTGGACATTTATTGTGGGCGTTGTATCCATGACACTGTGTGGACTTTGTGGTCTTTATAAACTGTCCACCTCGTTGTGTGGGGGTAATCATGAGTAATATCGAACTGGCCTTTTTAATGATGGCTGCACTGCTGGTTCTGATGAGTATCCGTATCCCAATTGCGTTAACCATGTTGGTGTGTGGCGCCATTGGTTATTCTCTTATTGGTGGCGTTCCTGCTCTATTAGAATATTTAGGCACCGCGCCTATTTCAAAATTTTCGACCTACGACCTTTCCGTCGTGCCTTTATTTTTATTAATGGGAGAACTCGCAACCCGCTCTGGCATCACCGCCGAGCTCTTCCGTACATGCAATACATGGATTGGCCGTCAACGGGGTGGTATTGCTATGGCTGCCATTGCAGGCTGCGCAGCATTCGGTGCGATTTGTGGCTCTTCTCTCGCCACCGCGTCAACAATGGGCAAGGTCGCACTGCCTGAAATGAAACGCTTAAACTATTCTGGCAGTCTCGCTGCTGGCGCCTTAGCAGCCGGTGGTACGTTGGGTATCTTGATTCCTCCCTCCATGGTGCTGATTATTTTTGCGGTACTCACCGAACAAAACATTTCCAAAATGTTCATCGCCGCTTTTATTCCAGGCTTTTTAGCGGCTGGTGGCTACATTCTTGCCATTGCTATTTATGTGCGAATTTACCCAAACGCGGGCCCTCGTGGTGAAAAAACGACATTTGCCCAGAAGATCAAATCCACAAAAGACGTGTGGCACATTACGACTATTTTCTTGGTGGTATTGGGCGGCATTTATATGGGGATTTTTACGCCTACAGAAGCCGCTTCTGTCGGGGTTATCTTGACCGCGATTCTTGCGATTACTCACGGTAAAATGCGCATGGATGGATTGCTCACGTGTTTAATGCGTACCGCTGTGTCTTCCGCGATGATCTTTTTTATTGTGTTGGGTGCGGATTTATTCAGTGTCTTTATTGCGCTTTCACGGTTACCCGATTTGGGCGTTGAGCTAATACAAAACTCTGGTTTATCGCCTTATACCATCTTGGTCTGCATGCTACTTACCTATTTGGTGATGGGCTGTTTCCTAGACAGTTTAGCAATGATTTTGCTGACGATTCCGATTTATTTCCCCATGATTATGGCAATGGACTTTGGTATTCCAGCAACCGATTTGGGGATTTGGTTCGGTATTTTGGCTCTGATTGTGGTGGAAGTTGGGTTGATCACGCCACCCGTAGGGATGAACGTGTTTATTATCAAATCCTTTGATGACACGCTCAAGTTAAAAGAATGTTTTAAAGGCGTCATACCTTTCTTAATTTCAGACTTTGTCAGAGTTGCATTACTCATACTGTTCCCGAGCATTACGCTAGGACTGGTTCACTTAATTGGCTAACACATCAACGCAGGCCAAGTGCCTGCGTTTCTTGGTATAACGCTCAACAGTTTAGAATTACACCAAACTGATGTTTTATATTACAATGTCCGATTATTCGAATAAGAAATGAGACTAACATGGCTAACGACACAAAAAAAACAGACCAAACCGTAGACTTTGGCATACTTAATAGCTTGGTTGGTTATCGCTTACGCCGCGCTCAAATGAATTTTTTCACTAAGTTTTCTGAGGTTTGTTCAGACCTTGGCATTAGCCCAGGTTTGTTTGCCATTATTGCTATTGTGGAACGCAACCCAGGTTTGACGCAAACTGCCGTTGCTCAAGCACTTGGTAATGACCGCTCCGCCATGGTGGCCGCCGTCGACAAACTGGAAAAAATGGACATTATTGAACGCAGACCCGCCATCAATGACCGTCGATCCTATGCTCTTTTTATGACGCAATATGGCGAAACGTTTTTCACCACCATCAGCGAACGCGTCATGGAACACGAGCAAATCATGGCCGCACGTTTAGAAGGCGACAACGAACTAGAGTGGTTATTGAAAACACTGGATACGCTGTCTTATTGATGACCTATTGATGTCCTAATGTTAATGAGCAAAAAGACAATGAGCGATCAATACATTGATCGCTCATTTTTACAAATTGCTTGAGAACTGTCCTACCGCATCGACCACTCGCTGAGCACCGTCCTGGATCTCAACAATCACTTCGCCAGCTTCATTAGAAAGCGTCAATCCTTGCTCTGCTTGTTCTTTGCCTTTATTTACTAACGATACGGCCTTTTCCGCCAAGATTTGGTTTTTTTCCACCACTCCCACTATTTCTTCTGTGGCGGTACTGGTTCGTGAAGCGAGCAGCCTCACTTCATCCGCCACCACCGCAAAGCCTCGTCCCTGCTCTCCTGCTCGTGCCGCCTCAATTGCGGCATTTAACGCCAATAAGTTGGTTTGATCGGCAATGCCTCGAATGCTTTGGATAATAGACCCCACTAATTGGGATTGTTTGTCCAACTCAGAAATGCCTTCTGCGGCTTCGGCCATTTGTTCTGCTAATTGGCGCATGACCGCCACCGTGTCACGTACGACTCGGCTGCCTTTTTGCACTTGCGTCTGTTTGTTGTGAAATAGTGAAGGCAATATCAGCAGCGTCAGATACCGCCAACTCTCGATTCACCTGATCGGTAATAATGGTGGCAAACTTTACAACCTTGTATAAACGGCCATGTAAATCTGAAATAGGATTATATGTGGCTTCTAACCAAACAATGTTTCCTCGACTATCAATGCGTTTAAAACGATCGGCAACAAATTCCCCTTTATTTAAGCGTGTCCAAAATCCCACATATTCGGAAGATGAAGACTCTTCAGGCGTACAAAATATTTTGTGATGCTTACCTCGGATTTGATCCAGTTTGTAACCCATTCCCTGCAAAAAAGATGGTTCGCAGTCAATATATGACCGCTCATATCAAACTCAATCACAGCGGTTGAGCGCTGCAACGCCGCAATAATATTTTGATCTTCACGAGAAGAAGTAATGGTGCGAGTTAAGTCATTACAATGAAGGGCAAACTCTTTCAATTTTCCCGTTGTGCCGTCTAAGATAGGCTGAACGATGGCTCTTAACCAAGCCTCAGTGCCATCTTCCTTTTCAATTTCTACTGCGCCAACCCAGTGTTTAACGTTTTTTATAGCCCCTAATAAGGCATTGTAATGTTCGGTTTTACGCGAATACGAAGGGGTTAATTCAGACAACGTCTTGCCCACGATGTACTCTTTCGAGCAACCCAATTCTTTTAAGAATTTATCATTGACTGACTTAATCACACCATCAGGGTCAATACCAGCACCAGCATTTCTTGACTCAAACTGTCTCTGACTTGATTTAAAGAGTAAAGCTCGTCTTTCAGTAACTGCAGTTCATTTTTTAAACCAGTATTGAACATTATGCGCTCCTTGAATGTGTCGAATTCCAATAACAATAGCTTGTAAATATTGAGATCGCTAGATTGCTATAAAACTTACTAATAACAAAAAACACAACCGGATCAAGGCTATGAGTTTAGGTCGTTAATAATCACCGTCAATTCAGCGTCTAACATCTCCCGCAGGTTTGACGTTTCTATCGACGAAAGACACGTTTCAACTGCCTCCTCATCGCTGTCAGTGGATTTTAACGTGGCTTCATAACCAGCCAGTTTGCCAGCTAATCTCGGCAGCCCCATCGTAAGTGCCGCTCCCTTCAATGTGTGAAGGCTCTCTATAAGATGAGTCACATCTCGTTGCTCTACGCCTTGAGCGATGTGCGCCAATAAATCATCCGCTTCTACTCTAAAACCTTCGACCACATTTTTGTACAAATCCGCACTACCCGCAAATCGAGACAGGATAGATTGAAGATCTTCGCGCTCCACCACATTACTGCTGTGATCATCTAACTCCCTTCGAGGGGCATGTTCATCCTTTAACGAAGAAACCGTTTCCTCTGCACGTTTTGCATAACGCAAAATACAGCGAGTCATTTGGTCTATGTCTAACGGTTTTGCAATATGATCAATCATTCCAGCTTGGAAACAGGATTGCTTGTCAGCTTGAGACACATTCGCCGTCATGGCAATAATTGGAAGATCCGCAAAACGAGCCTCTTTACGAATGCGTTTGGTCGCTTCTAAGCCATCTACACCGGGCATTTGCATGTCCATCAATACTACGTCAAATGTCCCCACATCATGAGACAGAACCGCACTGACACCTTCCAAGCCACCGTCTGCCACTTCAACCTTCGCACCTTGTGACATCAGTAACTCGGTTGCAACCTGTCGATTAAACGCATTGTCTTCCACCAAAAGCAGCGTAATACCCAACAAACTGTCGGACAAATCGGTTGTGTCTTGCAGACTAAAACGATGGCGTATTTCCCCTGTTAGCGATTCATACACCGTTTCGGATAATTTGCTCAATGTCACAGGCTTGATCAGACGACCAGAAACGCACTCCGTTAACGCGTCTAACTGATCGTCTAAAGCATTCGACATCAACAACACCTTAGGACGCTGCTCAGCCACAACAATCGCAGATTCAATCTGTTTAATACTTTCCGCTCCCGCAAAGTCGCTTGTTTTACAGTCTAATAAAACCGCATCAAAGGGTTGACCTGCGACCGACGCATCACTGACCAAGGGGCCAGCAAGACGAACTGAATCAGCGGTTTCAGACGACCAACCTAAGCTCATCGCCATACGCGAAAAAATCATTTTTGAGGTGTCATTAGAATCAATAATCAACAATCGAATCGGTGCACTTATCACATCGGAAGGCTTTTCAACCTCCACATCCGCCACTGGGAAATCTAAGGTGAAATAGAAGGTACTGCCTTTCTCTGGCTCACTTTCTACTTGAAGGTTACCTCCCATGAGTTCCACAAATCGACGACAAATCACCAACCCCAGACCGGAACCCCCAAAACGTCGTGCCGTTGAAGATTCCGCCTGAGAAAACACATCAAATATAGACTCTAGTTTATCGGCACTAATGCCTATTCCCGTGTCTTTCACACTGATTTTTAATCGCGAAACCGTACTTTCCATAGACAGTTGTTTAATCTCTAAAACAACACAACCTTCTAAAGTGAATTTCATTGCGTTACTGAGCAGATTAATAAGGATTTGCAAAAAGCGCAGTTTATCTCCAACCAAATACGTTGGGATGTCTTTATCAATATCAAAAATTAACTCGACCTTTTTACCCATGGTACTGACAGACAAAACCGTCGCCAATTCGCTCAGCAAAGCCTCTACTTCAAAGGGCGCCTTTTCCAATTCCAGCTTACCAGCGTCCACTTTTGTAAAGTCCAACACATCATTAATCAATCCTAATAGTGTTTTGGCCGAAATCTGGGCTTAAATGTAATCCTCTTGTTGAGACGATAAGGCCGTGCGTTTCACCAAATGCAGCATGCCTAAAATAGCGTTCATTGGCGTGCGTACTTCATGGCTCATGTTCGCCAAAAAGCTCGACTTGGCGACACTGGCTGAAATCGCCTCTTCTTTGGCCTTACGCAACCAACTCTCTAATTCACGCTCTGCTGTCACATCACGAACAATCCCATCATAATGGTTTTATTGCCTTCGGGGTTTTCCTGCAAAGACGCGCTGGCCGATATATAGCGAATCTTGTTATTTGGCAATATGATCCGAAACACCATGTCATAATACCCAGTCCCATCAACAGCGTTTTTTAAGGCTTCAGCGGCCATTTCTCTATCATCAGGGTGCAATCGGCTCAACCAGTCTTCGTAAACAATACCGTCCTTTCTTTTTGACAAAGGATATTGGTAAATATCCAACATCAAATCGTTCCATTCTAGTGTGTTACCCTCTATATCCCAGTTCCAAATGCCTAATTGCGCCACCTCTGCAGCCATCAGCAATTGATCGTGAGCGTATATCAAGGCTTGCTGATTGTTTTTTTGCTCAGTGATGTCCATCGCCATGCCCAAATAGCCAATGATCTCATTGCTACTGTCTTTCACATAGTGGTAACGACTAACGACACTGGGCGCGTACTGCCATCCTTATGAAGATAAGTCCATATTCCTTGCTTTCAAAATCACCTTGCAGCGCCCTATAAACCAACACACCCAAAGACTCCACCACGGTCACTCCTGTGGCATTCAATATTTCCCTTCGGTGTTGCTCTATCTCGGTCACATCATGGAATCCAAGCGGAGTCATTCTGCCAACCACCTCTTCAGCCGAGTAACCCAGCATCCGCTCAGCGCCTTTATTGAACAGTTTAATCACACCATTCAAATCCGTTGCAATAATAGACACTTCAGACGAGGCGCTTAACACGTCATTTAGCATTAAATTCAGCTCTTGAATTTCTGCTGTACGCGCCTTTACCTGATTTTCTAAGTTGGTGTTTAGCTCAAAAATTCTGGCTTCTGCCTTCTTGCGTTCGGAAATATCACGCACGGTATTCGACACACCAAAAACGTTATTATTTGCGTCTAATATAGGAGAAAGTGTGAGGGACACCGGAATTTCCGTGCCATATTTTGTTCGTCTACGCGTTTCAACAGAGTGTGAAGACTTGTCTTTTTTCACCTTTGTAATGATGGTCGCTTCTTCATGCTTGAGGTCTTGAGGCACCAACAATTCATTAACATCGTGGCCGATGGCTTCTTCTTTTGTAAAACCAAAAATACGCTCCGCACCTTGGTTCCAGCTAACAATAATGCCATCCAAATTTTTACTGATAATACCGTCCGCAGAACTTTCTACCACGGCCGTGATTCTGGCTTGATGCGCCATGACCTCACGACGTCGAACAATATTTAATCGAATAGCCATCACAATAATAGTAAGCAAACCACTGATGAGCAGGCCAACCACCAAAAAGGCAATAGGATCGGGCAAACGCAATGCTTCAATGAACGCAGGAGTAATACTCAGTGAACTTTGCCAATGCCGCCCATACACCAGCGTTGTCTGTTCTTTTTTAAACTGTTTTATTCCTGATGTTCCACTGTCATAAAAAAGCACCGGATTATCCAAATCGGTAATATCCACCAATTCATAATGAATTTGCTCCGGATCTATAGGCAGCCCATTTAACACTTCCTCCATCAGCAAAGGGGCATAACTCCAGCCAAACCCTTTTTGAATCCGCTCGGCTTGAGTCAAAGGCGTGCTGCCGCCACGGTAAATTGGCATAAGGATGAGAAAAGATTGCTGCGGCTTCCCGGAGGCTTGAACCAAGGTAATTGGCCCTGTCAGACGCACTTCACCAGTGTATAAAGAGGAAGCCGCCGCTTCACGACGGTTTTTCTCTGATGCGATATCCAAACCGACTGCCTGACGGTTTCGATCAACCGGTTCAATGTATTGGATGACATAACGTTCATTGAAGTTTGGCGCCAGCGTTTTGATCGAAAAATCTGGCCAGCCATCCTGACGAGCCGACTCGACAAACGCATCCTCCTCAGATTGAGGTACTCGACGAATAAAGCCAAAACCACGCGCACCCGGAAATTCATCGTCCACGTCACGCGTCAAACTGTACAAAGTAAAAATATTCCGAGAAATCTCATTTTCACCTGTCGTAAACACCGCACCGCGCGCCCCGCGTAAACCGTATTGATAAAGCTGAATACGAGTCAGAACCTCTTGTTTCAGCGTTTTAGAGGTTTCAAAAACCGCTTGATTAATACGAACTTTATTATCTGTATGAATTTTATAAGAGAGGCCCAAAACAATAGAAACGGTAATCAATAAAGTGACAATCACCCAGCGGTTATAAATCGATTGAGTTGAAATTTTGTACACTTGAGTCTCCATACATTGCCCCATAACATTTTACTGTGACCTAAGATGGGGAAACTTCAGTCACGTTACAATTTTCATAAGTGTAGATGAATTAACAACTTATATTTAGAGAGTGGCGATAAAAAACAAAAGAAATTACGAAACGAAACAGAAAACAATGAACGATGTTAAACAGGCCATTAAGCCAAGCATCCTCCCCAAAATGACTTGCCTTATGTCAGCTTCCTAACGACAAAATCAGCGCAGCACTGAGTTTTGGGTTATAAATACACTATTCCTAATGAACCAAAACGACAGGATCACGTTTTATGAAAGTCGCCGTTTTCTCCTGCAAACCCTACGACAAAAGAACCTTGACGCATTTCGCCGCTACCACAGAATTGAGCATGACCTATTTTGAAAGTCGACTCAGTATGGAAACCATCAGTCTAGTCAAAGGTTTCGATGCTGTATCCTGCTTTGTAAACGACGACATCAACGCGCAGGTAATTCGCTTATTAAAACAACAAGGTGTCACGACCATCGCCTTGCGCTGCGCAGGGTTTAACAATGTCGACCTTGAGGCAGCGAAGGCCGAAGGCATCAAAGTGTTTCATGTTACCGATTACAGCCCGACCTCAGTGGCCGAACACGCCGTTGCCCTTATCATGACTCTAAATCGCAAAACACATCGCGCTTACCACCGCGTAAAAGAAGGCAACTTTGCCCTAGAAGGGCTTATGGGGTTCAACCTAGAAGGAAAAACAGTTGGTTGCATTGGAACAGGACGAATTGGCGCGGCGTTTTGTCGCATCATGAAAGGCTTCGGCTGCCGCGTATTGTGTTATGACCTGCATCCATCTCAAACGCTTATTGAGCAAGGCTGCCAATACATCCCCCTCGATGAACTCTATCAGCAAAGCGACATCATCAGCCTGCATTGCCCGTTAAACCCAGCAACACATCACCTAATCAACAAAGACAGCCTAGACAAAATGAAAGACGGCGTGATGATCATCAACACCAGCCGCGGCGCGCTCGTGCATGCTCAAGAAGCCATCGACGCCCTGTACAGCGGCAAAATTGGCTATTTAGGCTTAGACGTTTACGAACAAGAAAACAAAATTTTCTTTGAAGACATGTCATCTCACATCATCCAAGACAGCGTTTTCCAGCTTATGCTCACCTTCCCCAACGTCGTCGTTACCGGCCACCAAGGCTACTTTACCGACGAAGCCCTCAACCACATCGCCGAAACAACCATCGACAACTTACTTCATCACCAAAGCGACAGCAGCGGCGCAAGGCAATTGGCATAGGGTTGAGTCATAACAAAAAGATCACATAATAATCAAGATACACTAAACCATTCGTCACTCTGATCACGTATAATTTGCGAACTTGGAGAGTACAAAAGGAGTGACGAAAGATGAACCTCGATAAACCAACTCAAGAAAGACTAATAAGCATTGTCCGTAGAGCAGGCCAAGAGATCGTCATGCCAAACTTTCGTCAGCTTAGCGCCGCCGACGTAGAAACCAAAAGCAGCCTAACGGACCTTGTCACCATTGCCGATAAAGCCAGCGAAGCTTTTATTACTAAAGAAATTCAGAACGCATTTCCCGATTGGGATATAGTGGGCGAAGAAGCCGTCGCCGAAGACCCTACAACGACAGACAAAATAGCCACTGCCGACACCTGCGTCATCATCGACCCGATCGACGGCACATGGAACTACGCCCACGGATTATCTGAATTTGGCATGATACTCGCCGTGGTGGTAAAAGGTGTGACACGTTTTGGCTTGCTGTACGACCCAGTAAACGATGACTGGGTTTACGCCAACCTAGGCGAAGGCGCTTTTTTCCAACGCACCGCCATGGATGAAAAAGGCAAACATCAAACACCTAAACAGGCACCATTAGCACTCGCCTTCACCGCAGAGCCAGACCTAGACAAACTCACCGGCATTATGTCTGTGAACTCCTACACCGGCCAGAAAAAACAAGACTTTGCCTTAAAAGCAAGTCGCTTTGTTCGCATTAACAACTTGCCTTCTTGCCCTGCTTACCGACAAATCGCCCAAGGTCACTTTCACTTCAGCCTAACCTACAAAATGCTGCCATGGGATCACGCCGCCGGCGTACTGATTCACACCGAAGCAGGCGGCATCTGCCGCACACTCGACGGCCAAGAATACCGCCCAACCATGCTAGAAGGCGAAATGCTCGCCGCCCAGTCAGAACAACAATGGCAAGATTTGGCGGATTGGTTTAGGAGCTCAAAGAGAGTCTAAATAGGAAATGGTATGTAACAGGCTTAACTTAACGAATTAAGCGAACTTTTTCTTTTGACCACTTTTTGACAACATACTCAACAAGCCAGTAAGGCTGTGTTTCATCAAACGCTTTCGCCTTAATATCTAGATAACCATCCTGCGTAACTTCTGCAATAAAAGTCATCTCAGTGGACGAGTTATCGAACAAAAATCCTCGACGGCAGATAGTCAGCATTTCATGAAGGTTCTCTAAACTACGTAAATAGCGAGAAGCAATTTTGTCCTCTGGTACAGTATGACCGCCTTCCTTTACTCGCTGCTCTACACGCGCCTTGTTCAACTCAACTTCAGAAGTACACACATAGTATAAGTATGGCTTATAACCAACTTTCTTAGCGCCTTCCACGAACTGAATATGGCTCTCGTGACTCATCACTGATTCATAAGTGAACGACAAGCCATCTTTCACCCAGCCATCGCGAAGCCCTACTGAAATGGATTGAGCAAGTTTTGCGGCTAAAAAAGTATTATCTGGTAAAGTATCATCGATTGAAAAAAAGAAATGTGTTTAGCAATATCATCAGGATTAAGATATTGGCCGAGTGGAACAGCATACTCTTCCCTGAGTAACTTAGTTAATGTTGTCTTACCAGAGCCATTAGGACCAGCAATTAATCTTAGGCTTGCCAAACCAGATCCTCAGCATTTAGACGAGGACGATCAGAAAGTGATTTAACTTCTGTAATAGAATGATCTGGGTTACGCATGATCAATTTGCCGTCTTTTACATAAGCCGCAGACACATGCGATTTTTCAGCCTGCTGAACCGCTCGACGAGAAGCTTGAGCAGCCAGCTTTTGTAAGGTTGCTAAATCGTGCAAAGGTTCTTTTCTGGATTTGCGAGAAATCATCCTGACTTTACTCATACAAAACTCCTTCTATATCAGAGTGAAACACATCTATTGATATTAACACTAAGAACCTAAAACTTCACCTCAAAATCAACCATACTGCGACGTCTTCGTATTGAACTAGACGATTTAAACAGCCCATATCTGATCGACTTGGTGGATGAAAACAACCTCACCAACCAAGCCTTGTTAGCACAGATTCGAGAATCAGGAATAATCATTTATACTCGTTAAACACTTGAGCTTCCTTCTTGCCCAACTGAATTTGGCAAAGCCAAAATCAATCTATCGCCAGCAGTTTGATCTCGTGAATAGTGGTGGTTTCCCATACGTTGTGTACGGTGAATGGATCAGAATCCAACCAAGCTTGTAAAGCGGCTAAATCAGGGAACGCTACATGAACGTTGGAGCCAATCATCTTGCCTTGATCATTAACCATGGCACCACCGCTAATAAAAGTCCCTTGCTTTGCCATAGCTCGTAGACCATTCAAATGCGCTTCACGATGCTCTAAACGACGTTCTAAAGCATCTTCATAATCAAACGCAGTAACCACAAATTGCATATCAACCTCTTTTTATTTTTTAGAAAACTTTTGCTTCAGAATGCGCCAGAATGGCGTACTAGAAAGCACAACAAATACAATAATAAGCAACAAAGTAAGTGACAAAGGACTACTGAAAAGATTCGCCCCAAATGCCCCCAAATCATTACGCTCCGCCAAAATGGCACGACGCCAATTCTCATCCATAAGATGACTTAAAATGACCCCTAAAATAATAGGCCCCAGCGGATACCCATGACGACGCATGAAATACCCCATCACACCAAACGCCAACATCCACCAAATATCCGACACACTGTTATGAATCGAATAAGCCCCAACAATCGATAACAAAAAGATAATAGGTATCAAGATACCTTTTGGGCACTGAATAATTTTAGAGAATACCTTGATGCCAGTGAGACCAAAAATCAGCAAAAAGACGTTCGCTAACAATAATGCGCCCACAATAAACCAAAACATATCTGGGCGAGTTTCGATCAATAAGGGACCTGGGTTCACACCATGAATAAACAAGGCACCAATAAACACCGCTGTCACAGCATCGCCCGGAATCCCAAGCGTCAACATAGGAATAAATGCCCCACCCACAGCAGCATTATTAGATGATTCGGCTGCGATTAGACCTTCTTTTGCGCCTTCACCAAAAGGCACCTCAGGCTTTTTCGTTACACGACGAGCATGGTCGTAAGCCATTAAAGAAGCAATTTCACCGCCTGTTCCCGGCAATGCGCCTATCGCCACACCGATAAATGAACTTTGAAGACTCAACGACAGATGTTTCTTAATATCTCTAAATTTAGGGACAATCTTATCCACCTTCTGCTTAATCATCGCCTTATCAAGATGATGCAACTGCACCAAGGCTTCGGTTAAACCGAACAAGCCGATCATCACCACAACAGGACTAATACCACTCCACAACTCAACATAGCCAAATGTGAATCGTTCTTCTGCCGTAAGCGGGTCTAACCCCACTGTGCCGATACCAATGCCTAAAGCACCAGCGAAAATGCCTTTTATTAAACTTCTACCCGATAAAGCCCCAACCAAGGTGATCCCCATAACCCCCAACAGCAAATA
>NZ_JAODTL010000050.1 GCF_026191375.1 Marinomonas pontica | reverse complement strand
GCTTTGGCAGAAGTCGCCAAAGGCTCTTTGTCTTCTGAGAACTTCAAAGAACTTGGCGGTGGCACCTTCGACCCTAAATTGGTGAAAAACACCGAGTTCGCGCCAATTATCACCCATAAAAGCGCCGCGTCTTACGGCACTTTGTCTGGCCTTGTCGCCTTGAAAGCGAAAAGCGCAGAGGGCACCAAAGCCACCAAAGACTTTATTGAATTCATGTACGACCCTGCCAGTTACATCACTTTCCTACATATGGCACCGGGTGGCATGAACCCAATGCTGAAAGGCATTGCAGAAGATCCAGCGTATTTAGAGGATCCAAACGGCGTATTCAAACTTTATGGCGCAGACAAGATGAAACAGATCGTGTCTGGTTTTGACAACCTTCGCTCCTTTTCTGTCGTTGAAGGCAAAACCTTCCCTGCCTCTGGCGCCATCTTTGCTAAATCGGTTATCCCTCGAATGATCTACAGCGTCACCATTGAAGGAAAAGACCCGCAAGCCGCGTTAGATGATGCCGAAACGGAAATGAAAGCCATCATGGGCGAATAGACAATAGACCCCCTCCCAGCCTCCCCCTTGTAAAGGGGGAGGAGCCGTAATCAATTCCCTCCTCTTATTAAGGGGAGGGTTAGGGTGGGGTTAAACGTAAAAAGGGAAGCAAATATGTCTTCTGTCTTAATAAAAAATGAATCTCGACTGGGTTTAAAGCTGGTTGCACCAGCAGTCGGTATCATTGGCCTGCTGGTGATTTGCCCGATTCTGTTCAACATCTATCTGAGTTTTTTTGATGTTCAGCTCAACGGCACGAAAACCTTTGTTGGCATGGAAAACTACACGGACTTGCTCGGCAACCCGCGTTATTATCATTCCATTGGTGTCTCGGTTATTTATCTGATCGGCACGGTTGCTGGCACCACTATTTTAGGCTTGGCGGCAGCTATTTTAATGAATCAAGAGTTCCGTTTTCGCAATCTTGCCCGCGGCTTGATTCTTTTGCCCTACTTCGCGCCAGTGATCAGTGTGGTGTTCGGTTGGCAATTTATTTTCGATCCAGTAAACGGCATTTATAACCATGTGGTGGTCGATGTTTTGCACCTGACCGACACTCGGGGAAAAATCTCATCGGTAATCCAGATTCTGCTTTGTTTGTGGTGATCATATTCGATATTTGGAAGCATTTTCCTATCGCCTATTTGCTGTTTCTCGCTAAATTGCAAAGCGTGCCAAAAGACTTATACGAAGCGGCCGCAATAGACGGGCAAAACGCCTGGGGGCGTTTTTGGCACGTGACTTTGCCAGAGCTGAGATTCGTCATTGCGACTGTGGTATTGCTGCGTGTCATTTGGAATTTAAACCGCTTCGAGGACGTTTATTTGCTCGCTCCGAATGTGGAAACTTTACCGATTTTCACCTATTACCAAGCGTTCGCAGGCATCGTCGATCAAGGCGTAGCAGCGGCGATTTCGGTGATTCAATTACTCGTGCTGGTCGGTTTAATTTGGCTGTACGTTCGTAAAGTCCTTAAGTGGTAGGGGAAGAATATGATGAACAAACGCTCAACCACCCAATCGGTGATCTTGTATACCTTGGTGCTTGCTTTAGTGGTTTTCTGCGTGTTTCCATTCTTGCAGATTCTTTCGACCTCGTTAAAACACCCGATAGATTGGGGGAATCCATCGCTCATTCCTCGTGTCTTACACTTGGATGCCTACAAAGAATTACTCGGTTTAATGCCACCCAAAGAAGTCGACGTACCAGCCAGTGTGCAGCGCTTGCTGAATAATCCGGCGCTGTCAGAGGAACAGAAGCAAAAGCTCTTGGCGAAGTTTAGCTCCGGCGGTGATGTGTTTCCGTTCGGGCGCTACATGCTCAATACCTTTGTGATTTCCTTCGTGACAGGGATTTGCTCGACTTTCTTGGCCTCTCTCGCGGCGTACGCCATTGCCCGCTTACGTTTCCCAGCGCAATCCTTGATGGCAAACGGCGTCTTGTTTGTCTACATGGTTGGCGGCGTGTTGCTGATGGTTCCGCTTTATCAAATGAGCGTTAACGTCGGCTTGGCCTCCAGTGCCGCGGGGACGATTTTCAGTCTGTTTTTGATCTATCTGATTCAGACTCTGCCCGTTGCAATGTACATGCTAGGCAATTACTTCCGTACCATTCCCTTCTCACTAGAAGAAGCGGCGATGATGGACGGTTGCTCAAGGGTAGAAGCCTTCTGGCGCATCATCATGCCCTTATCAAAACCCATGCTGTTTACCGTGTTTATCTATTGTTTTGTCATCGCTTGGAACGAGTATTTGTTTGCTTCCGTGTTCCTCAAACAATACCAAGATTTTCAAACCTTGCCGCTGGCATTGCAAACTCTGTTCACCTCGAAAAACGCCATTTGGGATCGCATCATGGCCGCGTCCATGTTGACGCTATTGCCCGTGGTGATTTGTTTCATGTTGGCAAATAAACATTTGTCGGGCGGCCTCACAGACGGCGGCGTGAAAGGCTAAATATGACTATTGCGATGGATATTTTTTGAAAGGTTAACGAATAACAAAATGACAAAACGTCACGAGCGAAGATCAGACAAGGAAAAAGTGAGCGAAAAAGCGGAGTTTATAGTTATAAATGAGCATTTTGAGCGATCTTTTGACGCGAGTATCATCGAGTGCAGTAGTTTTGCAGGAGAAGAATTATGAGCTCAGTTGTTTTACGTAACGTAAATAAATCTTATGGCAACTTGCCGATAGTGAAGAACCTCAATTTAGAAGTAAAAGACGGTGAATTTGTAGTGCTGGTTGGCCCAAGTGGCTGTGGTAAAAGTACCACTCTACGCATGGTAGCTGGCTTGGAAGACATCACCCAAGGGGAAATACAAATTGGCCAACGTGCCATTAATGATTTGCCACCACACAAGCGCAACATCGCCATGGTGTTTCAAAACTACGCCTTGTATCCGCATATGTCAGTGCGAGAGAACATCGTCTTTGGCTTGAAAAAGTCTGGTGCAGACGCGGAAACCATTAAAGAGAAACTCGCCGATGTATCGGAAATGCTCAAGCTCGACGATTATTTGGATCGCAAACCGGCGGATTTGTCCGGCGGTCAGCGTCAACGAGTTGCTATGGGACGAGCATTGGCTCGCGATGCGGATGTGTATTTGTTTGATGAACCCTTATCTAACCTAGACGCCAAACTGCGCCATCACATGCGTACGGAAATCGCTCGCATTCAGCATCAATACAACATGACGGCGATCTACGTTACCCACGATCAGATCGAGGCTATGACCTTAGGCGATAGAGTCGTGGTGATGCGAGATGGCATTGTCGAACAAGTCGGTACGCCAATGGAAATTTACCTACAGCCGACCAACACCTTTGTCGCAACCTTTATTGGTTCTCCAGCGATGAACTTGATCGAAGCCAAGATAGAAGGCGACGATCTGGTATTCGACAACTACCGACTGCCAGCGGCGAAAATCGCCAATGTGGACTTACACGACCTAAAATCCCACGACACGGTATTAGTGGGCATTCGCCCTGACTTCTTTGAAGACAGCGCTTTGTCTTTAAAGAGATCGCCAAGTGACAACCTATTTGAATTCAACGACATACAAGTAGAACTGGTAGAAAACCTCGGCTTCGACAAAGAAATCATGTTTAAGCTCGGCGGCGAAGACACCAAAGCCCGACTCGACCTACGCTCCCACGTTAAACGCCAAGAGAATATTTCGTTATCGGTGGATCTAAATCGCGTCTTGTTATTCGACACCAGCCCGCAAGGCATGCTGCTGAATGCGGGAGAGGTTTGAGGAATCAAGACTCTCTAGGAATTTGAAGCCATTTTCTCAACCAAATAATCGACAAAGACTCGCACTCTGGCTGGCATGTGTTGTCCACCGATAAATACGGCGTGGATGACTTCTTTGTCCTGCGGGTTGAAGTCTTCTAACAAGGGAACGAGTTGACCCGATGCGAGAGCTTGTTGAATATGAAAATTGCCAACTCGAGTGATACCAATGTCCGCCATCACCAGTTCCACCAGCGTTTCACCATTGTTGGAGGTCATGTTGCCCTGTATCGGTAGGATGTAATCTTCTCCGTTCTCACGGAATGGCCAGCCAGGCTCTAGCCGCTGAAAGCTGAAATCCAAACAGTTAAAGTGCTGCAAATCGGCTGGTGTTTTTGGGACGCCAGCTTGCGCCAAATAGCTCGGCGATGCGACAACGGTTCTGCCTGTTTCACCTAGGCGCCTTGCGGTTAAGTTACTATCAGGTAAAGGACCAAAACGTATCGCGACATCAATGTGACCATCCGCCACATTGCTAATCTTATCGCTCACTTCGACTTCGATTTTGATCTTGGGATAACGCTCTAAAAACTCTTTGTATAAGGGAATCATGGTCAAACGACTATACGCCGTCGCGGTACTGACTTTGATCAATCCACTGGGATTCGCACGATCGGCAATGGCGCGTTCGGTCTCATCTAGATCTTTCAGAATACGCCGTGCCGCAAGCGCATAGGATTCCCCTTCGCTGGTTAAATAAAGTTTACGAGTAGAACGGACGAGCAGTCTTACACCTAAACGCTTTTCTATTCTTGTCATCATTCGGCTTACCGCCGACGGCGTGAAACCGAGTGCTCTTGCGGCGCCGCTCAAACTGCCTGTCGTTGCGACGGTTAGGAAGGTTTCCATCTCTGTGGTCTTATCTACTTTTATTTGCTTCATTTGTGAATCCAATGCAAAACAGAATCGCTTTTTTGCCCACTATTCGGGTATTTGTTATCTCGTTATATTCCCTCATATCATAAATAAACGAGAGAGTAATATGAAGATTAACTTTCCATTGATGGCTCTAGCCATTGGTGCTTTTGGAATTGGTGTCACAGAATTTTCCCCCATGGGAATGTTGCCAGTGATTGCAAACGACTTAGGCGTCTCTATTCCAACGGCTGGCATGCTTATCAGCGCTTACGCCTTTGGTGTATTAATTGGTGCGCCAGTCATGACCTTGCTGTTTGCAAACATGCCTCGCCGTCGTCTGCTGGTTTTGTCCATGGGGATTTTTACCATCGGCAATTTAATCAGTGCGTTGGCCGACAGTTACAGTGCGTTGATGATTGGACGCATCATTACGTCGTTCAATCACGGCGTGTTTTTTGGCGTGGGTGCTGTAGTAGCGACCCAATTGGTGCCGCCGAATCAACGTGCTGGGGCAGTCGCGGCGATGTTTTCGGGCCTCACCATAGCCACCATTGGTGGCGTGCCATTAGCGAGCTTTGTCGGAACGACATTTGGTTGGCGAAATGCTTTTTTTGGCATTGCGGCTATTGGTTTAGTAGCAATGGTGGCGCTACGAGTCAGTTTGCCTCCGTTGGTCAATCAAGAGAAAGCGAACATTCGTAATGAATTGACCGTGTTAAGTAGAGGCCCAGTCTTGGCAGCGTTGCTATTAACTGTGGTGGGGGCTAGTTCGATGTTTACGGTATTTACCTACATTGTGCCAATCTTGCAGCAAGAAACCCATGCCTCGACAACCTTCGTGACGGCCATGCTGGTGCTTTACGGCGTAGGCCTTGCGGTGGGCAATATTCTTGGTGGGCGCTATGCGGATCGTTCACTGTTTGGCACCTTGATTGTGTCGTTAATCGCGGTGATTCTACTGTTGATTATTTTTGCCGCAACCATGTCTTCTTCAATTATCGTTGTGCCTCTGGTTTTCCTCTGGGGAATTGCCAGTTTTGCCGTGGTTCCACCGCTGCAGTCTTTGGTGGTTCATGAAGCCAGCGAAGCGCCGAACCTTGCTTCCGCCATGAACATTGGCGCGTTTAACTTAGGCAATGCCGTTGGGGCAGTATTGGGCGGCGGTGTAATAAGTGCAGGACTTGGATTACCTTCGGTCGCCTTAGCGGGTGCAGGAACAGCTTTGCTTGGACTATTAATGGTACTGGTGTTAAAACGTAGTCCATCAAACCAAGGTAATGAACAAGTGGCCTCTTCCTAAGCTAACAAGCGGGGAACATTTGAGTGGCGAATCAAACCATCCCCGCACTAACCATTGCTCGTACCCAAATACCTTCGGTGCTAAAACCGCCAAAACAATAGACATGGATACTGGAAAAATCAGACGCGTTTGCGCTAAACGGCAAAGCTAATACTATACGTATTTTTTCCGCAAGCTTTGGCGTTATACAGTGCTTGATCCATGGCGCGTACGCACTCACGATGCTTACTGGCATTATGGCTAGCTAATCCAATGCTGATAGTAACCGGCTGCTCAATGGCAAAATTCGTATTCGCAACACTTTGATTCATCTGCTTTAGCGTTTCTTCTAATCGAGCGAGGTTTTGCTCTGCAAAAATAATAATGAATTCTTCACCGCCCCAACGGCCTACGACATCCTGCGGGTCGACATTACTTTTTAAAACATTAGCAAGCTCGATCAATACTTTATCACCCTGATCATGACCAAACTGATCATTCACTTTTTTAAAGTCATCAACATCGATCATCGCAATGTAGCGATCACTGGTAGCATTTAGTAGCGCATCGTCAATATAACGACGATTGCGTAATTTCGTTAAAGCGTCAGTTGTCGCAAGCTCTTGTAGTTTTACATTAGCTTCTGCCAACATTTGGTAGGCTTTACTACGGCTAGAGTCATAGTAGAAGGACACAATCAAAAGAATGATATAAACAAAAGAGAAATGTATTAGATTGATAGGGAGAAAAGGCGCTGGCTGCCAAGTATCCATTTGCGTAAAACAAAAATAAAAAATACCAACAAAGTTAATAACACTCAATATTGACCCAAATTTATAGCCTAAAAGAAAGGCTCCCATTACTGGAGTGAAAAAAGCAAACGCAAGGGCAAACTCTTCGTTTCCATCCACCAAGATAAACAAAAAGGTAATGAGCGTAACGATCAACTGCAAAATGGCTGCGGCCACTTTGGGCTGTTTTTTCACCAGCAAATAGTAGCCGCCGATGAAACAAGAGAAAAAACCGATTAAATCGGCGATCAGCATCGGAGGATAAAAATCAATCACGGCGTTATAGAAACTAAAGAAGCCAAAACCCGACGAAATTAATATAAGGGCTGAAAACAAAAAGCCTCTGAAGCGAAAATCAGGATGCGAAGACGCCACCCCAAACGCTTGCTCTAAATATCGAATAACCACGCTTACTCCAAGCAGACCAAATAATATTTGGTACTTTCTTTTCCATCGAAAAACAGATCGTTATTTATACAATTTTTGAACATCCCCCCTAAATGGGGTATGTTTTTACTTTATACAATCAATAGAAGAAGAAATCAGTCTTTATGCCAAACTAATCGCTCAACAATGCCGCGGCACTACCACAAACTGTCATGATAAACAGAAACCATTTTAAGTGCTTAGGATTGGCCTTGATCGCCATTTTTACCGCAAGATAAGACCCCAGCATAGTGCCGGAGGCTAGGATCAGCCCCGGAATCCAAAGGATCTGGTCATTCCAAATAAACACGCCTAGCGCCAAGGCGGTAAAGCCAAGCGTACAGACCATTTTCAACGCATTGGTACGAACAAGGTCATAACGCAATGTACCAGCCAACGCAGCAATCAAAATAAAACCCACCCCCGCCTGCACAAAACCACCGTAGACACCGGCGATAAACAAAGCGATCCAAGCACTTGGCTTTTCTGACACTTTGAACGGCACTGTGCCTTCTGGCGGCGCAATCATGGTGGGTCGCACAATCATGATGACCGTCATGCCAATCATGGCGCTTAATAACAAGGGTTTCAGCCACGCTTCTGGCGCATAACTGGCCGCAAAGGCACCGACAACACCGCCAAGTAGCGACGGAATCATCACAGGAAGAATGTCTGCATTATCCAGCTTCTTCGCTTTACGAAAGCCAAACGTCGCCGCCACATTCTGCAAAAACACCCCAACACGATTCGTCGCGTTCGCAATGTCAGCGGGCATTCCCATTACCATCAAAGCGGGTAACGTCAGATTGGAGCCACCACCAGCCAAGGTGTTAATGATGCCAGCAAGAAAGCCAGTACCAATTAAAAGCGAAACCGTGAATACACTGTAATCCATAACATTGTCCTTACATTGTTCTTATTAGAAGCTGGAGTAAAAAAGAGGGACGAATAATAAGGAGAATTGCGTGGACTGACAAAAGATTCTTTCTGTTACTTACCGTCAGACAAACGTTGGAATAAGCTCATAATAGCGGTTTGGTCCACACTGTGCGCAAGATGGGGAATAAGGTCATACGTGGTCATCACGCCGCGCGCCAACAGTGCTTCGTGAGCGATTCGGGATATTCGATGATCGATCACGTTATCTTGATCGCCGTGAATAAAATGAATTTGGGTTTGATCGACCCCTTTTTTGGGCAATGTAGCAAACCTCCCTGACAAAGCCACAATTCTTGCCGCTAACACGTCCTCGACCATTTGTGTCGAAGACAAGGCCATAATCGCCCCTTGCGAAAAGCCAATTAAGGTCGTTTGCTCGGCATTCACTCCCGTTTTCTTCTGCCAATTACGTACCGTTTCAACAAAAGCAGGCATCGCCATTTCAACTCGCTGTGTGCGATTCTGCTCGGTCACACCTTGGACAGAAAACCATTGATAACCTTGACCAAAATCAGATGCATAGGGCGCCTGTACCAAGACAATCGCGGCGTGTAAATAGGATCGAGCCAACATCGTTGCGATCGGGTGTAAACTTTCAGGGGTGGCATTCACACCATGAAACAATAAAAATAAATGCGTCGACTTCTTTGGGGATTGAAGCACTATCGTACCAAGCATATAACGTCCTTATAAAGCATCATTAAATAAAACCAAAATAGGCCATATCATCAAACAAATACACATTTACGCTTGATTGGTGCAGTAAATTCAATATTCATGACACATTCGTACACTTAGTCGTCGACGTAATAAAATACTCGTCCAGTTTTCGGTTGTTGCTGCAGATTAAAGCACGCTAACCTAGGTCTATCAGGCACGCTCTCTCACGATATTCAGCCAAGCGGATCACCCCATGCGCATTACCGACCAAAAACAAGCCGACCGATACTATGAAGCCCTATTAAACCGAGAACCCAGCTTTGTCGGGACGTTTTTTGTGGGGGTCAAAACCACCTCTATTTTTTGTATTGCGACCTGTCGAGCACGCAAACCGAAACGCGAAAACGTCGAGTTTTACACCCAGTTCAAAGACGCCATGGACGCAGGATTTCGGCCTTGCAAAGTTTGTCGCCCCACTGAAAATGCGTTCGAAGCCCCCCTGAAGTGCAAGCCGCCATGCACCTAGTGCGAGACAGCACCAAGACTAAAATCACCGATCAACAATTAAGAGAAGCGGGCATTCGCCCTATTTTCGTACGCCGCTGGTTCAACCAACATTACGGTATGACGTTTCAAACTTTCCAACGTATGTTTCGAATAAACCACGCGTTTCAGGAGTTAAAAACGGGCAAAACCGCCACGCATACGGCACTGGATTCGGGTTACGATTCATTAAGCGGTTTCGGTTACACTTTTAAAAAATTACTCGGCCATTCGCCGACTCTGCATTTGGAGAACGCTGTGATATTAATCGACAGATTAACCACCCCAATTGGTCCCATGTTCGTTTGCGCCACAGACGAAGGCATTTGCTTACTAGAATTCGTCGACCGACGCATGCTAGAAACCGAATTTGAAGACCTACAACGTCGCTTGAAAGCCCCCATCATGGCAGGCGAAAATGCGCACATCACGCAACTAAAGCAAGAGTTAGAAGAGTATTTTTTGGGCAGCAGAACCGAGTTCAGCGTGCCGCTGCACACACCAGGAACCGACTTCCAAAATGGCGTTTGGCAAATGCTCGGCACCATTCCCTATGGCGAGACCGCCAGTTACCAAGAGCAAGCCACTCGATTAAATAACCCCAAAGCCGTGCGAGCGGTCGCCCGCGCCAACGGCATGAACCGCGTCGCCATTGTCATCCCCTGTCATCGTGTCATCGGTAAAGACGGCAGTTTGACGGGTTACGCTGGCGGTCTAGAGCGCAAACGTTGGTTGCTCGATCATGAAAAAAGCCATGCACCTAAGGCGTAAAACGTATAAGAAAAGACAGGAAAATGCGGCGAACTTCATGAATACATCAAGGTTATGTCATCACAATGTAATTTCGGTCAGTCGCTCTTGAAATGACGCCTCGGCACGTTCATGGTGTACACTTTGACTCGTATTAGATGGAATTCAACATGCCTACAAACATTGTTGCCGTATATGGAACGCTTCGCGAGGGGCTGAATAATCACACCGTATTGTCAGAATGCAAACGCATCGGATTAGGCTGGTTGACTGGGTTTCGTATGCACAACCTTGGCGACTTTCCCGGTATCGTATCGACTCACGATGAAAGCGGACGCATCCGTGTGGAATGGTACGACGTATCAGACGAAATACTGGCGTCTTTGGACCAGCTTGAAGGCTATGACCCAAACACGCCCGATAGCTCTTTGTACATTAGAAAGCGCGTTTTCTCCCCTTACGGTCGAGGCTGGATTTATGTTTACAACCAATCCCTAGACCACGCACCGTACATGGAAGCAGGCGATTGGGAGCGCTATTTTCGAACCGCTATGACTCACCAACGCGCACAATCGGCGTAGGCAATATTTGAGCCGTTTGCGTACCTTGTAATTGCGCGATATTCGCCATACTTGCTTGGACTTGATCTTCATTGGTTAACAAACCAAAACGCACCACAAAGTGTTTTGACTCACCAGCCGCAATCGTCGGCACCAAGCCCAATCCGCGCTGATAAAAACGGTTATACGCGAAGCTGGTGCCCGGCTCGATGCCCACCACGTAACCTTGCTCCAGTGTGTCCGTATTTTTCCACACGGTCAGCACTGGCAAGGTGTCGGTCTGATAACTCACCTCAATACCATGGCTCGCGTTAGCGCTGTGTAACAAGGCATGAGAAAAGCCCTTCTCGTCACTCAACGGGCGAATATTAAACACCATTTCATCAAAGTCTTGGGTTGGCGCAGGCATCTTATTCCAATCATTCAATCCGCCTGCAGCGTAGTCGTTAAACGGCGATAACTCCGCCACGGGAACATGCAGTTGCGCCCCATTTTCCAGAATAGGCTGAGCAAAATTATTGTGGTAAATGGCTTGGTACTCTCGGGGATAGCTGCCTTTGTTGACCAAGGTGTCTTCAACCAGCAAATATGGCTCGTCCGGCGCCAGTGACAAGACAGTGTGTAGCTCGAAATTCGTAAACTTAAAACGCTTTTCATCGACGCGCCCACGCAAACTCACTCGATACGGCGGCACTTGCTCTACCTCTAGAACCACCTCGTCGGCAGGCGTATTTTGAATACGACCATGCAAGGTCAAAAACTCATCGCCATCTTGACCTGGGTGACCTGCCCATTGATACCCACAACGCACGACCATCTCATTAAAACCATCCAACCAGCCAATGCCGCCAGAGGCTTCTTGATTAATAAAGCTTGGGTGAACGACTTCTTTGACTGGTGAATCCCAACCAAAGCGCACGTCTTTTCCGGTTTTATTCTTTCTGAGCACATCCAACACCGCCATGCCGCGAGTCGGCACCACGCGCACCACAGAATCGCCGACGGTTAATGTGATCAAGCGGGAGCCCGCTTGTTTACCGCCCATTAAACACGTCTGCTGTACGCTGATCGGAATGTCTTTCGGCAAACCCATTAATTCAGCAGACAGCGATACATTGCCCACATCAATATGTTGTTGATTACTAAGAAGAACAAGTTGAAACATGGACAAGGCTCCGCAGAAAATTTCCTCATGCTAGCGCGAGCACCCGCACAAAACCAGCCGCAATAAAGAATAATTTATGGGCGCAACGTCCCATTGCGTTTTGCGGTGTAATCTTCGTATGAATCGCTGTATTGACTCATACATTCCTCGTGTTGTGTCGCCTTTAACGACTGGCACGAAAACGCATGACTGCGCTGCAAATTGCTGTACACATCTTTATTGCTGCAGCCGAGGATTAGTGTGAACGTAAAGAACAGAAAAAATGACTTCATCCAATACTCCTATATTAATGCGAATACGCCGATGTAAACGATGAGACCCCGACCATTCGGACGTCTTCTTTTTTATTATTATTACAATTTGTGTAAAAAATGCGCTTGCCCTTGGTCTTTGTATCAGACTATTGTTTTAGTTATCCCCCATGTTGCGAAGATTGAGGTTGCTATGAAATCACCGATCAGAATCCGACAACAAATAAACATTGGCTTAGTGATCATTCTTTTGCTCGCGCTTGCCAGTATTTATCTTGTTATTGAAACGAAAGTAAAACCCGACCTAACGGCCGAACGCCAACAGCAAATCTCCGTCAACCAAAAAGGCCTGAGCGAACTTCTCAGCGCCAAACTCGAAAAAATCCAACTTTTAACCAGCACACTCGCTTTGGCCAGCACTCAGCTCCCAAAAGACGAAGCCTTGTTCAAAAAAGTTTTCCCTAACATCATCAATAATCACGATGACAAAAGCATCGCGGGTGGCGGCATCTGGCCAGAGCCTTCGGCCTTTACTCAAGGTACTGAGCGCCGCAGTTTTTTCTGGGGGCGCGATGGCAGCAAAATGAGCTACCTAGATGATTACAACGACCCTGCCGGATCGGGCTACCATAATGAAGGCTGGTACAGCGTTGGGAAAACCTCCCCTGTCAATCGCTGCGCTTGGTCAGAAGCCTACATTGATCCAGTTACCAACATCCCTATGGTGACCTGTACCATTCCAATGAAAGAAGACAGCAAGTTTACCGGTGTCGCTACCGTCGACATGATGCTGGATGGCATTACCGACACACTAGAACAATATGGCGCAGAAAACCAAGGCTATGTGTTTGCCATTGACCAAACAGGGCAAGTCCTTAGCTTTCCAAAAGGCAAAGCCAATCTAGTTAAAAGCGATGGCAGCATGCTCACCGCCACAGAACTTGGCGAGCAATCCCCTTGGTTAAAACCAGCATTGAGCAAACTGGCAGGAAAAAACCAAATAGTTTCCATCGATCACGATGACATTTTAGAAGGCGCCGCTTACGTTGACTTATTTAAACACCCTCAAACCGGCTGGACAGTTGGCTTGGTGGTTCCAAAAGCCCGCATGACAGAAATTGCCCAAAGCATGGGATTATTCCTCATGCTGGTGATTGGTGCTTTGTTGATTATTGTGAGCATCATTGCGATTTCTTACTTCCGCAGTTTGCTGAGTAAAATCAACCAAACCACTCAGCAAATACAAGAGCTGGCCGACGGTGGCAGCACGCAAGAACTGGACGTAGGCACCTTGAATGAATTGGGCGATTTGCGCCAAGCCGTCAATGCTTACGGCGATAAATTGAAAAAGTTGCTAGAACAAATTCACATCGAATCTGCCAACCTGGTGAAAGACGCAGGACGCTTGAGCACATTCAGCAATGACTTCTTGAGCAAAGCCAACAGCTTGAGCGATGAGAACACCACGTTAGCCGCAGCGACAGAAGAACTGGGTGCCACATCGCACGATGTGGCCATGTACGCCAACGAGACCAAAGACACTGTGGAGCGCATTCATACTGATGTGCGCAACAGCGGCAAAGAGATGAGCACCGTGATCGAAACCATGCGCTCGCTCACCAGCGCCATGACACAAGCACAAACCAACATCCTGAAACTCGACGAAGACAGCCGCCGCGCCAATGGTATGTTAAGCGTGATTCGTGACATCGCCGAGCAAACCAACTTATTGGCACTGAACGCCGCAATAGAAGCCGCTCGTGCGGGTGAAACAGGTCGCGGCTTTGCCGTGGTTGCTGACGAAGTCCGTAACCTTGCGGCGAAGAGTGAAAGCTCCGCGATGGAAATTGAGCAAGTCCTTGGGCGCTTACAGATCGCATCGAAAGAATCGGTCAGCTCAATGGAACTGGGACAAAGTGAAACCGAGCGTGCCGTGGCCACGGCCGAATCGACCGCTGCGCATTTGCAGCAGGTCGTGAACGCGTTCTCTCAGATCACCGACCAAGCAACGCAAATTTCTGTGGCCGCTGGCGAACAACAAAAAGTGTCGCAAGATTTGAGCATGTTTGTGTCCCGATTGCAGGAATTGACTGGCAGCAACGCCAGCGACTCCAGCCATCTTAGCCGCATGAGCCAAGAAATCGACGCCATTGCCAACCGACTCAATGCGTTGAAATAAACCAGCAACAGAACAAAAAATCCCACGACGAGGCATCATCGTGGGATTTTTTATGGGTGAAACCAAGCCGGTTGCCCACCCTTTTCCATCACAGAAGCGGCCAAAACCTCGCCACCAAGCGATGAATAACACGCCCATAAGGTGGGCGAAACAACGCCAGCAGGTTAATACCACGCTTGTGTAATACCGACTTGTTGTGGGAAAAGGTGCGAAAACCCTCTTCTGCGTGATACGACCCCATGCCAGACGCACCAATGCCGCCAAAAGGCAGGTCGGCTTGCGCCACTTGGATTAGGGTATGATTGATGACCAAGCTGCCGCTGATTGTGTGCGCTTCACACTGAGTGCGATCTGTCGCTTGCTGAGTAAAAAGATACAAAGCCAACGGCCTAGGCCGTTGCTGAATGTACGCGAGTGCATCGGCCATGTCGTCGTAGATAAGCACTGGCAACAGCGGTCCAAAGATCTCGTCTTGCATTATTTTTAACGCGTCATCTGGTTCGTGCAGAACATGAAACGCCAGTTTACCGTCACGGGTCTCTGGCCCTTTTGGCATGAGATTATCGCACTGCACGCCAGCGGCTTTGGCTTCGTCTAAATAGCCCTGTAAACGCCCTAACTGACGTTCATTGATCACGCTGGTATAATCAGGGCTCAGCACGCCTTTCGGGTAATACGCCGCGAGTTCCTCTTCTATATAGTCAATCAATGACGACTTTTGATCGCGATGGCACAACACATAGTCTGGAGCGACACAGGTTTGCCCTGCGTTAAGGAGTTTTCCAAACACCAACTTTTTAGCGGTGTCTCTCAAATCCGCCGATGGCGCTACCAGCACAGGCGACTTGCCGCCCAGTTCCAATGTCACCGGTGTTAAACGCTCCGCTGCATTGCGCATAATAATGTGGCCAACCGATGTCGAACCCGTAAACAAAAGATGATCAAACGGCAGCAAGCTAAACGCATTTGCGATGTCAGCTTCGCCTTCTATTACGTCAACCCAGTCTTCCCCTAAGGCACGCATCACGATATCGCGTATCACTCGATTGGTCGCAGGACAAAACTCCGACAGTTTCAGCATCACTCGATTGCCCGCGGCTAATGCGCCCACCAAAGGCCCTAGAGACAGCAATACCGGATAATTCCAAGGTGAGATCACACCCACCACGCCTTTCGGCTGATAGAACACCTGAGCGTTGGCAGGCAAGGCACTCATGTGGACGCGACGCTTGGACGGTTTCATCCAAGCGTTAAGATGCCGTTTAGCGTGTTTGATTTCTCCCAATAATGGCACCAACTCCAACAATCGAGATTCCTCGTGAGCACGATGACCAAAATCTGCTCGCAACGCATCCAACAAGGCTATTTCATGGTCTTGTATTGCCTCTTGCAGCTGCTGCAGACAATGCAGGCGATTCTCCGCTAAAGGATAGGGTGTTTGCTGCGCCGTGCGTTTTAATCGCGCAAACGCAGAATGGATCGCGTCATGCGACGAATATTGGGGGTCAGTCGTTGTCATTGGGGCCTCGTTGGCTCTCATTGTTATTTGTCAGTAAACACGAACGTAAAATGCGCGTGATATTCGCTCGAAGACGCTCTGTTTTAACTACACTAACGAATGACAAATAAAAAAGCAAGGAGAGGATCATGGCAACGATTCTGTGTTACGGCGATTCCCTTACTTGGGGCAGCATTCCGAATGGCGGACGGTATCCCAAACATCTACGTTGGCCCACTATTTTAAATGAGCTGCTGGGCAAACATCATCAGGTTATTAACTTTGGTTTGCCGGGTCGAACCACTATCTGGAATGACCCCTTTTTAGAAGGCCGAAACGGTCTGTCGTATTTACAAGCCGCTTTGGAAACCTTTGGACCAGTCGATATTGTAATCTTGATGTTGGGCACCAACGATCTTAAGCGACATTTCAATGTGGGCGCCTATGAAGCGGCAAAAGGCGTAGAAAAGCTGATTGAAAAGTCAAGAATGCCGAATTCGCACGATTTCCCTAACCCGACCTTGGTGGTCATCGCGCCGCCAAATATTTTATCCCCAACAGGGGCTATGGCCGAAAGTTTCGCGGGTGCCATTGAAAAATCACAACATTTTCACCAGCACTACCAAGATATGGCGGTTCACAACAAATGTATTTTCCTCAATGCAGCGGGCATTTTACAGCCCAGCGAGGTAGATGGTGTGCACTTGGACGCTCAGGCCAATGAGGCCTTAGCACACGCGTTGCACGATTTAATAAAGACTAAAGTTTGATCTCAACTCACTGTTTTTTATCGTTTTTATTTGAATTTTAAAAATGAAATGCCGGCGTTTCAAAAGAGAACCGATCTCAACACAAAAAATTGACGGGATCAAAATCTGATTTTTTGTTGAGATTCCCTATTGACAATCTGCTCAATGCCAAACTGAGCCGAAGGAACGCACACAAATCGTACAAAATATGCACGATTATTTACAAACTCCGGCATTTTTACGAAATAATCGCTCGCCATTTTTTTCTTGCACAAAGTTATCCACAGGGTAAGTGCGCAAGCTCTATTTTTCTGTCCCTCGCTTCATTTGCCCAAAAAACGCTCTTTTTTGCGTCTGTATGCTGTGTTTCAGCATTTTTTGTACCTCGTAATCAACCTATAAATCCGTATGATTTAATACAACTTGAATCAATGCAGTAAGGAGAAAAGCAATGAAAGTGAGCTTCATCGGACTTGGCACCATGGGTTACCCAATGGCTGGACACGTCAGCAACGCAGGCCATGATGTTGTGGTGTTTAACCGCTCGACTCAAAAGGCACAAAACTGGCGTGAGGAATACACAGGAACCTTTGCTACCACGCCCGCACTAGCGGCAAAAGACGCCGACATTGTATTAACCTGCGTAGGTAACGACGATGATCTGCGTGCCGTCTATTTGGGCGCTGATGGCGCCTTCCAGCAAGCAAAAGCAGGCACGCTGTTTATAGACCACACCACCGCGTCTGCTGAAGTAGCAAAAGAGTTGCATCAAGCCGCTCAAGAGCGCGGTTTCTTCTTCATGGACGCGCCGGTTTCAGGCGGCCAAGCGGGCGCCGTCAACGGCGTGTTAACGGTGATGATTGGTGGTACAGACAGCGACCTCGAACGAGCACAGCCCGTGCTTGATTGTTACGCCAAAGCCACTCGCTTAATGGGGCCGGTAGGAAATGGTCAGATCGCCAAAATGGTCAATCAGATTTTAATTGGCGGCGTCTTATCCGGTTTGTCCGAAGGGATTCGCTTTGCTCAGAAAGCAGGCTTGGACATTGCGACCTTAGTCGATACGCTAAAATACGGGGCCGCAGGCTCTTGGCAATTAGAAAACCGTGGCGAAACCATGGCAAAAGAAGAGTTTGATTTTGGCTTCGCCATCGAATGGATGCATAAGGATTTAGGTCTGTGTCTTGCGCAAGCAGAGAAAATGGGACTCAAGATTCCATTAACACAAGCCGTTGATCAAGATTATCAGGCATTGATCGCAGAAGGCCGAGGTCGCCAAGACACGTCTGTCCTAATAAAGGCACTCGATAAAAAGTAACTGGTGTTGCTTGTTTCCTCCCCTTATCTTCAAGGGGAGGATTAAGGAGGGGTTGTTCTCTTTTTAGCCATACAAAAACTCGCTAAAAACCTTCTTTCAATCTCTCGTTTTTCATTTTTTTCTGTTTTCTAAAATAAATAATCCTTTTTTTCCCTATTCCTTACGCGTCAATTTTCCTGCAAAACCATTGTTTTCAAGGCTTCCCCGCTGTTATGCAAATTCTGTATTCGTTACACGCATAGGCCATATCGTTATTTCGATTGGTTATTTAAATTGGCTTCAGTACTCTTCAGAGACGCTGTTTTTGATGGTTCTGTTCATTCAGTTCCATCGTTTATAGCTAAAGGGGGCTCAAGGACGAGGCAGGACAACCCCATTCGAACTAGGAGTTTGAATGGGGTTTGTTTTTTTAAACTGTAAAGAAACGCACTGCAAAGAAGACTCTTTACCTACCCGAGACAATCACAAAAGTAACGAATACCTTGATTCGACTTCCCACGTGTTCGACACGAATATAATTATGCTAATGGAGAGTTACAATGAAAAAAGGGTTAGCAAAACTGACGCTTGCACTTATGGCTGCTGGAGCAATCGGCACATCCGCTCACGCTGCCTCCACTTTGGTTTATTGTTCAGAAGGAAGCCCTGAAGGCTTCAACCCAGCGTTCTATACTGCGGGTACCACTTTTGATGCCACGTCTAAAAACATGTTCAACCGTTTAGTCGAATTCAAATTGGGTACGACTGAAACAGAGCCAGGCTTAGCAACCAGCTACGATGTGTCTAGCGATGGCCTTGAATACACTTTCCATTTGCGTAAAGGCGTGAAGTTCCATTCTTCTAAAGACTTCACACCAACACGTGACTTTAACGCCGACGATGTGATTTTCACTTTCGACCGCCAAGGCAACAAAAACAACCCATACCACACTGTGTCTGGCGGCTCTTATGAGTACTTCACTGGCATGGGTATGGATTCTTTGATCAAAGAAATGGTCAAAGTTGACGATTACACCGTCAAATTTGTTCTAAACCAACCAGAAGCGCCTTTTATTGCCAACCTTGCTATGGACTTCGCGTCTATTTTCTCTAAAGAGCAAGCGGATTTTTACATGAAGAAAGGCACACCTGAGAAATTGGACATCGATCCAGTGGGCACAGGTCCTTTCCAAAAAGTTCAGTACCAAAAGGACTCTTTAATCCGTTACACCGCGTTTAAAGACTACTGGAAAGGCAAAGCAAAAATCGATCGTCTTGTCTTCTCTATCACACCAGACGCGTCTGTTCGTTACGCAAAATTGAAAGCGGGCGAATGTGATGTGATGCCTTACCCAAATCCAGCTGACCTTAAGCAGATGGAAAAAGATCCAAACATCAACCTAATGAGCCAAGAAGGCTTGAACGTGGGTTATTTGGCCTTTAATACTCAGAAAAAACCCTTCACTGATCCTCGTGTTCGCCAAGCCCTGAGCTTAGCAACAGACAAGAGTGCGATCATCGATGCGGTGTTCCAAGGTGCAGGTAAAGTCGCGAAAAACCCAATTCCACCGACTATGTGGTCTTACAACAAAAACGTTGTGGATTACCCATACGATCCAGTAAAAGCGAAGAAATTGCTTGCTGAAGCGGGTTATCCAGATGGCTTCTCAACCAACATCTGGGCGATGCCAGTACAACGTCCATACAACCCAAATGCGCGTCGTATGGCTGAAATCATGCAAGAAGACTGGTCTAAAATCGGTGTAAAAGCAGAGATCGTGTCTTACGAATGGGGTGAATACCTAAACCGTTCTAAAAAAGGCGAGCACGATACCGTGTTGCTAGGTTGGACTGGTGATAATGGTGACCCAGATAACTTCCTCTACGTTTTGCTAGGTTGTGACGGCGTTGGCGGCTCTAACCGTGCCCAGTGGTGTAACGAAGAGTTCAACGACCTGTTGCTAAAAGCGAAGCAAACGTCTGACAAAGCGGAGCGTACTAAGTTGTACGAAGAGTCTCAAGTTGTCTTCAAACGTGAAGCCCCTTGGATCACTGTTGCTCACTCTGTTGTGTACGAGCCAATTCGTAAAGAAGTGAAAGGTTACAAAATCGACCCACTTGGTGGTCACTACTTCTACAACGTCAGCAAATAATCGATGTTGAAGTCGTACTTTTGATAAAAAAGTCTTCGGACGAACCAAAACACTTACTCGCTGGGACGCGAGTAAGTGTTTTGCTGACCGAGCGGTTTGCTCGATCACATAATCTCAAGAGAGCCAGTCCTTTATGTTCCAATTTATTTTCCGTCGTCTAAGCCTCGTCATTCCGACCTTTATCGGGATTACCTTGCTGACCTTTACCCTAATTCGCTTAATTCCCGGAGATCCTATCGAGGTGATGGCCGGCGAACGTGGTGTGAGCGATGAACGCCATGCCGAGCTAAGTGCACAACTTGGTTTTGACCAGCCGTTGTACGTCCAGTACTTCCGCTATGTGTCTGGCGTATTGCAAGGCGACTTGGGCAACTCTTTGATCACTCGTGAGCCCGTGATGAAAAGAATTCCTAACCCTATTTCCTGCGACCATAGAATTAGCCTTCTGTGCCGCTATTTTCGCGATTTTGATTGGTTTGCCCGCGGGTATTTTTGCGGCGGTAAAACGCGGAACCGTGATTGATCACTCGGTGATGACGTTTTCTCTTACCGGTTATTCGATGCCTATTTTTTGGTGGGCATTGCTGTTGATGTTGGTGTTTTCCGTCACTTTAGGCTGGACGCCCGTTTCGGGGCGGATCGACGTGGTCTATTGGATAGACGATGTTACCGGCTTCATGTTAATTGACTCTTTATTGTCTGGTGAAGAAGGCGCGTTTTCGTCCGCGGTGTCTCATCTGATTTTACCAAGTATCGTGCTCGGCACCATTCCGATGGCGGTTATCGCCCGTATGACGCGCTCTTCTATGTTGGAAGTATTAAGCGAAGATTATATTCGCACCGCCCGAGCAAAAGGCATCGCACCTTGGCGAGTCATCGTGATTCATGCGTTACGTAACGCCTTGATCCCAGTGATTACCGTAATTGGTTTGCAAGTGGGTATTTTGTTATCCGGTGCGATTCTGACCGAAACCGTGTTCGCTTGGCCGGGCATTGGTAAATGGCTAATCGAGTCCATCGGACGCCGTGATTATCCTGTAGTACAAGGCGGTATTTTGATCGTCGCTTGTATCATCATTGTCGTGAATCTCTTAGTGGATATCACTTACGGCATTGTTAACCCACGCATTCGACACAGCCGATAAGGAGACGTTATGACAACTTCTACAGAAACGTCGACAAACAACGGCGTACACACTGCACCAGTACCTATGACGCCATTACAAGAGTTCTGGCACTACTTCAGCAGCAACAAGGGCGCGGTGGCTGGCTTGGCCTTTATTGTGCTGATTTGCTTCATGGCGGTCTTCGCCAATGTTGTTGCGCCGCACTCACCTTCTGACCAATACCGGGATGCTTTACTGCTGCCTCCAGCGTGGCTAGAAGGCGGTAACTGGTCTTACGTTTTAGGCACAGACGACGTTGGTCGCGATATTTTATCTCGTTTGATTTACGGTTCACGCCTTTCGATTGCCGTGGGTATCGTCGCGGTTACGGCTTCTTTGATAATGGGGATTTTATTGGGTCTTGTCGCAGGTTATTTCCGCGGCGTGATCGACACCGCCATCATGCGCATCGTCGACATCATGTTAGCGATGCCAAGCTTGTTGCTTGCCATTGCGATCGTGGCGATCTTAGGGCCAAGCATTGTGAATGCCGCCTTGGCGATTTCCATTGTCTCATTACCGCATTATGTCCGTTTGACTCGCGCGGCGACCATGGCCGAAATGTCACGAGATTATGTGACATCGTCTCGCGTAATTGGCGCTAGCCCGCTGCGTTTGATGTTTATTTGTATATTGCCAAACTGCTTAGCGCCATTGATCGTGCAAGCAACATTAGGTTTCTCCAGCGCCATCCTAGATATGGCGGCGTTGGGCTTCCTTGGCCTTGGCGCACAACCACCGACCCCTGAGTGGGGCTCTATGTTGGCCGATGCGTTGCAGTTTGTTCAGCGCGCGTGGTGGGTGGTGACCTTCCCCGGTTTGATGATTTTGATCACAGTATTGGCGTTTAACCTCATGGGTGATGGCTTGCGTGATGCCCTTGATCCCAAGTTGAAACAGTAGAGAGGTTGTTATGTCACTGTTACAGTTGGAAAATTTAAGCGTTACCTTCGGCAATTTTCGCGCCGTGGATAACATCAGTTACAAGGTCGAAGAAGGGGAAGTTCTCGGCATCGTTGGGGAATCTGGCTCAGGCAAGAGTGTCAGTTCATTGTCCATCATGGGCTTGATCGATTTCCCAGGAAAAGTCAGCGCAGATCAACTGACATTTGATAACCAAGATCTGTTGGCGATGCCAGAAAAGCAACGTCGTAAGCTAACCGGCTCCGACATTGCGATGATCTTCCAAGATCCAATGACCAGCTTAAACCCATGTTTCACCGTGGGCTATCAGATCATGGAAGCGTTAAAAACCCACCAAGGCGGTAGCAAGAAAGAGCTGAAAGCGCGCGCTATTGAGTTGTTAACGCAAGTGGGCATACCAGCACCGGAATCGCGTTTGGACAATTATCCGCATCAGCTTTCTGGCGGTATGAGCCAACGAGTGATGATCGCCATGTCGATTGCCTGCGATCCACGTTTATTGATTGCCGATGAGCCAACTACCGCTCTGGATGTGACCATTCAAGCACAGATCATTGATCTATTGATCGAGCTACAACGCAAGAAGCAAATGGGCTTGGTGTTGATTACGCACGATTTAGCCTTAGTCGCCGAAGTCGCGCATCGCGTGATCGTTATGTACGCGGGTCAGATTGTTGAATCCGGCCCAGCGTCAGAGGTTTCAGCACACCAAGACATCCTTACACGCAAGCTCTGTTGGCTTCTTTGCCTGAGTCCGCTGCGGGTAAAGCTCGTCTAGAAGCCTTGCCTGGCGTGGTTCCAGGTCAATACGATCGCCCGTTGGGTTGCTTGCTCAGCCCGCGCTGTCCTTATGCGACCGATCATTGCCGCAAAGGTAGAACCTGCGAACCAAGGCGACCTTGATCGCCAAGTGAAATGCCACACGCCATTGGACCGCGAAGGGGAGACCAGCCGCATGAATCAGTCTGACCATTCATACGATAGCCGCTTAATTTTGAAAGCCGAAGATTTAAAGCAGCATTATCACGTCAAACAAGGTTTGTTTAAGCCAGACGCCGTAGTGAAAGCCGTTGATGGTATTAGCTTCAATCTTGAAAAAGGCAAAACCCTTGCGGTGGTCGGCGAATCTGGTTGTGGTAAATCCACTCTTGGCCGCATGCTGACGATGATCGAAACACCAACCAAGGGTAAGTTGGCCCATCTTGGTGAAGACTTGTTGGCATTAAGCGCGGACGCTCAAGCCAAATTGCGTCAGAAGATCCAGATTATTTTCCAAAACCCATATGGTTCGCTGAATCCACGTAAGAAAATCGGCGCTATTTTGGAAGAACCTTTGGTGATTAACACCAAACTGTCCAAAGCCGAACGCAAAGCAAAAGCGCTTTCCATCATGGCGAAAGTCGGCCTCAAAACCGAACATTACGACCGTTACCCGCACATGTTTTCTGGCGGTCAACGTCAGCGTATTGCCATCGCTCGCGGTTTGATGCTCGACCCAAATGTCATTGTCGCGGACGAACCCGTGTCGGCACTGGATGTGTCCGTTCAGGCACAAGTATTGAACTTGATGATGGATTTGCAGGAAGAGTTTGGTTTGAGCTATGTGTTTATCTCCCACGATTTGTCTGTGGTCGAACACATCGCCGATGACGTGATGGTGATGTACTTGGGTAAAGTGGTGGAACAAGGCTCTCGCGAACAGCTGTTCGAGAACCCAAAACACCCTTATACATTAGCATTGCTGTCTAGTACGCCGCAGCTGTCACCGGATAAGCGCCGTGTGCGTATCAAGCTGCAAGGCGAACTGCCTTCGCCGCTGAATCCGCCATCTGGCTGTGCTTTTCACGGACGTTGCAGCTACGCCAACGACCGCTGTAAAACCGAAACGCCAATATTGAGATTGGACAGCGAAGAAAGCGAAGAGCAAGGCCATTTGATTGCGTGTCATGCTGTGGAAGGAAAACCGCATTGACGCCATCGCAGTGGGCGCAGCGTAAACGAATCCATTCGATATTTGTCTGTTTCTAAAGCGCCCGGAAGGGCGTTTTTTTATGGCCAGATCTTTTGTATGCCTTATCGAAACAGTCTAGCAGACATAAAATCATATTGTTTACTATACCAATAATTTATATACACAGCACTAAATTGGATGACCAAGTCCACACCTCAAGCATTACACTTTAGACTCTGAGGAAAGCCATTCAAAGCCTTGCTCAGATTGCTAACTTATAAAAATAATGAATGCATTGGTGTCAGTATGACGTTTGATTTTTCTATCTACGACCTTGAGGTCGCAGACGCGTCTTCGCAAACGCTCACGAAAGTGTTACTGGACAAAGGATTTGGAGAGTATCGCTTTATTCAGAGTACGCCTCTGAAGAAGTACGCAAAGTTAAGGTTCAAAGAGTTTGGACCGCTGTCTTTTTGGAATACGAAGCAGGCGAAATCACCACTATTCGTGCGTCTAAAGACACGAACGCCTACTTTTTGCACATCATTCTTGCCGGTCAAAGCATCGGTAAATCCAATAACCAAGAGCGTATCTTAAACACAGGTGACTCCATTTTGGTCATGCCCGGCACTCGATTTGAATCCCATAACACCAAAGATTGCCGGAAACTCATCGTCAAAATACCAACGGACTTTTTGCACCAGACGGCACGAAAATTCGGCTATATGTCGACAAAAGATCCCATTCAATTCGAGCATAAAGCAAACGTTTTTCCCATGACGGGACCTTTGTTCAATTTGCTTAATGACATGTTACAACAAGACAAAAGTACTCTGTATGATCGCGCCTTGATCTATTACTGCAGATTATTTAATAGCGCGATTTTGACTATGTTCAACAGCAACTTTAACCAATCTCCGCTCACCTCCTTATCGTTGCATCGTCATGTGGAGCGCGTGCGCAATTATGTGCTGGATCATATTACCGCCGATATCACGATCGATGAATTAGCCGATGTTTGCAAAATAAGCCGTAAATCTCTGTATAACCTTTTTGAAAGAGAAGCTGGCCTAACACCATCAGCGTATGTGCGCCGACTCAAACTAGAAAGCGCTTACGCTGAATTAAAAAATAACGAACGCGTTCGAAACGTGACGCAAGTCGCATTGAAATATGGGTTTACAAACTTAGGAAGATTCTCGGCTCAATACCGTGAACAAATTGGGGAGTTGCCTTCACAAACATTGCGAGACTTTGCGCATTAACACCATAAAAAAACAAACTGGGCAAAAGGGTAAAGCCCAGTTTGTTCTTGCTCGTGCTCTTTTCTTAAAACTTGTACATGGCCATCACTTCCACCTGCTGTCCAGCAGGGCGCGTTGCGATGCTACCGCTTGCTGCGCCATTGCTCGCTGCGCTTTGATCACGCAACTCAACACCCACTTCCAAACCTGGAAGATAAGCATAAATCAGGTTTGCCGTCGTAATGGTCAGTGTATCATCGTCCAAGCTAGAATCGTCTGCGCTGACTTGCCCGTAACGTAGGTTCACACGTAACTTATCATTTACTTTGTGGCCAATACCTGCCGAGAAACCACTGACCGTCAATAGATCGCCATCACTGTCTATTTCAGCTGACGCCGCTGTTCCCGCTGCACCGTTGTATCCCCAGCCCGCATAAATGGCGGCGCCCGTTCCCGAGAAACCACTCAGTGACACACTGGTATCGCCAAATTTTAATTTGGCCGCTAACGACAAAGCGGTACCAAATTTCGACTCACTGTCCGTCGTCACGGAAGGCGTTGTGTCGACATCACGACCTGTCACTGTCACGTTAAACGCATGACCTTCTGCCGAGCGTACTGTGTATCCGGCAATCAAATCAGGAAGACTGGCGTTGCTGTAAAGTGGGTCTTGTGCGGTAAAACGCATGCCGTCTTTTACATAATGCGCAACAAGGTCTGGTCGCACAACCGCGCCGTTGCCCGATACGGTACCGATGCCTGTTCCGTAGAAGTTAATCATTTCGGTGTCAAAAGGCGCATTGGCAAAAAACTGTCCCGTCCAAGTTTGACCCACGGTTAAATTATCCACCGTCAAAGTCGCATGACGTAAGCGAAACACGGAAGAGGAGCCACGGAAGTCCCCTTCAATAAAGCCTTTCAAACTGTGGTCGCCTTCTTTGCGGCTGGTCGTAACATTCAAACGAGACTGGCTAGCGCTGCCTTCAAACGAGTTGTCGCTTTCATCGGGGTTATTAAAAACACCTTCTGCCTTAATATAGCCACCTACGCTGAATTGAGTGCCATTAAATTCACCTAATTCCAGTGCAAAACCTTGAGAAGATAGGCCTGCAATAATCACCGCTTGTGCGACTTTATTTTTCATTAGCATGTTGGATACCACTCTGTGTTTGTCATTTATATTTATTATGAGCGGCTAATATCGCAAAGTGCAGCAGGGTGAAATAGCCATATAGTGCAATCTTTGTACACTGAGTGGAGAGGGAAATACCAAGACAAAATGACAGAAATCAATGACGGCAAGAACCAATAAAAACAAAAAAACCGCGGACAAAATTGGCCGCGGTTTTAAGAAAAAACAGAGAAAGAGAAAAGCAGTTGCTTACGCTCTGAACTGCTTTTGCAACCCCATCAAGAAGTTGCGCAAGATTTGGTCTTTGCATTCGCAGTAATGACGGTTGTCTGGTTTGCGAAAGAAAGAACTAAGTTCGTGCTTGCTAAGATTGAATTCCGCTAGCGACATGATGTCGAGGATTTCTTCCGCTTGCAGATTTAAGGCGATGCGCAACTTCATAAAAACAGCGTTGTTGGTTAAACGCTTTTCCGGCACAGGCTGCGGGCCTTCGCGTTTGCCGCGCTTGGTATTGATGAAACCGTTTAAAAATGTCGCCATTTCCACGTCAATCATCTCAACATAACCGGCATCGTCTTCTTTCTTTAGCCACGCAGTGATTTGTTCTTGTGACGCAACGCCCTCCGCCGCAGCAAAGATATCGACTATCTCTAACTCCTTTAGATCAAACGTGTATCGAAGGCGGCGTAAAATATCGTTGTTGTTCAAAGTAAATTCCTAGTATTGGAGAGTGACGCGGTTATTTTTTCTTTGGTTGGCGACCGTGATAAATCGCAAAGCCTTTGTCACGGTACAAACGGGTGTGTGTGCCCAATGCCGCGTCTAATATTGGTGGATAACGCAAAAAATCGTTGGCCACCACAAACAATTCACCGTTCAAGGTAAGGTGCTGCTTCACGGTCATAAAGAAGCTTTCCGCTATGCTGTAGTCCGTGTTCACACCGGTATGAAACGGCGGGTTGGTAACAACATAGTTAAAGCGACCTTTTACTTCGGACAAACCGTTGGACGCTAACACCGTAACGGCGTCGCTCACTTGGTTCGCTGCGAAGGTCAGTTCTGTGGCTTTCAGCGCTAACACGCTGTCGTCCAATGCGGTGATCTTGGCACCGGTTTTATTGTGTAACCAAAGGGCGATAATGCCGTCACCACACCCAAAGTCGAGCAGTCGGGCGCTGGCCACATCGCTCATAAAACGGTGTTGATTCAATTGATTGAGCAGAATATCAGTGCCTTTGTCGAGTTTACCGTGACCAAATACACCAGGAAGACTACACAATGTCAGGCTTTGTCCTGCCACGTCTTGTTTCCATGTGACGATCCAGTCTTCAAACACAAACGGCTTGGCTGGGCGGCGCTTGTAGCCAGTGTAAAGCAAGCAGTGTTTAGCACCATCGACCTTACCCACTTCGTCTAATCCAGATTCTAGGCGTTTCATCGACGATTTCACGCCGCTTTTGTTGTCGCCCACCAGCCAGACTTGACCACCATCTTTAAGCACAGGCAAAACGGCAGCAAGCAGGTAATCCAACAGCTCTTTGGCTTTGGGCTGATAAATCACCACATGATCAAACTCTTGTCCATTCTCCAACGACCATTGTTCAGACAAGAAAAGTTTGTCATCGGCAAAACCGACTCGCAACAAGGCGTCATAATTCGTTTTAGATTGGCACCATGCCGACACTGTCGCTTTTCTGCTGAGGTCAAGTGGGTAGGTGTCTTCAGGGTTCGCAAATAAGATATTGCCAACCAGTTCCTCTTCGTTGCGTGCCAGTAGTTGGCTCGTCGAGTTAAGATTCATAAGTTACAGATAGCTCTTTAATAGAAAGTGTGGTGACAGGCGCGAGTAATGTATTCAAACGCGCCGTCGAAAGATCGGGTTGAACCCTTGGGTATCGGGGCGCTTGTCGATCATTGAGTAAAGGCGATGACCACCCCTTGGTCAAGACCAGAAAGTCTTGTGCAAACGCATCGCCATGTTCCAAGCAACCAGACAAGATAACATCCAAGTAACTCAGTGCAATCGGGCAATCGTGGTGCGGTTCAACCACATCGTCCGTGTGGTACACCCAATACGTGCCTGTCGGTAAGGGGTCATCTTGGTAAGCGGTCAGCTGTTCAGCGTTGATTTTGGCACGCTGATAACCTTTTTCTCGCTCATCAAACAACGCAAACTGATCAAAAGGAACTTCGACTAACACGCCATTGCAGGCTTTATCTGGAGCATGAACCACGGCCACAGAACTCATTCCATAATCCACTGACATCACTGACCAATGACGTTCAAAACCGTGTAATTTAACTGGCCAAACATGGCCTGTTTCACCCGTTTTCGCGCGGCTTTCGCCGTTGATTAAGCTGCCATAACCTAATATGAAATGTCGATCTAATACACTCATGCCGCCTCCAAAGAAAACCCATAACACCGAAAACAAAGAAATCGATAAGGATGTCACGCATGATAACGTGTGGCTCTAGACAGTACTAGCGAATGAAGGAATTGATCGATAAACACGCTTCTAAAACACAAAAGCGCGCTGAAAAATCAGCGCGCTTTTTTCGCAGGGCTTTTCAACAAAAAGACCAAGGGTATGGCCACAATCGTCACCCACATCATCAAGCGAAAATCTTGCAGATACGCCAAGGTCGTCGCTTGGCCTGTTACCACTTGATTCAACGCCGCCAACCCCGCCGTGGTTGTCGTGTTGTACACACCGTGTTCTTGGGAGAGTTGTAAGCCCAAGTTAAATGGGTTGATGTAGTCAGCAAACGCCGCATGATTGATTTGAGCACGCTGCGCCAAATACGTGGTCACCACCGAAATCCCAATACTGCTGCCGATGTTTCTTAAAAGGCTAAACATAGACGTGCCTTCGTTGCGGTATTTCGGATCCAGCGTTGCGAAGCTGATTGTCGACAATGGTACGAAAATAAAGCCCAACCCCACACCTTGAACCATACCGGTACGAATAATGTCCCACGCGGTCACCTCGGTCGTAAATAACGTCATTTCCCACATAGAGACCGTAATAAGCACCAAACCCAATGTGATGAAGTAACGCGCATCGACTTTATTTGCCAAGCGGCCAACAATGATCATTGCTCCCATGGTACCAAAGCCCCTAGGTGCGAGAATGGCGCCAATGTCGACCACCGGATACCCCATTAACGAACTCATGAAGGGCGGCAATAACGCCATGGAGGACAACAGAATAATCCCGACGATAAAAATGAACACCATGCCGACACTGAAGTTGCGATCGCGGAACATATTAGGATCAATAAAGGGATGATCATGGGTAAAAATATGCACCAAAAACATGTAACCACAGACAAAAGCCAACATGCCTTCGATGATCACTTCTAAACTTTCAAACCAGCTTTGAGATTCCCCTCGATCCAACATCATTTGCAAACTGCCAATGGCAATGCCCAACAACACAAAGCCGTATAAATCAAAGCTGCGCTTCTTATCTAGTTTCGACTCTTCTAAAAAGCCCGCTAGACCTAACCACGCAATGATGCCGAACGGCACGTTGATATAGAACACCCAGCGCCAGCTATAATATTCTGTCAACAAACCGCCGAGATAAGGCCCTAAAATTGGCCCAACCATCACACCAACACCCCACATTGCCATGGCAGAGCCGTGTTTTTCTTTAGGATAAGTATCAAGTAATACTGATTGAGACAACGGCACCAAGCTCGCGCCAAATACCCCTTGCAGCAATCGGAAGAAAACAATTTGATCCAAAGATTGCGCTGCACCACACAAAATAGACGACACAGTAAAGCCCACCACCGACCACATAAATACACGTTTACGGCCGACCTTTGCAGACAATATCCCAGTCAATGGCATACAAATCGCAGCCGCCACAATGTAAGACGTCAGTACCCAAGAGATTTGATCCTGAGTGGTACCCATCGCCCCTCTCATGTGAGGCAATGCTACGTTTGCAATGGTCGTGTCGAGTGCTTGCATGATGGTCGCTAGCATCACTGATATCGTGATCATAATGCGATTGGTACTCGCGCTCTTCGGTTGTACGCTTTGCGTCACCGCCATAACTATCGCCTCACAAAGCCACGCCAAATAGACGTCTATGGTGTTCTGTGTCTATTGTGACATTCGTGCTGAAACCTGTACGCAAGATAGGCGTTGTTTGGCTCTCATCGACCGCAATTTTCACAGTGAGTCGTTGCGCGATTTTCACCCAATTTCCGGTCGCATTTTCCGCAGGAATCACCGAGAACGTCGCACCCGTTGCAGGGCTGATGCTTTCTACTTTCCCAGATAACATCACACCTGGGTAAGCATCCACTTCCACATCCACCTCTTGTCCTGCTTTTACGTTTGCTAAGTCTTTTTCGGTGAAGTTGGCTTCTATCCAATGTTTTTCATCCGAAACCAACACCATGCTGGTTGACCCTGTTGTCACATACTCACCATTATTAGGCACTTTTGCGACCACGCCAGAAGCTGGCGCTCTGACATCAATGTGGGACAAGTTGATTCGTGCCTGATCCAATGCGGCTTGTGCGGATTGATAACTTGGGTGATCTTCTAATGGTGCACTCGGATCACCGCCCAAGGCCTCTTTTAGACGAAACAAGTCTTTCTTCAACGTGGCCACATTTAACCCACTCACTTCAGACGCTTGTTGGGCTTGGTCGAATTGCGTATCAGAAATGAATTTTTGCTTTAACAAATTTGCTTGACGCTTTTCTTCGCGCTGATTAAATGCGTATTGTTTTTCAGCCAATTGAATTTCTGCTTTTTTCTCTTCGTACGCGGCTTTTTGCTCTAAAAGATCCAGTCGAACTTGTTGAAGCTGTGCTTTTGCCTTGGCTTCCGCTACTTTGAAGGAAGTGGAATCGATACTAAACAATAGCTGCCCTTTTTCCACTTTTTGGTTTTCTTTCACCGCTATAGACGAAATAGAACCCGATACTTCTGCGTTGATGGTTGTCATGTCTGACTGAATGTAGGCATTATCGGTTTCTACATAACGTCCACCTTTCATGTACACATAGGCTGATGCGACTAACACCGCCAATGGCAATGCCACCAGCAAAACACGACGCGTTGTGCGTTTTTCCACATGCTTTGGTAATGATGGGGCTGTTTCTTGTTCACTCATAACTGGAGACTCTCCGGATACATTCTATATTGACGAATCAGTTGATAAATTAGTGTGCATAATCGTTAATGCGTCGACCGCCGCTTTTATTTGCGCTTCTGTTAAGCCCTGAAAGGCTTTTTCGCGAACACGCTCTATTTCAGTGTCAATTTCCTTCAAGCACGGACCCGCTTCTTCTGTTAAATACAAACCATAAGCACGACGGTCTTGAGGGTCTGCACGACGCTCCACCAAACCATCCGCTGCCAGTTGATCAATCAAACGCGCCAATGTAATCGGTTGAATTTCGAGCATTTCTGCCAACGCAACCTGACGAATACCTTCACCGCGAGAAACGCAAACCAACGCTCGCGCTTGCATGGGCGTCATCGTCAAATCACTCTTCAAAAATTCCCGACGCATCAGTCGCTTAATGTCTGTCAGAAGAAAACTTATGTTTTGTGCTTTCATGCATATCACCAAAATTAATACCCTATAATTATTATATACTTTGCTTATCATATTCAATCCAGGTCACGCAATGTGACATATACATCCTTAATCAGCGTAATAAAAAACCAATATCTCCATAATCTGTGACCATGAATTCCCCATAGCCTTTCCATTGATGGCGGGGTATCGTTAAAGAAAAAAGAGTGGAAAGCAGCATGAAACAACCCATTTTATTAATCACAGGCGCTAGCAGAGGCATCGGGGCAGCAACCGCAAAATTGGCGGCGAAGCAGGGCTATACGGTGGTCGTCAATTATCGACGAGACACAACGTCGGCGGAGGGTGTGGTCAATGACATTATTGCTTCTGGCGGTTCTGCCCACTGTATCCAAGCGGACATAAGCGACACGAAGCAAGTGGCGGAATTGTTTGCCACGATTCGGCGCAACTGGGGGCCCATTGCGGCATTAGTCAACAGCGCTGGCGTGCTCGACCTGCAAACACGTTTTGTGGACACCAAGCCAGAACGCTGGCAACGACTCTTTCAAACCAATGTTTTTGGTACCATGCAATGCTGTCAGGAAGCCTTTCAAGACATGGCGATCCGTTGTGGCGGTCAAGGCGGCGCCATCGTGAATGTGTCTTCTCTTGCTTCTGTATACGGCTCTCCCAATGAATATGTGGATTACGCCGCCACCAAAGGCGCCATAGACTCTTTTTCCAAGGGGTTTGCACTAGAGGTGGCCGGTGACGGCATTCGCGTTAATGTTGTCCGACCCGGTTTAATTTATACCGATATGCACGCTGACGGTGGCGAAGCGAGACGCGTTGATCGCATAGGCCCGAATCTGCCGTTACAGCGCGGCGGCAAACCCGAAGAAGTGGCCGAGGCAATACTCTGGTTACTCAGCGATAAATCCAGCTACACCACGGGTGGCTTTATCGACGTGGGTGGCGGGCGCTGAGACGTAGTCCAATTATTTGCTGATCACGCATTGAAATGAACTCGCCTTTTGCAAACTCCCCTGACGATATTTCGCATAGGAAGGATAAGGACAAAGCGGACGAGTTAAACCGGCCATTCGTGCCGTTATGTCTGGATTCTCAGTGCGTGTCGCCGCCACAATACTCTGAGGAGCGGTACGATGCTCTACCCATGCTATTAATGGCTGCAAGGTGTCAAACTGATCCGCAGATGGGCCGCCTTGACCATGTGGCATACCTGGCACACGATACAATCTCACAAATTCAGGCGCACGCCCTTCCAGCATAAAGTCTAAAAAATCATACCAGCGCATGGTGTCTTGCACTGAGAACACGGGATCGCTGTTACCGTGAAAAATGATCATTTTCCCGCCATGTTGTTTGAACTGAGTTAACCTCGGCTTAGCGGCGTCTGGCGGCGTCATTATCGACATGGCAGACTCTTTGAATTGGCTATTCGTGGCGTAAATTTTCGGGGCGTCTTTATTGAAGTCAAACTTGAGTAAGTAATTCTCTAATGCGTAAACATCACCAGACACATTGGTATAGGGTGTGGTAAAAATGTGCGCCAGCGAAGCGCCGCCCATCACCACGCTGACCGGCTTATTGCTCCATGCTGAAATAGGGCTTTCTATTTTCCACATGCGCCAGTTCTGAGATCGAATGCCAGCGTCATAAGGCCAACTGGTGTACAAGGCTTGGTTCTTCGAGTTATGAGGTCCCATGTGCATTCGCATGAGCGCCCCAATTTTATTCAGCGGTAAACAGTCGCGGTCGAAGTCACTTTTGCACACCAATGCCTTAGGCTCGAATACTTTTTGGCACGCATCGGCCGCAAAGATCATGTCATCACTGATACCATCTAAGGTGTCGCATTGCTCAAGCATTTTATTCGAAAAGAAGTCTAAGTCTCGTTGACTCAACGCTTGGCTAATGTCGTCATTGACGCGATGTAAGGCTTGAACGTCCCACGCATGTTGCAACGCGGCTTTCGGTAAATTGAAGCCTGGGTAACCAACCAGCAAACCGTCAAACATGGTAGGGAAACGAGTCGCGGCAACCATGGCCATGCGGCCACCATTCGACTGACCAAGACCGTAGGAATGTTTGATTGGGGATTCGTAGTAGCTTTCAACCAACATACGAGCGACCGGATTTAACTTTTCCACAGCACTGTAGCCATAATCACGGCGGGCTTCTGGATCATGGCCAAACATCACAGGACTCGCAAGCCCTGCTTCTGAGTTAGCTAACGCATCATGACCACCATTGCTAGACACCACGGCAAAACCTTGGTTAATGGCATATTGAGGACCCGTTAGCCCAGTTACCGCGCCCAATGCGGGTTTGACTTCGCCATCGTTGCCGCCATTAAATTGATAAGCAAAACGGCCTTGCCAAAAGTTGGGCAGACGCAGTTCAAACTGGATCGAATAGAACTTGCTCCCCACTCCCATTCGCTGTGACATAACGCCCGACACCAAACAATATGGACTTCTTACATCCTTGTCTCTGCCCATCATGGTGGTTTTAATTTCTACGTTCTGAGGCGCTTTTGTGACTAACGTTTGGCAATTAACAGCATAAACCGAGTTGCTGCCTAATAATAACAGTGCCAACGTGGGTGCTATGTAGGTGAAAAGCGCTTTCATTCACATCGTCCTTTTTGATTGTAGAAGCAGATCCAAAACGTATTCCTCACAATGCAGGGAATATTTTAAATATCAGTCTCAATGAGTAGGCTTCAAAATAACCAATAATGAGGAAAATAGAAAGTTACAGAGGAAGGAAATAAAAAACGGGCTAAAAGCCCGTTTTGTAAAGCATGAATTAATGTGCGCTAAACACCACTAAATTTGGTGAGACATCATTAAAATCCAACGCCATGGTCACACTTAATGCCGTAACAGTGATAATAGAAAAGAAGAACACTTGTCGTGCCCATCCATTCAGATCAATACCCGGACGGTAACCGCGCAATGCCATTGCTAACCACCAAAGGCTGGTAGCTAATGCAACCACCATAAAACCAATTCCCACATATCCGGTCAGCGGTAAAAGCGCTGCCACCACTGCAAAAGCGGCGATGTGAAGAATAATATGGCGTTTTGCTTTTGCGATACCTTGTGACACTGGCAAAACAGGAATCCCTGCCGCTTCGTAATCTTTGTAGCGAAAGATGGCAATCGCGTACGAATGTGGCATTTGCCAAATACAAAACATTGTCAGCAAGATTGCAGCACCAGCATCAAACTGGCCTGCAGCAGCACAATACCCCACAACAGGAGGAACCGCACCCGACAAGCTGCCTACAAACGTGCCGTAAACCGATTTGCGCTTGAAGTGTAATGTATACAAACCAACGTAGACCACATAACCGAAGGCGGCAAAAGCCACAGCAACCCAGTTCGTGAAATACGACAGTAGAGCAAAACCAATTACGCCTAATACAACACCATGAAAGAAAGCGGCTTTGCCGGACATTTCTCCATTAACCGTCACGCGGTTACGTGTGCGCTGCATTTTTGCATCAATATCTCTATCAACATAGTTGTTAATGGCACAGCCAGAAGCAACCACCAACGACAAGCCAACGACTGTCGCCAGCATAAGAATCCAGTCAATCTCGCCACGGGAGGCTAAAAAGAAGCCCCCCGCAACAGAGATGAGGTTGCCCATAATGATGCCAGGCTTTGTTACCTGAAGATAACGCTTAAACATCGCTATAGGCTCCCATCGGACACTCATTATTTATAATGAAAGAAGTCCGCATAATCATCAAATAACTCTGCTTACATCATCATTGCGTTGGAAGCGTAGATAATCCATACGGACAACGCGACAACCATCACAATAATCACAGCAGAAAAGATGAATGAATATGTGTCCAACTTACCTTGTTCAGAGAAGTCCAAATGAAGGAAGTACTTCAAGTGAACAAAGATCTGAATAACAGCCAATACAACGATTGTGATGTAAGTTGGACCTTTATCGAACGCTTCCGTCATGACCATCCAAAATGGAATACCAGTCAGAATAACAGACCAGATAAACCCTGTTAGGTATGACTTCACGCTACCGTGTGAATGCGCTTCAGAAGAATGATCGCTCATTAGATCGCCCCCATCAGATAAACAACGGTGAATACACAAATCCAAACAACATCCAAGAAGTGCCAGAACAAGCTTAAGCAGCTCAAGCGAGTTACTGCTCGTCCAGTCAGGCCTGTTTTCATGACTTCAACAATCATGATAAACATCCAGATAAGACCCGCTGTTACGTGTAAGCCGTGAGTACCAACAAGGGTAAAGAAGGCAGACAAGAACGCACTAGCTTGTGGACCGTGACCATTGACAATTAGGTGATGGAATTCATAGATTTCCATCGCAATGAATATAGCACCCAATAAAAACGTTACAGCCAACCAAGATAGGGTGCCTTTTTTGTTTTTACTGTGCGCGCAAATCATTGCAAAACCATAAGTGATACTTGAAACAAGTAACGCTGCGGTTTCAGCCAACACAAAGTCTAACTCAAAAATATCTTTACCAGACACACCACCCGCTGTGTTCATAAAGAGCACAGCGTAGGTAGCGAAAACGGATGCAAATAACAAACAGTCCGTCATTAGGTAAATCCAGAACCCAAATACGGTATTTCCACCAGTATCATGGTGCTCGTCGTGGTGTGCACCAGCTTCGTGAGCGTCGTGCGTATTCATATGTGTAGTGCTCATGATTACCCCTTAGCCACGTTATCTAGATGCTCGTTCTCTATGCGAGCGACTTCATCAGGCTGAACATAGTAATCAACATCTGAAGTATAAGCGCGAGCGATAAAGGTCACGATAGCACCTGCTAAGCCGACAATTGCCAACCACCAAATATGCCATATCATAGCAAAACCAAATGCCGTAATAAGTCCGCCGATGATTATCCCTGCCTTAGTATTCTTAGGCATATGAATAGGTGCATAGCTTTCTTTACGAACATAAGCTGTACCTTTTTCTTTCATATCGGTAAACGCATCGATATCAGAAACAACAGGCAGCTCAGCGAAGTTGTAATACTGCGGTGGAGAAGCCGTAGACCATTCAAGCGTATGACCATTCCATGGATCACCAGTCGTATCCATGTTTTGCTTACGATCGCGGAAGCTGACGTACAATTGTAGGAACTGACAGATGATACCTGCAAGGATAACAAAAGCACCAACAACCGCTATGTATAGCCAGATATTCCAGTCTGGGTTATCCGTGTGGTTAAGACGACGAGTCATACCCAAGAAGCCCAATACGTAAAGAGGCATAAAGGCTAAGAAGAAGCCGACCAACCAGCACCAGAAAGCCGCTTTACCCAATTTAACATTTAGGTGGAAGCCCATTGCTTTAGGGAACCAGAAAGCAAAACCTGCTAGATAGCCAAATACCGCACCACCAATGATGGTGTTATGGAAGTGAGCGATCAAGAACAAGCTGTTATGCAATACATAGTCAGCACCAGGTACAGCAAGTAGTACACCTGTCATACCACCAACAGTAAACGTCACCATGAAACCAAGCGTCCATAGTACTGGCACAGTCACACGAAGGCGACCACGGTACATAGTGAACAACCAGTTAAATAGTTTCACACCTGTCGGTACGGCAATGATCATCGTCATGATACCAAAGAAGGCATTAACGTTGGCACTGGAACCCATGGTAAAGAAATGGTGAAGCCATACGATGAAACCAAGAATGGAAATCGATGCTGTCGCCCAAACCATTGACTTGTAGCCGAACAAACGCTTACCTGTAAAGGTAGAAACGATCTCAGAGAAGATACCAAATGCTGGAAGTACAAGGATGTACACCTCAGGGTGACCCCATGCCCAGAACAAGTTGATATACATCATTGAGTTACCGCCGCCATCATTCGTGAAGAAGTGGAAGTCTAAGTAACGGTCAAGTGTCAACATTGCGAGTACAGCAGTCAAAATTGGGAAGGATGCTGCGATCAAGATATTGGCCCAAGTACAGGTCCAAGTGAAGATCGGCATATCCATCAATTTCATGCCAGGTGTACGCATTTTGAAAACAGTTGCTAAGAAGTTAACAGCGGTTAACGTCGTACCAATACCAGATATCTGCAGAGCCCATATGTAATAGTCGACCCCAACTCCTGGACTGTATTCCAAGCCAGCAAGAGGTGGATAAGCTACCCAACCAGTCTTAGCGAATTCCCCAAGACCCAATGAGATATTAACCAATACCGCACCAGAAACTGCCAGCCAGAAGCTAAGGTTGTTTAAGAATGGGAACGCAACGTCACGCGCACCAATCTGTAACGGCACAACAATGTTCATTAGACCAATCATAAATGGCATCGCCATAAAGATGATCATGATCACACCGTGAGCCGTAAAGATTTGGTCATAGTGACTTGGAGGTAAATAGCCTGGATCACCGTTCGTAGCAAGCGCAAGCTGCAAACGCATCATAATGGCATCCGCGAAACCACGGATAAGCATCACGAATGCTAGAACTATGTACATAATACCCAGTTTTTTATGGTCAACTGATGTCAACCAATCATTCCAGAGTACGCCAAGCAATTTGTGCTTAATAAGTAGGAAAGCAAGCACCAACGCACCAACCGCAACGACACATAATGTGCCGATAACGATTGGGTCGTACGGAAGAGCGTCCCACGATAGTTTGCCTAAGAGTGCAGACATTATTTTTTCAGCCTCCGTATGCATATCATGCGATGAGTGTTGAGACTCGCCATGATTCATTTCACCATGATTCATTTCGCCATGAGCTGAATTATCGTGAATCATTTCAGAATCAAATGCTGTGCCTTTTAGCAACTCAACTTTGCCGTGGTCTTTCATGAACTTCATAACGTTGTCCATAAAAATACTTGATGCAATTGAGTTGTAATATTGAACTGGTGTTGGCTCAACGTGATGCGCGTCTATATCATGCTCAGCAAGTTTCTCATAGGATGCTTGATCCAATACGCCATTGTTGATGACGTTATGAGTTCCAGCCTTAACACCTTCAACCCAAGCATCAAAGTCTGCTTCTGTCGGTGTTGCGATAGCTTTGAACTTCATCCCAGAGAAGCCGGCGCCGCTGTAGTTTGCGGACATACCGTCAAATGAGCCAGGCTCATTTGCAATCAAATGAAGCTTAGTCACCATGCCTGCCATTGAGTAAATCTGGCTACCCAATTGAGGAATGAAGAACGAGTTCATCGTGCCTTCAGATGAAATTTGGAAAGCAACAGGAACGTTTGCAGGGAATCTCAGCTCGTTCACCGTAGCAATACCTAGATCAGGATAGACAAACAACCACTTCCAGTTCATCGAAATGACCTGAACATTGATATGTTCTTTATCCGACTCTAACGGCTTATATGGATCCAGTGCATGAGTCGACTTCCAAGTGATCACGCCAAGAACGATGACGATGACAACAGGGATTGCCCAAACAATAGTTTCAATTTTTGTGGAGTGGGACCATTTTGGTTCGTAAATCTCGTCACGACCTTCACGGTATTTCCAAGCGAAATACAGTGTCATGAAGATGACAGGAATTACCACAAGAAGCATCAACAAAGTCGCAACAATAATTAGTTGCTTCTCTTCAATACCAACTTGCCCTTTAGGATCGAGCACACCACCCTGACAACCGGCGAGCAAGCCCACCATTAGCGCCAAAGCGACTTTACTAAGGATACGAGTTAACAAGAGAATCATCCTCTAACCCCGAGGTTCACAAAACTGCCACCTGAAAATCAAGCAACAGAACGAAAATCCGGCCAATGCCGGGTATTTCAGTAAAGATCACCACACTGTAAACAGCACAAAAACCATTACCGAGTTAAGAGTATTAACGCAGTAATAATTTTCTTGGATCACCTAAATCTGAAAAAGGGAGCTCCACATCTCATCGTGCGTCGTGCCTCGACACAACGTGATTGCTCGTTAGGCGCAATCACACGAATTAAAGAGAAGGCCAATATCTGGCGAGCAGGGTTGTTATTGGCCATAACGGACCAATAACTAACCAATAACAGGGGCATAAATACAAGGCTAGCAACAAGCCCCGCATTAAAAATAGGGTCGGTTACGATGGCTTCGAAGCCACCCATAACTAAAAGAGAGAACGCCGTAAGGGCAAACAGAAACACAGCAAAAACAACAGACAATGGGCGTAAAGAAGCCGCCAAAACGTTGGATATATCATGCAATGATACAAGTAGAATACGTTGAAATGCGTTCAATTTATCCATCCAAGTTACAAAAAACCAAAGTGAAGTTGCCGCTGTTACTCGCTTCACACGAATTTACGTGTGCGAAATATAGCAAAATTTATACAGCCATACAAAGCGTAGTTTAGCCTTTGTTCCTATTTGCTTCACCGTCTTTTTAGAAAAATTCACATTCTTGTCTTATGGAAATTTGACTAATTTGTGCCGGAGACCGCAAGACTAGCACTCTTACAATACAAATTCCTTACAATTTGTACGTCTTATTGTAACTCATGTTTTCCTTACACCACTGCTCTAATGCGACAACAATTTGCGCCATTGTCGTTTCAGTTGGCCCACTGAACCCCAACAAAAAACCAAAACCGCGCTCGTCTTGCGACAGGGCCGAAAAATGCAGCGATAAGGGCGACAGCACTATTTGTCGATTTACCAAATCCTCAGCGATGTGTTGATCAATGGCTTGCTCCGTCGATATGGCGGACAACACATCGGCTTTTATCATCAACAAAATATGCATGCCACCGCGAGGCTTTTTCCATTCAAACCAAGGAGATAAATGCCGGTCGAGTAAAACAAGCAACGCATCTCGTTTCAGTCGATAATGACGACGCATTCGATTCACATGACGATCAAAATGTCCTTGGAGCATGAAATCCGCGACCGCAGGTTGTATTGGCAAAGACGCCGACGCCCCTAACACGCGCTGGCTTTTCTCTATTACCGCAACATGCTTGTTCGGTGCGACAATAAAACCAAGTCGCAAACCGCGGAACAATACCTTCGAAAAACTTCCCACGAAAAAAACGCGTTCCCGCGCGGCATCATGCACGCTCGCCGTCTGCATAAAAGGCACATTGCTGCGCCCTTGATACACAAACTCATTGTCGTAATCGTCTTCTATAATCCACCAGCTTGGCGACGCATTCTGTAACCTTTGCAACCATTGCTGACGACGCGCAGCACTGATGCTTACACCCAGTGGGTATTGTCGGTTGGGCGTGATAACCGCCACATTCGATGCCAACTCACTGTCCACCAGACAAGGGCCTTCTTCATCTATGTTCAACGTGCCCGCGATGCCCTTATGAAGCGCTTCACGAATGGGTGGGTAGGTGGGATTCTCAATCCACCACGCCAAAGACTCACCAGCCAACATGGCAAACGCGCGCTGCAAAAGTAACAACGAATCGCGACTGCCTGCCGTCACAATGATTTGTTCCGCAGAGCACTCCAAACCACGCACGCGATATAAATAATCGACAATCGCGTTTTTTAAGTCAGGGTAACCCGTAGGATAACCGCCTTCTAACACCGTCAGATCCGGCGACAACCAACTACGGCGCATACTCGTTGCCCACTCTTTAGTGGGAAAAGCCGACACATCCACGCCCGCATCAAACGCCCACCTTGTTGACATTGCTTTCTGATCACTGGACGGCATCGTTGGTTTAAGCGCCGCCGCCCGATCACCAAGCATAGGCAAAGCGGCCACAAACACACCACGCTTTTCTTCGCTGGTTAAAATGCCTTCCGCGATTAACTGATCATAAGCCCGCGATGTCGTCGTACGAGAAACCCCTAATGCGCTGGCTAAAAAACGCGACGAAGGCAGCTTATCGCCAATTAACAACGCGCCCGACCGAATGCCGTGCTGAATTTGCTCTGTGAGCTGCTGATAATACGGTGCGCCTTGCTCGTCCAAAGACAAGCGCAAACTGGCAACGGCATAGTTCATATCTGGCCTTTTACTTTATCTCTATTCTGGCTCTTTTTATAAAAGCCAGGCTACTCTACATTCACCTTATAAACCGTCATAGACAAAGACACAAGGAAAGCCACCATGAGCGAAGCAACACAGTCCACATTAGATGGAACAAGGTTAAACAAAACCGATTTAAGTCAGGTAAAGCGCGGACCCAACCGCGCAACCTACGACAAACAAACGGCGCTGAATATTATCGACTCTTCGCTTATGTGCCATGTCGGGCAAACCAGAGAAGGGCAAGTTTTTGTGACACCCACTTGCCATTGGCGTGATGGTGACTACTTGTATTGGCATGGCCATTCCAAAGCTCGAAATGTAAAAGGGCCTATTGATGCACCAGAAAAGGTCTGCATTAACATTTCACAACTCGATGGTTTAGTCATGGCGCGTTCTGCTTTCCATCACTCCGTCAACTATCGTTCAGTAACCTTGTTTGGCGTACCAGAATGGATTGAAGACCATGAAGAGAAACGTCGCCAATTTGAGATTTTCCTAGAAAAAGTCAGCCCGGGTCGATGGACGCAATTAAGACCGGTCAATGACACCGAAATCAAAGCGACAGGCTTAGTCCGAATAAAAATAGAAGAGGCCTCAGTCAAATTCCGAGCAGAGCCACCGATCGATGACCCAGAAGACAAAGACTGGCCAGTTTGGGCGGGCGTTATCCCATTAGAAAAATCATGGGGAGAAGCAGAACAGGATCCAATACAAACAAGCCAGTTTGATTTACCCACTAATCCAAACGCGTCTTAAATTAAACGAAAAGCTTTTGCGATGGCGACAAAACGCCATCGCAAAAGTTCGCCAAAAGACCCTTTCATGACACACAATTCACTTTTTATGCACTTTTTAGGTGCGCAAAAAAGTTTTTCCTCTTGCGGTTTCCCATTAAATCGCTACTCTTGCACCCTTTTTAAGCGTCTGCGCGTTTCTTAGTGTGTCTTTTTTATCCAAAAGGGCACTCTAAATTCAACCCACGAACAATAAAACCATCGATATTATCGAGTAACGGGAGTGCCCTACATGGCAGCAATCATAGACTTTCTGAACACTATTTTCTGGGGCTATATCCTAATTTACGGACTGTTGGCGGTCGGTGTGTATTTCACCTTACGCTTAGGATTCATTCAGATTCGACGTTTTCCAGAATTCATTCGCACCGTAATGAAAGCCCCACAATCGGATCGTGGCGGTATCTCTCCTTTCCAAGCCTTATGCACCAGCCTCGCGTCTCGCGTTGGCACAGGCAACATGACCGGCGTCGCGGTTGCTCTCTATTTAGGTGGCCCAGGGGCCATTTTTTGGATGTGGGTAGTGGCTATCATCGGCATGGCAACCGCCTACGCAGAAAGCACCTTGGCTCAGCTCTACAAAATGCGTGATCAAAATGGTCAATTGCGCGGCGGTCCAGCGTTTTACATCAGCAAAGGTTTAAAAGCCCCTTGGGCGGGTGCGGTGTTTTCACTTGCGCTTATCTTAGCGTTTGGTCTGGTTTTCAACGCGGTTCAAGCCAACTCTATTGCAGGCGCAATGGAAGGCGCATTTGGCATCGACACCAATGTCACTGGCATTGTGATCATGCTGTTGGCGGCGGTTGTTATCTTTGGTGGCATCAAGAAAATCGCGCGTTTTGCTGAAATCGTTGTGCCATTCATGGCGGTGTTGTACTTGCTGCTCGCTCTGTATGTCATCTTTACTAATATCTCTGACGTGCCAGCGGCGTTCGCGTTAATCTTTAAAAGCGCTTTCGGTATCGAACAAGCCGCAGGTGGCGTTTTAGGCGCCATGCTAAACGGTGTTAAACGCGGTTTATTCTCGAACGAAGCGGGCATGGGTTCTGCGCCAAACATTGCCGCGGTGGCAACTCCGAACCCGCATCACCCTGCCTCTCAGGGCATGGTTCAGTCTCTTGGTGTGTTCATTGATACCTTGCTGATTTGTACCGCAACGGCTTTGATGATTCTTTTATCTGGCGCTTTGGGTAATGGTCAAACGGGCATTGCCTTAACGCAAACGGCATTGACAACTCACATCGGCAGCGCAGGTCATTACTTCGTAGCGATCGCGATCTTCTTCTTTGCCTTCACGTCCATCATTGGTAACTACAGCTACGCAGAAAATGCACTGACTTACCTAAAATGGGCCAATAAACCAGGTATCTTTGTTTTGCGTGTATTGGCGCTTGCCATGATCCCATGGGGCGCTTATGAAAGCGTGGCAATGGTATTTAACGCCGCGGATGCGGCAATGGGTCTAATGGCAACCATCAACTTAATCGCCATCATGATGCTATCTGGCTTGGTCGTAAAACTGACCAAAGACTATTTCGCTCAATTAAAGACCCATACACCGGTGTTTAATTCAGACGATTACCCAGAAATTCGTGACGATATTGACCTAAGTGTTTGGGACGAAAAACCAAGCAAATAGGGCGGTTAGATAGTCATTTGTTTCTGATGCAAAAAACGCGACAGGCAACCCAAAGCTCGTCGCGTTTTTTTGTGCTTACAGCTTGGCCGCTATTTTATGCGCCAAACCGTGCAGAAACGGTCCCGCAATAAACGAAATTATCCCTGCAGCCGGCCACGCCAAGACCCATGCATGCATCCAAATAGACACAAAGTCGGATCTTACTCCAATGTTCACATAGGTAATCCATGCCGACATCACCAGCGATAACGTAAACGACATTAACATCGCAAATATAATTCTGTGCTTCATTTTTCTCTCCTAATGCGCTTTTCATCTCTCTATCGTTCGTACCGATCAATAAAGTGCCCCGACAAAAAGCAGTTAACCGACTCAAGGTCACCTCAATATTAGAAAACAACAATATGCGTAAATATACTGATTTCTCAAAATAAACTTCGCACGAAACCTCACACAGCAATTTCTTCAACAGCAACTTTGGTTACACTAACCCTTATCATTTATTCTTCTAACGACAAAGGGTGCTCATGGAACACTTACTCTGGTGGCAATACGCCTTAATCGGCGCCATTTTTATATGGAGCGGCTTTGTCCGCAGTGGCTTAGGATTTGGCGGCGCCGTACTCGCTTTGCCTTTCCTATTGTTGGTAAAAAACGATCCTCTGTTATTTTTACCGATTATTTCCATCCACCTTCTGGTGTTTTCTAGCTGGATTGCGTGGCAAGGATCAAGAGTGACAAAACAACAAGCCAAGCTCGCAGCAGAGCGGGGCGAAGCACCACAAGAAGCACAGGGCAACATTGCATGGGGTTATTTAAAAAAAGCCCTCGGCATCATGATAGTGCCGAAACTGATCGGCGTATTTGGCTTATTAACCTTACCTGGCAACATAGTCACCGGCGTGATTTTTGTCATCGTCGCCGTTTTTGCTGTGTCTTACATATTGAATAAACCGTTTTATACCAACAACAAATTCCTCGACACCATTTTCCTTATGCTTGGCGGTTACGTCAGCGGCACCTCCTTAATCGGCGCACCGCTCATCGTCTCCGTCTTCGCCACCAAAGTCCCACGCCACCAACTGCGCGATACCTTATTTGTACTTTGGTTTATCCTCGTGATGATCAAAATGGTGTCATTCCTCATCGCAGACATCGACCTACAACTGATCCATCAACTTTGGTTACTGCCTTGCGCCTTGCTTGGCCACGTCTTTGGGCAAAAACTCCATAACCGCATTCAAAAAGCCGAAACACCCGTCTTCTTCCAATTCGTCGGCTGGGCGCTACTCATCGTCTGCGGATTTGGCTTGTACTCGACGTTTATGCTTTAAGGTTTTTCACTCGCCTTTAATGGAGCCGCTTGTAGTTAGCTCGGTCACCAGATCAACTCTCGCTCCGGCGCTAAAGCGCAAACATCCGCGAGATGTTGATCTGGTGACATTCGCTAAATAAGTGATAGTTTCGAACTGCTCAAGCGTTTCAAGAGGACGTTTTGCGCTGACGACGTCAGTGACGCAAGCAAAACGTCCTCTTGATAAGCGTGACTGAGCGGCTAACTAGGCGGGTGAGGACTCAGACAATTGATCCACCAGATAGACGATGGATTGATATTCGATGCCGCTGTGTTCCGATAAGCCGATCTCGCAAGTACGGCTGTTGGAGTAGCCTGCTTCACAGCCTTCTACGGCTTTGGCTAGGGTTTTCAAGGCGCTGGCGTTGAGTTCGGGTGTGGAAAAGCCTTTGTCGCCAGCAAATCCACAACAGGTAATGTCTGGCGGAATCACCACGTCATCGGCAAGTTGGTGAGCCAGTTGCACGAAGCTGTCGGCGAGTCCCATACGGGTTGTGCTGCACGTTACATGCAGCGCAATTTTACCGAGCTTTTCCTTCACCGTGAGATTTTGCATGACATGAGCCGATACAAAGCCAACTTGCTCATGAAGTTCTAAACAAGGATCAAGGCTTTCCTGCATTCGTAGCAAGCAAGGGCTGACATCGCAGACGATTGGGATTCGGCCATTATCGCTCGCCGCTAGCAGTAACGTGTTGAGATCGTTGGCTTTTTGATTGGCTGCGTCGAATTGCCCTTTGGACTGAAACGCCATACCGCAGCATTGACTGTCGATATTATTAGGTACAGTGACTTTATAGCCTGCTTTTTGAAATACAGAGAACATCACCTCCATGACGGAGCGTTTATCGTCGGCATTCGGCCCCGCGCCCATGACACGAGTCGCACAGCTAGGGAAGTAAATGACTTCTTTTTGTAGGTCATTGCTTTGCATATCATCACATTGCAAGACAGGAATAGACTTCAAAGATGACGCGGCGTTGGGCATCTGTTTATGCCACTTCGGCACAGCACCATTGGAAATTTTATTCATCGCTGAACTAATGGTTGTCATGCCTGAATCGCCAATAATGCGACGCGTGCCGCTGGCAAGGTTGAGGCCAACTTTTGCTGTTTTGGTGACGCCTTCAAAATGATCGGCAATCCAGTAACCGACTTTGCTTTCAGGATGGCGATCATGGCGAAGTTCACGGGTTAAATCGCCGGTATTGATGCCAACGGGACACTGCATCGAGCATAAGCCACAGCCAGCGCAGGTATCAACGCCTTGATAATCATAGTCTTTTTTCAGTTCAGTAAGACGCTTCGGATCTGTACCCATTGCGGTCAATCGCTGAATCTCGCGCCACATCACAATGCGCTGACGAGGCGTTAAGGTAATGGATTTGGATGGACAAGAGGATTCACAAAAGCCACATTCGATGCAGGTATCGACTTTGTCACTGGCCTTTGGCAAGGGTTTGAGATTCTGGACATGCAAGTTGGCATTGTGCGACAAAATTACATCGGGGTTCAGCAAGCCTTGCGGATCAAACGCACGCTTGATTTCCCACATGATGTCGTAGGCTGCTTTGCCCCATTCCAGTTCCACATAAGGCGCCATGTTACGGCCTGTGCCGTGTTCCGCTTTCAACGAGCCCTTGTATTTCACCGCGACCAATTGCGCGACTTCGTCCATCAGTTGTTCATAGCGCTTTACTTCCTTCGGATCATCAAAACCTTGGGTAAAGACAAAGTGCAAATTGCCTTCTAACGCATGACCAAACAAAATCGCTTCACGATAACCGTGTTTTTGAAACACGCCTTGTAGCTCCAAAACGCCTTCGGCAAGTTTTTCGACAGGGAAGGCCACGTCTTCGATGATCACCGTGGTGCCAACAGGACGCACCGCACCAACGGCAGGGAACAAGCCTTTGCGAATCTTCCAATAGGAATCGTAGATGACTTTGTCTTGGGTAAATTCAATCGGGTTCAGTGTTGCTTGGCCGCTTAACGCTTGTTTCACCAAGGCCAAATTGGCTTCTAATTCTTCGGCATTTGCAGCGCGTACGTCGACCAATAAACCCGCCGCTTGTGAGCCAAGAGACGACAACAGTTCGGGCATCCCAGGTTTGCCTTCCACGGCACGTAAACCAGCACGGTCAATCAATTCTACCGCAGAAACCGGTGAGCTTTTTAACGCCGTCACCGCTCGGCAGGTGACTTCCATATCCTCAAAGAAGATCATCGCCGCGGCTTTAATAGGGTGATCGACCACGGTTTCATAGGTAACTTCGCTGATAAAGCCCAAAGTCCCTTCGGAACCGATCATCAGATGCAGCAAGATATCAAACGGATCATGGTAATCGGTTAGGCTGTTTAAGCTGTATCCTGTGGTGTTTTTTAAACGGTATTTGTGTCTAATTCTTTCAGTTAATTCGCTATTAGCCCGCACGCTTTTAGACAAACGATTGAGCGTATCGAGCAAGTCAGCGTTGCGATTGCCAAACGCCAAACGGCTGGCCTCGTCCGCGGTATCTAACAAAGAGCCATCGGCAAAAATCAGACGCGCACTTTGGATAGTGTGATAGCTGTTCTGCGCTGTGCCACAACACATGCCGCTGGCGTTGTTGGCAGCGATACCACCAATCATACAAGCATTGATAGAGGCGGGGTCTGGGCCGATTTTACGCTGAAAGGGCGACAATAGTTGATTCGCGCGCGCACCGATAATACCTGGTTGAAGTGAAATATGATGGCCGTGTTCGTGGATCCGATGGCCTTTCCAGTTATCAGACAATTGCATCAAAATGGAGTCGGTGACCGCTTGCCCAGACAAACTCGTTCCTGCCGCTCGAAATGTCACTGGCAAATTGCGCTTTCTGGCTTCTTTCAGCACCAACTGCACTTCCGCTTCGTTATCGACTCGCACTACCAGCTGCGGAATCAACCGATAAAAACTCGCATCCGTGCCATACGCCAAGGTACGCAGTGGATCACGAATCAATCGAGATTCCTCAATCGCGCCGCTTTTTGCGTCTTTCAAAGCAAAATACACATCGCGATATTGAGCCGTTTTATGAGCAATTGAGTCTTTATCAGTGGTGGCTGTGTTCATCAGAAGTCCCACGGCGAGTCGCCTGTTTTTTATTCTTCATACTAAAAATTAACGCTAGACAAATTGGTAATACCAATTTACCTTTTAAATATAAGGCACAGTAAGAAGTCAGATAAACTTTGTCAACTGATAGTTTAGTCGATATTTCGTGAATTTTAGCAGCAAGATCAATTGGTTTTACCACTTTTAAACTTATGCACAGCAAGTGCTAAAGCCAACTTTATAGAATACATTTTTAGGAAAAGTCATGGAATCCAATCACTTTGGTCGCGTTAAGCAGCCTAAAATTTCCGACATCATCATGAAAGAGCTCGAAAGCATGATTTTAGAAGGCAGTTTTACGGCGGGGCAAAAACTGCCACCGGAAAGAGAATTGGCAGCGCGCTTTGAGGTGTCTCGTCCTTCGTTGCGGGAAGCCATTCAAAAACTGATCGCTCGCGGTGTATTATTCAGTCGTCATGGCGGCGGAACGTACGTTTCCGAGCAGCTAGGAACTTCCTTTGCCGATCCGCTGCAAGATTTGATCAGTTCCCACGATGAGTTTTTATACGACCAATTGGAATTTCGCGATGCGCTAGAAAGTCTCGCCGCTTACTACGCGGCGCTGCGCAGTACCGATGCAGACAAAACTAAGCTGACGCATTGTTTTAATCAGCTGATAGAAGCCAACCAAAACAAAGCTTTCGCTTTGGAAGCCAAGCTCGATGTGGAGTTTCACATGACCATCGCGGAAGCGGCGCACAATGTGGTGTTGCTTCACACACTTCGCAGCTTGCACGCCATGTTGGCGAAAAGCATTTCGAGTAACTTAAGGAATCTATTTGAGAAGCAAGCCGCTCGACAGCGCGTAATGGAACAACACACCAACCTTTATCAAGCCATCATGGATGGCGACGCCGAAGCCGCTCGCACGGCGGCGCATACGCATTTGGTTTTCGTGGAAGATAACTTATTGAAAATGCGCCAAGAAGAAACGCGGATCCAGCGCTCGTTACGCAGAAACGAGCACCAGAACCCGTTGTAAACAATCTTTGGGGATTCCAGTGACTATTATGTTTCTGTCCTTTCCAGATCATTGCTGTCCAGATCTGTAATGTCCAAAGCATCACTCAATGCGGCTTTCATAACGTCAATTGAAGGGACTTTTCCCGTCCAATATTCAAAAGCAATTGCGCCTTGTTGGACAAGCATCCCCAAGCCATTGACCGTCGTGCAGCCTTTAGTTTTCGCGGTTTGAATCAATCGCGTTTCAGGTGGATTGAAAATTCCATCTGCAACTACCATGCTAGATTTAATTGAATCTGTGTCTATATCTAGTTCTGCATCCACATTGGGATATAAGCCAATCGACGTCACATTGATCACCAAATCCGTCTCGGCAGGAATCAGATATTGCTTTATCCAAGCATGATATTCCGCGCCAGCCGACGTGTTATCGGCAACCAGTTTGGCAAGCTCTTCGCCGCGCTCTTGGTTGCGATTCACAATGGTTATGTGTGCCACGCCAGCCAAGGCCAGTTCAACCGCAACCGCTCGTGCCGCACCACCAGCGCCGAACAAAACCACACGTATATTGGTCAACTCTAAGCTAGATTTAACGGATTCAACAAAACCACGACCGTCCGTATTTTCACCAACTAGCTTGCCATCACGGTTCACCACAGTATTAACCGCACCAATGATACGAGCTGACTCGCCTAACTCATCAAGGTGATCAATAACCGACACTTTATGAGGAATTGAACAATTAAAACCGCGCCAATTCATGGCTTTCGCACCTAATACGGCGTTTTTAAGGTCCTCAGGCTGAATGTCACAATTAATATAACGCCAATCCAAACCCAAATTTCGATACGCGGCTTCCATCATCACGCCCGTGGGGTTTTCTAAGGCTGGCGTGGCAAAAGACCCCGTTAACTCGCTTAAGAAATGCTTCGACATACTGAATTTCCTCCATGTTTGGTGGCTGTAAAAAACACATCACCGCATGGTAACAAACCCAGTCGCCAGAAAAATTTCAATTGTTAACAGCGCCTTTTATAGCCAGTAAGAAACTTTAAGCATCCGCGAACCAAACGTTTTTCTTCATATTCTGCAGATAACACCAATACAAGGTGATGGCTCTGGCGAAAAACAACATGGCTTGGCTAAGCCATAAGCCATGATTACCAAGATCTTGACTAATAAACCACACAGGGAAAAACACGCCGACGACACAAATGATCATGGTGTTTTGCATTTGCTTTACGCTGGTTGTGCCAATGAAAATGCCATCCAACATAAAGGACCAAATACCCAACAGAGGAAAGAAGATCAACCAAGGTAGGTACAGAGCCGCATCGTCTCGCACGGTTTGTACATTGGTTAGTAAGGCAATGATTTGATTACCAAAAAGCCAAAATATCAGCATTAAAATAACTGCGGCAAACAGCGCCCAATAGGTAGAAAGCTGAATAACCTTCTTAAAATTGGCTTTGTCTTTGCGACCATAATATTCACCACACAAAGCTTCCACCGAGAAAGCAAAGCCATCCAAGGCGTTAGAAATAATCATCAAAAATGTCAGTAAAACCGCGTTGGCGGCAAGAATAGAATCCCCTTGTCGAGCACCTTGTGCGGTAAAAAATAACATCACTAATAACAAGAGAATCGTGCGTACAAACAAATAGCGATTCACTTTCACCAACGCCATGTATTCACGCCATTTAACTAAAACGCGTAATGGCACATGACCGGAAAAGCCTTTTAACTTATGCCACGCCAATACGCCAGCGACCGTGACGCCAATATAATGCGCAAACACCGTTGCCCACGCCACGCCGTCACTCGCCATGCCCAATCCATAAACGGCGACGTAATCGAGAATCATGTTAGCGACATTGATCACCAGCAGCATCCACAGCGGCCCTTTGGAATACTGCACGCCAAAGAACCAACCCATTAAGGCATAGCCGGCGAGCACCGCTGGCGCACTGAAAATCCGCGCTTCACAATACAAACGTGCCCAAGGTTCGACTTCCTCGCTGGGCTCCATCAAGGTAATCGCCAAATCAATCAAGGGCGCTCGGAATAGAATCAGCATGAGCCCGATAAAAACGCCCATCAAAATCGATTGCAGAAGCAGCTCTCGCACGCGTCGTTCATCGCCCTGACCGAGAGCTTGTGCAGTCAACCCCGTCGAGCCCATGCGCAAAAAGCCAAACGCCCAAAACAAGAAACTAAAAATGCTCGCGCCAATCGCCACCGCCGCAAGATGCGTTGCCGTGCCTAAATGCCCAACCACCGCCGTATCGACTAAGCCCAAGAGCGGCGTTGTGATATTCGACACCATAGGAGGCCACGCCATACGCCAAATTTTACGATTCAGTACGATATTCGCACGATATGAGCCGGAAATGGCCTGTAAGGATAATTTCGACATTCATGTCTCGCTTGTCGTTATGCTTTTTAGTTATTGGCTCTATTTTGTGGATACTTTATTTTCTGTGGGTAAAGTTCAATCAAACACAAATTATCGACACAAAATTTTTGTGGAAAATCATAGCAGTTATTCACATTGAGCGGCATTTTTTCCAAGATTTCAGGGTTTTCCACCGATAAAAGTCAACTCTTGACTGTTTTTTGCACTATTGATCAACTTACCCACAAAGCGATCGCCCATAATCGTTGGAAATATTCAACACGGCTAATGTTGGATAAGTGGTGCTTTTTTCCACAATCTGGCTCACATCATCGCAGAAATTTGCTAAACTCGCGTTTATTTTTTGCCGCTGGAGCAACCTTATGCCAAAACAATTAAAGCCCTTTATTGAAGGCTTAGCCGTCGGGTGCGTTTTCATCAGCATCACAATGTTATTCCAAATTCCTCTGTATATGAGCTTCATTATTGGCGCATTGGCCGCGTTAGGCGGCTATCGTAACTCGATCAAGATGGACAAAGAAAAAACCGCCAAGAAAGAACAAAACCAACCCAAAGACAGCGAATAAGATGACGCCTTCCAGTACACCCGTTTACGGAGAAGGCGACGCCACGTTACAAGCCGTTGGAGGGCTGACGGGGCTACAAACCTTGGTTGAAACCTTCTATCGCATTATGGAAAACACACCTGAGTTTCGGCCACTGTTTGATATGCATCCTAGCAATATCGAACTGACCATCGACAAGCTGGTGTCTTTTTTGTCCGGTTGGATGGGCGGCGAAAAGTTATTCTCGAAAAAATATGGGCCAATTAGCTTACCTCAAGCACACGCACACTTAATCGTCACCGAAAAAGAAAAAGCCATGTGGTTAAACTGCATGGCCGCTGCGCTCGATGAATTGGATTATCCAGAAGATTTGAAGGCATATTTGCTGCCTCAGCTCGCTTTTCCGGCCGAGCGCATTCGTCAAGTGAGTGCGGCGAGGCATAACTAAGAACTTGCAACCCCTCCCTAACCCTCCCCTTGAAGATAAGGGGAGGGAACAAAAAATCTTAGCTCCTCCCCCCTTGTGTCTTGAAGGGGGAGGCTAGGAGGGGGTCTAAATACGCACTTCTTTGGCAACGACGATCCCCAAGCGTTTCGCTAAGCGCGCTAGGTTGGCGCGGTCCATAGACAGCTGCTGAGCGGCTTTGGTCCAATTTCCTTGATTTTCTTCTAGCGCTTTACGGATTAGATTTCGTTGATAAGTTTCTGTTTCTAAACGCAAATCGATTGGTTTGTGTTTTTCTAAGCGCAGCGGCTCCAGTTCATTTTTCTGTATCTTTTCTTGGAAACTATCATCGATTTGTAACCCAGTTAAATGCGCTGATGAAATAACTGTAATACCTGTTGCATTGTCCGCTTTGGCGAAAAGCGCGGCGCGAGAGATGACGTGCTCTAGTTCTCGAACATTACCTGGCCAGTGATACGCTTCTAATAACTGAATCGCGGCGGGCGATAGCGTCAGTTGCTGCAATCCCAGTTTTCGGCGAAAGCGTTCGGCGAAGAAGCCAGCCAATAAAGCAATGTCGCCTTGTCTATCGCGCAAGGCAGGAACTTGAATAGGAAAGACGCTAAGGCGATGGAATAAATCGGCACGAAAACGATGCTCGACCACTTCGGTTTCCAAGTGTCGGTTGGTTGCGGCAATGATGCGCACGTTTACCTTGCGAATCTGATCTTTACCGACGGCTTGGATTTCTTGATTTTGAATCGCTCTGAGCAAGGTACCTTGTACTTCTAACGGCAGTTCGCCAATCTCATCCAATAATAAGGTGCCACCGTCAGCTAACAAGAACTTACCGTCTCGGTCTCGATCCGCACCAGTAAACGCGCCTTTGACATGGCCAAACAGCTCACTTTCAATAAGATGATGCGGAATGGCGGCGCAGTTCACATACACCATGGGCGCGTCAGATCGGTTAGAGCGCTCATGAAGCGCACGTGCAACAAGCTCTTTGCCGACGCCCGTTTCGCCTTCGATTAAGATAGAAAAATCCGATGAGGCAACCAAATTAATTGACTGCTTGAGGTCTTGCATCGCCTTGCTTTGACCTATCATCTCACGGCTTTGTTCGCCCATTACTTTCAATACGTTTTGAGCATGTTGAGATTGATTTTCCAGTTGTTCCATTAACATCGCCGTGTTCAATGTCATGGCCGCCATGGCGCCAATAATTTCTAAAGCGCGCGCATCAATGTCATCAAATACACCAGGCAAAATACTGTCCAGCGTCACCACGCCAATCAATTTTCCTTCTAAGTAAAGCGGAACCCCCATGCAAGAATGCACGGGCAACTGTTCGTCGTGGCCTAGTACCATGCCGTCATAGGGATCTGGCAAGGTCGAATGTGCGGGAAAACGTACTGGATAATGCCCCGCGCAGATTTCGCGTAGTCGTGGGTGTTCTTCAATCACGAAACGTCGTCCCATCACATCGTCCGACAAACCGCGCTGTGCAAGCGGGGTTAGCACGCCATGATGATGCGCCAATAAGACAACGGCATCGCAGTTTATGGTGGCTCGCACGGCATAAACCAATTGTTCAAATCGGTTGGGGTGATTCACAGCACTGGCCAAATCCAGTGCAAAGCTCAGTAGAGCATTATTGGATACCTGATTCATGGACGCTCGCAATTCATTATTGTTAGGTCATTATGACTCAATCAGATCATAAAGACTTTACTATTTTTGTGTCATTATGACTCTAAATCACGACATAAAAACCCAAGATGTTGATTTTATTTTAATTTTTTTATTTGGCACGTCCTTCGCAATAGTAAAGACAATTCAACAATTTCATTCCCGTTTTATGACTTACTAAAGCAAAGGACACAATATGTTATCTCAACAACACATAGATACAGTGAAAGCGACCATCCCACTTCTTGCGTCTGCGGGTACGGCCATTACTGAGCATTTTTACAAGCGTATGTTTTCACACAACCCAGAGTTAAAAGATGTGTTTAACATGACACACCAAAGAACGGGTGGCCAACCTGCTGCACTGTTTAATGCTATCGCAGCCTACGCAACGCACATCGATAACTTAGAAGTGCTAACCAGCGCCGTGATGCGTATCGCCCATAAGCACACCAGTTTCAATATCCAACCAAACCAATACGATATTGTGGGTCATCACTTGATTGAAACCCTACGTGAACTGGCGCCAGACGCCTTCACCAAAGAAGTAGAAGAGGCGTGGGTTGCGGCTTACACACAACTTGCGGGTATTTTTATTAAGGTAGAAGGCGACCTATATGCGGAGCGCGCGGCGCAACAAGGCGGCTGGAAAGACTTCCGTCGTTTTCGAGTGGCGTCAAAAACACCTGAGTCGGATCTGGTTACCAGCTTTGTGTTCGAACCTGTTGATGGCGGCGCGGTGATCGACTATCAACCAGGTCAATATCTTGGCATCAAATTGCACCCAGAAGGCAACGAGTTCGACGAAATTCGTCAATATTCACTGTCTACAGCGCCAAATGGCAGCAGCTATCGCATCAGCGTGAAACGCGAAGGCACAGGAGAGATCGCCGGCGTCATGTCGAATTACCTGCATGATCACATCACCGTAGGCGATGAAATAGAAGCCATGCCACCCGCAGGCGACTTCTTTTTCCAAGACAAACAAAGACCGGTGGTGCTGATTTCTGGTGGTGTTGGCTTAACCCCGATGCAAGCCATGTTAGACACATTAGCAAAACAACAATACGCCCAACCCATCAGCTACTTGCACGCCTGTACGCATCAAGGTCAGCATTCATTTGACGCCCACGTAAACAGCCTAAAAGAGCAGCTCAACCTGTCTGTTTACACTTGGTACGAACAAGCAGGCAACGAAGCGCAAGGCGTATTGAACGGTATGATGCAAATTGACGCAGTAAAAGACAGCCTACCGCTGACGGATGGTGAGTTTTACTTATGTGGCCCAGTGGGCTTCATGATGTTTGTGAAACAGCAACTACTCAGCCTTGGTGTAGAAGCCGACCGCATTCATTACGAACTCTTCGGCCCACATCAAGAGGTTTAGCAGTCAATCAAAGTCATCAATATGTGCCACTACGCTTGAACCTCTACAAGAAGAGGCAAACAATAGTGAGTAGGAGGCTCGGAATATTTTTCAGCTCCATTTAAACGCGTCAAAGATAGGAATATAGTGTCTCCTATCTTTGACGAGACTGGATTGACACAGTGAAGATCTACAATCTACTTACCACCAACCTTTCTTTTCACCCCGCTCACCTCTAGGGCCGCCGCGTCCAGCATTACCAAAGCGGGTAATGACGGTCTCCAGTGTGACAGTGGTAATGTCTTCGCCATTAATTTGCACTTGGTAAGTTTGCCCCAGCGTGAATTCAGGCTCAGAAACAGTGAACGATTGGAAGTCCATTGGCATCACTTGTTCAAACACCTGATTGCTCTCGACATGGGTGATGGTGACGGTGGCCCCTTTTGCATAAGTGCTTTCTAAGTTGATCTGAATAACTGGCTGAGTAGAGTCGTCAGAAGGGGCTTGTGCCATGCCAGCACTGCCCATGGCAAATAAACGGCCACCAGTCAGTTTGAAGAAACCATCCACATCAATATAGCCATCACGACCACTGGTTGGGCCTTCGATAAACAGTTCACCGCCACTCATCATAGCGTCACCATTCGAGTCAAAGCCGTCACCACTGGATTGAATGTGCGTGCGGCCGCCTAAGATGGTCATGATGCCATCTACTTTGGCTTTACCGCCGCCATGTGGTGGGCGTTCACTAGGTTGGCCTTCTGGTCGCTCGCCGCGAGGAGGGCGTTCACTAGGTTGGCCTTCTGGTCGCTCGCCGCGAGGAGGGCGTTCACTAGGTTGGCCTTCTGGTCGCTCGCCGCGAGGAGGGCGTTCGCCCATTTCGCCTTCAGGGTGTTCACCACGCTCACCGCCTTTGAAAAAGCCTTTCACGCGTTCGCCAAAGCTTGGTTCATTGGCGCCACTGCCATCTGAAATATTCAGAGCATCGTCTTCCGACTTAACAAAAATATTGCCACCATGAATCGTGATGTTACGACTCTCAATGCCCTCATAGGATTCCTCGACACGAATATTGCCGCTGTAAATGTCGACTTTGCGGACGCCCTTGATGCCATCGTCTTTTGCGAAAATCTGAATATCGCTGCCTTCGATGTGAACAAAACCTTTGTCTTCGCGCTCCTCATTGTCGGCTTTAATGCCGTCGTCACCCGCCTTGATTAGGATCTTAGAGTCACGGATATCGACACTGTCCTGTCCGTATAAACCATCGTCTACGGTTTCGATGCTGATGTTGGCGCGACGAATATCAAGATCGTCTTTGCTCACGATACCGTCTTTATAGCGGCCCACGATGGTCAATGTGGCTTGTGGTGCTCCGGTGATTTTTAGATCGGCTTTAGAGTAAATTGGCGCGTTTTGTTTTGCTTCGCCTTCTTTCTCCGCGCTGTGGTTGTGGTCTTCAAAACGGTTGTTGGAGTTTGGCATCAATTCGACATCCACATCACCCGCTTCTTCGAGGTACAGAGCAGACCCGTAAGCGTTGGACAGTTGGATATTATCCAGCTGTAACGTAACTTTCTCGTCCCCTGTGTTGACCCAGATTTGACCGTTGTCACTTTGTCCCGTTAGGCGGTAAGTACCACCGCGGGTAATGAGGATACGGCCGTCTTTGACTAAGATAGCTGGGGTCGATAAAGGTGGCTGTGCCACATTCAGTTCAATGGCATTGTTGGCCGCAGAGACCTGAGTGCTGGCTGCGAACAAGGCTGCATATAAAGGCGCGATGGCCCAACGTCGAGATAGGTGTTTCATCATATTATTCCGTAAATTCGCCGTTACTTGAAAGAAGAACACAGCTGTTGATGCTCGCGCATGAGCGCAGCTGAGTAAGAAGAGGTTCTTGCTGACCGCGCTTAATTTTGACTTCGGTAACGCGTTCGACCACGTCCCCTTTTAGGGTGTCAGAGCGGGTTAGGTAGCTGTTGACCAATTTGCGGTCATCTAAAATATTCTGTACAGACGCCCAATCGCTACTGCGTGGATACTTAATGATAAGCATGTAAGCAGGCTCGAAGGTGACCGAACGTGACAGCCCCCAGAGAACGATGGCAATGAAAATGCTCGCGATAAATGATAACTCGTAATAGGCCACGCCGTTGGCGATACCCACCATGATGGACCAAAAGATAAAGGCCGTATCGCGAGGATCTTTGACGGCTGTACGAAAACGGATGATCGATAAGGCACCGACCATGCCCAAAGACAGCATTAAATTGCCACTGATGCCGATGACGATGGCGTTGATCGCAATGGCCGTCATCACCAAGGTGATGTTGAAGTTTTGCGAGTACAGTACACCATTGTAGGTGCGCTTATAGATAAAATAGATAAACATTGCCATCAAGAAAGTGATCGATAATGACAACAAAATCTGCAGCACACTCATGGTGTTTTCCGAAAAGAGTAGGCTGTTATTGAGTATTTGGCTTAGGTTAGTTGAGTCCATGATGTTTCGTCTTGTTTCAAGGGTTAATGAGTTAAAGGGGATAAATCAGTCGCCGTAATACTCGCGCATATGCATTCGGCCTTGGCAATATTTACTAATCGCCATGGCGGTTGTGCCATCGAGCTTCAGCAAAGTCGAGAACCAAGAGGGCAAGCAGGTATTGAACTTGACCTCCATGATGATGGTGTCCGGGCGCTGCAAAGTTTGCGTTTCAAGATCCGGGTTAAATAGATCTAAATCGCTGGTATTAACGCGGATGTTTTTATCAAACGTCACTCGAATGTCGTTGTAGTCGAGCATGTAGACTTCCCGGTCGTAATCGACGATCACTTTCGGGCGGATAAATTTACGTTTTAAATCAAAGTAGATAGAACGTGCACTTTGGCTGTCCTTCTCAAGTAAAAAGTCCACATCCCCATCGATCATTTGCAGCGCTTCAGCCTTGCTCAGGCGGACTGAGCTTTTGTTCACAAATTGGTTGTGCTTGCGCTTACGTTCTAACTTGACCCAGTTAAGCGTTGGGTCGTAGGTGCGTAAACGGTATTTATCACGGTGCTCAATCCCGTCCAGCTTTTCCTCAACGCTGGTGTCATAGTCGTCATCAAAATAAAGACTACGAATGAAGTAGCCTCGTTCGTCTTTTTGATGAGGGTCCCGCTGCATGAGGGTTGCAAGTAGATGGCGCGCGTATTCGTAATCCGCGTAGCTGATGTAATACTTCACCTCATGACGCTGAACTTTTAATGTTTTACTCATCGAGCCGTCACCCCTACAAGTTGTCCAGGTGTTGGCTGATAGGAAATTTCCACTATGTCAGGATTCTTTATTTTATGGCCTATCGAAAATTGGCCTTTGTAAGAAGCCGGAGCGATTAAAGCAATGCGGTCCAGTTGGGTTTTGCCACTTGGACTGGTCAGAGTGACTGTTTCACCATTGCCAAGACTAAAGTTAAGCTTGATCGCATTCATAGGTAGATTTTCCGCTTTTTCCCCATGCAACAAAGCGGTGCCATGTGCAGGGACGATGACATCAAACGGAATACGAAAACGTTCGGGGTCGTCTAGGTCGTCGCTAAGGTAATAGCCCTTCAAGGAAACACTGTTGAGGCTTGGATTGTAGAGTTCTATCCAATCCTGCTTATCGTTATTGGCAAACGATACTTCGCTGATAAACAATTGATTGGCTGCTGCTGTCACTGTGGTCTGGTGCAGAGCAAATGCAACCACCGCAGTGACCGCCATAAAACCAGTAAATAGATAGGGTTTAATAGAACGATAAGTCTGATACATAGAATGAGTTATTAAATCGTCATAATTTGGTCATATTATGCCTTTAAGTAGCATTGATTCTCATTTGTATTTACTTTGATTTACACTTTGATCATTTAATGAAAACAAGAAAAGAGCAGCCCGAAGGCTGCTCAAGTAGAAAGAAACCAATTGCTTTCTAAGGGCATCTAAAAGCGGTAATTCACCCCAAGCTTAACGTTACGGCCTGGCTGATAAGACGTTGTATCTTCGCCCGTGGTTGAGTCTTCCGATGTCTCGCTTTTGCTGTATAACTTATTGGTAACGTTATCAACGCGTAGTTGGGCACTGAGGTTTTCAGTGAAACGGTAAGAAGCAAACACGTCATATACGGTGTATGTCAGGTATTCACTGGTGCTTCGAGTACCTTCTTCAACACGCCCTTTTCGATACTTGGTATCGAAGCCGACACGACCTTTTTGATCGTTAAAGTAAGTACCTAATGTGACGCTAATGCTACGAGGAATAATGCTAGTATCTTTGGATTTCGTACCATCGTCTTCAACCACATAACCATTCATATCTTGGAATGTGAAATTGGCAAAGATAAGAGGGCTATCATAGCGAGCGGCCAGCTCCCAACCGTATATGGCGGCTTCGTCTTTGTTGACAAACTGACGCACATTGTAGGCACTACCGTTGTAAGTGCCGATGCTTGTATCAAGTGTGCCCAGTAGCTCGTTGTAGATTTTGTCTTTTAAGTCGTTATGAATGTAGCTGATATTGGCATCTAAACGGTCAGTGGTTTGCCATATGCCCATACGCTCAAAGGTCAGACCCACTTCTGTGTCCAAGGAAGTTTCACCAGTAAGGTCTTCGTTTTCGATGACACACCAGTTACCGTTGCCATCGCCACACCCGGCTAGGTTGCCTGTTTCGTATACACCATCACCGTCAGCATCTGTGCCTGTAAAGTATTCAGATGTGAACTTTTTACCGTAAATTTCATATACGGCTGGAGCACGGTAACCAGAACCCACTAACGCGGTAAAGCCAAGGCCATGAATGGCTGTGTTTTCAAATGGCTTCCAAAGCGCGGACAATTTCGAGTTAATAGAATCCTCACCTTGTGCTTCACGCCCAGCATAATCGGCGTTATAAGAGTCATAACGCAAGCTACCAGTTAACTGCAGATCTTCGCCGATGTGCATGGTGTCAGACAGATAAGCACCGATGGAAGTACGTTCCACTTGCTTTGGAGTGCCGTCGTCATTGTCGTAAGACATGCGAACGTCATCAAAGGTGTAATCTAAGCCGTATCGAGTAACGTGCATGGTATTTTGAGTCGGGAAGAAAACACTGGTATTTTCGATTTCTGCGTAGGTGGTTGTCACGCCACCTGTATTTGACCAATCCCCAGTACCTTCATCGGAGTCCTGATCGCTTTCTGCTTGCGAGACACGGATTTTCAGGTCGACAAGGTCATTGTCTTTTGGATTGAAGGTGTATTGTCCCGACAGAGTGCGGTCACGTACTTTCTTTTTCGTTTCGGTGCCATCGTCAGCATAATCAGAATAGTCCATATTGTTTTGTAGAATGCTGACTTCTAAACGCTGTGCTTCATCAGGCGTAAATACGCCTTTTAATAGGTAACTTAGGTCTTCTGAGCCCGTACCGCCATTGTCTGTCTTAACGCCATTTGCGTCTTCGTAGGCGTTAGTATCCTTGGCGGAGATGGTCGCATTTGCAGAGAATTTGTCGTTAAACTGCTTCGCAACATCCGTACTAATACCATTCGCTTCACCATTCGTCTCATGGGTGTAGCGCAGGTTGGCGCCCCAATCTCGGTCCTCGCGAATAATCGACTCTGGGTCCTTGGTTTCTAGTAGAACCACGCCACCGGTTGAACCATTGCCGTAGGTATTTGCCGCGGCGCCAGGGATAACCGTCACAGACTCATACATGTCCATGTTTAACCAAATGGTGTCACGGTCGTTGCTGCCTTTGTGCATGATCTGGCTACGGTTGTTGGGAGCACCTTCTACTCGAACACTGACAGCATTACCCGTTTGTCCACGAACGGTAATGGTGCTACCGCGAGAGCCACCCACTTCGTCGATTTGTACGGCAGCATTGCTTTGCAAGGCGTCTGCCAAATTCGAAGCTTGTGCTTCAACAATGTCTTCGCTAGTCGTAGTGGTTGCACCTTCGGCTTCACTCACGCGAGCTTTGTCTGTTGTTTGAAGCTCTGCCTGTCCTTCAATCAGGAGTGTATTTAGTTCATTGTCGGCGTGTAGGGCACCGGATGCCAATGCAACAGCCAGTGCGACCAAAGTGGGTTTCATAATAATGCGGCTCCATAGTGTCAAAGGAATGTAAAGATAAGTAAATTTAAAGAAATATTAACATATGGGAGAAAATAACTGAATGGTAATGTTAATCATTATTATTTGTATTTGACCATAGATTGGAACATGCCGTTTCGTTAACTGCAACGCATTATCTAAAGAGCCATAATGTGAATAGCGGACCTTGCATAACAATGGGTGGCAAGTTATAGACACACAAAGTCGGCAAATACACATTTACCGACTTATCACAAGAAAGGTGTAGACGGTTTAGAAATTAGGCGCTGTACCGTTCGCTTGGTACAACGCGACAATACTATTAAGAACACTTTGTTTTGCTGTAACCAAGGATTCTTCGGTGCTAAATAGGCTGCGTTGAGCACTTATTAAATCTGACTTGTCACGCACGCCTTCTTCCCATTCATACTCCGTGAGTTGAGTTTTCACGATTTGATTCTGGTGGGAGATTTGCACATATCGGTACGATATACGGCTTTGCTGATAAGCACTCAACGTATCTTGAACCTCATGCAATGCTGACACTACGGTATTTTGATAATTGATACGCGCAATGGTTTCGTTGATTTCCGCCTTTTTCAAAGCGCGCTTGTTATCGCCATTATCATAAAGCGCCAAGCTAATGGATTCGGCTAAGGTCACGGTCCACTGTTCCGCTAAGTCATATAAATCGGAAGGGCGTAGGCTAAGGCTAATGGATAGGTTTGGCCAACGATCTAGCTCGGTTTCCACTTTGCTTAAAAAGGCGGCTTTGACGGATGCTTCCGCTTCTTTTAGGTCAGGGCGTTGACGAATTAACTCTGCTGGTTGGTTCAACGCAATCGTTGGCACGGTTAAGTCCGTTAAACGAAAATGCGGATCACTTTCTTGCCAGTTTGCCTGCCCTGTTAACAGAGCCAACGCACGCTCTTGATCTTGTTGGTTTAACTGTAAGGTTTCGATTTTTTCTTCCAGACTAAGTATCGTCTCTTGTTGATCAATCAGATCAATGCGCGACACTAAACCTTCTTCGTGCTGTGCTAGAAAAAGATCGTAACTTTCTTTGGCTGACACTAAATTTTTTTGTGCAAGGGTAAGTTGCTCTTTAAGAGACAAAAACGCAATGTACTGTTTGACGATACTAGCCGTGACTGACAGACGCGCCGATTCAAAACTCCACTGGGAAGATTGCACTGACAGCAGCGTTTGATCCATCCCAGCTTGCAACTTACCCCACAAATCCCATTCGTATTTCGCAGTAAAGGACAGTGACGACGCATCCGAACTACTGAAGTTACTCAGATCATTGGTGTTGGCGCTTTGCGTCGATCCTGCGATGAGGGTTGCCGTGGTTGAGATACCTTGGTTAGCTTCCTCTGTTTCGATTGCCAATCGTGCTAAGCGTACTCGTTCTGCCGCCACCGTGATGGTCCAGTTATGCTCAAAAGCAGCTCTTAATAAAGCCTCCAGATCAGGGGAGCCAAAGCTTAACCATTGGTTGGCTGAAAATTCTGCAAGGGCATACGTCGGCATAGCTTCTGCAGTGACAGAGGGCGCTTCATACTGATACTGACTGGCGCAGCCGGATAATAATAGCGCGGCGCAGCCGGTGATTAGATACTTCATTATTCCTCCGAGAGTGCGTCAATTGGGTTGAGCTTAGAAGCCTTGCGTGCTGGCGCGTGACCGAAAATCAAACCCACAAAGAACGCCGAGGCAAACGCCAGGGCTGGTGGATGCCAAGACAGAGCGATAGCAAGGTTAAAGCTGGACATGGCTAAGGCGGCACACAGCCCAATCGCAATCCCCAGTAGGCCACCACTGCAGCACACCACCAATGCTTCGATATTAAACTGGCGTAAGATGTCTTTTGGTTTGGCGCCCGTCGCCATACGCAAGCCGATTTCTCGACGTCGTTCTGAAACACTCACCAGCATAATATTCATCACGCCGATACCTCCGACGAGCAGCGAAATGGCGGCAATGGAGCCGAGCAACCAAGTCATGGTGTTTTGGGTTTCGGAAACCGCCTCGATTAACGACGCCGTATTCAACACTTGGAAGTCCTCTGTGCCATGTCGCTGGATCAAGAGCGCACGGATGGCGTCTTCGACGCTATCCAAACTGTCCGTGTCATCCACCTTGACGGTTAAGCCATTTAGGTACTGACCAGCAAACACCCGTGACAGGCCGGTAGATAGAGGTATCAGCACCATTTCATCGTTGTTGACGCCGCTGGCTGTGGCGCCTTGAGTACTGAGCACACCAATCACTTGGTACAAGGCGCTTTTCATCATCACGTATTGGCCGATTGGGTTTTCATCCGCAAACAAAGACGTGGCAATGGTGTCACCGATAACAATCACAGGGGCCTTATTGAGCATGTCTTGTTGGTCGAACATGACCCCTTGCGATAAAGACCACTCTTTTACGTCAATATAATTTGGCGTTGTGGCCATGATCTTGCCTCGATAATCTTGGCTGCGATAACGGATGGTCGAGCGACTTTCGCGTTCTGGTGCCACAAACTCAATATGCTCAAGGGTACTCAGTGCCTCGGCGTCATACTCTGTTAAGGTGGCAATGTCTCCTGTGTTGCGCATATTCGCGCCGCCTGGACGAACCAGAAGTAGGTTGGTGCCCATAGATTGAATACGTTGTACCACTTGCTGTTTGCCGCCTTCGCCGATGGCCATCATTGCTACCACCGCGGCAACACCAATCACCACTCCGAGTAGAGTGAGGATGGTACGAAACCAATTAGCCCGCAGCGCTTTAAACGAAATATTAATGGCTTCATCAATACCAATGGAGGGTAGCTCTTGCATGGTTTCAGGGTTTTCGCTCACCGGAACGGTGTTTGAAACATCACTGTCGGACAGGATCTTACCATCCTGAATATGTACCTGACGCTTGGCTTTTGCCGCAACGTCCGCATCGTGAGTGATTAAAATGACGGTGACGCCTTGGTCATTCAATTCGCTGAGTAGAGCCAACACCTGCTCACTGCTTGTTGAATCCAGAGCACCCGTTGGTTCATCCGCTAAAATAACGTCTGCCCCATTAATCATTGCACGTGCGATGGAAACACGTTGTTGCTGACCTCCAGATAACTCACTCGGCTTATGGTGTTCGCGTCCTTCCAGCCCAAGTTTTTTCAGCAACGTCATAGCGTTTTGTAAGCGCTTCTCTTTGGCGGTATTTGCGTAGAGAGCAGGCAAAGCAACATTCTCTTTAGCATTCAACGTTGGCAATAACTGATAGCGTTGAAAAACGAAACCAAAGGTTTTAAGGCGCAATGCTGCGAGTTGATTGGTATTGAGCTTACTGACATCATGGCCATTAATAAGATAACGCCCTTCACTGGGTTGATCCAAACAACCAATGATGTTCATTAAGGTCGATTTGCCGGATCCAGATTGCCCCATGATGGCGACAAACTCACCCTCTTGTACCGAGAGAGACACACCATCTAAGGCACTGATCAGTGAATCGCCATTGCGGTAATGACGACTGACCTGCTCAATTGACAGCAGCGGACGTTTACAATCCACGACGCCCTCCCATTGGCGCTCGACTGCTCGACGACCCTCCCGTTAAACTGATGCTTTTCTCCGCTGGCTCCATTCTCTCGCCCAACGATAACGATATCTTTTAAGCTCAGTCCGCTGATAATCTCCACTTGAGTGCGATTTTTAAGACCAATTTTTACCGGTGTAGTTGCGCGCGAGGCACTTTTTTGTCCAGGAATATAAGCCACAGGGCCGCGTGGCCGCTCAGAAATGGCCGCTAAAGGAATAATCAGCACGTCTTTGGCTTGCGCCTCAATAAAGAAGACCTGAGTGCTCATGCCATCCATCAAATGTCCAGCTTGGTTATCAACGTTGATCAAGACCTGATAAAGCACGACGTCGTTATTCACTAGAGGAGTCGGGAGTACCTTTTCCAAAGAGGAATAGAAAAAATCATTCGGATTACCCAGTGTCGAAAAACGAACTGGCATATCTGGTGATAGGCGTTGAATATCGGCTTCAGACACATTGGCACGCAGCGTCATATGGGACAAATCGGAAATGGTCATCAGTGTTGGGGCGCTTTGGCTGGCATTCAGCGTTTGCCCTACACGCACTTCGACACTGGTAATCGTGCCGTCCATCGGTGCATAAATTTGGCTGTAAGATAATGTGATCAAGTCTTGTTCCAGTGCCGCTTCATCCACTTGAAGCTCTGCTTCGGTCGCAGCAAGCTTTGCACTTTGTACCACAATGTCCGTTTCGCTTTGCTTTAGTGAATCGTTACTGACCGCACCACGGGCATTGAGACGTCGATCTCGCTCAAGCTGACTTTCAGCTAACTCCAATTGCGCGACCAATTGATCTCGTTGTGCTTTTTGGCTTAACAGGCTGGCACGACTTCTTTTGACTTCCGTTTCAAACACCGTTGCGTCTATCTCAGCCAGCAGCTGGCCTTTTTTCACTACATCGCCTTCGCTGACATGCAGGGTTTTGATTTGTCCTGACACCTGTGCGCCAACATCAACGTAATTAGAGGGTTCTAATGTTCCCGTTGCAGGCACTGTGATCTCAATAGAGCCCGTTTTTACCGTATCCGTTAACCAAGTAACGGAAGCGCTTTGGCTGTCATGGTAAAGCCACCAGCCAGCGAAAATAGGGCTACCCAATGCAATGCTCCACAGAACACATTTCATCGTAAATCGAAAGATTGCCATGGCGGTTATTCGCTCCTTGCTGGACGGTTATTGACGTCAAAATTGCGGCGTGGACGCTCGCTCTGAGATGGCGTGGCATCATCCGAAAAGCCGACGTATGAGAGCAGCTGTTGCTGACCTGAAGACGAGCTAAAAAAGTACATGGCTGACACGCTTAGAGTCAGGCTTAAAGCAGCAGAAAGGAGTAGGACTTTCATAGAGTTAAATATCAAGTTGGCAAATAGGGGGGTGATCTTTACAAATTGCCGAAAATAAGTAAATAAAAACCATTATCGCCTTTAATGTTATTTACTTTACTTTACATTCAAAGTATCGCTTGAAACAGCACATCGAAATACAATCATTCTCATTTAAAATAGGGATGAAATGTTTAAACATGTTGCATGTAATTAAAAAAAGGGGCGACCTTGTGTTGTCACCAAAGATGGCTTTGACAATACGTTTGACCTTGGCGTTGGTAGGTGGGTATGTATTGTCTGCTGGGTTAAGCTTGCTAACTGGCACTATCATTGGCGGCACTGAGCGTGAAATGCGCACCATCGTGCATTTTGTGTTTTTCTTATATTACGCCATTTCTATTATGACCTTCGTGGCGATTAACTCTCTTTACCGTAGTGTCTGGATTGCTTTAGGTACCAACGTAGTAGTGTGGGGATGTTGGTGGTTACTCGGAGGGCAAACGGTATGAAGGGGCCGTTACGTAAAACCATGACATGGCTGCACACATGGAGCAGCATTTTATTAGGTTGGTTACTGTTTGCGATTTTTCTGACCGGTACTTTGTCGTATTTTCGAGGCGAGATCAGCCATTGGATGACCCCTGAACAGCATACATCTTATGTCACCGACGACACCATTATAAAAGCCTATGAACGTCTTTCTGAGGTGGCACCTAATGCCAATAGTTGGAGTATTTCTCTGCCAACTGTGCGTGAGAATACGGTGGGCCTAAGTTGGCAGAACGAAGGTGAAAACCAGCGTCGCCGTGGCCCTCAAGAAACCATGAACGCGGCAACAGGTGAATCCATTGATGGTCGAGAAACCCGAGGCGGTGACTTTCTGTATCGCTTCCACTTTGAGTTGTACGGTATGCCACGAGGCTTTGCTCGAGCCGTGGTCGAAATTGCCACCATGGCGATGTTTATTGCGATCTTAAGTGGCATTGTGATGCACCGTAAAATTTTCAGTGATTTCTTTATGATGCGCACCAAAAACCGTTCTTTAGGCTGGGCGGATGCCCACGCGGTGACAGCGGTTCTGGCGTTGCCATTCCACATTATGATTACCTTTTCTGGTTTGCTGCTGTTGTCCTCTAGTTTGATATTTTGGACGGAGAACACCCGCGGAGGCGGCGGAGAACGCAACCAAGCACCTAATGCCCAACAGCAAATGGCAGAGAACGGCCCGCGTGGTGGACAAGATGCTGCTCGTGCTGGCGCTGACACATCAGAAGTGCGTGCTAGACCTAATCGCGAAGCACAGGGAGAGCGTTCAGGTGAAAAAAGAGCGCGTGGAGAAGGTCGTCAAACGGCTCGTCATCAAGATCGCCAAGATATAGCAACACCGCCGTTACGTAACATGCTGACTCAAGCCGAATCTTTGTTTGCTGGTGACATTGGTCGAGTGCAGGTTCAGAACCCTTTAACGGCAGACGCGACGTTTGTCTTTTCACCGGTGAATCGCGATATGTTGATGGTGGAGCGAGGTTCTAATAATAGCGTTACTTTCTCTGCCACGGGATTAGAGATTGAGCGTAACCAAGCGAAAGCGAGTGGAAACAATTCCTTCTTCAGTGCCGCTGGCGGTGTGCTGCATACTTTGCATGAAGCGCGTTTCGCCGATGCTATCACCCGTTGGGCATTTTTCTTAGCGGGCGTGATGGGCACCATTATGGTGGGAACGGGTTCTGTCTTGTGGGCGGTTAAGCGCGCCAAGCGTCAGATGGGACAATTCGGTTATGAATTGGTGGTCATCACAAACATCGCCAGCATTGCCGGTTTGTGTGGAGCGGTGGCCGTTTACTTCTGGTTAAACCGCTTACTGCCTGCCACATTAGAAAACCGTATTAACTGGGAAATTAATGGTTTCTTCGTGGCTTGGTTACTGTCATTGATTCATGCCATTTTCTACCGAAATAAAGGCGCTTGGGTGGTTCAGTTAAGCATTGCTGGTGCATTGTTCTGCTTGATTCCAGTACTGGACACGCTAACGTCTTCCGCCAGTCTTTTACATGCCATCATTCACGTGGATGTATTGCGCCTGAGCTTTGATGTGATGTGCTTGCTATTAGGCGGTATTATGTTGGCCGCCGCACGTTATTTACAGAGCAAGGCTCGTCGTGTCGCATCCCCAAAACCAGCCACTCGTAAACCCACCTTAGAAGGAGCCGTAAAATGACCGCATTATGGGTAATTTTAGTTGTCAGCTTCTTTAGCTTTATGCATTTTGCTGTGTCGGTGCAAAAGCATCATCGCGACCTATATAAGAAAATGACCATTACCAACAAAGAGTTCCGTGTACTGCAAAGTGTCGCTTGGGTAACACTGCTATATACCTTGGTACCAGCCATACAACACTGGGGAATGGGCATTGGTATCATGGCATGGCTGATGCTGATTACCGTATCGGCTCTCGCGGTGACAGTGTTAGTGAACTTTGCTCCAGAAAGCTTTGCCAAACTATGGCGTTTGTTGGGCGTAGTGCGTTTCATTGCACCGCCCGCAGAGCGTCCGCTACGAACAAAATAAGAGGTTTTAGATGTCCACCATCCCTGTAGGCGTTTGCTCATTAGCGGATTATGAGCAACATGCGAAAGAAGTATTGCCAGCGCCTACATGGGCTTATCTCTCTGGAACGGCTATGGATGGCCTGACTTACCAGCGTAATCGTCAAAAGCTCGATGAGATCTTGTTACAGCAGCGCGTGTTATGTGAAGACATGGCCAAGGGCGGTTGTCAGCAGACCTTATTTGGCCAGCATCTGGCCATGCCATTGTTGGTAGCGCCGCTGGCCTATCAAAAGTTGGCTCATCCCACAGGAGAGCTGGGAACGATCCAAGCGGCAGCAGCGCAAAATGTAGGGTTCTGTTTGTCCACACTAGCCAGTGCGCCTCTGGAGCATGTGGCACAAATGTCGCCAGATGCCACCCGTTGGTTCCAGTTGTATTGCCAGCCCTCCCGTGAAACCACTTTGCAACTTGTGCGCCGTGCAGAGCAGGCCGGTTATCAAGCGATTGTTGTCACCGCTGATGCGCCGATTAATGGCGTACGCAATGCTGAACAGCGAGCTGGCTTTTCTTTGCCAGAGGGCGTCAGGGCGGTGAATTTAGAAAGCCTACCTAGTGCAGCGCAGGGGGACTCGGTTTTTTCCTGTTGGATGGGACAAGCTGCGGATTGGCAAACCCTTGCTTGGTTACGTGAGCAAACTAAGTTACCGCTTTTATTGAAGGGCGTTATGTCAGCACAAGATGCTCAACGTGCTGTCTCGCTTGGGCTAGATGGCATCATCGTCTCTAATCATGGCGGCCGTGTACTCGATAGCCAACCTGCTACCATTGAGGTCTTGCCTGCTATTCGCGCTGCGGTAGGCAAAGAGACGACGGTGTTATTGGACAGCGGTATTCGCCGTGGTAGTGATATCTTTAAAGCGATTGCTTTAGGTGCGGATGCGGTCTTACTTGGCCGCTCGGTGTTTTACGCTCTAGCTGTGGCGGGTCCATTAGGTGTTGCCCATTGCTTGCGCATCCTACGAGATGAACTGGAAGCCACCATGGCGCTGTGTGGCTGTGCCAGTGTGCAGGACATTACGTCCGAATGCTTGTACCAACCTAATGCATCGACGTTCTGAACATTAGTTGGTTTGGCTCCATTGGCGAAGCAGGTTGTGGTACACCCAAATTAGGTTTTGGATATGTTCGCTTTCTTCGCCGTGTTCTTTTCTAAGCCCTTGAATACTTTGATCAAGCTGATGTAGCGTGCGACGTTGTTCGTTATCGGATACTAAGCTTTGTAGCCAAAAAAAGGAGCTGACACGTGCGCCTTTGGTCACAGGGTTAACTTTGTGCACGCTGGTTGAAGGGTACAGCACCATATCTCCTGCTGGCAGCTTTACTTCTTGGGTGCCAAAGGTATCTTGGATGACCAACTCGCCACCCTCGTATTCTTCTGGTTCACTCAAGAAAATCGTCATCGACAAATCGGTGCGAATCTTTACTGGTGTATTGGGCACCTGGCGGATAGCGTTATCCACATGGAAGCCAAAAGCCCCGCCTCTTTCATAGCGATTGAACATCGGCGGGAATATCTTGGCTGGTAGCGCACTGCCCATAAAGTCTTCTCGTTGACTTAGGGTATGCAATAAAAAGTCCCCTAGCTTGCGGGCTAATGGGTCTTCTTGATTAAGTTGTAAGTTGCTTTTCTGCTGTCGTGATGCGTTGCCAGCGGTGAGTTTACCGTCTTGCCAATTGGCTTGATCTAAGGCTTGGCGAATCTCTTTGACTTGCTCTTTGGTAAGAATATCTTTGAGGTGTAACAACATGTTGAAACGCTTCTTATGAGGGTAAATGGAAAGCTAAAACGACAAAGCAGCTGCGCTAAAACTAACACAGCTACTTTGTAAGAGCGAAAAAAGGTGAGCCACTTGGCTCTTATTTAGCTAGATTGAAGTCGTCTTAGAAATCGTACTTCACTGTTGCTTTTACATTGCGTGGGTTGCCAGGCAAGAAATGCCCCTTAGCGCTGTAGTCTGATGCATAACGCTCATCCGTTAGGTTGCTAATATTTAACTGTGCTGACAAGTTTTCAGTAAAGGCATAGCTCGCCATGGCATTAACCAAAGTTACTTCGCCTGTTGTGAAGTAGACCTCACTACCACGCCAGTAGTCATTGCCAGATGTATATTCTGCGCCTAGTCCTAAACCTAGTTTCTCGCCTTTGTATGAAAGCCAAACGCTAGCGGATTCCTCAGGAGCTGAGCTTAATCCATCGCCCACATCATCCGATGATGAGGATTCAGTCACTTTCGCATTTTGATGAGTGTAGGTAGCAGTGATGCTAACCGTATCGGTCAGTTGGCCTGTAACAGACAGTTCCACCCCTTTGCTTTCTTGCTCACCGGATGCTTCCAAGACATTATCAACTGTTTGGTAAACGTCTTTTCTTGTTTGGAAAACCGCTGCGGCCAACAAAAGTTTGTCGTCAAATAGCTCCCACTTCGTACCGACCTCTGCGGTGATAGACTCAATAGGATCTAGGCTTGTGTATTCTGCTACTTGCTCAGCACTACGACCATTCAATGATAAGTTGTTGCCGTTAGGTTCTTGGTTATTAGCAAAAGAGGCGTAAATACTACCGTTGTTGGTTGGTTTAAAATTAATTGCCGTGTGCCAACTAATTAGGTCTGATTTATCGACAGCACTAACGGATGTAGCGCTCGAGCCGCGACCAACATTTTGTGTACTGTCGATCTTGTATTTCTCAAGTCGCACGCCACCAGCTAATTGAAGCTGATCATTTAACGTGGCAGTGTTGCTTAAGTAAGCGGCTAAGCCTGTTGCAGTAGCATCTTTGGAGTAGCCATCCACTGTGTACGAGCCTGTTGCCGTGGTAACACCAGGGTTTGTTGCATCGTAGCTGGTTTGTGAACGCACCACATTATCCAAGCTTACATTTGGTGTCTTTTGTGTTTCTTGATAAATTTCTGCACCAACCACAAGATCGTGCTTGATTGAGCCGGTTATGATTTCACCTAAGAAGTCAAACTGTGAAACGGCCAGTTGGTTCTCGCTAAAGTTAGTACTCGCTCGCTCAGTACTATAGGTGCCATCTGAGTTTGCCCAAGGACGTGTAATAATGCTCTTGGTTTCTGTTACACCAAAACGAGTTTGGTTGCGAAAAGCCCAGCGGTTATTAAGTTGATGGTTGATAATCGCGGTTAGGGTTGTGGCATCGACCTCTTCGAAATCCAGTCCTTTGACGCCGTAGTAATTACTCCAATACTGTTCTGCAATCATACCCTCAGATAAACCTGTTTGAGTTGCAACAGTTTCAGTAATGAACGGCAAGCCAATCACAGGAGTGTTGTCTTGCTTCATATGCATAAGGTTGATGGTTAAGTCTGTGTTTTCACTGACCTTAGTGAAATAAGAGGGTGCAATGGCGTAACTTTTGTATTCTTCTTCACCGTTGTCCCAGTAATCGCCACCTTGTTCAGTCATCAGGTTTAAGCGAAGGGCGCTGTCTTCAGATAATACTTTGTTGAAGTCACCAGTTAATCGGGCGGTGTCACCTTCATCATAAGAGGCGCTGATGCTGTTTTTGTCACCACGTAAGTTGGCTGCTTTGGTTACTAAGTTAACCGATCCACCTGCTGAACCTTTGCCTGAAATAGTACCATTGGCACCTTTCGCTACTTCAATTTGTTCTGTGTTAAACGTATCGCGACTGTAGCCAGCTACATCACGGATGCCATCGGAGTAAATACTACCATTTGCATCAAAGCCACGTATCGTCACATTATCTGTTGTGTTTACGTTACCACCACCGCCTTCACCAGCGCCAAAAGTAGAAACGCCCGATACGTTACGCAAAGCATCTTCGAGAGAAGTAATGCCTTGGTCTTCTAAAACTTGCTCATTGACCACATTGATTGTCTGAGGCGTATCTACCAATTCCTGCGTGTATTTCGCACTCGCAGCGGATTTCACCACATAACCATCTTGTGCTGTATCAACCACTTCAATCTGTTCCAACTCAATGTCGCTTTGCTCTGCTGCAAGAGCTGCTGAGCTCATCAGTGCGAGTGCAGAGCTGACCGCGATAGCAATGGGTGCTACTTTGAAAGGAGTGTAACTAGGAGTCGCGTTTTTCATTCGTTTATCCATACAAAATTTATATTAGAGTTATTTATATTTTTAATGAGAAGGAGATGCTAAACGATAATGAGTATTATTTGAATAGTGAATTTACGTTATTTTACATTAAATTTGCATTCATTTAATTTGAGCGTAAAAAAGCGGAGCCCTGAAAACAGAGCTCCGCTTTGGTAGACGAGCAAGATAGTCGAGAGAAAAACGCTCTATTAGAGCGTTAAAAACAGCTGTTACGGCATGGATTGGATGGTTTGCTGCCAGCGTTCGATAAACGACACATCACTATAGCGACTGAAGTCGTCTACCTGCCAAGTGCTTGCTGAAGCCTTGCTTGAGAGAGTGATCATGTTTAACCCCTCTGCGTCAGAAGGATCAAGGGTGGGCAGCAATAACCCCTTGCTAAACGGCTCTAATGACGACTTATCCAGATGAATGGCGTCGTAACCCTTCATAAGTAATGCATCATCAATGTCCAGTGCTAACTGACGTAACGCAGCGCTAGTCGCTTGATAGTTTTGACTGATCTGCTCTGCATACTCTGGCCACAGGGTGGATAAGTCTCGCTTTAAAATGCCGAGCATGAGTAAGGCGTTATTGGTGTTTAGCCAGAAGTATTCATCGGCTTGATGGGTCGCCACTTGCTCCCCACCAGGAATCATAGCCTTGGCAATATCAATCGGCACAATGCGAATATTGCGACTGCGCAAAGGCACGTAAAATGCGAGGTCTGGACGCATAGAGCTGATGTTGACGATGGCATCAAAGTGCTCCATGGGCTCCGTTGCTGAGCGATTTAACCAACTCGGTATACGGTTGATCGGTAAGCGAGTAGGGGGTAAGTAGGTAACCTCAATGGGCGTATTTTCGACTAAAGTGCGACTCATGCTATGAGCGATTGGTGACACTGTCGCAATATTGGCAGCTTGACCAATATTGGCAAGTAACATGAAGAGGCTAACAAAGATTATACGCATGCCGGTTGTCCTTCTTTACGCAATGAATAAACAGAGATGGCGATAACAAACCAAACACACGCCACCAGAATGATGGCAGGGCCTGTACCAATCGCCCATTTCATATACATAGGCAGCACTACACCAATGAGGGCGCTGGTGGTAGCAATCAAAACGGAATAACCCACCATACCTCTCAAGTCTCTCGCCATTAATCTGGCGCTGGCGGCTGGGATTAACAGCAGAGCCCCGACCAAGATGGCGCCGATGATTTTGACAGCGGCCACCGTGACCAATGCAATCAGAAGCACAAAGCCATAATCATGTAGCGTGGTACGAATGCGGCGAGACCTAGCAATATCGGGACTGAGGGCATTTAAATACGCCTCGTTGGCACTGAAAAACGCGAGGACTAACACCACGCTGGTGATGATAGCTAATATCACTAAGTCATAGGCAGAGGCCGTTAAGATAGAGCCAAACAACACTTGTTCCACTAGGTGTGCATTAATCTTCTTCGCGACAAACATCAGTAATGCTGCCCCGAGCGCCAAAGCAAAGGCTAGGAACACCCCAATCAAAGCATCATAGGGAACAGTCGTTCGGCCTCGGACCCATTGCAGTGTTAGAGCAAACAGGACTGAGAAAGCGAATAAACTGATCCATGGTTCGGTTACGGGCTCTCCCATCAAAATGCCAATAGAGACACCAGTTAACGCACTGTGTCCAACCGCTTCAGATAAGAACGCCAGGCGCTTTACTACCACCAAGGTGCCTAATAAACCGAGTAGAGGGCCGATCATCAGGCAGGCGATAAAAGCATTGACCACAAAGCCATAACTGAACATGGTCGGTAACATGCCAGCGTCCACTAGCCCTGAAAAGAAACTGTGCAGATTAGCTAGCATGACGAAGACCTATATGATGACTGTTTATCTTGGTAAAAATAGCGTCAGGAAAATCGTGGTGCTGTAAGCTCCCATCAATCCATGACAGGGTATCGCAATGAGCCTGTAAGATTTGCCAGTCATGTTCGATCATAATGAGTGAGCCGCCCTCCGCTTTAAAGGCGCTAAGAATCTCGATAATTTGTTCTCGACCCGCCTTATCGACCCCTGCAAGCGGCTCATCCAGCAATAAAATATCGGGCTTGTTCACTAGGGCGCACGCTAATAGGATGCGCTGGCGCTCCCCTGACGATAGGGTGCCAAGGCGCTTACTGAGCAGCCCTTTAATGTTAACTTTTTCAATGACTTGCTCTATGTTGGGGTTGCCACGATAGCGACGCCACACAGGCTGCCTATCGCAATGCATTCGCAAGAAATCCAGCGCCGTCACGGGAAGAGATGCATCAAAAGGTGATAACTGAGGCATGTAGCCGATCTGTCCGCGATCCGACGGCCAATGTAAGGCGATTTCCCCCACATGATTGTGAAGGCCGGCAATGGCTTTGAGTAAGGTGCTTTTACCACCGCCATTGGGGCCAGCAATACCGTGCCACAAGCCGCCCTTCAGTTGCAGGCTTAGTGGTGTTATGAGGACTTGTCCTTTTACTGTGACACCGACATTAGATAAATGAAGACTTGGTCCCATCATGAACTCAGTGCCTCGGCAAGTTTGCTCAAATTGTGCCCCATTTCTTGCTCGACTTGGTCTTTGCTATAAGCGCCATGGGTCATATGGCTGAAGTAATAAATTTTGATCCCTGTCTCACGTTCAATCAGATCCACGTATTTGTTTTCCATGTTCAGCTCGGTGAACAGTACATCAATGTTCTGCTGACGAATGGTTTCGATGGTTTCTTCCAGTTGTGATGCGGTTGGCGCAACACCGTGGGCTGGCTCGATTACCGCAGAGACGGTTAAGCCGAACTCTTGAAGTAAATAAGCGTAGGCGCCATGAGTACTGGCAATGCGCAGCTTGCTGACGTCTTTATTCAACAGTGCTTGCTGAACCGGTTTCTTTAACGCTCTTAGCGTTTTCGCGTATTGCAGCGCATTCTTGAGGAAGTATGATTTGTTGTCTGGATCCAAAGCACCCAACTCTTTAGCAATGGTATAAACCTGACGAATAGCGGCATCAATGGAGACAAAGGTATGGGGGTTTACTTTTTCATCGTGCCCGATCAGAGGGACATCTCTGTTGGCGTAAATGACGGTCAGGTTCTTTGGTTGGAGACGATCAACGGTATTGGTCGCAAACATGTCGTGACCGATGCCATTCACGACTAGGGCATCAAGATTGTTCAAACGCTCGATATCGGCAGGGTTTAGCTGGTAATTATGTGGGTTAAAACCACTGTCGATCAGCGGCAGCACATCGGCTTTGTCTCCCACGATATTGCTCACGTAGGAATAGTAAGGGTGCAATGTGATGCCAACTTGCAAGCGGGCGCTTGCCTGAGAGCTGAGTAACACCAAAAGACTGAGTAAAAGTAAACGCATGGGGGTTCCTATTGGTTAAGCAAATGCCAATCAAGTGAAGCGTGGCAGTCAACGGCTTGTTCTGATGGTGCCCAGTGAGCATCCCAGCCTTCTTCGTGACGTTCGACAACAAACACATATTGTCCTTGGAACAGGCTAAAGCAATGTTCGTCTAGCTGAATGAATGACTGATTTTGATATGTAGGGAAAGGGAGATCGGCCAACTGATAAGGTGCATTGATCAACTCGGCTTCTTCCAGCAATTCGATTTCCTCTACCGCGTTGCTCACCTGAGTCGCTAGGTTGCTGAATTGATTAGGCAGTTCCGATAAGGCATTTTGAGGTGAGGAATGAATCAGAGAAAGCAAGCCGATGGCACAAGCAAGCACCACAACACATACCAATAGGAAGTTACGAGTCTCCCCGCGACCATCCGCCGGTGCAATGATCTCAATATTAGAATTCGGCATAGTCGAACTCAGCAGGATCTTCGTGGCCTGGATCGAAGATTAAATAATATTCACCCTCTGGCTGAGCGAGACGAATTTCACCATCGTCATCTGTGGTAAGAGTTTGCAGTACGTCATCGTCATAGCTACGAACTTCCACTTGCTCGTTGTAGGCGGCTGAACCATCGCTGTACGCAGCCACGCAAACCACTTCTTGTTGATCCAGTTGACAATCTAAGGTCGGGTAATGAGCCATGGCTTTGCTCGAAAGCAAGGCCACTGCGCTACCCAGTATTAAGGCAGCTTTGGTCATTATTCGTATACCACTTCAAAGGTGTAGAACACAGTGTAGGCTTCTTTGTCAGCCAGTGGGTCACTGCTTGGGCCGCTGTAAGAAACCGCAGCGTTGTAACGACCTGCATTGTCTAGAGTGAATCTTGCAACACCAGATTTATCCGTGCTGACTTCAACAGGCTCTGCCGCAATGCCGTAAATGGCGGATTCCGCTTTCACGACCACTTTAGCACCCGCTAATGGCTTACCATCCATCAGGGTTTTGATTTCGATTTCTTCGCCGTTGATGTAATCAGCTGGGTGAGTCACTGGCACCATTTCAAAGCCTTGGTTGCTTGGCTTCAATACCGTATCTGTTGGTGCTTTGCTGGTGATGTATGTCACACCCGTGCGGCCCATTTTAGTGGTTTCGATGTTTTTCGCATCCGCAGGGATTTGATCGGCCATTTCTTTCTGGTTGCCACGTAGACGCTTACGAGTGTTACGTTCACCGATTTCATACGTGGTCATGTAACCCGCCATGCTGGAACCGTAGGTGATTTTGTAAGTGCCTTCTTCAGTAACGGCCAGATCAAATGACGTACGAGTTGCGCCTTTTACCATGGTGCCAAGGTCACGAATACGCTTACCATCAGGACCGTAAACTGTGACATTGTCAGGAGAAACCGCTTTATCAAAACGGTAAACGTCATGCGTTGCAGTGACGTCAACCGCAACATTGGCAGGCACAGCTGACAGGATAGATTTGCTTGGTAACACCATTAGGTCGTGAGCAAAGCTTGAGCTTGCCGCAACGACAGCCAAAGCACAAAGACTTGTCTTGAACATATTCAATCCTAACTATTTAGGGGTTAATGGAAATTTGGATGGGGCCGATTTCGGCATCCGCCGGGATGCTGTACGCTTGCGCGTTATTTAGATCGATGTTGGTTTTCACTAAAGAGCGACCGCCATTTTCTCGGGCCGCTTCGACGTACAGGGTGAACTCGCTCCAGTCGCCAAGATCTAAAGTTTCTTGGTAATGACCAGGACCTTTTGTCGCACCGGTTAAACTGTCAACGTGGTCATCATAGCGGCCAATTTTGCGCCACCAGCGACGCAGGTCTTTCAGCCATTTGTCTTCTTGTCCTTGTAGGTGCCAGACCAGTAGCGGCTTAGATTCTTTACCTTGCTCAGCCCAAATAGCCACATAAGGGCGGGCATACTTTCCCGTTGTCACTTGAGGAATATCAAAAGACACCTCCATTGACGCGGCATGCGTGATACCAGCAAAACTTAGCGTTGCGGCCAACATAGAGGTTTTAAACAGTGAGCGCATCAAGCTCTCCTTTGTTAATGCATTAGAAAAATGGTCACTACCATGACAATTGACCCGAGCCCAACCCAGCTCAGTGTGCTTTGTCGTTGTAAGGCGTTGGTCAATAGCAGCCACAGTCCAGTGGCGCAAAAAACGAACATACAAATACCCGCTAAGTCCGAAAGAAAGCGCCAAAACCCCGTCACGTGTTTGCCACGGTGTAAGTTGTTGAGCATTTCTAAAAATGGCAAATCGAGCACAAACAACTCAGCGACCTCATCCTCTGGGTAAACTTCAACGGTATAGCTACCCTCCGGTGTCTCTAGGGTGAGAATCAGCAGGGACTCTTCGAGTTCCCAGCTTATCTCGATGTCAATTCCATGAATGCCATGCTCTTTGTCCAGCCAACTTAAGACACTTAAAGCCGTTTTCGCTGACTCCGTTTGCCAATCCTGCTCAAGTAAATATTCTGGCAAATCAAAAGTTTGATTTGCCTTTACCGTCTCTCCCAAGTGCCAGGTGGTATGATTCAACAACACCCCAGTTATAGAAAAAAACAGCATCAGCAATAAAACTGGCGCAGCGCTGTAAATATGTAGCCATCGTGCCCAGCGGTTGATGATTGAGAGTCTGGTTGTCATTAAATAGCATTCAAATGTGTTTTTGTTTGCTAATGATAATCGCTTACAACTATTTTTTTCAATATAATAATAATCATTATCAAAAAGTTTTTATAACGGAGCCGTCAGTGTCATCCTCTTGGCAAATCAAAACGATAAGACAGATTGAACCCGCGATGCGGTTGGTGTGTTTGGGAATGCTATTTGGACTTGGTTATATTTGGGCCACTTTAGAGTTTGGCATGAGCCACCCATTACCCTTGTATTCCTCACTTGATACTCTGATTAGTTTTGAGTTCTCAGGGCATTTTGTATACCAGCTGCAAGAGGGGATGTTGGCGCATGTCTCTGAGAGCGAAGTGGGGCATGTGTTTACCCAAAGAGAATGGTTTTTTATCGTTGGCGTCCTGATTTCTAGCCAAGTATTACTGGCCGCTGTGATGCTTTTTTGCTTGGTTATCATGCTCAATAAAGTCTATCGCCTTTATGCTGCCGTCACTTTGTTTTCCTGTGGTTTGCTTATCGTTTCACCACTCTATTTATTACCAAATTGGGGAGTGGTATTGCCATGGTGGGAATTACTAAGACTTATGGTCGCGTTGCTTTGCACACATTGGGCCGCCAGATTTTTACCTATCGCCCAGACCAACAATCAGGCGCTTATTGTCTACGCCAGCCAAACGGGTAGTGCGAAGTATTTGGCGCAGCGCCTACATGATACCACCCATGCACTGATGGACATTGCCTGTATCTCGACCCTGACCGAGCAAACATTGCAGCGTTATCAACGGGTCTTCTTTGTGGTGAGTACCTATGGGCAAGGAGAAGCACCCGACAGCGCTCGACGGTTCGTTAATACATTGCAAGAGGCCAACTCGGCTGCCTCTCACACCCAGTTCAGTGTGCTCGCATTGGGGGATCGAACGTACCAAACATTTTGTGCATTCGGTCATTATTTGTCTGAATTACTAGAAAAAAAAGGCTACCAAAGGGCCATTCCAACAACGGAAATCGATCGAATGGATCCCCAAGGGGTCGCTCATTGGTGGCAGCAAGTAGGGGAATTGCTTGGTATTCATACTGCGTCTGAATTATTTGAATACGATGACTATACGGTGGTGGCGAACGAATGCTTGAACCCAGGACAAGTGCATCGCTTGGCTCATCGAGTGACATTGTTTTGTGCCAATGCGCGCTACGAAGCCGGTGATCTATTGGCAGTACAGCCTGAGCAAAAAGATGAGCACGAACGTCTGTACTCGATTGCATCCTACGAAGACAACACAATAGAGCTGTTAGTGCGTCAGCATATCCGTACGGATGGAACCATTGGGCTGGCGTCGGGGATGCTGAGTCAGTTGACACCTGGTAATCGTATTTCAGCCAGTGTGCGTGAGCATGTTACTTTCCACCCAAAGGAAAATGTACCATGGATTATGATTGCCGCAGGTACTGGACTGGCCCCCTTTATAAGCTTTTTAAAAAAACGCCAAGCGTCTCAAGACAAAGCACCATGTTGGTTATTTTTTGGTGAGCAATACGAAGAACATGATGACTATTTTGCACAAGATCTTCTTTCGCTCCAAGAGTTAGGAGTACTTAACCGGTTTGATCGAGCATGGTCACGCAGTGATGGGGTCTATGTTCCTAATCTGTTACAGCAGTCACGCAACGACATTCGGCACTGGGTGACCGAACAGGGGGCGAATGTTTATGTGTGCGGCAGTCGAGAGGGATTCGGGCAGTCTGTTCTGATGACTCTGCAAGACATTCTTCCAGAACCACAATGGCAGTCTCAATTTCACACAGATTTGTATTAATCTCATCTCTGTTAGCCTGCTAATTAGATTGAAAGGGATTACTAGCTTTCCCGCTTAAACGGCAACAGAGCGTGGGTATCTTGATGATACTCGCGCACGGCTTGCGCTTCTTCTTCGCAGAAGTTGCCAATGGCGTCACGGAAGCCTTCGTGGGCGATGTAGTGAATGCTGTGACTGAAAACAGGCTCGAAGCCTCGGGCGATTTTGTGTTCCCCTTGGGTGCCAGGATCAAAATGCTGTAACCCTTTTTCCAAGCAAAACTCAATGCCTTGGTAATAACAGGCTTCAAAGTGCAGGCAATCCACTTCTTCCATGCAGCCCCAATAACGACCATACAAAGAATGATCATCAAAGAAGCACCAAGAGGCGGCGATGGTTTCGCCTTCTCGAAAGGCTTGTACCAAGAGGATTTGGTCGCCCATGTTTTCGGCTAGTTGCCCGAAAAATTCGCGAGCGAGGTAACCTTGTTGTCCACGCTTGGCGTAAGTGGATTGGTAACACAGGTAAAAGAAATCAATCTCGTCCGACGTTAAATCGCTGCCGATGGTTCGAGTCAGCTTGATGCCTTCTTTGGCGATTTTTTCTCGTTCCTTACGGGCGGTTTTTCGCTTACGACTGGAGAAATGCGACAAGTAGTCGTCCATGTCTTTGTAGTCACGGTTGAACCAATGAAACTGACAAGATATTCGATGCAGTAGATCTTTGTTGGGTGCGAATAACGCCGCGTGTTCTGGCTTGGTAAATAACAGATGCCAACTGGAGAAATTCCGCTCTTGGTTGGCTTGAGTCATGAGATCAGCCAACGCAGGGTACAGATGAGAAAACGCCACATCATCGCCGTTTGGGTCAAGGTGAGAAAACAGCCGCACACCCGTCACAGGGGAAAAAGGAATCGCCCAAATACGCTTAGGGAAGTAGCGCATGCCGTAGCGTTGGTAGGCATCCGCCCATGACCAGTCGAAGACAAATTCGCCTTGGGAGTGGGTTTTTAAATAGGTTGGAGCGATAGCGAGCGGACTGTCGTCATCGTCCATCACCAACAAGTATTCAGGATACCAGCCCGTTCCATCGCCGATGCTTTTGCTTTGTTCTAACGCCTGATGAAAAGCAAATTGCGCAAACGGATAACGCGTTTCCCCAATAGCCGCTTGCCATTTGGCTTCGCCTATTTGATCAACCGAATTGAACCACTGCACTTTCATACTGCTTTCCTTTATGAGAGCCCCTTGCGCGACGCTCAGTTAGCGGCTTCCATTTGCTGGCGCATCGACTCGACCAAACTGGCGGTGTCAGGGCGTACTTGTCGCCACAAATAAAACGCTTCGGCGGCTTGTCCAACCAGCATACCTAAACCATCTGCCCCGTCAGCGCCACGTTCATGCGCCCATTGTAAAAACACGGTTCGCTCTTTGCCGTACATCATGTCATAGCACCAGGTTTCGGGGCTCACTAATTCGTCTTTTAATGGCGGCAGACTGCCAGATAAACTCGCGGAGGTACCATTGATGATGACATCAAAAGCGCCTTCAAGCGCGTCAAAAGACGACGCCAGACAATCAAATTGATCCGCTAAAGCTTGGGCTTTTTCAAGAGTACGATTGGCGATGGTGACAGATTCTGGATTCTCCGCCAAAACAGGCTCAAGCACGCCTCGCACCGCGCCACCAGCGCCCAAAATAAGAATGCGTTTGCCGGTCAAGCTCTGCTTTTGGTTTTCGACAATGTCTCTCACCATGCCAATTCCGTCGGTATTGTCGCCGAACAGGTCGCCATTTTTGCCCATCAGCAAAGTATTCACCGCACCGGCTTGCTTTGCTCTTTGGCTTAAAATATCGCACATGGCATAGGCGCGTTCTTTAAACGGTACCGTCACGTTTAGGCCTTTGCCGTCTTTTTTCAAAAAGTCTCTGACTTGGTTTTCAAACTCGACCTCGTCACCCAACAAAGTCGAATACACCAACTCTTGTTTCGTTTGCTCTGCAAAATAGGTGTGAATACTGGGCGATTTACTGTGAGCAATGGGGTTTCCTGCAACGGCGTACTGATCCAAAATGCGTCCTCTTAACAACGTTAAACGGCGATAATCGCGCTATTTATTAACCCAATGTGACAAGATTAAGCCAATCTTTTGACGTCAGATAATAGTCGGTCAATTTGGCTTCTTCGCTGCCAGACTCCAGCTGATACTCGTATGTCCAGCGCACTTCAGGCGGTAAAGACATCAAGATAGATTCGGTTCGACCCAAGCCGCTTTGCAATCCGAAATGCGTGCCGCGGTCAAACACCAAGTTGAATTCAACATATCGACCACGACGATGCAATTGGAAGTCGCGCTGTTGTTCGGTAAACGGCAAGTCTTTGCGGCGCTTCAACACAGGTAAGTACGCCTCAGTGTAGGCGTTACCCACGGCCTGCATCATCGCAAAACATTGCTCAAAAGAACCTTCGTTAAAGTCATCGAAAAACAAACCGCCAATACCACGAGGCTCGCCACGGTGTTTCAAATAAAAGTATTCATCGCACCAAGTTTTAAAGCGAGCATAATACCCTTCGCCAAAGGGTTCAACGGCATTGAAAGCCGTTTGATGCCAATGGACACAGTCTTCATCAAATCCATAATAAGGAGTCAGATCAAACCCGCCACCAAACCACCAAACTGGCGCCATACCCTCTTTATACACAATGAATAAACGCACATTAGCATGGGAAGTGGGTGCAAATGGGTTATTGGGATGAATCACCAAAGACACCCCCATGGCTTCAAAACGACCACCCGCAAGTTCAGGGCGATCAGCAGTCGCAGACGGCGGAAGGTTATCGCCCATAACATGTGAAAAGTTCACCCCGCCTTTTTCGATCACATCGCCGCCCGCGATCACTCGCGTTCGTCCACCGCCGCCATTAGGGCGATCCCATGCGTCTTCTTTAAATCGTGCCGAAGGTTCAACGCTTTCTAAAGACGAACAAATATGATCTTGAAGAGACAGGAGATACGCTTTAACGGCTTGAACATCGAGATTCGTTTCCGTAGCGGGTGAACTTGCTGACATGAAATGCTCCATCTTGTTGTGTCTTGGATCGAATAAATAAAAACGGCCTACTCATTAAGGCCGTAGTTTACCACTGAAAAGACACGTATCGTGAAGGAACTCTTTAATAAAGACGCGAACCGTCTGGACGAGTGCGCAGTAAATTCAACACCCACATGTACTGTTCTGGGTGTTTAGAGATCATCGCTTCCAGCGCTTGGTTCATGATCAAGGCGTCCGTTTCTTCGCTGCCACTGGGGAAATTTTCCAAAGGAGGGGAGATAAACAATTCATACCGGCCAGTGTCGGCATTGTAAGCAGGGAGCATAGGAACGACTTTCGCATTGCTCAATTTTGCCAATTTCCCCAAGCCTTTCATGGTGGCTTTGTTTGCAGCAAAAAAAGGCGTGAACACTGAATGCTGGGCTCCCAAATCTTCATCTGGTAAGTAATACCCTAAATACCCCTCTTTGATAGAAGACATAAAGGGCTTAATACCCGCACTACGGCAATACACACGCGCATCGTAGCGGATGCGTTGTAAATGAATCAGCCAATTCAATATTGGATTTTTTTGGATGCGAATCATGGCAACAGTCTTATGACCTTTTGCCGTCAACATAACGCCCGCGTAATCAATGGCCCAACAATGCGGAACCAAAGCAATGACATTTTGATCACTATTCAAAAGCGGGAACAGATGCTCACCACCGATAATATTGCAACGATTTTCACAGTGTCGTTTACTGCGGACAATCAGCTCGCCATACGCAATGAAAAACTGCGCTGCCGTTTGAAAGCTTCTTTTAGAAGGGTTTCACGCTCTTCCAGCGATTTATCCGGAAAGCATTGCTCCAAGTTAATACGAGCTCTTTTAAGCGCACCGCTTTTTGTATGCAGCAATCGACAGGCGATCCAGCTGGCCAACTTGTCGCGCCAACACACAGGTAAATACGCGATCAGTAACGCGAAAAACACGCCCAACCACGTCAGCCAATACTTAGGCAAAAGAAAACGCCACTCAAAAGTGGGATTGTATAAGTGCTTTTCGGCTGAACTCATTAAGCAAACTTTTCGCATGAATTATGAAAGCTTGATGATACATCAATCATAAAATGCCTCAAATTAATATCTTACTGGTTTTACTTATATCGACTGCGCCACTCAAACAAAGCTTTATCAAAGACATCGGGCTGATTCGTGCCTTGCACTAAAATCGAAGCGCCATGGAGACTAGCCAGTAATTGACTCCCTTGCATGAATCCTGCGTTTTTATCAACCTTATCCAAACGCACAAATACGTGAGTCAACCAATCTAAGATCAGCGATGTCTCGGAAGCTAAGTGCATTGAAGCGACAGTCGATCTAGCAAGGTTCTAATTGTGACGCTCTTAACTGTATTAAAGAACGTGTTGCTCAGGGTCATAACGTTTAGACGAATGACGATTTGCTCTTCGTTTATGTGCAGTTTCGAGGAAAATTTCAAAGCACCTTAACCTGTCTTTTCCGATGGCCCCAATAAAGTCTGATAACAAATGCCTATAAACTACAAATTACTCATGATATTCGTGCCTCTTCACTATGTTCAGGCTCCACTGCCCCTTAATACTCCATCCATTGGCTCTCATTTCCTGTTTAATATAGGCCTACTAATGCCTTAAAAATTGGTTGAAATAGCTCACAGCTCACTCTCAGAGAATTCTGCTGTTGGTCTACACAAGCCCGGCCTGCAGCATTTCTTTTCTTTGCCTATAAAACTTTAACATACTGTTTTAAAAGGCTATTTCTTTATAATATATCTGAAATAAAGTGCCACTATCGCTGCGACATCCACCTTCAGTCTCATGGTTTTTTTGACATACCGTGCCGTCGAATTTTCCTCTACTGCAAATTTTTTGCACAACTTTATTGACGACTACATACGTCAAGTGTATTTTGGATACAAAATACATAATTAATAAAAACCAATAGAGGAACAAATACGATGAAACATCAATTAACAGCTTTACTAGCAACGACTGCCATGATGGTGGCAGCATACGCTCAAGCTGACACGCTCGATAATGTGGTTGATCGCGGCACCTTACGTTGTGGTGTGGTATTGGATTTCCCACCCATTGGCTACCGCGATGCGAACAATGAACCCGCTGGCTTTGATGTGGAATACTGCCAAGATTTGGCGAAGTCATTAGAAGTCGAGGCAGAAATCATGCCTGTGACCTGGTCTGAGCGTTTGCCTGTGATTGCTACTGGTCGTGCAGACGTAGTGTTCGGAGCGACGTCCGACACATTAGCTCGTGCTCGTACGGTTGGTTTTAGTATTCCGTACGCAATTTACTTTTCTCAAGGTGTGGTGAATGCCAAGAGTGGCATCAGCTCTTTTGAAGATATTCACGGTAAACGCGTTGCCGCAGCCTTAGGAACCATGCCTGAACAAGAATGGTTGAAAATCGCTGAACAGTGGGGCGAAACAAACCTGTACCAAAGCTACCAGTCAGAAAACGAAGTGTTCCTAGCTGTGGCGCAAGGTAAGGCGGATATTGGCTTAACCACAAACACTGCTGTGAAAGCCATCACTCAGCAATATGACAGCCTAGACTCAGGTCCACGTATGCCTTGGACACCGGACTACACCTCGATTGTAGGTAAACGCCAAGACGTGACTTGGTTGAACTACCTAAACCTATTCGTCACTCACCAAGTGAGATCTGGTCGTTACGATGAGTTGTGGAGTAAATACGTGGGTGCTGACCAAGCCCCTGAACTACGCATCCCTGGCGTACTTTACTAAGTACTCAATGCGCATGCGCCTTACGCTTTAGTGAGGCGCTTTACGAGGTAGATCTATGTTTGATTACAATTTTCATTGGCGGCCAGTATTAAAGACCTTGCCCGATTTGATTCAAGCAGGCCTAACCACCTTAGAAGTAGCGGTACTTTCGATGGTCATTGGCATCATCTTAGGGTTGGGGTTAGCGCTGATTAGGATGCACATGAAAGGCCCGTTAAGGTGGTTTACAGTGGCATGGATTGAGATGGCCCGTAACACACCGGCGCTGTTCCAATTATTCTTTTTTGGTTTTGGTCTGGGTGCGATCGGTATTAACTTGACGCCTTACACCATTATTTTAGCAGGCCTAAGTTTTAACTGTGCAGGCTATCTGGCCGAAAACTTTCGCGGTGGTTTTCAAGCGGTGCCCGATACACAACTGAAAGCGGCCCGTTGTTTGGGGATGAACGCGTGGCAAGCCTATACACGCATAGTGATCCCACAAGTTTTTAAGGTGATTTACCACCCGATTACAAACCAAATGGTTTGGGCGGTATTGATGTCTTCATTGGGCATGCTGATTGGCTTTCGTGAACTCAGTGGTGAAACGCAATTCTTTGCCAGCCGTACGTTCCGTATTTTCGAGTACTTTGCCGTCACCGCAGTGCTGTATTACGTCATCGTCAAAATCATTTTGGCGGTCAGTCGTTTACTCGCTATGCGGCTATTCCGCTACTAAATAAGGGGGCACAAGATGCAAAACTCTATTAGCTTCTTCACTGGATTCGGTATTAATGATTTATGGTTCTTAGGCGAAGCGGCTTTGAAGACGCTTTGGATATCAGTGTTATCCATCAGTGTGGGCACGCTACTTGGTACCTTTTTTGGTTGGGTTTTGCACGAAGGTAAGCTCGCGGCAACTCTAACCATTGCACCTGTACTAGACGTATTTCGCTCGGTTCCGCTGATTATACAGTTAGTACTGTTCTATAACTTCGCGCCCATTATTGGCTTGAACTTTGATCCGTTTTTGTCAGGTGTGGTGATTCTAACCTTCTATACCGCTTCTTTGGTAGCAAACGTCGCTCGTGGAGGCATTGAAGCCGTACCACAATCAATGCGCCGGGCATCACGCTCATTGGGTATGAGCTATTGGCAGGATCTGTTTCACGTGGTCTTACCGATTGGTGGTCGCGCCGTGTTTCCCGCTTGGATCGGCGTCGTCTTAGGCGTGATGAAGGACAGTGCGTTGGTATCCGTTCTAGGCTATGTGGAGCTACTGAAAGCGAGCCAGGTATTGATCACACGAACGCAGGAACCTCTTCTTATTCTCGCGATCGCAGGGGCATTTTATTTCGCTCTGTCCTACCCGATTTCGCGTTACGCAAACAAATTTGAACAAAGGTGGTCAAAATGATTCAAGTTCGCGACCTACACAAGCACTTTGGCGATTTACACGTCCTCAAAGGCATTAATCTAGACGTTAATAAAGGTGAGGTGCTATCGGTCATCGGCTCTTCTGGTTCCGGCAAATCCACCTTGTTGTACTGCCTAAACAGCCTAGAACAAATCCAGCAAGGTTCTGTTCATGTGGATGGTATCGACGTTCATGCCAAAAGCACTGGCGTGAATACGCTGCGCCAAAAGCTAGGCATGGTGTTTCAACAATGGAACAGTTTCCCACATCTGACGGTGTTGGAAAACGTTGCTCTATCACCGCGTATTGTGAAGGGAAAGTCTAAAGAAGAAGCCATCGCGATGGCTGAAAAACAACTCAAGCACGTAGGCTTGGGTGATAAATTTAAACACTATCCCAACTCGTTATCTGGTGGACAACAGCAGCGTCTTGCCATTGCTCGCGCGTTAGCGATGGAACCGGAATATATGCTGTTTGATGAAGCAACTTCTGCGCTGGACCCAGAAAAAGTAGGGGAAGTACTCGATACCATGCGCCTATTGGCAGAAGAGGGTATGACCATGATTTGTGTCACCCATGAAATGGGCTTCGCCAAAGAAGTTTCTGACCGCGTCGCCTATTTCCATAATGGCATTATGGAAGAAATCGGGCCACCTGAGCAGCTTTTTGGCAGCCCTCAATCCGAACACACGCGTAAGTTTCTTGCCAACGTACGCTAGCGTAAAAAAAGGGTTGAGAGGTAGGCTCTCTCCCATACCAAACACTATTTGAATAAGGTTAATGATCATGAACAAAGAAGTATTTAACGGTGTAATGCCAGCCCTAATGACACCATGTAAAGCCGACCGTACACCAGATTACGACGCGTTAGTGAAGAAAGGCCATGAAATGATCGCGGCGGGTATGTCTGCCGTTGTCTACTGTGGCTCTATGGGTGACTGGCCGTTACTCACCGACGAACAACGTATGGAAGGCGTAGAGCGCCTGACTCAAGCAGGTATTCCTGTTGTAGTGGGCACGGGGGCGATCAATACAAAATCGGCGGTTGCACTTGCTGCACATGCACAAAAAGTGGGGGCAGCGGGTTTGATGGTCATTCCTCGCGTGTTGTCACGCGGCACTGTGATTGCGGCTCAACGTAACCACTTCAAAGCGATCTTAGAAGCCGCACCAGATGTGCCAGCCATCATTTACAACAGCCCAGTGTACGGCTTTGCAACACGCGCAGATTTGTTCTTCAGCCTGCGTTCTGAACATCCAAATCTCATCGGTTTCAAAGAATTTGGTGGCGACGCAGACCTACGTTATGCCGCGGAAAACATTACTTCTAAAGACGACGAAGTCTTGTTGATGGTGGGTGTGGATACAGCGGTATTCCACGGTTTCGTTAACTGCGGTGCAGTGGGTGCCATCACGGGTATCGGTACCGCGTTACCTAAAGAAGTGTTGTTGCTTGCCAATCTTTCTCGCCTGGCGGCGCAAGGCAATGCGGAAGCGCGTGTTCGCGCTAAAGAATTGGAAGAAGCATTCAGCGTCTTGGCGAGTTTTGACGAAGGCCCAGAATTGGTACTGTTCTTCAAATATCTACTTGTACTAAACGGTGAAGAAGAGTATCGCTTACACTTCAACGAAACAGATGAACTGAACGATGCTCAGCGCCACTACTGTGAACAACAGTACTCGCTGTTCAAAGCTTGGTTTGCGGATTGGTCTAAACAAGGTGGAGTGCTTTCCAACATGCAGGTAACAGAATGCTAGTAGTTGTCGATAGCCATACAGAAGGCGAACCGACCCGAGTGATTCTAGAAGGAGGCCCTGATCTTGGATCAGGGTCTTTGTCTGATCGGGCGAAACGTCTTGCAACGGAACATAAGGATTTTTACCGCTCCTTAGTAGTAGAGCCCTACGGACAAGAAGCCATGGTCGGGGCGCTATTGGTAGAGCCGACCGATCCGAGCTGTGTCACCGGCGTGATTTACTTTGATGCTGCGGCCGTTATTGGTATGTGTGGTCACGGCACCATTGGCCTAGCCGCCACGCTGGCTCATATTGGCAAGATCGGTGTCGGCACCCATAAAATCGAGACACCCGTGGGCATTGTTGAAGTCACGTTAAGCGACAAAAACACCGTTGCTGTGCAAAACATCGAAAGTTACCGCTTTAAGAAAGGCGTCGAGCTGGATGTAGAAGGCGTGGGTAAAGTGGTAGGGGACATTGCCTACGGCGGCAACTGGTTCTTTATTGTGGATGACAGTCCAACCCCCGTTCTGCCCAACAATATCCGCACCCTCACAGAAGTCGGCATTAAGGTTCGTGAAACTATCTATGCCAACGGCATCGAAGGGGAACATGGCGGCATCATTGACCATATCGTGTTCTATGGACCGGCGTTAACGGATAAGGGTCACACCCGTAACTTCGTATTGTGTCCAGATGATGCCTACGACCGCTCACCTTGTGGTACGGGTAGTTCAGCGCGCTTGTCCTGTTTGGCGGCCGATAATCGTTTAGCGCCGGGCGAGGAAATTTACCAAGAAAGCACCATTGGCAGTGGCTACACCTTAAGTTACCAAGCAGGTAGCCAAGCAGGCGGCATTATCCCTTCTATTACTGGGCAAGCATTTATTACTCGTGAAGCGAAAATGCTCTTCAATCCAACCGATCCATTACGCCATGGTGTCACATTATGAGTACACCTGCTTACGATGTGATTGTAGTGGGTGCCGGCATTATCGGCATCAGCAGTGCGTTAAAGCTGCAACAAGAAGGTAAGCGAGTTTTAGTGCTAGACAGCAAAGGCGTCGCCGCTGAAACCTCCGCAGGCAATGCAGGTGCATTCGCCTTTGCCGATGTCATTCCGCTGGCAACGCCCGGAATTATGCGCAAAGCCCCAAAATGGTTACTGGACCCACTGGGGCCTTTATCCATTCGTCCGGCTTATGCGTTCAAGATCATACCTTGGATGCTGCATTTCTGGCGCGCCAGTTGGAAAGACCGCTATGGCGCAGCGTTAAAAGCCCAAGCCGACTTGATGGAACTGTCAAAAGCAGCTTTAGAACGCCAGATCCAAGGGGTGAATGGCGAGCATCTGATCCGTCGAGAAGGGCAGTTACAGCTCTATGAAGGCGAAGCAGAATTCAAGGCTGCCTTACCAAGCTGGCAAATACGTAAATCGCATGGCGTACAATTTGAATTATTGGAAAGCCCAGAAGCCATCGCCAACATCCAGCCAGGTATCGACCCTCGCTTTACCCATGCGGGTTTTACCCCAGAATGGAAAAACGTCGTCCACCCTAAAACTTGGACAGAGCATTTAGCCGATCACTTTTGCCGTCTGGGAGGCGCTATACAGATCGCTCAAGTCATGACCGTCAAACACCGTGATCATGACGTCGTCGTCTCCACTCAGGAACACAACTATGAAGTCGGTCATGTGGTGCTGGCGGCAGGCGCTTGGTCGAAATCGTTAGCCCAGCAAATAGGGGACAGCATTCCGCTGGATACCGAACGAGGGTACAACACCACCTTACCAGCGGGTGCATTTGATTTAAAAACTCACATTACCTTTAGCAATCATGGTTTTGTCGTCACCAAAGCCGGTGACGGGGTACGAGTGGGAGGCGCGGTCGAGTTGGGGGCTTAGAGCTGCCACCAAACTACCAGCGTTCAAAAGTGCTATTGGATAAAGCGGCGAAATTTTTACTCGGGTTAAACACTGAAAACGGCGTGCAATGGATGGGATTTCGGCCTTCCATGCCAGACAGTTTGCCCGTCATTAGCTACGCCAGCCAATCAACACGTATCGTTTATGCGTTTGGGCATGGGCATTTGGGACTTACCCAATCTGCAGGCACCGCAGAACTGGTGGCCGACATGATCCAAAGCCGAGATACGAGTATTTCAACTCAACCTTTCCGCGCTCAGCGTTTTTAATGGGACGTCAATAAGAAAAAGGACAGTATTATGCGAACTACGAAAACACTCCATGTCATTTCTGCCCATGCGGAGGGAGAAGTGGGCGATGTCATCGTCGGTGGGGTTGCACCGCCACCTGGAGACACTCTATGGGAACAGCGTAACTTCATCGCCGAAGATAAGACCTTACGTAACTTTGTACTCAACGAACCCCGTGGCGGAGTGTTCCGTCATGTGAATCTGCTGGTCCCGCCGAAGCACCCTGACGCCGATGCAGCCTTTATCATTATGGAGCCTGAAGACACGCCTCCCATGTCGGGATCTAACTCTATTTGTGTGTCCACGGTACTACTGGATAGCGGCATATTACCCATGCAAGAGCCCTACACTGATATTACCCTTGAAGCACCTGGAGGCTTGGTAAAAGTACGTGCGGAATGTCGCGATGGCAAAGCCCAGCGCATCTTCGTCACAAATGTCCCAAGTTTTGCAGTAAAACTATCTGCCCCCTTAATAGTAGAAGGTGTTGGTGAAATCACCGTGGATACGGCCTACGGCGGCGACAGTTTTGTCGTAGTGGATGCCGCAGCTCTTGGCTTTGAGTTAGTTGAGAGTGAAGCCAAAGCTCTAGCACATCTTGGGGTAAAGATTACCCAAGCCGCCAACCAACAACTAGGGTTTGAACATCCAAGTAATCCAGAATGGCGTCATATTTCTTTCTGCGCCTTTTGTGGCCCTCTCGAAAAATCCGATACTGGCTATCGCAGCCGCTCGGCCGTGGCCATTCAACCAGGCAAAATTGATCGATCTCCGACCGGTACAGCTGTCTCTGCACGCATAGCTCTGATGCATGCTAAGGGGTTGATGAAACCAGGTGACACATTGGAGGCCATTTCCATCATTGGCTCCCAGTTTTCAGGAACCTTATTGCAAGAAACTCACATTGGAAATACCCCAGCGGTGATCCCACAAATCAGCGGGCGTGGCTGGATTACAGGTACTCACCAACACATGTTAGACCCAGACGATCCTTGGCCAGAAGGCTACAAACTCACTGATACATGGGGTGCCTGAGGTATGCTTCATATTATTCAACTGATTCATAGAGGCCATAATGAGCGATACGTTTACCCTTAACCTTAACCAAGTCCGTGAGTTAAGTAATTCTGTGCTTACCAGCAATGGCTTCAATGACGCTCATGCTCAAGCCATTACCGATATTATTTACACCAATCAATTAGGCGATTGTCATTCCCATGGTTTGTATCGTTTGTTTATGTGTGCCGAGAGCATTAGGTCGGGGCGCGCCAGTGGGACAGCGACTCCGATCATTACGGATGCTGGCCCCTCTGTCGTGCGGGCAGACGCAAACGACGGTATTTCATTGTTGGCCATGAAAGCCGCCATGCCATTGTTAATCGAAAAAGCAAAGAAGAACGGGGTCGCCGCGTTGGCCATTAATCGCTGCTTCCACTTCTCGGCACTTTGGCCTGAAGTGGAAATGCTCTCTGAAGCAGGCTTAGCAGGCATGGCCATGTTGCCAAGTCATGCTTGGGTAGCACCTGCTGGCGGTAAGCGCGGTTTATTGGGAACCAATCCTTTTGCTTTTAGTTGGCCGCGGGCTGGCAAAGCGCCGTTTACCTTTGATTTCGCCACCAGCCAATTCGCAAGAGGTGAAATTGAACTGTACCGCCGTGCCGGTAAGCCGTTGCCCGAAGGTGTGGCCATCGACAAAGACGGTCATCCCACCACAGACGCGGAAGCCGCAATGAACGGCGCGATGTTGACGTTTGGTGGACACAAAGGGTCGGCGTTGTCGCTGATGATTGAATTAATGGCAGGGCCATTAATTGATGACCTAACCAGCAAAGAAAGTATGGAAGCTGCTGGCGGCAAACCAGAAGCACCATATCATGGCGAAATCATCCTTGCCTTCGATCCATATTTATTGAGTGGCGGTCGAGTGGCCGAAAATAATGACCGAGCGGAACGCTTATTTGCGGACGTCATCGACCAAGGGGCACGTCTACCTTCTCAGCGTCGTCAAGCCGCACAGGCGTTCAACTTAGAGCGCAACGCACTCGAGATTCCACGGGCACTGTACGACGATTTGCTCAAACTGAAAAAATAGCGCGCTAAAGAATGAAAGGGGTAAACAAAAAGCGGCATTGGGAGACCAAGACCGCTTTTTTCGCCCAAGGAAGCGCCCTTGTTAACGCAAATCAGCAGGCAATAACGCCGCTGGAATGTCTTGGAAACACACAGGACGCAAGAAACGACGAATGGCCATTGTGCCCACCGATGTCGCCCCAAAGTTTGTTGAGGCAGGGTAAGGGCCGCCATGCACCATGGTGTCACACACTTCGACACCAGTAGGAAACGCATTGGCTAATATTCGCCCCGCTTTGCGTTCTAACACTGGCATGAAGGCCTGAGCCGTTTCGACGTCGGCATCGTCTAGGTGCAACGTGCAGGTAAGCTGACCTTGTAAGTGTTTCGCGACGTTCAACATATCATCCACACTGTCCGCCAACACCACAACTCCCAACGGGCCGAACACTTCTTCGGCTAGATCTTCATTGGCCAACCATTCGGTCGCTGTGGTGGTGTACAAATAGGGCGTTGCATTGCGCAAATCACAGCTGGTCGAAAGCACTTCGCGTACACCAGCGCTGGCGGCAATGCGCTGTTGCCCAACACGATACGCTTCGGCGATCCCTTCCGTTAGCATGGTTTGAGAAGGTACAGTTGATAAAGCTTGTTTCGTTGCGGATACAAATGTGTCAGCGTCCGATCCCGCTAATAGAACCGCAATCCCCGGATTCGTACAGAACTGACCCGCGCCCATGGTTAATGAACCCGCCCAGCCTTTTGCCAATGCTTCGCCACGCTGTGAAACGGCATTAGGAAACAAGAACATAGGGTTGACGGAACCGAGCTCACCAAAGAAAGGAATGGGCTCTGGACGCGCCGCGCACAAATCGAATAGGGCTCGTCCACCCGCCAAGGATCCCGTAAAACCAACCGCTTTAATCAGTGGGTGCGTTACCAATGCGGTGCCCACATCACGGCTGCCGCCTTGAATTAAACTGAAAACCCCCGCAGGTATGGCACATGCTTTCATCGCGGCATGAATGGCTTCCGCTATGATCTCACCCGTTCCAGGGTGAGCACTGTGGCCTTTCACCACAACAGGACAGCCTGCCGCTAACGCCGAAGCGGTATCGCCCCCCGCTGTCGAAAAGGCAAGAGGGAAGTTGGATGCGCCAAACACCGCAACAGGGCCAATCGGTCGCTGCATCAAACGCAATTCAGCGCGTGGCAATGGCTGACGATCTGGCAAGGCTTGGTCATGGCGGCGGTCTAAATAGTCACCGTCCAAAATATGCTGAGCAAACAAACGCAACTGGCCACAAGTACGGCCTCGCTCGCCTTGCAAACGGGCTTCTGGTAGGCCAGTTTCGGAAGTGCCGATTGTGGTAATGGCATCACCACGAGCGTCAATTTCGTCCGCAATGGCGTGTAAAAAGGCCGCGCGTTTTTCGCGTGACAGTCCACTGTATTCATAAAAAGCGCCTTCTGCTGCCGTGACCGCTGTATTAACTTGGTCAACCGTACCCTTTGAAAAAGAATAAGCAGCACCGTGCGCAGGGGAGGACTGAAACTGCTGCTCTGAGCTTACCCATTGACCAGCAATTAAGTGTTTTCCGTGGGGAGTAAAAGTCATGAAACCCTCGTTTTTTAATGAATCGGTTATATTTGTATTTTGTATCCAATTTTAACTAAGTCAATTGTTCACTATTTTTGCGCCGATGACAAGACCACCTATAGCCCCACCATCAAAAGCAAAGAATGGAAAAGAGAGTTGAATTATGACGTGCGGGTTTGTTTTACCAGTGCCATGACTTGGTCTTTGGTATTCACCAAATGACGGCGTAGTTGCTCTGTTGCACCGGCTACGTCACGTTGGCGTGCCAATTCAAGCAACCGGTGGTGGTCGTGACTGGCATTATCGCGGTTGTCTAATTTGTCGATGTGCATGCTGACGTAACGGTTGGCTTGCAAGGTCACTCTTGCTAACAACACTTCGGTCAAATGACGCCCAGCGGCTTCATAGAGTTTGCCATGGTACGCCGCGTTAAGAGGTCCCCAATCCGCAATATTACCGGTTTTGTAAGACACATCCATCGACTCTAATATTGCTTCGCATTCGGCAAAATGCGCCTTGGTCATGTTGGGGATAGAACGTTGAAAAAGATCCACTTCTAGCATAATGCGGACATCAAAAATTTCCGCAATTTCGTCCATTGAATGTTTAGTAACGGTCGCACCGCGATTGTTTTGGAAAACCACCAGCCCTTCTGAATCCAGACGTTTTAGCGCTTCTCGAACTGGCATACGCGACACATCGTATTCCTCGGCGAGCAGCTCTTGACGGATCAAGGTGCCTTCTTCTAAGTCACCACTCAGAATGCGTTTACGCAGATCCGCCACAATAACATCAGGCAAACTTTGGCGAACAACCGCTCTTTTTTGTGCCAATTTCATACCCTCTCTTAGTTCTAGTAGGCTGTTTTTATTGGCCAAACAGCACGGCAAATAATGACCGTATTATACTCAAAAATCGCTTAATGACGACGAAAGCCACGCTTTTCTGCTCAATTCCCTTGGTCGATGTGTTTATACCTACACGGGGGTATTTCACACAGCCCGTGTCATCGCACAAAATCCCTACAACATGATGGTTTTATCGCAATGAAATAAGACGCCTTTCACAATGTTTGAACACCATCAAACATTGAGTTGATAGCTTCTCATTTTTCAAACTGTTGTCATTGCCTACTATCGATTGATATTAAAAGTGCTAAGTTAATAAACGCAGTTCTTAACTAACGATCCTTATTCAGCCAAGTCTGGAGTACCTTATGAAAGCAGTACTATCTCAGCCCTCTTTACTCAAAAGCCATTCGTACATTGGTGGTGAATGGGTTGATGCTAAATCTGGCAAGACCTTCGCCATTACTAACCCAGCGAATGGCGAACACCTGATTGACGTTGCCGATTTAGGGGCAGAAGAGACAACCAACGCCGTTGAAGCGGCTGAAAAAGCACAGAAAGAATGGCAAGGCCGCACGGCCAAAGAACGTGCGACGTTATTGCGTCGTTGGAACCAGCTGATTCTGGACAACCAAGACGACTTGGCAACCTTGATGACATTAGAGCAAGGCAAACCGTTTGCCGAAGCCAAAGGCGAAGTGGCTTATGGTGCGTCTTTCATTGATTGGTTTGCTGACGAAGCCCGTCGTTTAAATGGTGATGTGATCCCGACGTTTGCTAAAGACAAGCGCGTTTTGACCATCAAGCAACCAATCGGCGTTGTGGCGGCCATTACGCCTTGGAACTTCCCAATTGCCATGATCACGCGCAAAGCCGGTCCTGCCTTGGCGGCAGGTTGTGCGATTGTCATCAAACCGTCTGACGAAACGCCTTTGTGCGCCTTAGCATTAGCAGAATTAGCGCATCAGGCAGGCATTCCAGCCGGTGTATTGAACGTGGTGGTTGGTAAAGACGCGAAAGCCATTGGTGGCGTATTAACGGGCCACCCAACGGTGCGTAAGTTGTCTTTCACCGGCTCTACGCCTGTGGGTAAATTATTGCTGTCTCAGTGCGCGCAAACGGTAAAACGCACGTCAATGGAGCTAGGTGGCAACGCACCTTTCATCGTGTTTGATGATGCTGATCTAGACGCCGCTGTCGAAGGCGCGATTGCTTCTAAATACCGTAACGCTGGCCAAACCTGTGTTTGCGCAAACCGAATTTTGGTTCAAGAAGGCGTGTACGATGCTTTTGCTGAAAAATTAGCAAAACGCGTAGCAACCTTTAAAACAGGCGACGGTTTTGCAGAAGGCGTCAACATTGGCCCACTGATCAATCCCGCTGCGATCAGCAAAGTAGAGCAACTTGTTGGTGACGCGGTAGCAAAAGGCGCGAAAGCCTTAATCGGTGGATCAAAAGCCTCTGCGGCGGGCGCTCAGTTTTTCGAACCGACCATTTTGACCGGTGTAACGGAAGACATGGACATCTTCTCTAATGAGATTTTTGGCCCTGTTGCGCCATTGTTTAAATTTAAAACCGAAGACGACGCCGTTGCCATGGCAAACAATACCCCATTTGGCTTGGCATCGTACTTCTATTCCCAAAATCTAGGTCGTATTTGGCGCGTATCAGAAGCCTTGGAATACGGCATGGTAGGCATCAACGAAGGCATCATTTCCAGTGAAGTGGCACCATTCGGTGGTGTGAAAGAGTCCGGCAGTGGCCGTGAAGGTTCACAATACGGCATCGACGAATACGTTGAAATCAAATACTTGTGCATGGGCGGATTAGCGTAGTTTTCCTATTGAGATGAACAACTAAGCAAAACGACTTCTAACGCTTAAGACATTGACAACCCAAACAAAGAACACGCTCAAAAGGTGAAAGACAAATGAACAACGCTGATCTACAAAAACGCAAAGAAAGTGCGATCGCTCGTGGCCAAGGCAACATGGCGCCAGTGTACGTTGACCGTGCTGTCAACGCAGAAATTTGGGACGTGGAAGGCAAACGCCATATCGATTTTGGTGCTGGTATCGCCGTCGTAAACACAGGCCATAACCACCCTAAAGTAAAAGCGGCCGTACAAGCGCAACTTGAACGCTTCACGCACACTTGCGTGATGGTTAGCCCATACGAATCTGCTGTTGCTTTGGCGGAAAAGCTAAACGCAGCGGCGCCAGGTAACACGCCGAAAAAATCGATCTTCGTAACAACGGGCGCTGAAGCCGTTGAAAACTGCGTAAAAATCGCGCGTGCTTACACGGGTCGTCCAGGCATCATCGCGTTCAACGGTGGCTTCCACGGCCGTACCAACATGACCATGGGTCTTACGGGTAAAGTAAACCCTTACAAAATCGGCTTTGGTCCTTTCCCAAGCGATATTTTCCATGTTCCTTATCCAAATGACTACTTAGGAATCACTGAAGAACAAGCACTTGCTGATCTTCAAATGCGCTTTACGTGCGACATCGAGGCGTCTCGCGTTGCGGCTATTATCATTGAGCCAGTACAAGGTGAGGGCGGTTTCTACCAAGCGTCTGCCAGCTTCCTACAAAAGCTTCGTACATTGTGTGACGAGCACGGCATGTTGTTGATTTTGGATGAAATCCAAGCGGGCTTTGCCCGTACAGGTACTATGTTCTGCCACGAACAAGCGGGCATTGAAGCAGACTTGATGACGGCGGCGAAAGGCATCGCGGGCGGTTTCCCAATTGCCGCCGTTGTCGGTAAAGCAGACATTATGGACGCGCCGATTCCTGGCGGTCTAGGTGGCACTTACGGCGGTTCTCCGGTGGGTTGTGCAGCCGGTCTTGCGGTATTTGATGTGATTGAAGAAGAGAAACTGTGCGACCGCGCCGTGGAAGTGGGCGCTCACTTCGTGAAACACTTGAAAGAAATGCAAGCAGAGTACCCACAGATCATTGGCGAAGTACGTAATGCGGGCGCGATGATCGCGGTCGAATTCGTTCACGATGGCGATGTGAACAAACCGTACCCTGAAATGGCTAAGAAATTATCGGCCAAAGCCGCTGAAAACGGCTTAGTTTTATTGTCTTGTGGTATTCGCGGTAACGTTATTCGTTTCCTACCTGCGTTGACCATCGAAATGGACATCATTGACGAAGGCATGGACATCTTTAAACGCTGCTTCAAAGAGCTTGTTTAAGCCGTCCTGAAGGCAATAAAAACGCCGCGCTGGAAACCCAGCGCGGCGTTTTCATTTTTATCACAGACTAGTTGTTGGGTCGGTAATCACTGACCATTTTTTGCAGCAACACAACACGTTCAAACGGCACACCTTTGACCTTTTGGTTCATGGTTGCCACCGCCGATTTGAAAGTCAGCAAATCCTCTTCTGTGGGTTGATAAACCTCCATGCCAGCCGCCATTAATGCTTTGTGGTGGGCTTCTTCAGACTGATTCACCCATTGGAAAACTTCCTTTTGTGCCTCAATTGACGACGCAGAAAATTGCGCTTTTTCCTCCTTGGTCAAATTGTCCCACCAATATTGCGACGCTAAGACGAGGCGTGCGGACATCATCACTTTAGCATCGGTGAAATATTTCAGTAATTCAGTGTGTTTAAAGATGATAGGAACAGGAGACGCATTTAAGTAACCATCGGCAATACCAAGACGCAACGCATTCGGTACTTCAGAAAACGGAATCAATACTCCCGATGCGCCCATCATTTGAAAAATAGTCAGCTGATTCGTATCCAGTGCCTCATTCGTAACCCAGACATGTCAGCAACGGTTTTCACCGGGTACTCGTTATTGAAAATCCCCAAGAAGCCGCCCGTTGGAATCACCGCCAATACACGCAATCCTTCGCTGCTCAAACGACGGTTTATACTGTCTAAATAGCCACTGTTGACGAAAAAATTATATTGGTGGTCTGTATTGATAAACGTATAGGGGAGTTGCAAAACCTGCATTTCAGGCACAAATTGCGCCGCAGAGGAATACTGGGACATAGAAATATCCAGCGTTCCAGCGCGAACTTTATTAAGGCGCGTACTTTCGTCGCCCACAGAATTACGCGGATAAGATTCGGTTTGCCAGCCCTTATCATTCAAGGATTGAAGTAAATTATCAACATAGCGATATGTTCCCGAATTCTCTCTGTCTGGAGCCGTATCCAACGCCACGCTTACTGACGAGGCATTGGCTGATAATGCAGTGAGTAAAGCGGACGCCAACACGAGTACTTTTTTCATAATAGTCGCCTGTTTATTCGCACATGAAAGCAAAGAAGCATTTAAAGTATAGATCGCCATTCATCGTTTTGGTTCTGATCCGGACCAACAAAGTCGCCATACTGATCTGCGCTCAATACGGAGCGACCATCAATTCTTCGACCGTTTGACGTAATACCTTGAGAAACAGTTCACGGGGTTTATTGGGTTGCGTGGTTTTCTTGCAAATCACCGCCACACCGAGCGTATAAGAGCGTTGCTCTGGCGCGACAGCAACTATTTTTCCCGATGTGACATACGGTTCAGCGTAGAGCTTAGGCAAGAAGCCGATGTATCGACCCGATAAAATCAGTGCTAGGCGACTGTCGTAGAAATACGAAATTGCCGTTAAATTCATTTGCGAAATTTGTTCACTGACCGCTTCGTGCGGCTTTAAACCGGCATGAGTTGCTGGGAACTGATCCGCTTGCACTTCTTGGTCTGCCACTGACATCGTCGCTAAAGGATGATCTTTACCGCAATAAAGGTAGCAGTCATCGCTGTATAAATGCACGTAGCTTAAGCCGTCCAACTTACGATGATAGGGAATGAACCCAATGTCGGCTTCGTCGTTCAATATCATGCGTTCGATATTGGACATCGAAGACACGTTGGTGGTGATCAGGACTTCTGGGGCTTCGGTAGAGAAACGTTGAATCAATTCAGGGAAATGGCTACGAGGGTCAAGGCTGACTTTGTCGGAAAGAGCAAGACGCAATTTGCCGGTGAGGCTGGCATTTAAGTTGTTTACTGTCGTGCGAAACGCATCCAGTGATTCCAGAAGGTTTTCAGTCATTTTGTAAATAATGACGCCTTCTTCTGTCAGAGAAAAACCGCCGCGTCCACGTTTACACAGTACAAGGTTTAAGCGCGCTTCTAGATTGGAAATATGCAGGCTGATGGTTGATCGACCAATGTTCAGAGAGGTTTCAGCCGCCGAAAAGCCACCGCAATCCACGACCGTTTTAAAGACTTTTAGCTGCTTAATTTCATAATCACCGACCTGACCCAGTGAATAGTTTTGTACATTCATTGCCTTTCTCCATCCGTACCGACATGCATTTTATTCTTACGAAGCTATGAAACCAATATTCGTTTGCGCGATACACGTAATGGCTATGATACGACGACTGTCCGCCGCACCGTTATAAATGACTGTCGTAATTTAGTTCGTTGATTATCTAACTTTACATTGATTTATTCCTCTTTCATCCCTCTTTCTGCTTCTTTATGGTTACAAAGGTCGGTTACCACGCAAGCAGCGAATGAATGGTTGCGCTGCTTAATCTCCCAGATAAGCGGTAGCCGCTTGGTTATACCTTACAAATTCAGGCTGACTGCTCGTCTGAATGTTGTTCTTCCAGCTCGTTTTTTTTGGCCTGTTTGTCTTGATAAGATGAACAGGCTTTTTTTGTCGTAGAAAAGGATCCACAGGGGATTGCTATGCCTATTGCGTTATCTGTTCGTCAAAAGCTGATTGCTATCGTTGTACTTGTCAGCGTGGGCTACGCGGGATTCGGGGCGTATTCGGTTTATAACTTGTCCCAAATTTCCAACGCGTCAAATAACGCCAGTGAATTAAATCGTCTGACGACCCAGGTCAAAGAAGTCGAGATCGCCTTTCTGAAGTTTGAGCGAGAAATGGCGGCCTTGTCGCCCGCCAATGTTGACCTTCTCCAGCACACATTGGACACCATCAAGCAAAACACAGCGGCTGGTTTTTCCATTCAACAGGACTTGATAGACCAAAAAGGCAAGGCACTCTTAGCGACCAGCCAAACCTTACAACCAGAATACTTGTCTGCGCTCGAAAGTAACGTGCAAGACCTTATCGAATTGGGTCTAAGCAGTGAACAAGGGCTGTTAGGCGCACTGAATCAATCGGCACACGCGCTTGCGGAACAGCTCAAAGCCTTAGCAAGTTTTGCATCCAGTTTTAAAGAAGTCAGAGCCAAGGAAAAAGACTTCCTAGCTTACAGCGATGCCGAACATCAAGTCGCACTGCAGTCCGCTATCCAAGCCCTAAAAACAAACGTCGATAACATCGGCTTCGGCGACGTATTTAACCCTATGATCCAGACCTATGAAGACGCCTTGTCCCCCGTGATCGCGCTGTCCATTAAAATCCAAGCGCAACATAAAACATTGGCCTTATTAAGCAATCAATACACTCAGTCCATGGACGCAAGTGCGGCGTATTTGCAGAACACCTTACTCGCCAATGCTCAAGCTCAATCCTTAGAAACGGCTCAACAAGCCAGACAATCATTGGTAATTGCTTGTATTTTGCTGGCACTGGCCATCGGCCTTGTGCTGACGACGGTAATTCGCTCTTTGAACCGTAATTTGAACGCTGTCTTAGTGGTACTAAAAGAGGTGGCGCAAGGCAAACTCCGACCTCGTCCACAACATCTACCAAACCAAAACCCTGACGAGTTCCAGCAGTTATTTATTGCCACCAATCAAATGTCCCACGATTTGCGTTTATTGATTGGCCACTTAATGAACAGCAACGAGAAGCTGGTCATCAGTGCGGATGAATTAGACAGTGGCATTCAAATCATTGTCAGCGGCAGCGAACGCATTCGAGATCGCAGCAACACCTTAGCCGCTTCGACAGAAGAAATTTCAGCGACCGCCGACACGGTACAAACCATGACGCAAGCGGTTCAAGGTGTGGCGAACCTCGCGTATGAATCGGCGACCAGCGGGGTCAATGTTATGCGTGACGCCATGTCCAGCATCAGTGATGTGGCGAATACCATTCAAGACACCAATGAGCGCGTGGCACGATTGGGAGCGCTGTCGAAAGAAATTGACGTCGTCATCGAACTTATCGTCGGTGTTGCTGAACAAACCAGTTTGCTGGCGTTAAACGCAGCGATTGAAGCCGCTCGCGCCGGTGAAGCAGGGCGGGGCTTTGCCGTTGTGGCTGACGAGGTAAAAACCTTGTCCGAACAAACCGTGAAAGCGTCCGGTGATATCACGGCAAAAGTGGAAAACATTCAAAAAGAAACCCAAGCGGTTATCGATGCCATGAACCTAAGCTTAACCAAAGTAGAACGCAGCAAGGAACAAGGCGAACACGCGGTCATCACCATTCATCAAATCGAGAAGAACACCCTAGAAGCAATGAACAACACGCAAGAAATCACCCAAGCGATCCATGAGGTGGCTCTGACGACGGCACAGATGGCGCAAGACATGGACATCATCGCTCACGACATCAAAGACAATCACATTGCAACTCAGTCAATTCAGATGGCCAATAAAAATGTTCACCACCAAACAAAAGAATTGGCGAACCAGATACAAGGCTTTGACGTCGCATAGAGCGACTTTTTAGGAGCAAACTCGCTATCGAGCAAAATCCCGCACAAAATTGGTGCGGGCTTGCCGTATTGTTCGAGGAGAACGGTCGTTTCTCTAAAAAGGTAAAAAAAGTGCACGTTTTCAACATTATAGATAAAATAACGTCACGTTATTGATGAGCCACCTTCAACATTAATTTGCACCAATATTGTGCGTTGCGCGCAATTTGAGTGCGGCCATTTCCCTTAGTAGCCTGATTTTTAAGGGCTTTTGAATTTTTTGATTGTTTGATACCCACAAAACTTTAGATAGATTTTGCGTGCTTTAACGCACGAAGCCTTTTTGAAAGTATCGAACACAAGTTATCGCGTCAGTCAGACGTGATCTTTTTATGCACTTTTTGCTCTCGAGGTAGCTCAATGATTAATACGATACTAAAAGTAAAAAAACGATTGGTGGCGAGTTCTCTAGCAGTCACTTTAGGTCTTGGCGTAATGGCTTCTTCCGCCGCTCAGGCCGCTGACTATAACTGGCGCTTTGCCAACCTATACAGCCGTGGCTCTGCCTTCGGTGCTGTGTACGAAGATTTGGCAAAAAACATTGAGACTATGTCTGACGGCCGCATCAAAGTACAAGTATTGTACGATGGTGAAGGTGTGGGTTCTTCTGGTATTTTTGGTGCCGTGAAAACAGGCCTAATCACCATGGGTGCGACTTTCCAATCTTTGAACGCAGGCGAACTGCCAGCAGGCTTGGTTGAGATCGGTCTACCAGGTGGCACAAGCGACGTTGGTGAACTGACAACCTTGTTCCAACAAAAAGGCTGGGCGCCAATCCTTAAAAAAGCGTACGGCGAACAAGGTCTAGTTTGGCTTGACCCTTACATTCAGCCAGCGGTTTACGTTATCACTAAAGAGCCAATCAACTCTGTTGCTGATTTCCAAGGTTTGAAAATTCGTGCACCAGGCGCATACGGTAAGTTCCTTCGCAACCTAGGCGCTTCTCCGGTGTCACTTGCTTGGTCTGAAATTTACACGTCTTTATCTACTGGTGTAATCGACGGTTCTATCGGATCTAACATGATCGATCACCGCGACGGCAACCACGTTGAAGTAGCGAAATACATGTACCCACTTCCACTAGCTGGCGCACAAGTGTTACCTATTATCGTGAACCAAAGCGCTTGGAACAAACTACCAGCTGACCTACAAGCGATTGTAAAAGCCGCAACAACGGTTCACGCACAAGAGCAAATGACCAAGTCTAAACTTTGGGAATCTGAAGCCGTTGCGGACATGGAAGCAAAAGGTCTTCAGTGGAGCCCTGAGCCAAGTGCTGCCGACAAAGCCGCATGGAAAGACGCGGGTTCTAAACTTTGGGATGAGTACGCCGCTGCAGACAAATACAGCAAAGAGTTGATTGACGTTCTACGCAAAGAACAGAAATAATTGACTCAGCAATAACTAAAACGGCCTTCATTAAGAAGGCCGTTTTACTTTTTCCGATTCATCCTGACAGGTACAAAACAATGATAATGACTGCGATTAGGCGCTATTGTCTTGGAGTCCACGCGTTGGTGGCTTTCATTGGGAATTCCGTTTCCTATCTTATGCCAGTATTAGCCTTTGTCGTTGCGTTCGAGGTTTTCTCTCGTTACCTCTTAGACAGTCCGACTATTTGGGCCTACGACACCTCTTTATTTATCTTTGGCTATATTGCGGCATTAGGCGGTGCTTATGCTCAACAGCAACGCGCTCACATCAATGTGGATATCCTTTACAACAAAGTTTCAGCTCGGACGAAAAGCATATTTAACCTATTTTCATTCGCCCTTGCCATGTTCTTCATGGTGATCGTTTGCAAAATGAGCATAGGTAAGTTTGAAGAAGCGCTCCAGTTTAACTATCGACGTCAAAGTGAATGGGCTCCGCACATGCATCATTATTGGTTAATGATGGCCATTGCCAGTGTGCTGCTTATTTTACAGCTTTCCAGCGATTGGATTGATTCCTTACACCAAGCCATTACTGGCAAACCTTTGTTGCCAAAAGCACCGTCCGAACAAGAGGAAAGCGCACAATGATTAGCATTGAATTATTAACAGGCATTCTCTTTGCCTGCATCATCGCGTCGTTTGCCTTAGGTGCGCCTGTTGGTTTGGCGCTTGGCGGTATTGCCATGGGCATAGGTTACATGACTTGGGGCGATGCGCTTTTTAACGTTATTCCCACTACGCTTGAGTCGACACATTTTAGTTTCATCCTGCTAGCCATACCTTTGTATATTTACATGGGGCAATTACTGACTCGTTCCGGCATTGGCGATGCCATGTTTAACGCCAGCCAAATGTTGATTGGCCGTGTGCGCGGTTCATTGGCGATTAGCGTCATCGTGGTGTGTTCTATGATCGGCGCCATGGTCGGCATCATCGGTGCGGGTATCATGACATCGGGCAGTATCGCACTGCGTCCCATGTTGGAGCGTGGTTACGATAAACGCCTCGCACTTGGCGTTATTATGGCCGGCGGTGGCTTGGGTATTTTGATTCCACCTAGCATTCCAATGATCATGTTTGCATCGTCTACACAAAACTCAGTAGGGCGCATGTTTATCGGTGCCTTGATTCCAGCGCTGATCACCATCATTTTGCTGATCGCTTATGTGGTAATTTCATGTAAATTGAACCCTAAGCGTGCGCCGATGGATGTGGTGCCTGAAGTACAGCCAACACCAAAAGAGAAGTTCCTCACCGCGCGTGATGGCATATTATCTCTGCTGCTGATCGTTGCGGTACTTGGCAGTATTATCATGGGCATTGCGACACCAACAGAATCCGGTGCTATCGGTGTGGTTGGCGCGATTGTTCTGGCGATTTTCTTTAAACGCTTCAAACCACGCATGGTACAAAAAGCGGGAATGCAAGCCGCATTGCTGGTCAGTGTGGCCATGTGGATTATCGTTGGTGCGTCCGTGTTCAGTAACTTCCATTTGCTGATGGGCGTGCAAAACATGGTCGCTGGTTTCACCCAAGATTTGGGTTTACCACCGATTGTCGTCATCATGTTGTTCCAATTGATCATGTTATTGCTGGGCTTCATTATCGATGAATTTATCATCGTCCTAATGTGTGCGCCTATCTTCACACCGATTGCTGTGTCGCTTGGCTATGATCCGATTTGGTTTGGTATCTTAATGATTCTTAACATTGAGATCGCCGTACAAACGCCGCCTTATGGTTTTGCCTTATTCTACCTAAAAGGCATCGCGCCTCCGGGCATCACCATGTTGGATATCTACAAATCCATTACACCATTTGTGCTGTTAAAACTCTTGGTTCTTGTCATCGTGATGATGTTCCCAGAGCTTGTTACTTGGTTACCTAACCAACTAATGGATGGCTAACAGCAATACAGAAAAAAGCAGCGATAATAAAAGGCGACTCATTCCAATGGAGTCGCCTTTTTTATTTCAGTTTGCTCGGTGGTTTACGTAGGTTAATAACGCTTCAAGATAATCGCTGCGTTTACACCGCCAAAACCAAAGCCATTACACAGCACGTACTCGACTCTTTTTTCACGTGAAACCAATGGGATAAGATCCAAATCGGCCATGGTGTCTTCTGGATTTTCAAGGTTGAGCGTCGGAGGCAAGATACCTGACATTAGCGCCTGAGCACTGAAAATGGTTTCCACGCCACCGGCCGCACCAAGCAAATGACCCGTCGCCGATTTCGTCGAAGAGATTGCTACGTCTGTGACTTTTTCACCAAACACACGGCGTAGGGCATTAATCTCCCCACGATCCCCAACAGGCGTCGATGTCGCATGAGCATTCACATAGCCAATCTGATCAGCCGAAATACCTGCCATGTTGAGCGCCGTTTGCATAGCGCGAGCCGCACCTTCGCCACTTTCTGGCCCCGATGTCAGATGGTAAGCATCCGCACTGGTGCCGTAACCCACTATTTCCGCCAATGGTGTCGCGCCTCGTGCTAGCGCATGTTCAAGGGTTTCTAGTACGACCAAGCCAGCGCCTTCGCCCATGACAAAACCTTCACGGTCTTTATCAAAAGGACGAGACGCTTTTGCTGGGTCATCATTGCGTGTAGACAATGCCTTCAAAGCACCAAAGCCCGCCAAAGACAAGGGATCGATACAGGCTTCGGTACCGCCCGCTAGAGCCACTTTCGCTTCTCCCGTACGCAGCAGACGCATTGCGTCACCAATCGCTTGTACACCCGCTGCACACGCGGTTACTGGTGTGCCAATCGGCCCTTTAAAACCGTATTTAATCGAAACGTTACCCGCTGCTAGATTGGCAAGAAACGCAGGAACCGTGAAAGGCGACAAACGTCGAGCGCCTTGCTCCTTCAAAATAGAGTGCGCATGCGTGATGGTCGGCAAGCCACCAATGCCTGTTGCAATGATGGTGGCAGTGGCTTCTTGGTCTTCCGCCGTTGTAGGTCGCCAATTGGCTTGGGTTAACGCTTCTTCGGCGGCAGCCAAAGCAAATAAGGTAAACAGATCTACACGTTTACGATCTTTAGGGGACAGATAGTCCGATTCATCTAAACCGTTGTCTTGCTCGTGATGGCTGGGGACTTGACCGGCAATATGGGTTGAAAGCCCTTCAGTCATTTCCATTGGTAGGGCACGAACACCGGATTCACCGCGAATCAAACGGTCCCAAACCGATGCGACACCTACGCCCAATGGCGAGACAATGCCCATTCCTGTTATCACAATACGTTCTTTAAGCGACATGGTTCATCCTCTTTAATTTCAGCAGAAAGAAAAGAGCCATGCTAGAGTGAGTCTTTATATGATCAAGATAATATTTAAACACCCTTGTACAATGGGTTTACTATCCGTTCAGGAGCTTCGTTATGCCCTATACGCCACAACACAAAGAACAAACTCGCCAGCGAATTTTGCAAGCGGCCGCCAAGTTATTTTGCTCCCATGGTTTTGATCGCGTCACGCTGACTCAAATCATGAAGAAGGCCAACATGACCCACGGCGCCTTCTATGCCCACTTTTCGGGGAAAAGCAGCCTGTACGAAGCCGCGATGCAATTCGCCACATCGAATGCATTTTGGGCGCGGGACGACAAGCAAACCGAGAACAAAGAAACACACTTAAAAGCCTTAGTCGCGAGGTATTTGAGCTGGACTAAAAACGACAAAGATCATCCATCGCCTTTGGAGTTCTTAGTCACGGATGCGGCGCATAAAGAAGAGAAAGTACGCCAAGCCTACCAAGCTTGCTTTGACAGCTTAGTGGAACGACTGGCGACGATTTTAAAAAAACGTGGCAGTGAAGAGGCGGAAGTCTTAGCGGAAGAAACCGTCGTATCGCTGGTAGGGACGGTTGCCATCGCGCGATCTTTTACTCAGCCGATGCAAAGGGATTTTATCAAGCGAGCGCAGGCGCGCATTATTCATCGTCTTAACAGCGGAGTGAATCATCCGCTGACTTATACATCTTGATGGAAATGGTCTGGGAAGCAGAGTAAGCGTTACTCTTCTTCCTCATTTTCTAAATACCAATTCATTACAAACGGGGCAAGTTCAGCACCCGATACAAAGAAGTGGCCGTTGAGTAGGGTTTCTCTTTGGTTATAACGAAACGGTTTACCCTCCGGAGTAACGAGCATTCCGCCAGCGGCTTCAATGATGGCTTGCTGAGCGGCGGTGTCCCATTCACTGGTCGGGCCGCGGCGTAGATGCAAATCGGCAATCCCTTCGGCAATTCGGCAGCCTTTTATTGAGCTGCCTTTTGGGAGTTCTCGAACTTGTTCGTACGTCAGTTTCAATTTGTTTTTCAATGACGCAGGAAGCGCAGGGCCGTGGCTACGGCTTGTCATGGCAATAATGGGTTCACGCGGTTCACGAACATTGATGCTTTCGTATTCATCACCTTGCCATTTTACCGCGCCAACAGGCAGCTCTTTCCATGCTTTGGTGACACCAAAATAGCCTTCCGTTGTGGTCGGCAAATACACCACGCCAAGAATCGGCGCGCCGTTTTCCACTAACGCGATGTTGATGCTAAATTCACCATTGCGCTTAATGAATTCTTTGGTGCCATCCAGAGGATCGACGATCCATAGCATGGGCCATTTAGAGCGTTCTTCGAACGCCACCACGCCTTCTTCAGACAACACTGGAATGTCAGGTGTAAGTGTTTGCAAACCTGCTAGAATGACCTTATGAGCCGCAAGGTCAGCCGCCGTAACAGGACTATCATCTTTTTTTTGCTCGATACCCAAATCGGCGCGTTGATAAATATCCATGATCGCGTCGGCAGCATCGTGTATTATTTTGTGAAGAGCTTGGAAAATTGGGTGTCTACTAACGTCCTGCATAACAGCCTCAAATATGACAACAGAATAGGGTCAACGCATTCTTTATGAGTAAACCAGAAAAGCAGTCGGCACCACAAGCCGTTCGTTTAGATAAGTGGCTTTGGGCCGCACGTTTTTATAAAACTCGTTCACTTTGTAAAGACGCCATTGATGGTGGCAAGGTGTCTTACAACGGCAGCAAAGGCAAAGCCAGCCGAAATGTGGAAATTGGCGCCTTAATTGGCATTCGTCTCGGCTGGGATGAAAGAGTCGTCGAAATCAAAGCCATCAGCGAACAGCGCCGTGGCGCCCCCGAAGCGCAATTGCTTTACGAGGAAACACCTGAGTCGATTGCAAAACGTGAAAAACGCGCCCTCGAAAACAAGTCCTTTGGTGGCCGTATCATGTCCGACCACAAGCCAAACAAAAAAGAACGTCGCGATATCAAGCAGCTTAAAAAAGACATCTTTAGCGGCATAGAATAAATACAAGAAGGTCGGTCAAATACGACTATAAAGGCCTTCTCGATTTTCCACGCAGCCTGACAATTCCAACTCCATTAACACCTGCATCATGATGCCTGCATCCAGGTTACTTTGGCGAATCAAGGCATCAAAATCCATCGGCGCTCCGTCCTTCTCCATTAATATGGCCAGCGCTTTGGCGTCACTGGAGGACGACTCCGGCAAGGCATGATAGGAAGCATGCAACGACGCTGAAGCAGAAGGCATTTTGTCTTGATCATACGCCGTTAACGAAGGCGAACACTCCGCTAAAATATCGTCTACATGACGCACCAAAGTCGCACCTTGGCGGAGTAATTGGTGACAGCCTTCCGACTGAGGATCCGTCAATCGCCCAGGCATGGCAAAGACTTCTCGGTTTTGCTGGATAGCATAACTGGCGCTGATCAAGGAGCCGCTTTTGATCGATGCCTCCGCCACCAATACGCCCATACTCAACCCGCTGATGATTCTATTGCGTGGCGGAAAGAGGTGAGGGCGAGGGCTGGTCGTTGAGTGGGTATTCACTTATCAAGGCTCCGCCTTGGGCAAGTATGTCTTCAAATAATCCACGATCAGTGATTGGGATAGACATGCTGCAAACCAGTTCCGCATGACCGCAATGGTTGGTGTTGTTGCGCTGTGCAACGCGCCTTGGTGAGCCGCCGTATCTACGCCCATGGCACCACCGCTCACCACACAAATCCCCCGTGACGACAATTGCTCAGCAAATTGAAACGTGGCATCGCGTCCATGACGAGTGCATTTTCGGGCGCCAACGATGCCTATTTTTGGCAATGCCAATACGTCACACTGGCCTTTCACATACAAAAATGCAGGGGCAACACCGATCTCTTTCAGCGCCTCTGGGTAAGTGTCGTCTTCTTGGCGAACAAGATGATGGTGACTCTCCGCTAACCACATTAAGGTGTCATCACGCTTGGTTTCTTGCTCCTTGGTAAGGCTTCCATCCGACAAATACGCCATCGCTTGGCGAGCCGTAATGGGTGGCCATTTTAACGCTATTAGCAAATCATAAGTGATGGTGTCGGCTGACGTGGAATCATCAAACAAAGACAAGCTATCCGAATGATGCTTGAGGCTCAATGACGGCGGTTGGTTCAATTGACCGAGGTAAAGTACAAAGACGGGATAGTCGTGATGGGCCAATGCCTTCCAAAAAACTCAGGCACAACCAATCCGTCGACGACAACCCCGTGGTATTAGCAGTGGGCATAATAAGCAGCTTCCTTGTGGGTATTTATCGGGCATTCCTTGCCCAAGCGAGTCTAAAAAACACAAAGCCATCTACGCATAGTCTGTGGCTATGAAGTCTATTCAATCATATTGACCAAAAAACCGCCATGAGAAGACTGCTCAACAGCGTGACTTGCGTTACAATAGAGTCAATATAAAGAGCAGGAGAGAGCGTCTCCTCTCATGAACAAAGACACATCGTTGGAAAAGATCATGGCTGTTTTAACTGTACTCGAATACCCAGACAACCGCTTACGCAAAGTTGCGAAGCCCATTACTGAATTCACTGACGCACTGCAAACTCAAATCGACGACATGCTAGACACCATGTACGACGAAAATGGCTTGGGGTTGGCGGCCACACAAGTGGATTACCATTACCGTCTTGTGGTGATGGATTTCTCTGAAGAGCGTAACGAACCCATTGTGTTCATTAACCCAGAGTTTGAAGTGTTGGACGACGAGCCAAACGAATTCCAAGAAGGCTGCTTGTCGGTTCCGGGGTTTTACGAACACATTTACCGTGCCGCCAAAGTGCGAGTAAAAGCATTAGACCGACATGGTAAACCCTTCGCGTTGGACGTTGACGAATTGATGGCAGTTTGTGTTCAGCACGAAGTTGACCATCTTGATGGCAAGCTTATGGTCGATTATTTGTCACCATTGAAGCGCAACCGCATCAAAGCAAACTAGAAAAAGCCCACAAGCTGGCACAAAAACAAGGCTAAACCGATACGTCTGGTTTTGCCTTAGATCATTACAACGTTTTATAAAATCAGGCTTTGGCCTGATTTTTTGTTAAGGAATCCCTATGCCAACCTCACCACTTCGTATTGTTTTTGCAGGCACCCCCGAATTTGCCGCCGCCAGCCTACAGGCGCTTTTAGACGCTAAAGCGGACAATCACTATGAACTCGTCGGCGTGTACACGCAACCAGATCGCCCAGCAGGTCGCGGCCAAAAATTGGTTCAGAGCCCAGTTAAGCAACGGGCCATTGCCAATGATATTCCTGTTTTTCAGCCGCTCAATTTCAAGCTTGACGAAGACAAAGCACAACTGGCGGCGCTCAATGCGGATCTTATGATCGTGGCCGCTTACGGGATTATTCTGCCGAAAGTGGTACTGGATACCCCCAAATTTGGCTGCATCAACGTGCACGCTTCTTTATTACCACGCTGGCGTGGCGCGGCGCCTATTCACCGTGCTCTGATGGCCGGCGATATTGAAACAGGCATTACTATCATGCAAATGGATGTGGGCTTGGACACAGGCGATATGCTGCTCAAAGCGCATTGCGACATCAAGCCCAGCGACACATCCGCCACGCTGCACGATCGCTTGGCTGTTCTGGGTGGCAGTGCATTGATTGACGCACTCGAAAAATTCAAAGCAGGCACCTTGGTAACAGAACAACAAGACGACAGTGTCACTTGCTACGCCGCGAAACTTACTAAGCAAGAAGGCAATGTAAATTGGTCCCAGTCTGTAGAATTGATCGAACGTCAAATTCGCGGTTTGTCTCCGTGGCCGGTTGCGTACACCAACAGCTTGGCTGGCATCAT
>NZ_JAODTL010000049.1 GCF_026191375.1 Marinomonas pontica | reverse complement strand
GCCCTTGTTATATTGCTATGTGTCCTATGCGTTTAATCCCCAAACTTTTCGTTTTTGATGAAGATGTTGTACCTCCAGAGTTAAGAGCACAACGACGCCTGAACGAAGTAAGAATTCCTGATATAGCAAATTATCTTATCGAAAATACAGACAGCTATACTCTTTCGGCTATTACAGCTTCCATAGACGGACAAGTCCAATTTGAGCCTATGGCAGATACAGGACCAGCAGTTAATCTGGGACTACTGTCCATCAATATGGACACGCAAATTCTGGTTAATGATGGCCAGCATCGCCGTGCAGCTATAGAAATGGCAATAAAAGAAGCACACGAACTTGGGCATGACAATATCCCTGTACTTTTCTTTGTCGACGAAGGGTTAAAGCGAAGCCAGCAAATGTTTGCCGACCTAAACAAGCATGCAGTAAGACCATCTGACTCACTAAGTACATTGTATGACCACAGGGAAGCCTCTTCATCTTTAGCGCGCTTTGTGTATGAGAATGTTTCATGCTTTAAAGCACTAACTGATTTAGAGCAAACAAGTTTATCAAAACGAAGTAGTAAGTTATTTACTCTAAGCGCAATTAAACAAGCTTCTCGAATACTGTTAAAGAAAGGTGTAAAAGAAGGGATTTCTGATGATGAAATGGAGTTAGCTGCTAGATTCTGGAATAAGGTCTGCGTTAACATGCCCGACTGGCAGAAAGCACTCGATAAAAGTGTCTCCACATGCGATTTAAGAGAACAGTTTGTACATGCTCACGGGCTAGGCCTTGCCGCTCTGGGAGCTGCAGGAGCGGATCTACTTAGACAACATCCTTGTGATTGGGAAAAGTACATAGCGAAGCTTAATGAGATTGACTGGAGTCGATCTAATGTCTCCTTATGGAGAGGAAGAGCTATGGACTCTCGCGGCAGACTTAGCAAAACAAAAATCAATACTGTTTTGACCGCCAATATTATTCGTAGAGCGTTGGAACTTTCCATTAATGCTGACGACCAACTTATAGAAGATCAATTCAACTCATGACACAAAAACGTTCAACACTATATCCATCTATGGACGAAATGCTGGAAGCCTCTGAATTTGCAGGTCGTCCCGCTTTAGATTTAATAGGTGAAATCCAAGAACTATATTTAGAAAATGACAAGCCTTGGGTAATAGGGTTCAGCGGAGGTAAAGATAGCACCACTACTTTGTCATTAATTTATGTTGCTTTAACTAAACTATCTAAAGAACAACGTCACAAACATGTGTATGTCATTTCTTCTGATACATTAGTAGAAACACCTTTAGTTGTGGATATGATTAACAGTTCATTGGCTGCAATAAATAAAAATGCAATAGAATTAGAACTTCCTATCTCCGGTCACGTTGTCTATCCAAGTTGGGATCAAACATTTTGGGTCAATCTTCTTGGCAAAGGCTATCCAGCACCAACACAGAATTTTCGTTGGTGTACAGAGCGTATGAAAATCGATCCTGTTAGCGAGTTTATTAAAGATAAAATTGCGAAGTATGGTGAGGTTATTGTCGTTCTGGGTGCACGCAGCCAAGAAAGTGCTTCTCGAGCGCAGGTAATTGCAAAACACAAAATAGATGGCTCTTCTCTATCTCGACATAGCTCTTTACCCGGAGCGTTTACCTATATGCCAATCCAAGACTGGACGTTTGATGAGGTCTGGATGTATCTACTTGGAGCTCCTGCTGCATGGGGTGGAGATCACTTCGAGTTATTTTCTCTTTATAAAGACTCTAGTGCTGGAGAATGCCCGCTTGTCATAGATACCAACACACCTTCTTGTGGTAATTCACGGTTTGGTTGCTGGACATGTACAGTCGTTACTAAAGACCGAGCAATCGAAGGGTTGATTGAGTCAGGGGAAACATGGCTACAAAAACTTAAAGACTTCCGTAACAAGCTTTTCGAAACAACAGATCCAGCAAAAAAGATCACTTTCGAAATTACAAGCGCCGTACCGGTAGAGTCCAATACGCTCGCGGAAACATAGAAAACGAAAATATAACAGAAATAAAGACAATACCTGGGCCATACCTTCTTAAATTCAGAAAAGAATGGCTCAAAGAGCTCCTAATGATTGAGAAACACCTCAACGATGAAGGCCACCCTATAGAATTAGTCAGGCAAGAAGAGCTTTTCGCTATTCGTAGAGAATGGATGTTTGATCCGAATGAGCCAGATTGGTCTGATGAGCTTCCTAGCATTTACCGTGAAGTATATAACAAAGATCTAAACTGGCCAGACCAAGATGGCGGTTCGTTTTCACAAGAAGATGCAGAGCTACTAAAAAGCCTAAGTAACCAATATAAAACACCAACAGAATTAGTAATGAAGCTGCTAGAGCTGGAAATATCAATGGACGGTCTTGGCCGACGTAAAGGCTTGTTCAATAAAATTGAAAGCCTTCTAAAAAATGACTGGGGCTCACTAGATGAAATATTGGCTGAAAAAGAAAAAGCCAAACCCACCACATCTATAACAGACGGCACCAGTTACGATGATCAGTTGGCACAGCTAACCAAAGAATTAGAGGCACTCCAGTGATATTTAAAAAGTTATATTTGCAAGACTTTGGAGTTTTTGGTGGCAGCTTTGAGCGTAATACCATCGACTTACAACCTCGCGAGAAAGATGGTCAGCTTCGCCCTATCATCTTATTTGGCGGTTTAAACGGGGCAGGTAAAACAACGACCTTGACCTCTGTTCGCCTCGCCCTTTACGGCCGCCAAAGTTTAGGTAAAGCTGTAACCACTACCCGTTATCATGAGTTTTTGTCAGAATCAATTCACAACCCGCGCAATCAGCTATTAGCGCCTAACTCAGCCGCTGTTCAGCTGGATTTTGACTTTGGCCGCCGGGGTGAAGTCATTGATTACAGTGTAAAACGTAGCTGGTCAAAAAGCGGTAACAACGTTACAGAATTGCTTGAGATCTACCAGAATGGTGAGTTAATTAAGGGTCTAACGGACGAACAAAAACAAAGTTTTTTAAACGAACTGATCCCTATCGGCGTAGCTGACCTCTTCTTCTTTGACGGAGAAAAAATTGCCAACTTGGCTGAAGACGAAAACAATGCTGTATTGGCAGATGCAATCAACCGGCTATTGGGTATTGATATAATCAACCGCTTAAAAGCTGACTTGTCTGTATACCTGCGTAGCCAGAAAAAAGACAAAATGCCCGAAGATGTGCAAGCGCAGATCAACATCTTAGAAGCTATGTACAAAAAACAATACAACCTTTACCAAGAAGCATTATCTAACCTTGAAAGCAAAAAAATCGTACATACAGATCTTTTTGCTAGAAAAGAGCGCCAATTACAGACTGTTAATGAACTAGGTGGTGCTTGGGCGAGCTCTCGGCAGGCGGAAGAAGCAAAGGAGTTACAACTTCGTGAAGAAAAAAATAGCACTACTAATCAAATCAAAGCCCTACTGGCTGATACAGTTCCATTGAGCTTAGCTAAAACGCAAATCGATGCGTTGTTACAGCAGCTAACAGCTGAACAAAAGTTAAAAAAAGAGCGCTTAATTGAAGAAGAACTTAACGCTAGAATTTCTGCTATCAAACAATCCTTACTGAAGTCACTTGGTAGCGATTTCCAGCAACAGATTGAAAGTACAATCGAGGCTCAAAAACTTCAAGTCTCTAACGACTTCGATATTATTCACGATATTTCAGACTCTGAATTAAGTCGCTTACTACATATCGTTAATCTAGTCGTACCGAAACAACAAGCAGAAATGGAAACACTCTGCACTCGATTAGAAAAAATCGAAGGTGAACTAGAAGCCAGTGGAATTAATATTTCTCGTGCACCAGAAGAAAAACGTATCGAAAGCTACGTGGAAGAACTTAGTAAAATCGATAAAAAAATTGGTGCTATCGGATCAGAGATTGAACAGCATACCAAAGATGCCAAAGATGCCTTAAAGCTTGCCATGGACGCATTACGTAAGCTACGCGATCACGAAAAGCAATACAGTCTCAGCTCATCAATAACAAAAAGCATTTCTCTAGCAGAGAATACACGAGATCTATTATCTCAATTCGCCGTTAAAACTCGTGAACGTCGCATTGCAACATTGGAAAAAGAGTTCTTAAAATCCTTTAGCAAACTTGCTCGGAAAGATGATCTGCTTATCAAAGCACGTATCAACCCAGAGACCTATTCTGTAACTTTACTCGATAATAATGGCAATGCTATTGAAAAGCAGAAACTGTCAGCTGGTGAAAAACAGATTTATGCGATTGCCATGCTGGAAGCATTAGGCCGTACATCTGGTAAGGCGCTGCCCATAATCATTGATACACCTTTAGGACGTTTAGACTCTAAACACCGTAAAAACTTGGTGAGAAACTACTTCCCTACCGCAAGCCATCAGGTACTAATCCTTTCGACGGATACAGAAGTGGATGAAGACTTTTATCAGGAGCTTGCTCCAGAGGTTTCACACGCATTTGAAGTCGAATACGATCCACAAGACGGTTGCTCAACATACAAAGAAGGTTACTTCTGGCGCGCCTAGGCGCCAGCAGTAACTTAACTCATTAAATAATATAAATTAAGCGGAAACCAAGACATGTTGCCACAGAAAATGAAAATCTCCGACAGAGCCTTTACATCATTACGCCGCCTGCAGAACAACACAGGATTAACAGTAAACATTGGTGCGCGCTTGGCATTTTTTTCATCGATTGAGAGTGGACATACTTGGCAAGGCGAAGAGATTGAGCTTAAACAGCGTGAGTTGGATAAATACACATGGCTAGGCGACCACGTAAATTTAGTGGAAATGCTACTAAAACAAAAGTACCCAAACCTTGATGAGAAAGATTATTACAAGGCCTGGGCGAGTCATATAAACGATGGATCTCTTATTATAGAAAGCAAGCAAGGCATAATGGATATATCAAGAGAGATTTATAAAGCCTCTTCTTTTACTGTTGACTAATAACTTACCTTCAATTGATTCATCAATTAAAATTTAAAATAGATGACTCTTAACTGCTACCCTTTAATATTCTTTTTACTTGAGATTTTCCTATACCAGAAAAATTAAATGTTCCTTTATGTAAATCATCTATTTTTACATTTTCCAAAAATTTAAAATACTTTGATACTTCGTTAACATTTTCAATAGGTTGTTTTTGAAGAGTTTCCTTAAGAACCTCAAAGAGAGCTAAAAAACCAATGGTTTTTGTCGTGACCAAATCGGGGTTATCGAGCCAACCTAATGACTTTATTGTATCTAGGTAAGTTATAATAACTGTAAAGATATCCTTGTCTTGTCTGTTTATATATAAATTCCTAAGGGGAGCATTACTTCTCAAATCTTTTAATCTTTTACGTCCAGTAGAACCAAAAAAACCGATTGATGGATAGTATATCGGTCTTTTGTCGCATCATTTGTTATGAGTAAGCAAATAGACTCGACAATACATGCTGTAGATAAAAACCATTTGTGGTGTTTTTCATCTCCGTCAATAGATGAGTAAATATGGCCGTAAAGAGGGGATTTTTTATCTTTATTTAAGATTCTTGAAAAGTATATCGCCAATGTATCTGGAGACCAATTATCAATATCGGTATCTTCTAAATCGTATCCAAACAATTCATAAGCAACACTTTTATCTACTTTCTTTTGATTATAGTTAATTGATGTAAAAACCTCAGCTTGCTGCGCAAATGCCAAATCTAAATATACGCTACACAACACATCAAAATCTTCGAAACTATTGCTCTTGGCGGCCTCTTTTAAACCTTCTACTCTGTGTTGGCCATCAATAATAGATGCTAACGGTTTATCTGTAGGAATCTGCAACTTATTGTCAATAACTTTCCAACGTAAATCATCATTATCAACAAAATTACCTTCATTATCAAAGTTTGCGCTGAGTATTATGGGACTTGGAAAAGTAGCATTTGTAGCTCCTGTATATAGAGCTATTTGCTTTATACGCTCATCCTTCAACTTTCTTTGCACACCTGATAATTTGCCATTTTGATTGTATGCAGCCATAGAAAAGGTAACTTTCATTAACTTAGAAGCTGGTATTTTGAATACATAAAAAACACCTAGTGGTTGCTCTAATTTTATAGTGGTAGAATCGTAATACGGCTCTTGTTGCTTTGATTTTTTATCCATTGGTAATAGCTTCCATTGATGTGTCATCTTTATCACCGTCAGGTTTCCACTTAGCGGTTGGTTTAAATTCTTCTTTGGATGAGGAAAGCATAATCCAGAGCCCCCAAGTAACTACAACACAGAAAACAATCAAACTAATTTTGTTTTGGGACAGTGAAATATATAAAAGTGTAATTATAATAATCAGAACCACTACACCTAATACTGTACAATCTCTCAGTAAATCGTGCTTATATGTATTATCTTCTATATTCTTATATTGATTAATAAGTGCTATAACTCCATCTATAAGTACTGTTACTAAAAGTGGAACTATGTATGTAAATAGTGCTTCAGGTGTGTAGAGGCTAAAAACGTTATCCCAGCTCCAGACAAAAGAAGAACTGAGCATTGAGTAGTTTATCCCGAAAGTCCCCACAGGGATGAAGATAAGGAAAAACACTATTATAAACAATCTCGATTTAAAAGGTTTTAAAAATAGTTTCCAAAGATGCTCTATCATTTAACGGCCTCATTTTGGTAAACATAATGCATATAATTTCTATATGCATCACAAATTAATTCTTTTAATTGTATTAAAAAAAGTATCATATACGATCTCCCAATAAGGAGACCTTAACAACCCTAGCTCCTTGCTCAACAACACCATATTCATTCATATGCAAACCAACAGAGATACATTCACCTTTTTTCAACTTAGCCAACTCTTGTAACCAAGCTTTTTTACTTGAAGCTGGTACAGCCTGTTCTAATAATTTTGCGTAGCTATCAATCTCTGTTTCAGCAGGAGCAAAAAATAATTTGTGGGCGGCTTGAAATAGGCGATCCTGTTCATCTTTTTTCAAATTACTTAATGTTTGTGTCGCAAGAATTAACGACAAACCATATTTACGCCCTTCAGTTAACATTTTACCTAAAGGACTATCTAGCTTTTGATCTAAATTTTGAACTTCATCTAGTACTACTGGTAGAGGTGTATTCTTACTTCCATTTGTGCATGCATAGGAATATAAATCCCAAAGAATAAACTCTGTGGCTAATCTCCATATATCTCTGGATAACCTAGCAAGTTGAATTAACCTAGTAGTTGGATGTTGAGATTTAAAAATACCTTCCCAGCCTTGAGATGACTCGTCACAAGAGAAAAGATTGGCTCTAACCATAGGGTTAAGCTTATTAGCTAATGCTTCACCATGCTTACCTTCTTCTTGTAAGTCTGTTAACATCCTTACAAAGTGGTAATCGGCTCCATATAGATCAATACCTTTTTCAATTACTTTTATTAAGGTCGGTAACTGCTGACTCCCTATATCTGAATAAACGGCATTAAATACTGATGCTACCCTAGAAGCTACATCGTGTGATTTATCCGAAATTTTAAAGCCTGCAACTTCTTGAGTTTGTTTACTAAAAGGATTTAATTCTAATGGTTTATGAACCACTAAATCTGTTCTAGGTTGTACTTTATTTGTAAATTCAGGCTCAAGTTGTTCTGGTAAAAAACCATTGGTATAGTCTATTACCATCGAATTTAGTTGGTGCTTGGCGAGTTCCATCAATAACCCCTGAATGCAATAGGTTTTACCTTGTCCTGAACGACCAAAAACAATTAAGTGTCTATTCGCTAAGTTTTTATTGCCATACTCCCAATAAATGGGTTTGTGATTATCTATAGCCTGTCCAATTAAAACCCTACAACTTTCAATATTATTTTCACTAAAAGATTTTGAGCTATTGCTAATTACATTCTCGCTTTCAGAAGTAAAAAAACTATCAACGGGAATGATAGGTAAAGAGTTAATCGATTTGCTTTTATTAATTAATTCTAAAGATTGTTCGGCATTTCGCATCACATTAGTTATTTGATCAAAGCACCTTTTCAATACATGTTTATGGATACATACTTTTTCGTTTACTAATAAAAAAGCTTCTTCACGAGATGTAGAGTTGTCTAATGCTTCTCTGCAAATATCAGATAGTCCGGAATATCCAATATCATTTTTAGAAATAAGATTTTGTATAAAGTGATAATGCTTATCAAAACTCATCGAATGAGCTTTTAGCAAGGAAATATAGAAATATTTGTTATACTCTTTATTCAAGCGCTTATTTAGGTGTGATTGTATTTTTTCACCTTCAACAATTCGAGTTTCATTTTCAAGATATTCGAAAGCTAAACCCAGTGTGCCTTCTATATCTACACCATTAAATGCATTATCTACATGTGCGTAATGACTTTCATCAATGCGGACGATTACACCATCAGTTAACAGCTTATCTAAATAAAAGGAAGCATGACCAATTGACTGACTCCTGATTTTAGATGCTACATCCTTTTTAGAAAGCATTTTTAATGAGGTTTTAAATAAATCAACTAACACTGTCTTTTGAGAAGCAAGAGTAAATTCACTATCTAAGCTAACTGTATCTGCACCTGACTTACCATTAAAATAAATACCAAAGGGCTCGCCAAAAGCTCTGACAATATGTCTTACTATAAAATACTCATCAGAAAAGCCTATAGGCTTATATATATCAGCATGAAGGTTAACCGAGTTTCTTCCTGAGTGCTTATGTTCATTCAATTTTGAATAAACTTTACTTAATATTTGTTGCTTATCATCTTCACTAAGATTTAGGAAAGATATGTGCCTATAAGTTCCGCGATCTATTTGATATACATATTCTTTATCTGTTGCACGCATTAAATTAGGTTCTAATCTATCTACAAAAAACTTAGAACTTGATAGATGCTTTTCATTTGCATGCTTTTGTATTGATTCCCATACCTCACCATTTGGAAAGTCTAATAATGCATTAGTTATTCCTGGGACTTTTGATAAGGCTCGTGGTTTAACCTCTTCTTTATTTCTTTCAAGAATACCATCCTGAATCCAAATTGAAATTTGATTTTCAGCTATGGCTAACTCAATATTCATATTCTCATATAAATACCAAGACAAGTCTTCAATATTGGCAGGAGACTTATTCCATATCCAAAACTCTTCAAATACAGCTTTATTGAGGTTTGGGGATGTAACTTTTGTTATTTCATTTTCATTTAATGCACAACAAACTTCTAAAAACGAATAAAAGTTCTTATCTGTATTAAAATACTCTCGTAGCGAAGGGAATAAAGGTGCCCTTAACTCGCTAAGGTTCGCTTTGGTAATTGCCCATATAACTTTTGGTGAAATACTTAATTTAGCGATGAAATTCTTTTTTGCTTTTGATTCAATTTGTCTAATTCTTTCCCTCGTAATATCATAACTTTTACCAATCTCTTCAAGAGTTTCACTAGTACAATTGACACCTAAGCGTCTAGATAAAACATCATTATCACGTGTATTTTTTTGTAAAAAATAACTTTCGAGATCATTAATTAGGTAAGTTTCAAGATCATCTAGTGGGAGATCAAAATCCTCTAATTGTAGTGGGCTATCTTCCTGAAGGCTAACTGAAAAAGAGCCTTGATTTAAATGGTTAGTGAATTCGAAAAACCTATTCACTTTTGTTTTCCCAAAACCATTTATCTTTTCAAGTGATGGAACTCCGATATCCATCACTTGATTCACTGTTATATTTTCACCAAACTCTTTTAATAGGGTATTAACTAAAGCTCTATACTCATTAGTAACGTTGATGGTGCTCAGCTTAGGTGAATCGACATCTATAACTGGTTGTTCTACATTAGCTGTAGTTTTATCACTTGTTAAAGCTTCCTTTAAACGATAAAAAGATAAAATATCTGAGGACTCAAAATTTTCAACATGCTCTAAATCACTTTCTTTTAATGATAGTACATCTGTAATGTTTATATCTTTTTTAAAAAGGTTTAATAATTTTTCTACAATATTTTCTAGCTGATTTGGATAATCAAATTTTGCCACACTCTTTTGTAGAGCTTGGTTATTTACAGCATCTTGAGGCGTTGTATTTGTGCTGTCTTCAATATTTGTAGGATAGGTTACTTCAACAGAGCCTTTATCTTCTAAGGGCTGGTTGATAAAAGTGGTCAGTTCACTCTTAAGTAAATTTAATTTACTTATTTCTGGATAATCAGACAGCTTTTGGTATTTATTAGACAACTCTTCTATAGAGTTCTCATGGATCATTTTGACAAATTCATGAGGCAAGCGAAGCTTTAAAACATTAATTTCTTTATCTAAATCACTTTCAATTCGAGATCGTTCCATGCCTTCATTGACTGCTAGAGCTATACCTGCCGGATAGTTAGATAGGTCACAAATCTCATAATCACCTTGTAATAAAGAGTCAGGGTTATTACGTATTTTTGAAAAATAACTTTTTGGAAAAACATTATATAACTCAAACTTGTCAATTTGAGTTAAAACTTGCTGGATAAATAGCGAACGATACACTTTTCCTTTAAATGTTTTTGGCTCAAGTAAGCGCTTCATATGATCGGCTAATGCTTTAGTTTGCTTTACCGCCTTGGTAAAATCAGTTCCTGTCTTTCTAGTTTTTACCTCTAAGGGTAATAATACAAGTTGATCACTTTTAATTCCCACAAACAAAATATCGTCAGATAATGCACCTGTAGTTTTATTATGTAATCGAGCAGAAAAATCATTATCTTTAATTTCTAAGCCAAGATTGCCAGTGACTCTAAGCATTTCCCCTACCGAGAGAGGAATCCAGGTAATATCGCTCGTGATAAGTAGACTCGATAAAAACTTATACGCTGCAACAATCCCTTGCTTTTCCTTTATTTGTTTCTTGGTGTTTTCAGTTTTTTTCTTACCGGATTCTTTAACAATGCTTAATAACCATTGCCCATTTAATGCATTAAAAGAATTAATTAACTCATCAGATTGGCTTTGTAATAAATCTTTATAAAGGCCAACACGAGAGGATACTGTTATGGCATCATAAGCTACTGAGTTGGTATATTGATCTGCGTAGTGGATTAATATTGTATCTTTGGTATCGAAAAATTCTAGAGTCACCTTCGGGTCAATGATGCAAGTCCATAAACTTGAATCATATGACTTAGATAATTTATCTCTAAACGTATCTTTAACTGCAAGTACAGGTACGTTACCTTTTATGTATTTAGCCGATTTATCTCGATACGCAAAAAGTAACTGGTTATATAAGGAGGCTAAACTAAGAGATATATTCTCTGCTTTTACATTCTTCAAGCCAAAACCAGTGTAGAAAACTTCATTTTCTAAATAAGAAGCTTCACCAGATAAAACACCATTACATACAATACCTGATTTACCTTCATTTACATTATTTGATCGCAGAGTAACTTCTTCATTATTTTTGAAAAAACTTAAATGTGCGTAATCATAATCAGTAAATTCTCTTACTTTATGAATAGTGACATTTTTTCTCATTTTTAATATTAGGTCATCCAGAACATCTTCTTTATCTGAACCATTTAAGCGAACTAATTCACGTAGTTCTTCAATTTTTCTTGTTTCAGAAAACTCTTCAAATGCAGTGAAATGATATTGCTCATCGTATACATTAACTTGTATCTTCTTAGCATTACCTTTTGTTTTTTTATAGTAGTTTAAAATCCCCTTAAAAACGTGTGAGTTCCTTTGATTATTTATTGAGTTTAAAATTAAAGGCGCATCTTCACTTTGTTGAAATAACATATCAAAGCATGTCACAAAGTCTTGAATTTTCTCTTGTACTAACGATGATATGTAGTTATTTCCAGAGTCTTTTTGTGGGACGACTTCTAACCAAAGTTTGTTATTACTCAATGCTTGCGTTCTAACAAACCCTTCACCTTCATCAAATAATACAGGTAGCAGGCCCGCGGCATTAAACTTATCAACAGTCGTAGGCGGTACATGAATAAAAGAGTTTGTATTATCTACAAGTCTTAATTTGGCAAACTCTAGAGCATATGACAAACAAACAGGATGGAAAGGACTAAAAAATTCTTCACTCCCCTTTTTGATCATTCCTAATTTCATTAAGTTACGGCTTCTTTGGCTTAGTGCTTCTTGAGGAATACTATCTAATTCAGCTTTAATATTAAGAAGTACAGCTTCAATTAAATTAAGCAGTTCAGTAGGCCAATTAGTAATAGATAATAAAGTCTCATTTTCTGTTAACCATAAAAATAATGTTTTATATGCTTGTACTACTTTAGGATAGTCGTTCTCTATATCATTTAGATACAACGAGTTGGAGGTTTCATCATCAAAATATAAAACACCTTCGCTGATGATTTTATACTCATCAATACATAGTTCTTTTGCTTTTACAGAAAGCTCCTTCTCTCTTCCACTGATAATAACTCTTGAGTTTGATGGTTTGTATTTAGGTATTCTGTCATTATCAAATATATCTATGCCTCGTTGTGTATCAAATAGACTAGGCAATTTGACACTTTCAATAACTTTTGTACCTGTAATGCTAATAGGTAAATGGTAGTCGTTTAAAACTAACTCAAAATTACCTAAGATATCTCCTTCATAGCTTTGCTTGAAGTTAATTTCTTTTATACCCTCACAATTAATTTCACTTTCAGAACCTGTAAAGTTATGAACATTAAGGTTTTCTGGATTGAGGGATAGTTTATCTTGAACATTTTCAAGAATGAGTTTGCCTTTATTCCTTTTTATTTCAATTTCTATTTTTTCAAAAAAGTTTTGTAAATAGAAAGTTTTCTGTTCGACAAAACAACAGTTGAATTGAAAGCATTCTCTTTGAGAAGGACGCATAATTTTCAACTGTAGAAAAATAGGTTTACCATCAAATGCTATTTTTACATTTAGTGTTGAATGTTGCTCATGATTAGTAGTACTTATGCCAATTTGATTCTTCTTAAAATCACCATGAAGAGTAATTTGGTCTTGTTTTAGTGCAGGCTCTCCTCTTGTCATCCTTATCTTTAATTCAATAATTCCAGGAGCTACTTCACCTATTAAGGATATGTTTTTTCTGGCAGATCCTACCTCAGAAAGTCGTTTCCAATCTTCGAGTTTAGAGCCGTTAATCTCGATATCAACAAGGTCTAAGTTTCTATCCTTATTCCGTTCAATTTCAGCCTCTATTTCTGAAAAAGTTCTGTCTTTATATTCATTCTTATTTTTACCTGTAAATTGTTCTTTAATAAAGCGCTCACTAAAGCCTTTATCCTCCAGCTGTCTTTGTAGTTCTACAGGTTCTTCTCCAAAGTCATGTACTATACCGCTAATTATTTTTGACAAAATAGCATTTTTATCTAGTTCTCTCTTAAGTTCTTTTTCATTACTAATATCTGATAGTCTTGGCTCTGGAAAAAATCCATGTTCCTTTAGGTCAATTCTTTCTTTATGGATAGATTTATAGAGAGATTCATAACCAAAAATACTTAGATTTTGATCTTTAATTTTCCGTTCTGTGCTAGTGACTAAATATTTAAAAATTAACTCGTCTTTAATCCCTTTCCCATGTTTTATTAGTGCATCATTCACATATCTAGGTGTGAATACACTATTGTTTAAACTTACATCGATAAATGTAGATGTAAGTGTCTCTAATGAACTATTGTTGATTACAAATAAGATTGCATTGTCAACATCATTTAGCGCATCTCTAATGCTAGCAATATAATCTTCATGATTCGAGTTATTATCTTGATCACCTAGGTGGTGTAACATGACAATAATTTTTTTACCATTTTCAGTCTCTATATAATTCAACGTAGATTTTCCAATGACAAGAGGTTTAAAGTTTAAATTTTTAAACCCGTTATACAACTGAAGTGATTGTGCCGGATTAGAACTGATAAAATGATATTTAGTATCTATTGAATTTGACGTTGTTATAAATTGACAAAACAACCCAGCTAAAAATTCTTCAAATGGTAGTTTTGACATAGACTGCATCCCCGCTGTCACTTAATTTTTCGATATTTCCTACATTTTCGTAGAATTTCAATAAGGCTTTCTTGGACATAATATCCAACCAAATGCCACGTTCTTTAAAGCCTTCAATTACATCATCAATAAGAAGTTGGCTTTCTAATGAGCCACTTATAATTAGATTAGTAAGCAGTAATAACATATTGGAATTTAAAACAAAATATTTACCAGCAGCCTTTCTATCAGTAATAAACTCAGCTGCGAATTTTTTTTCAAATATTTCAACGACTTTCTTATTAGCATCTTTTCTTGATGTTTTTTCGAATATTTGTTTCTGTAAATTAAGGCCGGAGTTAACTGCTGCCTGAAGTGAATCTTCATGCCTATAACCCTCATCAAACAGTTGCCCTATACATTGATTAAGCTGATTTACTTTAGGAAAAAAATCACTACTATTAATTAACTTCCAACTTGGCTCTTGTGATAGCTGGCTAAAATAACCTAAGTAAGGAAAAAGATACAAAGCAATGCCATTTGTTTTACTAAATAAATGATCGTACCCATATTGATTACATTCATGCCTTTCTTTACTTGCCCTCTCTGTTTCTAATATAAAATAAAGAGGTTTAGCTGTAGGCGTTGTGTATCGATTACTGGGAATGCAAAGGTGCTTGGTTAGTTGAGTTAAATATAAAAATGTATAAATATTTATAAAACCTTCTAACTCGCTTAAGAAATAGCTGGGATTTTTTGTTAGCGTTTTAATGTCTTTTGAAAATGCTTCAGCTAAAAATGGTAAATAGGTAATACTACCTTCATTGAAGGTTTTAGTTTTACAAAGCTGTTGAATTTTTTCTATCAATAATGACTCAAGCGGGTTATTTCCACTAGATATTAATTTTTCACTTAAGGGTGATATTAACAACCCCTGAACAATTTTTATCATTGTTTTGGTTCTAGATGTTAGCGTTTCTTTGTTGCTCACCAAGTATGCCAATGGCGTGATGTTATTTATAGCATTTGTGGATAGGTAAAGTTCATCAAATACATCAACTAACTCACGGGTATCTCTACTATTTCGAAAAGACTCTAGCACTTCTTCTTTTAGCTGCTCTCGATCTCTTTCCCCTAATGATAATTGAAATAAATCTTCTATAAGTGATTGATAAACTCTATCCCAATCTAACTTATGATCTTTAAGTGTCTGAGGTCCGATGGGTAAGAATTGATCTGCAACATTGCTATATGCTGAACTATTATTGTTTTCTACAAGTTTCTTTACATCTGAAATAGAAGATTCGATAATACTAATATGTTCCATTCCTATACCTCAACTGTATATCTACTTCTATTTTTACTAACAGAAATAGTTTTATTATTGCTTATCAATTTCATTGATTCGGTTTTTATAGTTCGGTCTACAATATGTGAAATAAGCTCATCAAACTTAGCAATAGTTTCTAAGTTTTGACGGTTGGGTCTAAAACCATTCGAGATAAAAACAGCTTGAATCATTGTATTGAGATCAATATTAAATATATAGACAGGTTCATTGTTTATAATTAGCGGAATTGGGATTATGTCTGTTGATTTTAATTTATGACTTTCTATCCAGTCTAAGTCTGCTTGAATATTCACCTTGTTACAGATTAAATAATCTTTTAGCTTTCTACTAACGATAAAGCCATCAACCTTAAAAGGTAAAAGTCTATTAGAGTATTCCAATGCAGAATTAACTATTAACTCTTCTACAATGTTTAAACATAAATCTTCGTCTTCACTCGTTAGTTCACTTTTTTGAAATATATTAATTAAACTCAAGTAATTTGTGAGCGATTTTTGTAAAAATGTTTTTTTTGAGAAATCAGCTAATGATGATTTTAGAGTTTCTTCCCCCAAGAGATATGCGGCTCTCACAATTCCTTCAGGGGTTAATATGAAGTTAGTAAAAGATGTCAGTATGTTAATGTCATCTTGCACTACAGATGACAAAGTTTGAGTAGTATATTCGAGGTAAAAGCTATCTAGTACTTGACTGCGTAACTTAATCGGATCTAATTTCGTAAAGCATCGGCTATATTCATTATCAAATTTAGTAAAAACATTTCCAACAATGCCATTTTCATTTTCCATTGTTAATATTTGATAGATAAAATCCACGAAAATTCGGGGGATAAGGAATTGCTCTTCTAAAAGTCTCGCTAATCCAAATAGTTCAATTAACTTATTTTGAAATGAAGGTAACGATAAAACCTGAAAGTTTTTCGAAACGTAAGAGTTTTTTTCTAATTTGTAGCATTTATAGAAAGGGTTATTTGGTGATTCTTCCGTGAGTTTACCTAGAAATTTAGATATGAAATCTGAGGTTATTTTGGAAGATGAAAAATTTAATCGTGGATAACATTCGAAATCATAAAAACTAACTGTTTTTGATACAAAGCCTTTTATATGTCTATTTTTAAAATAATCTTCAAAAGACTCTTTGATATCATTATGCCGATTGCTTCCTTGCTTAATATACTTTTGAAGCATCCCAATGTTGATACCAATAGCTAAAGGTTTGTTGCTTAGCTTAAACAAATCAAACTTTTCATCTAAACAGTCTATAGCTGATTTGTGTTGGCTATTACTATGGGTGGCATCTAAATGGAAATCGATTGAATTACAAAATTTTTTGTATAGCTGAGTCAAGATTTCAGATTTTCCATCTCCTGAGCTTCCACATAAACAAATAATGCTATTAGTGTGCGTCCGTGTCAACGCGTCTTCTAATGCACCTTCAAATTCGGTCTGAATATCAGGAGTAATATAAAGATGATCTTTTAGCTCTTGTAGTTCATCTACAGTATTATCTGTGCGTAATGTTGATACAGAGTATTTCGAAGACTTTGAAAGTACACTAAATGCTTCCACTAATTTCAATTTTTAATCCCTATTAATCAAAAAAAGTTTCTTTTACTATACTGTAAAGGTCATGCATTTTGCTACATTTTTGAGGAATAGGACACAAATGGGCCAAAGGTGGGACAAAAATGGGCCAAAATCAGATACAAAAAAGCCGAACACTGGGTTCGGCTTTCGTAACTTACTGAGGAGTAAGTATAAATTTTGGTAGGACTAAGCAGATTCGAACTGCTGACCTCTACCATGTCAAGGTAGCGCTCTAACCAACTGAGCTATAGTCCTAAAAAGTGTTGGCTATTATACGCAGAGGTTTGGTTTTGACAAGCCCTCGTTGGTATTTTTTAAAGTCTTTGTTTTCACACCATTATTCGTTAACTGGAACGAGCAATTCATGGCCAATCACTTCGTCTATTAAACCATACGGCACTTTGTATTTTTTACCTTTAAACTTAACGAGCGCATAGTCATAGCACATTTCGATGACGGTGCAATTCACTATCACGCCGTTGTCGATAACGCGGACTATATTGTAATTCCGTAAAGTGATGGCCATTTTAGGCTCCTTTTTGTTTTCAAACCTAAGGTCTAGGACTCTCCAACGTCTTTTAATTTTTTCTGTAGCTGGCGAATCTGATCTCGATAACCCGCCGCCAGTTCGAATTTCAGCTCTTCAGAAGCTTGAATCATTTCTTTTTGCAGTTGAATCATAGCTTTACGTACTTGTGCCACGTCTTCCATGCTTTCCACTTGGTAATCTTTGGCGGTCTCGGCGACTTTTTTCGCCTTGCTGCCACGCTTGCCTGCGCCAGGGTTGTACGCGCCTTCCATGATGTCTTCAACGGATTTTGTAATACCGGTTGGCGTAATACCATGTTCTTCGTTGTAGGCTTTTTGTTTTTCACGGCGACGATCAGTTTCACTGATCGCACGTTCCATGGAACCCGTGATCCGATCCGCGTACAAAATGGCTTTACCATTCACGTTACGGGCGGCTCGACCTATGGTCTGGATGAGGGATTTTTCAGACCGCAAAAAGCCTTCTTTGTCCGCATCGAGAATCGCAACCAAGCTCACTTCAGGAATGTCTAAACCTTCCCGTAATAAGTTGATCCCAACCAAGACATCAAACTCACCCAAGCGTAAATCACGAATGATCTCGACACGCTCAACCGTATCAATATCTGAATGAAGATAGCGCACACGAATACCATGATCACTCAGGTAGTCACTCAAGTCTTCTGCCATACGCTTTGTCAGCGTTGTCACGAGCACACGCTCCCCAATAGGAACCCTCAGGTTGATTTCAGACAGTAAATCATCCACTTGAGTAGCGACTGGGCGAACGTCTAAAATCGGATCGATCAACCCAGTCGGACGGACGATTTGCTCCACTACCCAGTCTTGATGCTCTTCTTCATATTTCCCCGGTGTGGCGGAAACAAAGATGGTTTGAGGCTTAATTTGTTCCCATTCTTCAAAGCGCATTGGACGATTATCAAGAGCCGAGGGCAAGCGGAAGCCATATTCCACTAAGTTCTCTTTACGAGACCGATCACCTTTGTACATGGCGCCAATTTGCGACACAGTCACGTGAGATTCGTCGATCACCAACAGTGCGTTAGGCGGCAGATAATCAAATAGCGTCGGCGGCGGTGAGCCTTCTTCACGACCAGACAAATAGCGAGAGTAGTTTTCAATCCCTGAGCAATAACCTAGCTCTTGCATCATTTCCAAATCGTATCGCGTTCGTTGATCAAGACGCTGCAATTCGACAAGTTTATTAAGGGATTTTAATTGCTCAAGTCGCTGGTCTAATTCTACCTTGATACGGTCAATTGCCCCTTCGATTGTTTCTCGTGGTGTGACGTAATGCGTCTTTGGGTATATGGTCACACGGGGCACTTTTCGCAATGTTTTATTGGTTAACGGATCAATCATCGATAAGTTTTCGACTTCATCATCAAACAATTCGATACGAATAGCCGTGTCTTCAGAGTCTGCAGGAAACACCTCTATAACGTCGCCGCGAACACGAAAATTACCGCGCTCCAATACCAAATCATTGCGGCTGTATTGCAGTTCAGCCAAACGACGCAAGACATCTCGCTGGTCTATTTTGTCACCGCGATCAAGATGCAACATCATTTTTAAATAGGATTGCGGATCCCCCAAACCGTATATGGCGGAGACAGTGGCGACAATAATAACGTCGTCGCGTTCCAGTAAGGCTTTGGTCGCTGACAACCGCATTTGCTCTATGTGTTCATTGACCGAGGCGTCTTTTTCAATAAAGGTATCGGACGCAGCCACATAGGCTTCAGGTTGGTAATAGTCGTAGTAGGAAACAAAATACTCTACAGCGTTATGAGGGAAAAACTCTTTAAATTCGCCATATAACTGTGCTGCCAAGGTTTTGTTGTGCGCCATGACAATGGTTGGGCGTTTCACTTGCGAGATAACATTGGCAATGGTGTAGGTTTTACCCGACCCCGTCACCCCAAGCAGGGTTTGATGAGCCAAGCCAGCTTCCACCCCTCGAACCAATTTTTCAATGGCTTTAGGCTGGTCACCCGCAGGCGAATAAGATGAAACAACTTGAAACTCTTGCGACACAATTTTTTCCCTAGGCTTTACTATCGACCCCGTAGATTAACAAATTTTTTATTTAGCGTCTGATGTTTCCTCTCATATTCTTGCCCCATTGAGACAAAAAAAGACTCAAAAAAGAAAACACCCCAGATTCGACTTTACCAACCAAGTCACGCTATATAACATAAGGGGATATACTTATACCTAATAATTCAAAACGCTTATTTGTCTTTTAGGTGGCCTTTTTTCGCATCTATCCTGAGCACGCTTCATGAACAAGCTTGAAAAATACTTGCCAGCTTCGGCATGGATCAAAGAGTATTCACGATCTAAACTGCAAGCAGATATCCTGGCCAGTTTTATCGCCACTATTCTGCTGATTCCACAGAGTATGGGGTATGCCTTATTAGCGGGGCTGCCTGCTGTCGTTGGTTTGTACGCGGGCATCATTCCTTCTATTTTATATTCTTTATTTGGCACCAGTCGCACTCTGGCTGTAGGGCCTGTCGCCGTTACCTCCATGATGACAGCCACTATTCTAGCGCCCTTTACAGTATCTAGCAGCGATCATTATGCCGCTATCGCTATCATGTTAGCGTTTTTATCCGGTGTTTTTTTGATAATGATGAGTCTGCTAAAAATGGGCTTTTTGTCCAACTTATTAAGTCATCCGGTTATTTCTGGTTTTATCAGCGCTTCTGCTATTTTGATCGCCGTTGGGCAATTCAAACATTTAATTGGGGTACAAGCCCAAGGTAATAATCTTATTGAGTTGGGGCAAAGCATGATGCTGCATATTGAAGACATCAATATGCCGACTGTTATTTTAAGCATCATTTCCGTGCTTTCCTTAGTCCTTCTCAAACGCCATCTAACCACTACCCTAAGCAAGCTTGGATTATCGGAAAACACCGCCAATATGTTGGGTAAATCTGGGCCTGTCATCGTCGTAGTTGCTACTACCAGCTGCGTTGCTGCTTTTTCTTTAGACTCATTAGGCATCAAAATTGTCGGTAGTATTAACAACCATTTACCTACTATTCCTGTTGAATATTTCACGCTTGATACGCTAATAGACCTGTTACCGGGCGCATTTTTAATCAGCATCGTTGGCTTTGTCGGCTCTGTTTCTGTTGCTCAGTCCTTTGCCGCAAAACGCAAGCAAAGCATCAACCCGAACCAAGAGCTTGTTGGGTTAGGATTAGCAAATTTAGGAGCCGCGTTTAGTGGTTCTTTTCCTGTGACAGGCGGATTCTCTCGCTCCGTGGTCAACGTCAGTGCTGGAGCAACAACGCCTATGACAGGAATATTAACAGGGCTACTCATGCTTTTTACGCTGCTGTTTTTAACGCCATTGTTTTATTACCTGCCCACTGCCGTGTTGGCAAGCTGCATTATCACGTCAATCCTTCAACTAATTGATTTTAAGGACTTTACTCGGCTTTACCGATTTTCTAAACAAGAAGCATTGGGTCTGTTGGCCACATTTTTTGTGGTGCTGTTTATCAGCATGGAAACTGGAATCATTGTTGGTGTCTCGTTGTCATTGTTGTTCTTTCTTTGGCACACGAGCCACCCACACATTGCCGTGGTTGGTCGACTGCCAGGGACAGAACATTTTCGTAACGTAAAACGCTTTGATGTGGAAACAACGCCTAATATTATGACAGTTCGTATTGATGAAAATTTGTTCTTTGCGAATGCCAGAGTACTGGAAGACTATGTCTTAACCCTCGTCTCTCAACACAAGAACACAAGACATTTAATTCTGATGTGTAACGCGGTAAACATGATTGACGCGAGTGCATTAGCGAGTTTAGAAGCCATTGATGACAGATTAAAATCCGCAGGGATTACATTGCATTTGTCAGAAATCAAAGGCCCCGTAATGGACAAATTGAAAGGCTCTAGCCTGATCGAGAACCTCAGCGGTAAGGTTTTTTTACACAACATCAGGCGATAAACGCTTTAACGGAGCGCCAAGCAGAACTCACTTAGTCTGTGCTTGGCGTCCTTTAGAATATCAATTTATGGTTTTTTAGCAGACTCTTCACTAACAACACGAATAAGCTCTTTGTTGCGTACTAAAAGTCCCTCTCCTATTCCCTTCACACTAGACAACTGATCGACACTTTCAAAGCGGCCATTGGCTTCACGGTAGGCCACAATGGCCTCTGCTTTTTTCATACCCACACCAGACATCACGGCAGAAAACTGTGCGGCTGTAGCGGTATTAATGTCCAAGGGGGTCGCGGCAAACACGGAGAGCGGCATAAAAGCCAAAGAAACAACAAGAAGTGAACGAGCAATACAAACGCGAAAAATACGATTTACATTCGTCATAGAAACATCCTTTTTAAACTCTTTAAAAACGCAAAGACGGCATCATGCCAATAAAAAACCACTTTCCAAATCAACAATACAGTAGAAGTAGAAAGTGGTTTTAGAGTAAAAGCTTTTTTAACAAACTGCAACAGTCGACAGTGTGAATTAAACCGCCACACCCAACTCTGCATTTGCTTGAGTCAGCACAGCAATGGGATCTTGCGCTTGTGTAATGGGGCGACCTATTACCAGATAATGACTGCCTGCGGCCATGGCTTCAGCTGGTGTCATAATACGTTTTTGATCTCCCTGGTCCGAACCCGCAGGTCGAATTCCCGGAGTCACCAAGACAAAGTCTTTGCCCAAATCCGCAGACAACATACTGGACTCTTGAGCAGAACACACCACACCGTCCATACCGGAAGATTTAGCCAATGCAGCAAGACGCTTAACATGCTGTTCAGGCGTTGCGTCGATACCGATTTCAATAAGATCCGTTTGATCCATGCTGGTCAACACGGTAACGGCAATCAATAAGGTGTTGTGGTCCGTCAATTTTTGCAACGCATTCGCCGAGGCTTCCATCATACGACGCCCACCTGAGGCATGAACATTCACCATCCACACGCCCGCTTTGGCCGCCACACTTACCGCATTTGCCACGGTATTGGGAATATCATGAAATTTTAAATCAAGAAATACATCAAAATCTAATTTATGCAGTTCATCCAAAATGGCAGGACCCGATGTGGTAAACAGCTCTTTACCGACTTTGACTCGACACTGTTTTGGGTCAAGTCGTTTCGCCATCTCAATGGATTGCGCCATGGTTGGGTAATCTAGGGCAACCACTATAGGGGATTGGCAGCTCATTCAGTGTCCTCTTTCTTCAGTTTCTATCAATAATATGTTCGTATTGGCTGGATGGAGTTATTCACCTTCCAAACCATGAATCGGCTTAACAACACCCCAATTTTTACAACTCGGGCACTGCCAATGTAATTGGTGACCAGGAAAGCCGCATTGACGGCATTGGTATTTGGGTTTGACTTGAACCAGTTGATCTATGAGTTCAAACAAAACCACTAAATGCTGCTGGTTATATCCTTGGGAATCGGCAAGTTGCAAACTGATCAACTCTTTAAATCCCTTTATAGTCGGATGCAATCTCAGCTGCTCAACCAGGAACATCTCAGCATAATCTTTATCGGTTTCCATATAATGCTGAACCAGCGCCATAATCAGAGCCGTTGACGGCTTTTTCTGGTTCTGTTCCTGCAAAAATTTGATATAACCGCCGCTCCCCCATATTTTTTGGTAACAGGCTTTTAACTGGGGGATGATAATGGAGATAAACTCTGGGTCTTGCTCTACCGCATGTTTCAATTCTTTAATAGCATCGCGGTAACGGCCTTGATGGTTCAACACATCAGCAGCACCAATACTGGCCCGTATACAGCTAGAATCGACGTCTAATGCCTGTTTGTAATGCTGAAAAGCCGGTTTCCAATGCTCTTTTTTTTGCATTTCTTGCGCCATCTCACAATGAAAATGCGCTAGCCGCTTTATTTCTTTCTTACTCGGTGTTTCTTTAATCAACTCAGAGCCAATCTGAATCGCTTTATCCCAACTTTGTTCAAACTCATAAAGATCTACAAGCAACGCCAATATTTTCGGCTGAAATTCCGTTTTACGAGATGTCGAAGCCATGTTTAGCAACAAACGGCCAGCACGATCCAACAGACCTGCCGACATAAAATCACTTGCCAACTCCAGCTGCACCATACGCATTTCACGTTGTGATATTTCTGGACGAGCCAGTAAGCTTTGATGAATATTAATCGCCTTCTGAATTTCACCCTTTTTACGGAATAAATTGCCTAAGGTAAGGTGAATATCAAAGGTGTCAGAATTGACTTCTAATGAATCAACAAATGCGTCGATTGCTTCGGAGTGTTGGTCATTGAGTAAATGATTAAGACCACGAAAGTAGTCCGTTGGAATGCTTTTTTTGACTGATTTATTTTTTTTGGTCGGGCTTTTTCGGCCCATTGCCCAGCCAACAAAGAGGGCGACAAACAGAACCAAAAACAATCCCATTTCAGTCAACTCGATTACTCCTTCCCTACAGAAAGCTCTTTCGTAATAGAGGCTTTACGTAGTGCGTCGACTTCGTCACGGGCTTTTTCATATCGTCTCGTCAATACTCTGATCTGTCGTTCACTGCGCAAATACGCAACAGAACTTACCAAAAGAGCCACACAAGCCCCCACTGTAAAGGACAAGATAATATACAAGGCGACACTGAGTTCTGGCCCTTGCCAAAAGACAAGATCAAGAGGAATAAGTTGCGGATTACGGATGGCAAAAAACACACCAACGGCGAGAAAAAAAGTAACAAGAACGATGTAAATAACTCTCTTCAGCCATTTAAGCATAAAACAACCTACCAACATTAGAATGGCGATATTATGCCGTGATAGCTCAAGAATTTCGAGGCATAAGATGTAAATTAGTTAAGTTCATTAATCTCATCATCAGGCAAATTAACCAACTCTCTTAGCTCTTTACCTGGTTTAAAATGCGGCACGTATTTCGCACTTAGATCAACAGATTCACCTGTTTTAGGGTTTCTGCCAATTCTTGGCGCTCGATAATGCAGAGAAAAACTCCCAAAGCCTCTTATCTCAATGCGTTCACCATTCGCTAAAGAATCAGACATATGTTCTAGCATTGCCTTAATAGCTTGCTCTACATCTTTCACTGGCAAATGGGATTGCTGATCGATTAGCAGCTCTATCAGCTCAGATTTTGTCATTACTGTCCTCGCGACTATAATTTGATCACAGTGTAAGACTAGCTAAATTCAGAAAGAAAGCAATAAGTTAACGTATTTTAAGGCCGTTTTTACTTATTTTATTCCATGGAAATAGAGAATATTACGAATGGACTGCTTCCACAACTAGCATAGAAGCACTCTAGCTTTTATAATATCGCCAATATTTACCACATTGGAAGAAATTATAATGAGCTATCACAATATCCCTGCAGGCAAAGATGCGCCAAATGACATCAACGTAATCATCGAAATTCCAGCTCAAGCGAACCCAGTAAAATACGAAGTTGACCATGATATGGACGCGCTTGTTGTTGACCGTTTTATGACTGCGCCAATGTTTTACCCTGCTAACTACGGCTACGTAAACAACACGTTGGCAGACGATGGGGACCCAGTTGACGTATTGGTTATTACACCGTACCCAGTGGTTCCAGGTTCCGTCATTCGCTGCCGTCCTGTTGGCGTATTGAACATGTCTGACGAAGCTGGCATGGACGCAAAATTGGTTGCCGTTCCTCACGAAAAACTAAGTAAAGAATACGGTCACATCCAAGACGTGAACGACATTCCACAATTGCTACGTGATCAGATCGAACATTTCTTCGAAAACTACAAAACCCTTGAAAAGGGCAAGTGGGTGAAAGTAGAAGGTTGGGCGAGCGCAGAAGAAGCGAAAAAAGCCATCGTTGAAGGCATTGAAGCATACAACGCTCAGTAATTCGTTTGCTCTAAACGCGTTATTGAAAACAAAAAAACCGATCCTTGGATCGGTTTTTTTGCCTCTGACATCGTCCTAATTTGGCTTTCGCCTAAAAGAACTATTCTTGAGAGTCTAGAAAACGCTCCGCATCCAGTGCAGCCATACAGCCAGTACCCGCGGATGTAATTGCTTGACGATAAATGTGATCAGACACATCACCCGCTGCAAACACGCCTTCGATGCTTGTTTGAGTCGCGTTTCCGTGTGAACCAGATTGAACTTTCAAATAGCCATCGTTCATCTCTAATTGACCTTGGAAAATGTCTGTATTTGGCTTGTGACCGATCGCCACAAACAAACCTGCAACCGCGATGTCTTTCATTTCGCCAGTTTGGTTGTTTTTAATTCGCACACCAGTCACACCAGCATCATCGCCCAACACTTCATCCAGTTCAGAGTGCCATTCAATTTTTACATTGCCATTTTTGGCTTTTTCTAACAACTTATCAGACAGAATTTTTTCTGAGCGAAATTTATCTCGACGGTGAATGACGGTCACTGTTTTCGCGATGTTAGCAAGGTAAAGAGCTTCTTCAACAGCTGTGTTACCACCACCAATAACGGCTACATCTTGGTTACGGTAGAAAAAGCCATCACAAGTCGCACAAGCCGATACGCCCTGCCCCATGAATTTGGCTTCACTTTCCATACCAAGATATTGAGCACTGGCGCCAGTTGAAATAATCAAGGCATCACAAGTATAAACACCGCTGTCACCTTCCAAACGGAAAGGGCGGTTTTGCAAATCTACTTTATTTACGTGGTCAAAAATAATTTCCGTTTCAAAACGCTCAGCATGCTTACGCATACGCTCCATTAATTCTGGACCTTGCACGCCTTGATCATCACCTGGCCAGTTATCTACTTCGGTGGTTGTGGTCAACTGACCACCCATTTGCATGCCTGTAATCATCACAGGATTAAGGTTCGCGCGAGCGGCATAAACAGCGGCCGTATAACCAGCTGGGCCAGAACCTAAAATCATTAATTTCGCGTGTTTCACATCGCTCATGTCATTGCTCCTGTAAATGAATGCTTGCCCAACACCAAAAATGGCGGGCTAAAAATACTGTGGTGAATTCTAACGAAAATTCGCTGGAATACTTAGAGAAAAATATTAATTACTAAAATAGGGACTATCTATGAGTTTTCAAGCATCCCATTGTTTTCAATTACGCAAGCTGAACACTCTGGGTCCTGAGTTAAACGCATTTCACGCCAACTTCCCTCAAAGCCGTCAAAAAGTCTCAAAACGCCATGTTTAACCCTTCCGCAACCACTTGCTAACTTGAGCGCCTCTAGCGCTTGATACACACCTAACAAGCCAACCACAGGCGCGACAATGCCGCTTTCATTGCAACTCAACTGATGATCAGATAAAGAAGGATACAAACACTCATAACAAGGGGTCGATTCTCGACCATACAAAAAACTGACTAACTGCCCTTCCCAACGAATCGCAGCGGCACTGACTAACGGTTTTTTTCCTGTCATACAAGCACGATTAATCGCTTGCCTAGCCGTAAAATTGTCGGTGCAATCCAACACAACATCCGCGCGCTCCACTGCGTTTAACAGACACTCACCCGTTAAATTCTGCGCAATGGTTTCAACTTGGACGAGAGCGTTCTTACTCGCAATTTGCTTCGCTGCCGCATCAACTTTATTTACGCCGATCTGGTTTTCATCATACAGAACTTGGCGCGGCAAATTACTGCTTTCTAGTTGGTCGCCATCCGCCAAAATCAGCTGCCCCACTCCGGAAGTGGCCAAATACGTAGCCGCAATGTTTCCCAAACCTCCTAAACCAATCACCAAAATTTTTGCTTGTGAAAGGTTTAACTGTCCTTGAATATCGAAATTAGGCAATAACAACTGCCGACTGTAACGATCTAACTCTGCTTCGTTCATTTTCACCTTACTTTCTTGTTAGTTATCCTGCCCGACTGGTCAATTCTTTGCTAAACTCGCTACATTATCTTTATCCACGAGCATTACTATGAAGTTTCCCGGCAGACGCAAACTCAAACACTATTTTCCTGTATCTCAACCAAAGCCCGTTCTGCCGACATCGGAAGTTCGCCCCGATAAAGATACCTACATTGTTGGCTTGGACGAAACCATTGTCGATGTAGTTGCCAATGTCTCTGATCAATTTTTGGACACCTTCAACATCCAAAAAGGCTTATCGAATCTTGTCGATGCTGACACCGCTTCCGCTATTTATAGTGAGCTCACGGCACAAAACAGCATCTCAGACCATTTTGCTGGCGGCACCATTGGCAACACGATACACAACTACTCGGTACTGGCCGATGATAAATCTGTCTTGCTTGGCGTCATGTCGGCCAACATTACTTTAGGGTCACCAGCTTACCATTATATTTGCCATACCAGCAGCAAAGTCGATATGAATCACTTACAAGGCGTTCCCGGTGACATTGGTCGTGGCATTACTTTAATTACCCCAGATGGCGAACGCACTTTTGCTATCGCCCCAGGCGATATGGACGAGTTAGATGTTGATCACATCCCAGAAAACATCATAGCTGGCGGTGCAGCATTGGTCACTTGCGCGTATCCATTACGTCACCAAGGCAAACCCATCAAACAAGCCATGCTAAAAGCCTTGGAATATGCTCATCAGCATAACGTGCCAACGGTACTAACACTGGGTACAAAGCACCTTGTAGAAGACAACCGCGAAGAATTGCTCGAACTGATTAAAAACTACGTCAATGTTTTAGCAATGAATGAATTAGAAGCGGAAGCATTAACAGGCTTTTCGGATCCTCTGCAAGCCGCCAGTGCAATTTTAGACCATGTCGACATGGTCTTACTCACCGCCGGTCCAGATGGTATGTATTTGTGCGGTCATACTGATAACGACCTAAAACGCGAAACCACCAACCCAATTAAGTCTGGCAGCTTAGCCGATTTTAACCGCTGGGAATTCAGTCGCCCAATGTTACGCAAAGCCTGTAAACAGCCAGTAAAGGTCTTTTCTCATATTGACCCTTATATGGGTGGGCCCGAAAAAATCCGCAATACCAACGGTGCTGGTGATGGCGCATTATCGGCTTTGCTGCATGATATTTCCGCCAATCACTTTCACAAAGAAGCAATTCCAAACTCCAGCAAACATTTAGCTTCGTTTCTTGCGTATTCTTCTTTTGCGCAAATCTGTAAATATTCCAATCGTGTGAGTTATGAAATACTGGCTCAAAATGCGTCACGCTTATCGAAAGGATTGCCAGAGCGAGAAGACAGCTTAGAAGAAGCGTATTGGGAAAGATAAGTATTAACCACGATTTATAAACAAATCGCAGACATAAAAAAACCATGCTCAACGGCATGGTTTATTTGAATTTGCTTTAAAAAATTGGCTTTGAAAACCGTTTTCGGGCTTAGTTCATCGCTTCTATGCCAAGCGCTTCATTACGCTCAAACATACGGTTCAGCTCAAGTAAAATAACCAATTCTTCTTCTTTCTGATAAACGCCTTGAATAAACATCAAAGCTTCATCATTACCAACACTAGGGCTTTGCTCAATCTCACCTTGATACAAGTAGAATACTTCTTGAACCGCATCAACCAACAAGCCAACTTGTTCGCCGTCGTGTTCAATGATGATGATTCGAGTATCGTCTGTGATCGTACACTCAGGCAAACTAAAACGCACACGAGTGTCGACAACCGTCACGACATTACCACGTAAATTAACAATACCTAATACATAAGATGGTGCACCAGGAACCGGAGCGATTTCGCTATATCGCAATACTTCTTTAATCTGCATGACGTTAATCCCATAGGTCTCGTCAATCAGTTTAAATGTCAGGTATTGCAACAACTCACCTTTCTTCGTTTCCGACAAGGCGTTACCATTTTCTTTAATAGGCGCTAATTCAGACATGGCTCACATCCATATTCAATTTAATAAGAGTAATGTAGAACTCATCACAAGCTTTGTCTAGCTTAAACAATATGTGATGAGTCTACGAGCAAAGTTAAGTAACAATTAGTTGTCTTGTTGTATACCAACTATTGTCCAGTTTGCATTAGGCTCAGACATGTTCTTTTCCAAGTGCCAAATTTCATTGGTATCGGATGTCTGATCCCCCTCTTTAATCCAGCCAGAAAACTGCAAAGAAATGGAGGCAATAGAACCAATATATTCACCACGAACCAGTTCAACCATCAAGGAAATCACTTCGGTGCGAGGCTTGTCATCACCATGTGTTGCACGTTCTGCAACCAAGAGGTTGTAAAGTTCTGGGCTAACGTAATCCAAGATCTCATCAAAATTATTGTCATCCCATGCTTTTTGCAAAGCGATGTAATGATTTTTTGCTTCTGCGACAAAAGCTTGCTCGTTAAAACCAGGTGGTAGCTTAATCTCAGGCTCAGCACCAAACCCAGTCATACCGGACATTGGAGAAGGCTGAACACTATCACGAGTCGAATTTGGCATTTCGCGGAACATGCCATTTGTCCCTGCCGCGTTAGCTTGAGCAGCACGACGTTTTGGCGCGATGAAGAACTTGTAAATCAAGAAGCCAATCACAGCAAATAACAAAATATCGCCGAAAGAAATGCCATCAAATGCACCGCTTCCTAGCAAGGCCGCAAAAATACCACCCGCCAACAAGCCACCCAACAGACCGCCACCTAAACCACCTAAAAAGCCAGGTTTTTTAGCACCGGCCGCAGCAGCTGTAGAATTGGTTGTACTTGCTGGCGCCGCTTTCGGCTTAGACACAGAAAAGCTTTTACCAAAACTTTTGCCACCGCCAAACTTTGATTTTGCTTGTAAATCAGCGCTATAACCACCCGCGCCAATTGCCAAAACAAACGCCATGAACATGGCAAATACGGTTGTTCTCACAAAACTCTCCTTTATTTAAAATTGACCAAACCGACGGCACTGCGTAAGTCTGATATCATGCTACGTGCACGAGCTCGCGCTTTTTCAGCCCCAGCTTGCAGAATGTCTTCTACGTGTGCAGGATTGGCCATCAACTCAAGGTACTTTTCACGCGGCTCACTCAGTTGACCATTAACTAGAGCAAAAAGTTCCTTCTTCGCTTCACCCCATGCAATGCCGTCCGCAAAGTTCTGACGCATCTGCGCCGTTTGTTCAGGGGTAGCAAACGCCTTATAAATATCAAACACGGTAGAATCATCTGGGTCTTTCGCTTCACCAGGTTCTAACAAGTTTGTCTTGATCTTATTAATCCCTTTTTGCAGCTTTTTCTCAGTATCAAATAATGGAATGGTATTATTGTAACTCTTACTCATCTTACGGCCGTCTAGGCCTTTCAGAATAGAACCTTCTTCACCAACAACCGCTTCAGGTAAAACGAAGTGCTCACCAAATAAATGGTTAAAACGCCCCGCTATGTCGCGCGCCATTTCGATATGCTGAATCTGGTCACGGCCAACAGGGACTTTATGTGCGTTAAACGCCAAAATATCCGCTGCCATTAATACTGGGTAACAAAACAAGCCCATAGTAATACCAAAATCCGGATCTTGATCATTGGCAAGGTTTTCATCAACGGCGCCTTTGTAAGCATAGAGCGCGGTTCATCAACCCCTTAGCAGTAACACAAGTCAGTAGCCAGTTTAATTCGGCAATTTCAGGAATATCAGACTGACGGTAAAAAGTTGCTTTATCGGTATCCAAGCCACACGCTAGCCGGGTCGCCGCAATTTCTAAACGAGACTGTTTCACACGTTCAGGATCCTGACACTTGATCAACGCATGATAGTCCGCAAGGAAGAAGTAAGATTCCGTATTGTCTTGACGGCTTGCTTCGATCGCTGGACGAATTGCTCCCACATAATTACCTAAATGCGGAGTGCCTGTGGTGGTAACACCGGTTAAAACAATTTCTTTTGCCATTGTTGTTACTCTTTCCTACTAAACTGGATGTCTAAACTGTAAACGCCGCTTACCCTATCACAAAAAAACCATGGCAAGAATCGCACATTTCGATTATTTAGCCTGATGTTTTACAAGCTTTTTTGATGCGTTTCTCATTAGTGGAGGCGAATACATCAATATCAATCCCAAAGCGCGCTAACAAGCCCAGAATATCGCTGAATGCGTGTACTGGTTGCTGCCCGAATGAGTCCGCTCCCTCCCCACAAGGTGAACGATTTTTTCGCCCGAGTGATGCCTGTATATAGCAATTCTTTGGTCAAGACTGGCGATGGCGTCAAAGGCAGCAACAAAGCAACTTGATCAAACTCAGAACCTTGGGATTTATGCACTGTCATTGCAAATACCACTTCAAATTCACTCAAACGACTCGGCAGCAAGCCGGTAAAAGAGCCATCAGGCTGCATAAACCAGACACGAAGACGCTGAAATTCATCAGGCATACAAAGACCGATATCACCATTAAACAGCCCCAATGCCGCATCGTTTCGGGTTAGCATCACGGCTTTCCCTGGATACCAAACATGCGGGTCTTTTACTCGCCCACGCTGATAGAAGTATTGCTCTAGTTGCGCATTGATCTTCTCGACACCAAACTCGCCTTGGCGAACCGCGGTCAAAATCTGATAACGGGAAAACACCTCATAGAGCTTGGTAATGTCTAGATTCTGGCGCACCGCCTCCCAATAGTTATCGTAACCTTTAGCAAGAGTCGCAATATCAGCTTTAGTTTGCCCTTCTTCTGGTACTCGCCACTCTACATCGGCGTAATTAGATTGAAGACAACCCAATACCGCTTGGCTATCACCTGCGTTCATCGCTTTTGCCAAATGACCGATACCGCTATTCGCATCAAAGCGATAACTGGTGCGCAGCAATGTCAGCGCTCGACTTATTGGCGGTGCCGACGGATTACCAAACGGCGCCAGATTTTCCCCAGTAAGATAACTTAGTCGCTCAGCCCATTCTGGTTGAAAGTAAACCTCTTCGATGCCATAAGATAAATCCCCTAACACACTGCCCGCTTCTACCGAGGCGAGTTGATCTTTATCGCCTAATAAAATCAGTCGAGCATGAGGTGGCATGGCATCAATCAACTTCGCCATCATGGGCAAATCCACCATGGACACTTCGTCCACCAGCAACACATCCAGATGCAAAGGATTTTCTTTATTATGCTTAAATCGACTACGCCCAAAATCGCTACCCAATAAGCGATGTAAGGTGCTAGCTTGTTCAGGAATGGCACGTTTAATGTCATCGCTTAATGGCAAATCCGCTTTGGCCTTTGAGATGGACTCCGTCAATCGCGCCGCCGCTTTACCGGTTGGTGCGGCCAGCTCGATACGTAACAACCTACCTTCCGCAAATGATTGAGCCACCAGCAAGGCCAACAAGCGAGTCACAGTGGTTGTCTTGCCAGTTCCGGGACCACCGCTGATCACAGAGAAAGGCAAACTCGCCGCATTGGCAACCGCGACTTGTTGCCAATCCACTGTATCGGATTGGTTAGGGAATAGTTGCGCTAACAAATCGGCATTCACAGCATAAGGCGCAACAGAAAATTGACCTTTAAGATAATTCAGCACCTGTTGTTCATATTGAAAATAACGATACAAATACAAACGCGTGCCTGCCAATACCATAGGTCGTTCAGCTAAGCTTGTCGCAGAAGACACCAAGCGACTTGCTTGCAGAGATTCGCACCAAGCAGAAACGCTATTTACGCCGCTAGGATGTAATGCCGTTCGTAACTCGTCTAAATCAATACCTTCTGGCGGACGTTGCCAAATGGTCGCTAGATCGATACAAATATGCCCCGCACCAAGATACGCACTGCACAAAGCGCCAGCGATATAAACCGCGCTCTTATTGTCATCTGGATTGCTTTCTTTCGCATGTTGCGCCAGCTGCTCAATCCACTGGCAATCAATCGCTCTTAACACGCCCTTGGCTTGCCAAGCAGACAAACTGAATGACGTCGTAGCAGATGGACTTTCCTCAAGCGCTTTTTCATCAAGAGCGTCGAGCAAACCTAGCTGATTAGAAAAGTCCATATTGTACCGCCTCGTGATTTTCTGGCTTATCGCTTTCGCCACTAAACAGCTTGTCTAAAGCGGTAACATGCTCAAGACTTAAGCGGCTTTGGAAAACACCGCTTTTTGTTCAGGCTGCATACCGCGGAGAAACAAATACACCACGCCACCCACGTGTTTTTCGTAATCGTAGTGTGGCAAACGCTGCTTTAACAAGCGATGCAACGCCAAGGTATAAAGCTGATATTGCAAATCGTATCTGTGCTCGGCAATGGCATGAACCAATTCTCTCTGGTTCGTAATCAGCAAAGTCGTCGCCCAAATAGTTCGATTTATAATCCAACACGTAATAGCGCCCTTGGTATTCGAACAGCAAATCGATAAAGCCTTTTAGCATGCCTTTTAACGGACGATCCTGAATCATTGGCGCAACACGAGACACTTCATCGTGTTCGCGAGAAATACGATCCAATTGCAAAGCATTCATGCCAGTCACCGGAATAAAAAACTCCATCTCTTTTCGGCAAGCCGATGGCGACAAACTCCCTAAACTCATTCCCGCCATTAGCTCAGTATTCACTATGTCTGGCAGCCATTCGCTCAATACATCTTGCCATTCATCAAAACCCTGACGTTCATAAAAATCCGCCATTAACTTATGGTGACTGGTTTTTAATAAATCGTTAAAGCTCGGATTGCTCGATACATCATGAAGCGCTTTGCCTTCCAGTGTGTCATGCAAGAATGTCCCCGGCTTGGCGCCTTTGGGGAAAGTAAAGCGATTTTGCTCTGGCGCTTCTTGACTGTCTTTTACATCAACGTCTTCCGCCAATGGATCCAGCAAGCGTGTGGTTTCATCCAAGCCAGGCACACTTTCGTCGTGTTGCTCTTTGTCTTCTACCACCAGCGAGGAGTAACTTCCCACCCACCAATCTCGTTCCACGCGTCCGGTAAAGGCTCTTGCATGAGGCTCGGTCAATTGCGCCTGATCCATCTTGAAGCGCGGCAAACGCGGTGGTTCCTCAGGCAATTCCAGCAAGCCCATTTGTCCATTTTGGTAGCGCTCACAAAGACGTTCGATACTTGGGTACAAGTCACCAGCTTCCAGCGGCTCGCCTTCGCTAATCAAAGCGCCAACGCCACTAAGGTGAACATCTGATACAGCGCCATGGGATTTATTCGCGCTTTTACCCACTTCCATTGAACCAATAAAACACGCCTCTTTGGAACGCGTTAACGCCACATACGCCAAGCGAATTTCCGCTGCGTACAGTTCTTCCTTATGAAGCTCGGTTTGCGTTTCATCAGGATCAATAGCAATCCACAATTGCTGTTGCGCATCGTGATACAAAGCCGATTTTTCTTTATCTCGATATGGCGTAAACGCAAACGGCAAATACACGATGGGGTATTCCAAGCCCTTACTTTTGTGAATGGTGACAATTCGAACCAATTCCGCATCGGTTTCAAGGCGAATCTTTTGCTCGTCACTGTTGCCGTTCGGGTTTTGAATCGCCAATCTGAGATAGCGTAAAACCCCTTCTTTAGAATCCAACTCAAGGGACTTTTGCTGTAACTTTCTTCGGTTAAATGCAAAAAGTCGGTTAAGCGGCGTTCACCACCGGTATGGCTTAGCATGTTCGCCGCTAAAGCCACGTCCTGCATAAACTCGCGCAACATGGGTAACAAGCCTTGTTTGTCCCAGATTTCTAGATAATCACGGAAAGCTTGCCCCCATTTTTCGTACACGACATCGTCGTGATTCAGCGTGTCCAAGTCTTCCAATGACCAATCGACCAAACTGGTTGCCAAGGCGGAACGCAGCTTGCTTTCTTGCCCATTGGATAAAATCGCCGTCAACACGATCAGTAGTTCTCGCGCCTCAACGGTTTCAAATACGGAACCTTTATCACTCAAATACACGCTGGCAATACCACGTTGGCGTAACGCGTCTTTTAGGGCATTGGCTTGGCTAAAGTTGGTTACCAACAAGGCAACGTCTTTTGGTCGCACGCCTTGGCCATCAATGAGCGCCTGCCCTTGCTGACCTTCCAGTAAGATTTCATGGAGATGCGCCGCGCAGGATTCCGCCATGGTTTGACGATACTCTTTCGACGAAACTGGCTCGTCACTGCGTTGATACAAAAACTGTAGTGCGGCTTGTGTTTGACCTTGTCGAGAAAAGCCACTGGCAACGCCACGGTCCTGTACTTCCACGAAAGGAATTCCCGCTACTCGAAAGGGTTCCGCTTGCGTAGTAAAAAGTCCATTAACAGACTGAATCATGGCCGCAGAAGAACGATAATTGATCGCCAAAGAGTACACAGCGTCTACCCGTTTTTTTGCTGCCAGATAGGTATAAATATCCGCGCCACGAAAGGCATAAATTGCCTGTTTAGGGTCGCCGATCATGATCAAGCCTAGCGTATTTTGGTCCACTTGCGCTGACGCATAAATCGTCGAGAAAATCCGATATTGCACCGCATCCGTGTCTTGAAACTCATCGATCAGAGCAATGGGATAAAGGTGACGAATACGTTCGGCTAACTTGCCTGCTTCGTCTTGCGTTAGCGCCACATCGAGAGAAGTTAGCAAGTCTGTGAACGTCAGAGATTGTGTGCTGCGCTTCCAGCGCTTCATACGTTCTTGGGTTTGTTGCCAAAGTTGAGTCAGCAATACCGCTTTTAATCGCCCCGCATCAGGAAAGCTTTCCCGCAAAGACTGCACCAAGCCAAAAAATTCGTGCGCAGGCAAATCGCCGCCTTTGCTCAATCGGCTAGCGTGCTCATTGGTATCAAATTTTTCGAGGCTTTTGTCTAATTCAAAACGCGAGGAACGCGCCCATTGCGTCATAGCCTCAATATCTTTCGAGGGGTCTTTGCGCCAAAAAGTGCGCTTAATACCGCTGCGCTCAAGGGCATCAATAATATCTTGCGACTGACTCAACCACATGGCGCGCACCGCCGCCATGGTTTCTTGAGCCTGACTTAACGCACTTTCCCAGTCGTAATCTGGTACAGCGATTTTGGCGTCAGGCTGATTATTCAGTAAATATAAGTCTTTCAACAAGGCGTCTGGATTCGACCAAATTGGCTGAATCAAAGCCGCTTTGGTGTCGTCCATTGGATAAAACACACTACGCCAAACGTCTTTCACTGCCATAGACAATGGCGCCAGCTCGTCGGTCTCAATGGTTTGTTGGAACAACATGCGGCTTTCAAACGCATTCTGACTCAGCATGCGCTGACAAAAGCCATGAATAGTGAACACCGCCGCTTCGTCCATTTGCTTTTCGGCGTACAGTAATTTTTCAATGGCGCCAGCGCGTTGTTCGGCTGACATTTGCGCCATCCAATCCGCGAGAAATACATCGCCACTTTCGCCCTGCAATAAGGCTTTTCGCGCCACGCGTATGCGTCCACGAATACGGGCTTTTAGCTCGGCGGTGGCGGCTTCGGTAAAGGTCACCACCAAGATTTGATCCACTGTCAGCGGCTTGTCTAAATCTGCGTTATTTCCAGATAAAGACGGCCCAGTTGGCACCAGCAAGCGCAAATACAAGTTGGCAATAGTGTAGGTTTTCCCCGTGCCTGCACTGGCTTCGATTAGACGTTTGCCAAACAATGGGAAGGTTAAGGCGTTGAGCGGCTCAGGAATGAGAGTTTGTGGCTCTGCGGAATGACTCATTCCATCACCTCCAAATGACGATGCATGGGCAACCAAATTTGCTCACACAAGGCGACAAATTGTTCCTTTTGGCGATTTAAATCAGGGAAATAACGCTGCCAATAAGCATCGTCTACCTCACTGCGAGTAAAAGCACTGCTGTTGTCTTGGTAAGGCTTCAATGTTTGCTCCCAAGCGATATCCGCGTCTTCTTGCGCTTTGCTCGAACAATAGCTTTTACACCAGGCGTCAGCACTTTTGGCCGGTAAGGCAATCGGCTGACACAAGCCTTGCTGCAATAACGCCAGCATAGTGTTGAGATAGTCTTGAGCATCCTTCGGCGGGATAACAATAAAACTGTGCTGTAGCAATTTACCCGTTTTGCTCAGATTAATAAGATGATGCTGCTTGGGCGTACCTTGAGCACATAAAGCCAAATGCTCAATCCACGCCTGCATTTTTTGATGGGCGGATAAATCGCCAATGCGATAAGACAAGCGTGTCGTCGCCGTCGGCAAATCCAACCAAGCTTGCAAAACAATACTGCCAAGGGCCAAGTTCACTTCAATCGGTTCACATTCTTCTAATGCATAACCTTGCAACACAGAAAAAAGCTGCTGACATTGACCGCGACTCTGCTGCAAAGACAAGCGACCCAGCGCGCCATAAGGTAACGCGCCCATCAAAGATAAACGCTCGACAAACTGATCTTCATCGCCTTTTAGCATGGCTTGCAACAAACCTTCGCGCAGCTGATAACCCGCCAAGCCATCCAGTGCGAACGGTTCGTCTTCTTTCTCTTCCTCTTCTTGCAAGCTCAAATAGGCTTTTAATCGACGCTGGGTGAAGTAACGCGTCGGATGGCCAATAAAACGCGACAACTCATCAAGGGCAAGCTCTAACCTTGGCTGCTCCAAACCATCCAACGGTGAAAACTCGAAATGCTCATCATCCATAGGAACACTCAACAAAGCTGGCAACCATTGTTCGTCATAGCTGTACAAACGTTTATCAGATGCCTGCGAATTGACATCTAAAGACGGTTGAGACGAATAATACGCCGCGTTAAATGGCTGCAAAGGATGTTCAAGAATCAGTTTTTCTAACAAGGCTTTCTGTGCATCGTCTGGCGCTAATGCTTGATCGCCTTCAAACACACAACTTTGGCCGATGTATTCCAGCAATTCACTTACTAAGATAGACGGATTTTTCTCACTGTTGTCTTGAATACTGCGACCCACATAACTGATATAAAAACAATCTCGGGCAGACATTAGGGCTTCAAGGAACAAGTATTTATCGTCTTCTCGTCGGCTTCGGTCACCACTGCGATATTGCCCAACCATCAAGTCAAATCCCATCGGTGCAACACTGCGAGGGTAATCCCCTTCGTTTAAGCCCAATACACAAATCACTTTAAACGGCACAGACCGCATGGGCATCAAGGTACAAAAGTTCACTCGACCTGCTAAGAAGCGCTGACCGCCTTGAGATTCTTGCAACAAAGGCGACAACAACTGGCGGATAACTTGCTGATCCAACGGGGCGTCAAAATGCGCTTGTTGCCATTGCAGGGTCAAGGCGTCAAGCTGCTTAGTCAGTAAGACCTGAAAGGCATCGTCATCTTTCTAATAAGAAGAAACGCTCTGCCAAATAATACAGAGTCGAAATCCATTCTTTCGGCGCGAGGGATTCCATCAATTTCGATTGAGCATCATTAATAGCGACCAAAAATTCAGCCAGTTTACCGGCCACTGACGCTTCTAAGCCTTCCACATCACCGTAACTTAGCGTGCCTTCCCAAATATGGTCGTGACCCATGGCGTAACCCAGCAACATGCGACGCACGCCATTCAGCCAAGTATGGGATTCTTGTATTGGCAGATCATGTTGCTGCGCGGTTTTGCCATCTAGCCCCCAACGAATACCCACTTCTGTCGACCATTGGCGAATACGCTCTAATTCATCGGCGGTTAATTCAAAACGCGCCAACACCGCTGGGACTTCTAATACGCTGATCAATTCGGACAAGGTGAAACGACTTTCGCCTAAGCCAAGCAAATACAAATAGGCGTCAACAATTGGGTTTTCCATGCCGCCAGATTGGTCAATCAAGGCAAAGGGAATCTGCTTTGATCTTCCGAAAACAGCCTTAACAAACGGGCTGTAAGTATTCACATCGGGCAACATGACAATGACGTCTTTTGGCGTCAAACTCGGATCACTCTCGAACATCTGCAACAACTGATCATGCAAAACCTCCACTTCCCGTAACGGACTGTGGCAACGATGTACACGAATGCTTTGATCATCTGCCGCAACGGGATGCCGATAGTCAGCGTTGGCAATGCTGGCGTCTCGCTCTTGTTTCGAGCCATGATTTTCTAAAGTCAGCACATCTTGCTGAATCCATTGCAGCAAACCACTCGATTGCTCACGCAGATAATCTTCAAATACTTCTAGTTCGTTGTCAGCCATTTCTTGCAGCTGCGCAATGTAGTCTCGGCCTAAACGCCCCCAGCTGGCTAACAAAGGATTGGCGTCCAAATGCAAAGTATCGGTGCTCAATCCTGGCTTGAGGGTTTGGCGTTTTATTTCTCGACCTAAGTAATGCTTATCAACCACATCGCCCCAGTAAAAACGACAAGGGTTCTGTAAAAATAAATGCACATCAATCCAGCCAGAAGCGGCCAGAACGCGAAGAGATTCAAGGGTATTCGGCGGCAAAGAAGACACACCAAAAATAAAGATTCGCTCTGGCACGCCAACAGGTCGGGAAGACGATTGTGTGGCGTCATGCAAAGCTTCAATCAGATTACCTCGATGATAAAGCGAGGTTCCCTGCTGGCTGATATCGGTAACCAGATCACGCCACAAAATGGCTTGCCAAGGTTGCTGCTCAAAGATCGCTTTCAGTTTAGAATCTTGTGCTTCGCCACCTTCCCAAGATTTGATCCAATCTGGGCGATATACCAGATATTGATCGTAAATATCGGCAATGCTGCTGCATAACTGGAAGCGGCGGATTTGTGTGTCGTCTTCTTTAAGATACCAACTCAGCGCTTGAAATTCCGGTTCACCGAGACGAGTATCCAACAGGCGCATCAAACGCCACACTAAGAAAGGTTTGTTAAATTCGCTTTGCGAAGGAATATCGTCCAAGGTTTGCGCAAAGGTTTGCCAAACAAAGGTAGAAGGCAGAGGAAACACCAAACCTGCGGCAATGGAATGCGACTCAGCCAGAAACATCTTCAGCCATTGCGCCATACCGGGGTTTTGCACCAAAATGGATTCATCATCAAAGGGGTTTTCTGGTGGTGAAACAGCTAAAATTTTGGCAAGTAACACGGCTAAATCCTCTAGACGGTTACCTGTATAAAGTTGAAACATGCACGAATCCTAGGCTTCAAAAAGGATCTTAATAAAAATACCATTAAGCCTAACCTTGGATGCAACAAAAAAGAAGAACTGAATGATTTAATTAAAAGAGAAAAGGAAGTTGATTGGTGGAGCCTAGCGGGATCGAACCGCTGACCTGTTCGCTGCCAGCGAACCGCTCTCCCAGCTGAGCTAAGGCCCCACAAAACGCTAAGCGTTGGTGGACTGAATGTCCTGAGAAGATCAAAGATTATTTGAACGCGGTGAATTTTATGGATGCTTTTAATAGGTGTCAACCTTTTTGACAGACTATGAATTATTTTTTCCCAATAATTAAAAAGCATTTCACCACATTCCTCGTTGCCATAATCCAGAAAGGTATGTTTTGATACCCCCTATTTTGAAGAACTAGAACAACAACTAAAAAGCAATAAAAGAGAAGTATATGATCGAATTTCCAACGGTCTTAGATGATCTAATGATGGCTCAACAACCAATTTTGAAAAAATCAAAAGACATCTTTGGTTATGAGCTTTTATTCCGTGGAAAGGACGCCTTAAATGCCAATATTTCGGACGGAGAATCCGCGACCAGCCAAGTATTGGTTAACTTATGCATTGGCATAACCAAGCTAGAATCGCAACTAAGAAAGCCTTTTTTTGTCAATATGACAACCGATTTAATGCTGTCTGATGCCTTCTTCCCGATCGATCCAGATACCGTTTACATCGAAATCCTAGAAAGCCAACAGCTCACACCAGACTTCTTTGAGGCCTTAAAGAAATGGCGATCAGCAGGCTATCGCTTTGCACTAGACGATTATCAGTTTGACGCAAATTACGAAGCTTTATTACCGTGGATTTCAATTGTTAAAATAGATGTATTAGCGACTCCGCCAGAAAACTTCCTGGTTCAAATCGCCGAACTAAAAGCCCGAGGCTTAATCCTGCTCGCCGAGAAAGTCGAAAACGTCGAGATGTTCGAACTCTGCAAAAAAATTGGCTTTGACTTATTTCAAGGGTATTTCTTGCAACGACCAGAACTGATCAAGGGCAAGAAAATAGACTCCGCGACTCATGGCGCGATTGAATTGGTTAATGCCCTACAAGACAAAGACATTAGCATCGAAGCCATTACCGAGCTGGTGGGTAAAAATCCAAAACTGTCCTATCAACTATTACGAATTTTAAACAGCCCAGTCTGTGGCGTGTCCAAAACCGTTGTATCTATTAAAGAAGCGGTTATATTTTTAGGTTTAGTTCAACTTAAAAAGTGGGCATTGCTCATCACGCTCACGTCTTCCACTAACCAGCCTAAAGCCCTGTTAAAAATACTCCTCACTCGGGGTCGTTGCTGCCAACTACTGGCGCAAAGCAACCAGTCAGATTTAGCCGACACAGCGTTTATGGTCGGACTTATGTCAGGCATTGACGCAGTATTCAACGTTGAGAAATCCGTCGTGCTGGAACAAATCGCCCTAGATAAACATTCTAGGGCTGCCATTATGAGCCAAACCGGAGAATTAGGCAGCTATTTAAGCCAAACACTCAATTGCGAAGAACAAAACTGGGATGATATCCAATCCATGACCCCACAAAAAAGAACAACCTTAAACAGAGCATTTTTAGACGCGATGTTGTGGGCCGAGGAAGTCATGCTATCGATAAATTAAAAAAAACATTTATTTTTCACTTAAACGATTGACACTCTTAGAAAAAAACATAGAATACGTTTCACCTTTTTCAAGGCCAGTGTGGTGGAATTGGTAGACACGACGGATTCAAAATCCGTTGCCTTCGGGTGTGGCGGTTCGAGTCCGCCTACTGGTACCAACATTAAAAAAGCGCTTACTTCGGTAAGCGCTTTTTTTGCTCTCAATTTTCCTTCAGGTTAATAATCGTCAAATCCATGCAGCACATAATCTGGTAAATCTTCTTCTTTTGGGATCGGCGTCGATGCGCCACTCTCATCAATCGCAACAAACTTGAACATACCTTCCGTTACTTTTTCGCGCTGGCCAATTCGGCCGCGGCGAACCCATGCTTCCACTAGGATATTCATGGAAGTACGACCAACGGATTCAACCCTGGTATACACCCCCAAAATGTCGCCAACTTTTACAGGACGGATAAAACTCATCCCATCCAAGGCTACCGTCACCACACGAGACTGCGCGCGCTGCCCTGCACAAATCCCTGCCGCGATATCCATTTGAGACACAACCCAACCACCAAAAATATCACCCGCAGGATTAGTATCCCCCGGCATCGCCACCGTCCTAGTCGTAAGACGACCTTTTGCCTTTTCTTCTAATCCCGACATACCACACTCTCACCCAGTTTCGATCATTTACTTAAAAATGCACAATTCAAAAAATAATATCACAAGGCCGCAAAAACCCTTATATAGCGCAGCATAAAATGCCATTACTTTTCAGCTGACAACTCATAATGAATCGCCGTTCCTGTCACCTCTGCAGTTGGAAAAGAAAAGCTCGAACCAATTGATGTACCAACACCACCCGCACTGCTGACGGCAACTCCCACACCGGTGCCTAAACGCCGAAAAGACAACTGAGTAACATCGTCCAATATCACGCCATTCGCACCAATCTTGGCGGCTTGTTCTTTCAACTCTTGAACGGCTTTCTCTTTTCTGGACTCTTCCGTAAAGCCACCATCACTGGACGCCCTCACCGTGCCAATCACTTTATAGTCAAACGCAGGCGCCTCCTCAAAGATCGTCACCTGCTCCACCTCAAGCTCTGGCATCTGCTGCCCCGTCACGACGTGAGACCCAGTAGAACAGCCAAGCAACAGCACAGGTAACACCAATACAGACAAGCATTTAATAGAATTGATCATCACAGCACCTCACCTTAGAAGCTTAAATAATAACAGTCTTACACAAAGACCACGAAAGCAGATTGATAAAAGTATGAATATTCCACCAAAAGACAAACCAATAAACCCAGCCTCGTCTATGATCTAATCATAGAGGCCAAAAAAGCAAAGCAACAAAAGAGAAGTAAGAGGCACACCATGAACGAAATCATTGAAAAAGACATCACTTGCCCATACTGCGGCGAGAGCATTGAAGTCATTATTGAAACTCTGGACGAAAGCCAAGAATACATAGAAGACTGCCAAGTCTGCTGCCGGCCGATCACCTTCAACATCGACACAGCCTTCGACGGCTCAACCTCGGTGTCGGTTCACTCAGAAAATGAAACTTTCTAAAAACACGAAGCAACATGAAAATTGACAAAAAGAGAAAAACAAAAGGTACTTTAAAGGAGTAAATCAGAAGAGAGTTTATAAATTTCAGGCATAAAAAAAGGCACCATAAATGGTGCCCGGGACCGGAATCGAACCGGTACGCTCGTTAAAGCGCAAGATTTTAAGTCTTGTGTGTCTACCAATTTCACCACCCGGGCATATCTGACATTGGAGGCCGGAGTCGGAATCGAACCGGCGTTCACGGAGTTGCAGTCCGCTGCATGACCACTCTGCCATCCGGCCTTCTATCAGATTATCTTTTGAATGGAGCGGGAAACGAGGCTCGAACTCGCGACCCCAACCTTGGCAAGGTTGTGCTCTACCACTGAGCTATTCCCGCGTCTCAAAAGACGGTGCCTATTCTATGTATTTGAGCTTTCACGTCAAGGAAAAAATCCAAATAAATAACTAACTTAGGCACTTTTTTCAAATCTGTTTAGTTTTTGTTCGACTCTTTGGACATGAGTTCTGGCCATGCGGCTTTTAGATAAATGTACATAGACCAAAGCGTTAATAAGGCCGCAGCAATTAATACCACCTCACCAATATGAGCCACCAGCGTGTCTGGACGGCTTCCTAGTAATATAAAAATCGCTAACATTTGCATGGTGGTTTTTAGCTTACCAATATAGGACACGGCAACACTGGCACGCTTACCCATTTCCGCCATCCATTCACGCAAGGCCGAAATAACGATCTCTCGCCCTACAATAACGGCACTGGCTAACGTCAACAACGGGTTGGCGTAACTCGCGACCAGCAAAACCAAAGCAATCGACACCATCAGCTTATCCGCCACAGGGTCAAAAAAAGCACCGAAGGCTGAGGTTTGATTTAACTTTCTCGCCAAGTACCCATCCAACCAATCTGTGATGGCCGCCAACGCAAAAATAACAGCACAAGTATGGTAACGCCCTTCCCATGGCAAATAGTAAATTACAACCAAAACAGGGATCATAAAAATCCGCACGGAAGTCAATATATTCGGTATGTTCATCTTATTCCTAATAATTACGCCAAGTGCACCAACACTCAGCCAAGCTTAACTTTTATGAAGGTAGAGATAAATTTCTTCGGCCTTTTTCGCACTAATGCCTTTCACTTTAGCAATGTCTTCCTGACTGGCTGACAGCAACTCTTGATAGCCACCAAAGGCCGTCAACAACTCTTTACGACGATTCGGCCCAATACCCGGAATGTCTTCCAATACTGAATGACGACGTTTTTTATCTCGTCTACGTCTATGGCTCTTTACAGCAAAGCGATGCGCTTCATCCCGTATGTGCTGAATCAAATGCAACGCCGCAGAATCTGGTGGCAATACCACTTCGTCTTCTTTCGAACCAATGTACAAGGTTTCTAGACCCGGCTTACGGGTATCGCCTTTTGCGACCCCCAGTAAAAAAATATTCACCAGTCCCAATTCTTTTAGTACATTTTCCGCTTGCGTTAGCTGACCTTTACCACCGTCAATCAATAACACATCAGGTGCTTCTAACTCGCCACTTTTGACACGCTTATAACGACGCGTCAGGGCTTGTTTCATGGCACCATAGTCATCACCCGGTTCAACACCTTCAATGTTAAATGATCGATAGCGTTTTTTATCTGGTCCGTCAGGCCCGAATACCACACATGAAGCCACCGTTGCCTCACCACTGGAATGACTAATATCAAAACACTCCATGTGTTTAGGCGCTTCAGGAAAACCCAATAGTTTTTGCAGCGCTGTAATACGACTAAAATGATTGCGTTTATCTGACAAACGCGCCTGCAAACCCTGCTCCGCATTCAACTTTGCCAAATCCAGCCAACGAGCTCGCTGACCTCTGACATTGCTTAGCACTTCTATTTTTTTCTGCGTGGTTTCAAAAATACCTTCCACCAGCGCATCACTGTCTTCTAGTTCATGACTAATGATAAGCGTCTTAGGTAACTCTTGAATACCACCCAGATAAAATTGCGCAATAAAAGACGATAATAACTCGCCTTCACTGATTTCGATCGGCATTTTAGGGTAGTGACTTTTACTGCCAACGACTTTACCTTTGCGCACCATCATCACATGCACACACAAACCGCCGGGCTGAATAATAGACGCAAGCACATCAGCGTCTCCCGTTTGTCCGTATACATGCTGTTGTTCTTGAATGTGTTTCAGCTGAATAATTTGATCGCGCAATTCAGCGGCTCGCTCAAACTCCATGTCTGCGGCGGCCGCGCTCATTTGAGCAGTGATTTCAGCCGTCAGTTCTTGGTCTTTCCCTTGTAAAAACATACGCGCGTGACGCACGTCTAAATCATATTGCTCGTCACTGATCAGACCCACACAAGGCCCAGAGCAACGTTTAATCTGATACTGCAAACATGGGCGGGAGCGATTCGAGTAGGTGCTGTCTTCACACTGACGCACTTTAAACACCTTCTGCATGGTGTTTAAACTCTCTTTAACTGCACTGCCACTTGGAAAAGGACCGTAAAGCGTTCCCTTATCCGTTTTATCGCCACGACGAAACAATAAGGCTGGGTGTGGGTGGTTCGACAACAGAATGTAAGGGTAGGATTTATCGTCGCGCAAAAGAATGTTATACGGAGGACGATGTTGCTTAATCAGCGTTTGCTCCAAAAGCAAAGCTTCTGTTTCGCTTTTGGTTACTGCAATTTCTATGGTGTGAATACGACTTACCAAGGCCATGGTTTTCGTCGTCAATCCGGTGACGCGAAAGTAGCTCGCGACACGATTTTTAAGATTCTTTGCCTTACCCACATAAAGCAACTCACCCTTCACGTCGTACATGCGATAAACGCCCGGACGTGTGGTTAGATTGCTAACAAAATGCTTTGGATCAAATTCTGAATGGCTCAAACAAACCTCGTTCTTCGCCTACCCCATACCAAGCACATTATAACGGATGGCCAAATGAATCAGCTCAACGTCACTATCAATACTTAATTTGGAAAAAATTCGAGTACGGTATGTACTCACTGTTTTAGGGCTCACATTAAGTAGCTCGGCGATTTCATTGGATTTTTTACAATCGATGATCATCTGAGCAACCTGCAATTCTCGATCAGACAACTGCCCTAGAGGCGAGCCTTCGCCATCTATTGAAAATTTAGACAGCGCCATTCGCTGGGCAACGCTTTTAGAAATATAATGCTCACCTTTGGAGACAGCCTCTAATGCTTCTAAAATCTCTGAGGTTTTTGTCCCTTTTGTCAAATAACCTGATGCGCCAGCTTCAAGCAATTTCACTGGGTACAAATTGTCTTCTAACGCCGACAACGCGATGATTTTAATTCTAGGGAAGAGACGTTTAATTTCTTTTGTTGCTCCCAATCCACCAATGCCCGGCATATGGACATCCATCAGCACAATATCCGGTTGCAGCGTCTTACTTTGCACTATGGCATCTTCACCACAATGCACAACCCCAACCACATCCACACCATTTACATCCTGTAAAACACGACTAATACCTTGGCTAACCACATCATGGTCGTCAACAATCAATACCTTTAACATAACAACCTCACCAAACTGTCCTATATATTGTGTCGACCTCACCTTAATAAGGTGAGGTCTCGCACACAGCATCCTGCTATTTACCAAATTATGTTATATAACAAACAGAAAGACACCCCATTATTCTGGCAAAGTGTCTTTGTAACCCATTTTTTGCAATGCTTGCTGACTCATTTCTCGATATCGAATACGCACACCCGTGCCATGAGTCTTTTGAGTGTAATAAAGTAAGGGCACTATTTGCTCTTCTTCTACGCCTAACTCAGCCGCAATTCTGCTCGCCAAGCCCTTTACGTTAAGCGTCTGCTTATCTTCGATCATAATAACCTTCGGAATCACTAAGCGTTCACCCGCAATAACACGGTCGACCACTTTTAAGTAGCTTTGCTCAAACAACGGCCAGCTAACTCGCTCTTCTTCCGATTTTAATTTGTACCAACCGGTGTCTGACCCCGCAAAAAACACCGCGGGATGACTCCATTTATATTGCAAAGGATCCGTTCGACAAGCACAAGCCTCAAGATAGGCAGTACGAGGATCCGCTAAGCCATACGCTTTGTAGGCGGTATTAATTAACTTTAAAAAATCCGCAATGGTTGGCGGCCAAGCGTGGACTTCTTTGGTTCGCTCAACGGCGTAGGCTAACAAAGGCTCTTGAAAGCCTTTTAGAGCAATCGCCCACTCTCGTTTTGCTAATTTCACTTCATCTGTGGTGCTGTATGCCGAGGCAAATTTGTGCGTATAAATCGCCTTAAAACGAGCAAACAGCATATTTACTAAAACACGAGTTTGTTGCTCAGCCTCCGTCGGCCCCGACTCTCGCGCCGCGCCATACTCACCAGTCTGTGTCGTGGATGTTGTTGAGGGCGTCGCTAACCTGTTCTCTAGAGGTTTTAGTAAATTTTGAACTGCCTGAGGTTCCTTCATATGAAGACCTATCCGATTGTTTGTATTGCCACTGACGTTTTACGTATTTAAAAAATTCGCTGTTCCAAGTTCTCACGTTTTTGCGCTGTTCTTTGATTCTGAGTAAGAACTCAGTCTGCAAAGACAACGCAAATTCACGGGCGATACCCGCTTGCCCTATTTGCTCTAATGTTGCCTCTTCAGGCTGCCACTGATCTGGCTGTCGAGCACGCTCTTTCTGTTCTAAATATAAATCGAAGTCCGTCACGCCGCGACGGTCATTCACAACCGGGGGCGAAAATGGCGCATCGTATTGTCGAGCAGGCTGTTTCGCAGGGTAACTTTTTGGCTGAGGGGTAAACTCTTCCGGTTTCTCCCGAGACGCTTTATGAAGACGATCCATCTTGCTCATTAATGAATCTTCTTTTGCCGTTATCTCTGGTGCAGGCGATACCGCTTGCGCCACTTTTTGAGAGGACGCCAATTGAATTTCGATCACTTCTTCCTGACGCTGAAAACTTAATAGCTGACTAATTTGCAAATTCGCCAATAAACGCATCAACATCGGCACTGTCCAGAACGGCAGTTGAGCACTCAGCCGGCTCATTTCAACACGCAATAGCGTTGAGTTAGCGAGGTACACCTGCTGCTTTAGAAAAGTCAGCAATACGGTTTCCTCTAAGCCTATCTGAGCCGCCATTGAAAATGATATCGGTAATGAATAGTCGTTATCCAACATAAATCTCGCTTCGCATAATTAGCACAACAGTTTATCAAAAGCCTTACCCATAAGCACGACAACCTTCATGCAAAGCATTCATATTTGACAAGGCATCTAGGCAACTTTGACAGCATTCAAAAACCCACCTATGCTGAAACTACAGCAACATTGATTTCAATTTACCTGTCGTCTTTTTTAATTTGAACTCTGTTGTCTGCCCTGCGAACGTTACTCTGGAGGCAAGTAGTATGCACACTACCAAAATTTCTGGACACCATATCGACGTCACCCCAGCAATCAAAGACCATATTAATGAAAAGCTTGAAAAAGTATCCAAGCTGACAGACCAAATAACTTCCGTTAATGTCACCCTATTAAAAGACAACAAATACCAAAAAGCAGAAGCCAGCCTACATCTTCCTGGCAAAGATATTTTTGCGGCGGCGTCTTCTGAGGATCGACTTTTTCACGCCATAGACGACATGGTTGACAAACTGGTACGACAAATAGACAAGCATAAAACCAAACAAAGCAGCAGCGTCCACAAAACATTGGAGCCCCATTAAACACCAAACTAAAAACACCAAACCAAACTGAGTCACAGTTTGACTTAAAAACACCGATCAATGCGGTGTTTTTTAGTATTTGGGGTTTAATAAACAATCTAACTTGAAGTTTGGAACTTTCGCACGCATATTAAGTCTATTGATAGTCTTAAACCCTAAAGGAGTTAACTCATGCGTTACACAGAAGCCCTTTCGACACATACGTCACAAGCGGCAAATAAAACGCTCCGCAATACTTACGGACTGTTGTCGCTTACCCTATTGTTCAGCGCCTTCACTGCGGGCATGAGCATGGCTTTCAACTTACCCCATCCTGGTCTAATTATTACTCTAGTAGGCTTTTATGGTTTGCTTTTCCTAACACACAAATTTAAAAACAGCGCCGCTGGTATTCTGTGTGTATTTGCTTTGACTGGCTTCATGGGCCTTACCCTTGGCCCCATCCTAAGCGCTTATATGAACATGGCAAACGGTGCGAGCTTAATCATGAGCGCTCTAGGCATTACTGGCCTATCGTTCCTAGGCTTGTCTGCTTACGCATTGGTTTCAAAGAAAGACTTCAGTTTCCTTAATGGATTCATCACGGTTGGCTTCTTTGTTTTGTTATTTGCTGTGATCGCTGGGATTTTCGTTAAAATGCCAGCATTACAAATCTTTATCTCAGCGGGTTTTGCGCTTTTCTCTGCGGCAGTTATTTTGCTGCAAACCAGTGAAATCGTCCGCGGTGGTGAAACAAACTACATTATGGCGACCGTCAACTTGTATGTTTCACTGTACAATATGTTCCTAAGTGTATTATCACTTTTGGGTATGTCTCGCGACTAATCGCAACGTACCTCACTATAAAAGGCCGCTGACTGCGGCCTTTTTTGTGTGTAAACTTCACAAAATAACTTACAAAACAAAATAACTTTCAAAGTCCGTTCAAAGGTTAGATTGCAATGCAATACACGCTGCTCATCACAGGCTCACCTTATCAAAGCAAAGCCTGCCACTCTGCGCTTCGCTTTATAAAAGCCGCCGTCTCCAAATACCCAAATAGCATAAAAGGGGTGTTCTTTTATGAAGACGCTGTGCTTGTTGGCAGCCAAATAGCACAACCACCAAGAGATGAGATCAACCTCACCAAAGAATGGCAAGACATCGCTGAGCAGCAAAACATCCCTCTCTATTTGTGCATTGCCGCGGCCGTAAGACGCGGTATCATCAACGAAAATGAAAGTCGTCGTTATGCGCTGGAGCAACACACTTTGGCAAAAAACTTCCAGCTTGAAGGATTAGGAACACTTGTTGATCTAATGAACACCACCCATAAAATCATTCAGTTTAGGTAATCCATGAAACACACTCTCATTCACCTAAACGCCAGCCCTTATACAAGCCTAGCCTGTAAAGAAGGTTTAGACCTTGCTCTGGTTCTGGCCACGTTCGAGCAACCTGTCGATTTATGCCTTTCTGGCGCGGCGGTAGCAATTTTGTCCGACAACCAACAGCCAACACCAGAACACGGTAAAAATCTACATAAGCTGTTAGCTGGTCTGGAGTTTTACGACATTGAAAACGTCTACATAGAAAAAGCCAACGCACAACTTGAATCCAATACAACTTGGCAAGGCGTGCAGCCGCTTGATGAAGTCGAGTGGCAAACGATGTTTTCACAATACCAACAGGTTTTCCGGTTTTAATTATGCGACTACACCAAATAAATCAACTCGATTACCCTGCAACACTCGAGGCAACGTGGCAAAACAGCGTGCAAGCTGGCGATCAAATACTACTTATTGAAGAAGGCTTTTTAAGAACCATTCAGCAGACTAGCCTGATACAAACACTCATAAACGCGAAGCAAGCTGAGCTATATTATCTAAAAAGTGACGCAGCAGCCTACGGCCTATCACCAAAGCTAGGCATCGCCCTCTCCGATGAAGAATGGGTCGAGTTAACCTTTAGCGCAGAATCAAACATTAGTTGGTAGTCGATATGACAGAAAAGACGTTAGTTTTAGACGAAGAAGGTTATTTGCTTAATCTACAAGATTGGACACCAGAGCTTGCTAATCAATTGGCGCAAGAAGTTGACATTGAGTTAACGGACGCACATTGGGAAATTATTCATTTATTACGAGAATTCTATCAAGAGTTCGAAGTATCCCCTGCCATGCGCCCATTAGTCAAAGCGGTATCAAAAAAACTCGGCGCCGAAAAAGGTCGAAGCATATATTTAATGACGCTTTTTCCCGGTAGCCCGCCGAAATTGGCCGCCAAAATTGCAGGGCTTCCCAAGCCCGCAAATTGCTTATAAATAAGACAACAAACCATGTAGGTCGGCCTTTAGGTCGTCAAAAGCAGGATCACACCAAACCAGAACCTTTGACGCGCTAAAGCACGACCTACAACACCACTAAATGACATCTCGCCACAACTAATACTTTCCGTACCATTCTAGTTTTTCCTGCAGCGAGACAACTTCACCAATAATCAATAAGGCAGGCGATTTGGCTTCGTTCACCACGGACACGTCATAAACATCTTGAATCGTGGAGGTAAAAACGCGCTGCTCCTTTGTCGTGCCTTTTTCAACAATAGCCACAGGCATAGACGGCTTCATACCAAAGCGAATCAAGGACTGACTAATATCTTTAAGGCCAGTTAAGCCCATGTAAATCACCAAGGTTTGTGCAGGATGAACCAACTCTTCCCAAGGCAATTCCGTCGTTCCGTCCTTCAAATGCCCCGTCAGAAAGCGCACAGATTGCGCGTAATCTCGGTGTGTTAACGGAATACCCGCGTACGCTGCGCACCCAGCGGCTGCAGTAACACCAGGAACGACCTCAAAAGGTACCCCCTCTTCAATAAGCTCTTCTAATTCTTCGCCCCCGCGACCGAATATAAATGGATCGCCCCCTTTCAGGCGCACCACCATACGGCCTTCTTTTGCTTTGGCCGCGAGCAAACTGTTTATTTCTTCCTGTGGAAGGCTGTGCATAGACTTCGCCTTCCCTACGTACATTTTTTCTGCTGACTCAGGAATGAGCTCAATAATTTCTTTGCCAACCAAGCGATCGTATAAAACCACATCGGCCATTTTTAGCAAACGATGTGCCTTTAACGTCAACAACTCAGGATCACCTGGACCCGCACCAATCAAATAGACCTTGCCCGTCATAATGTCAAATATCCACTCATACAAAAAAAGCCTCCTTTGAGGCTTTTTTATTAGAAAATGTAGCTTACGCTTTTTTCAAAACCGTCTTACCGCCCATATAAGGCACTAGGACATCAGGAACACGCACACTACCGTCTGCATTTTGGTAGTTTTCAAGCACTGCCACCAATGTACGACCTACTGCCAATCCAGAACCATTCAAAGTATGTGCCAATTCAGGTCGGCCAGTTTCAGGATTACGCCAGCGCGCCTGCATACGACGAGCCTGGAAGTCCCACATATTTGAACAAGATGAGATTTCACGGTATTTGCCTTGGCCTGGTAGCCAAACTTCAATGTCGTAGGTCTTATGGGCAGAAAAACCAAGATCACCGCCACACAAGATCACAGTTCGGTAAGGAAGCTCCAACTTCTTCAAAATAACTTCCGCATGACCAACAAGCTCTTCAAGCACTGCTTCAGAGCGGTCTGGACGACACACATGCACCAATTCTACTTTTTCAAACTGATGTTGACGAATCATGCCGCGAGTATCTCGTCCGTAGCTGCCGGCTTCACTGCGGAAACAAGGCGTATGAGCCACGAATTTTTTGTGCAAATCAGCGTCATTTAAAATCTCATCACGCACTAAATTGGTTACAGGCACTTCGGCTGTTGGAATCAGGTAAAGATCGTTATTTCCACTTTCTTTGTCCACTGGCACTTTGAACAAATCGGCTTCGAACTTAGGAAGCTGGCCTGTCCCTTTCAAAGAATGGGAGTTAACTAAATAAGGAACATACACTTCAGAATACCCATGTAAATCCACATGAGTATTAATCATGAATTGCGTTAGAGCACGATGTAGGCGTGCTAAGTCAGAGTGCATCACAGCAAAGCGAGAGCCAGTAATTTTAACTGCCGCTTCGAAATCCAGCATTTCCATCGCTTCACCAAGATCAACATGGTCTTTTGGCTCGAAATCAAACGCTTTAGGCGTTCCCCAACGACGAACTTCAACGTTATCGTCTTCTGACTTACCCTCAGGCACAGAAGCATGAGGCAAGTTTGGAATGCCTTCTAACAAGCTTTCTAGCTCTTCTTGAACTTGAGTCAACTGTGTTTTAGCCGCTTCAAGGTCATCACCCAGCGTTGCGGTTTGTGCTTTTAGCTCAGCCGCTTTGTCTTTGTCGCCAGACTTCATAGCCTGACCGATGTCTTTGGATACCGAATTTCGGGCTTGTTGCAACTGCTCCGTTTCTATTTGAATGGCTTTACGACGCTCTTCCAAGGAAGAAAAAGTCGCCACATCCAACTCATAGCCTTTCTTTTTAAGTTGAGCCGCAATGGCTTCTGGGTCAGCGCGTAATGCTTTAATGTCTAACATCGGTGCAACAATATCCTTCAAACAATGTATAAAAATAAATAAGGGCGTTTTCTGCCAGTCACTTGTACAGGCAATTTTAACCAACAGCAAAAAACATCAGAACAAACGGGTCACCGTCATACCGACAGCCAAACCCAACACCCCCAAAATGCAGCTCAATAATAAATAGCTTATGGCACTTAGCCAAGCCTGCATATTAATAAGCGCGACAATTTCTAACGAAAATGTCGAAAAAGTCGTAAATGCGCCCAAAAAACCCACCATAACCAAGGGGCGATAGGGTTCTAACGATGGCATACGCTCACTAATCACGACGAAAGCAACCCCCATTAATACGCAGCCAAGAACATTTACTAGCATCGTGGCAAAAGGGAAATGGTGATGCCAGTAAGAATTAATACACTTTGTCATGCCATAGCGACTTAGCGCGCCAAACGCGCCGCCCATAGCAATCATGAAATACATCATATTGTGTTCCTGTGGAGAAATAAGAAACTAGTCAGATAAAGGGTTGTAACGCTGCAACGGACTTTGATCATCCAAATCGGACAACCAAGCCAACTTATCATTAATTTTTTTCTCTAAGCCACGGTCTGTCGGCTCATAATAACGCATACTAGCCAACTCTTCTGGTAGGTAGTTTTCACCTGCGGCGTACGCATGCGCTTCATTATGCGCATAGCGATACTCGTCGCCATGCCCCATACTTTTTGCTAGCGACGTTGGCGCATTGCGCAAATGCACTGGCACCTCATAACTTGGCTGCGCGGCCACATCCGTCATCGCCTGATTAAATGCCTTATAAACCGCATTACTTTTAGGCGCGCACGCCATATAAACAGCCGCTTGAGCAATCGCACGATTACCCTCTCCTGGCCCAACTCGCTCAAAGACATCCCACGCGTTCAAGCCAATTTGCAACGCCCGCGGATCGGCATTGCCAATATCTTCTGAGGCAATCGCCAACAGACGACGCGCGATATACAAAGGGTCACACCCTCCATCAAGCATTCTGGCCATCCAGTACAAAGCACCGTCCGGTGAGGAACCACGAACCGACTTATGAAAGGCAGAAATCTGATCATAAAAAACATCGCCTTTACGATCAAAACGACGTACGCTGCCACCCAAAACATCTTCTAGTTGCTCCTGGGTTACCTTGCTACCGGGCTCTACCAAATCAGACAAAATCTCAAGGAAGTTCAGCCCTCGACGAATGTCACCATCTGCCGCTTGAGCCAATACAGACAAAAAATACTCGTCTATCTGAAAGCCATTATTCGTATCGTCAAGATTGAGCAGCGCTCGCTGCAACGCCAACATCACCTCGTCGGCGCTGGGTGTTTTTAGTCGGTACACCCGCGCTCTTGATAACAGAGCAGAATTCAATTCAAAGGCGGGATTCTCCGTCGTCGCACCAATGAATAAAAACGTACCATCTTCAATAAACGGCAAAAAAGCATCTTGTTGAGATTTATTAAAACGATGCACTTCATCAACGAATAAGACCGTCTGGACACCATTCATTTGGCGCAGGTTTTTCGCCTGATCCACCGCCGCACGAATGTCTTTCACCCCCGACATAACCGCCGAGATCTCAATAAATTGCGCATCCAATGCATGAGACAACAACTGCGCAAACGTTGTTTTACCAACGCCAGGCGGCCCCCATAAGATGAAAGAGTGACAATGACCCGTTTCAACCATGCGTCTTAAAGGCTTTCCAGGGCCAACAAGATGTGACTGACCAATATAATCATCCAAACTCACAGGACGCATTCTGGCCGCTAACGGCTGGTACCCTCCTGTTGAGATGTCTGAAAACAGGTCTCTCATTACTGACCTTCTACAATAACATCGACATTGGCTGGCAAATCCAATACAAAATTCTCTTTTGCCACGCCATCATGCGTTTCAACATTTTTAAATTCAATGACCGTGGTTTGGCCAAGCGCATCCACAATGCTCATTGCACTGATCACCTCGTCACGAAAAGACAAGGTCAAAGCTTGGAACAACTCTTGGTCTTCTTTTGGTTGCAAACGAAATTTCTCTTGCCCCAGCATCGCCACAGTATAGTGAGGTAAAACCTCGGCAGCGGGTCTGCCCAATAATGCCGCAGGAGAGTTGCCTATTGCGCCAGAAAGCGGCTTTTTGGTTGCCTGCTCTAAATCCACATCCCAGACAGTAATGTAGTTCCCGTCAGAAATAATGCGCTGTGAAAATGGTGTCACACTGTCCCAGACAAACTGATTGGGTTTCGCCAAAAGAAAAATTCCTTCACTGGCTTGAAGTTGCTTCCCCTTTTCATCGTAAGTCACCTGACGAAATTCGCCTTCAATATTGCGGTTCATTTCCAATAAACGCTCTATTGAATCCGAGGCGCTGTCTTGAGCTTGCGCTGTCATTGCTTGAATACACACCATAAAACCAATAACCGCAACGCCAACTATTTTTTTAACCAAAATACTTCTCCAAAAATACACAAACAAAGGCCTTAAAAATTTTACGCTAACCTTTACTCTGGAATTAAAATATCTCTTTGCCCATTGGTGCCCATTGGGCCAACCAATCCAGCCGCTTCCATGGCTTCTACGAGATTAGCCGCCCTGTTGTACCCTATTTTTAATCGACGTTGTATAGAAGAGATAGAAGCTTTACGCGTTTCAATGACTATTTTCACCGCTTCGTCATAAAGTGCGTCTTTATCTTCACTGTCGTCACCTGACATTAAGTCTTCTGGATTCACCACAACATCGTTTATGTATTCTGGCTCCCCACGCTGTTTCCATTCCTCAACCACAGCGTGCACTTCATCATCGGAAACAAAAGCGCCATGAACCCTGATAGGAGTTGGCAAACCGGAAGGAAGGTACAACATATCCCCCATGCCCAATAACTGATCGGCTCCACCTTGATCAAGAATCGTTCTAGAGTCAATTTTAGAGGACACTTGAAACGCCATACGCGTGGGGATATTGGCTTTAATCAGACCAGTAATAACGTCCACCGATGGGCGCTGAGTCGCCAGAATCAAATGAATGCCCGCTGCTCGCGCTTTTTGCGCAATTCGAGCAATCAACTCTTCGACTTTTTTACCAACGATCATCATCATGTCAGCAAATTCATCAACGATGATCACAATGTAAGGCAGTGGCTCTAGATGCGGAACCGTTCGAGCGACACCGTCTTCTGAAAACATCGCCATCTCAGGCTGCCACAGTGGATCCTCTATGGGTTTACCCGCATCCATCGCATCACGTACTTTTTTGTTGTAACCCGCAATGTTGCGCACACCGAGCTTCGACATCAACTTATATCGGCGCTCCATTTCATCTACCGACCAACGCAAACCGTTTGCCGCGTCTTTCATGTCTGTAATAACGGGCGTCAAAAGGTGAGGAATGCCTTCATAAATTGACAATTCCAGCATTTTTGGGTCAACCATGATCATACGAACTTCGTCTGGCGTTGACTTCAATAACATGCTTAAAATCATTGCATTCACACCAACAGATTTACCAGAACCCGTTGTCCCCGCCACCAAGACATGGGGCATTTTGGCCAAATCGACCACCACAGGCTCTCCAGAAATGTCATGGCCAAGAGACAAAGTTAGAGGGGATGAAGACCGATCATAGGCATCACAATTTATGACCTCAGAAAAATACACCGTGTCCCGTACCTGATTGGGGATTTCAATGCCGATAGTGGATTTACCCGCAATGACTTCAACCACACGCACACTCATAACACTTAAAGAACGGGCAAGGTCTTTTGCTAAATTCGTGATTCTGGATACTTTCACACCCGGTGCTGGCTGAATTTCAAAACGCGTTATAACTGGGCCTGGGTTTACCTCAACCACTTCGGCTTTCACACCAAAATCCTGTAAACGTTGTTCCAATAATTCCGACAGCGCCAGCAGCTCATCTTCAGAGTAACCGCCCTGCTTTGGCTTTGGTTTCGTCAACACGGCACGATCTGGCAGGGAGTAACCCTTCTCTGCTGGCTGTTTAATACTCTCTGATGCCACAGGCCCAGAAAGAGAATCCAACTGCTTGGCTTCCGATAGCGTTCGAAACGCTGGCTTATGTGCAGGAGGAATAACAAAAGGTGAATCATCTTCAAACAACATGGCATCCGCTTGCTCTTTAGAAACAGTAGATGAAGGCATTTGGATCTCGAGAAGGTTCTTGATCTGTAGCTGAATTATCAGTCACTGGCGAGGCGCTATCCGCCGCAGTGTTTGGTTTAGATTTTGGCGTATCCCAAGACTCTTCGATGTAAAGTGTATCACCAAAGTTTACCTCATCATCTAGAGACAGCTCATCCAGACCACCAAACTCAGGTTCTTCATGGAGTCGGTTCGACGACGCCTCCGTCACAGCATCTTTCGACGATTTGTTATTTGATTTAGACAATAAAGACAAAAAGCCAAATCGAGACTTTTTACCTTCCTGCGTATCCACATCATTGGAATCATCCAACCCAATACGGTCCGCCTGTTTCGTTTCAGCCGTGTCTTTTTTAGCTAAACGCCTTTTTCTGACGATGGCAGGTTCTTCAATAATATCATCAACAGCCTCATCTAAATCCGCATTTTGCTGATGTCTCAATTCTTGTCGAGCTGACCATTTTTGTCGAACATGCATCGTAAACGCAAATGCCTTTTCACCCAATCCATCCATCAGGCTTAACCAATGCAGTTGCGCCAACAAAGTAAAAGACAACACAACCAGCGCGAGACTGACTAACGTTGCTCCGTCATAACCAATAAAGCCATATAACACAAGCCCAAGGCCACGCCCTAATATTCCACCCGTACCATACTGGAGGGTAGGTTCACCAACCGTATGCAAAAAACACAACACAGAACCAAAAGACAAATACAGAATACTGCCAATAGTACATAACAACGCATTATTAAGTGGCAGCAGGGAATGCGGGTTACGCCATATAATAATGGCAACCCAAAAAAACAAAGGAGGCAATGAATAAAATAAAGAACCGAAAAAGCCAGAGGCGAGATCAGCAATAATAGCGCCAATGGGCCCCATCGAATTTTGAATAGCCGCACCACTGCCAGAATAAAACCAACCAGCATCATTGGGGCTGTAGGTATAGGTCGCTAACCCGAAAAAGAACAAACACAAAAGCGCAGCAATAAACGCCGCCTGTTTAGCAAACATATCCCAAATTGGTGATCGTACCGACTCACTCATTTTTTCTGACAAAACGCGCCTTCCTATTTTATGCTAATCCAAACAAACCACGCTCCATTCTGCGGAGTCATAAGTTGGCTAAGCTTACCATAAAAAAAGCCAACCCAAAGGGCTGGCTTTCGCTTTAACTCGTAAAGGTATTCTCATTTTTCAGAGAAGACCTTTAGGGAATCGCTTAGAAGTTTGCTTTAACACCAACTTTAGTAAGCCCAGAGCCTAGGTCACCTGCGTAGTTTTTCACGTAATAAACTAGGTCGCCCATAGCGTATTCACCAACGAAGTAAGTACCGTTGTTTTCAGCTTCCATATCGCTTGAGTATTCAAGAGTCAAGGTCAACGCTTCAGACGCTGCAAACGCAATAGATGCAGTCATAAGTTCAACATCGGTATCGCCAGTTGCGCCAGATGCACCTGAGCCGTAGTTCAAAGAAACAGTCGCTGGACCAGCAACAGTTTGAACACCAACGTTAACAGCGTTAGCATCGCCTACTGCACCACCAGAGATACCCGCTTTGAAGCCACCAAAATCTGCAACGTAAGATGCAGCAAAGCCGATTTCACCATCTTCTGTACCAGAAGCTGCAGTTGCTTCAAGAGCTACTGTTAGCTCTGGAGAAACCTTGTAACGGATACCAGTGCTATCAGTATCACCAGAAGTACTTAGATCAACACCACCGTAGTACTCATCCATACCCATGAAAGAGCCAGTCGCTACAGTACCGTCGAAGCGACCGAAAGAAACTGCACCTTGTTTTACGTACAATTTCTCAAGACCGATATCTACGCCTTCACCAGCTTCAGCAGTACCGCCGTTAGTTGCAAATTCAAGTTCAGCGTAAACAATACCAGTATCAATTTGAAGCTCTAGTTCACCTTCATTTGTACCACTAAGTTCGCTAGTGCCATTATCATTAGTTACATATTCAATGCCAGCATTACCAGTGATGATTGCATCAGCAGCAAAAGTAGCAGTAGAAACGGCAGCAGCAACAGCAGATACCGCAAACACAGAAGCAAGTTTAATCGCTTTCATTCAAGATTCCCCTTTATATTATATTATGTGGTCTTGTAGACCTTTTGACTGATTTTCGTCTAACCAAGAAACGTTGTTAAATCAACGACTCGTGTATCTTAAAACCGATCAGTTTCACTTTTGTGACAATTGCCAAAAAAGCAAATTATCTGTAGTTCCCAACACCGTATTCAATGATCTTTTCGAACTACCGTTTAGGACTGCATCGATTAAAACCAAGTTTTCCATTACTGGTCAAGCACTCCTTGCACTTTTTTTCTCTTTTTTTTCATTTTGCCCCCTTTTTTGAGTGAAAAACACTCAACCAGGACATCAAAGAACAAAAAAATCGATTTTTCATGCACAATGTAACGAATTAAGCATAACATTGTGTCAACAAGTCGCAAGTCGAATACCTTTTCTTCCTTACTTTTCATATCGGT
>NZ_JAODTL010000048.1 GCF_026191375.1 Marinomonas pontica | reverse complement strand
ACTTCACGGTTTGTCGTCATATCAATCAATTTTAGGTCGACTTGATAGAAGCTAACACGCTGGTCGCCATTAGAATCGATGATGGAGTTGATTGTGCCAGATAAAGCAAAACCTGCACCTTGCTCAAGACCAAATTTGGCGACGGTTTCTGGGGCCGCGTTGAGTTCTTGTTCTTCACGTTCGTTGCGAATGTCGTCACGTTCGGCGCCAGACACCACAAAGTCCACTTTGCCTGCGCGTAATAGGCTGCGCTTGATGTCATTGATAAAGGTGTCGACGGGAATGTGTTCCGAGGTCTTGTTACGGATGTTTTGGACAATGACAGTTGGGTTGCCTTTTTGACTAAAATTAAAGTCACGGAACCACGGGAATGTGAGCATGTCGCCCATCATTTCTTCTGCCACTAGGCGAGAGTCGGTGTCATTCCAGCGGTCTGAAAGCGCGACTTCTTCGTTGGTGTCTAGGCGTTTTACGCTGCCAGAACACGCGGTTAATAGCATGGCCATCGCCAAGGTGAACATTCCCTTCCATGATAGGAAAGCCCATTTAGACTGTGTTTGCGTACTCATGTGCATAAGATTTTCCTTGCGTCCGTATTAGCCTGAGGTCAAGCCGTTAGTGTAATCAATTTAATAAGGGTTGCGTAGATTCCAAAGTGTAATTTTCTTGGCGTCTAATTGTGTTTTGCCAAGCGAAAACGTGTGTCGATTGACGCGGTATTCTGGCGTATAGCTGCCGGCGGCCAAAGGCTCACGGGTCAGCCTGACTTGCGCTGGAAGCATCAGCCAATTGCGAGTGTCAGCAGCGGAGGACGCAAACACGGCCACTTGGCCAATCAGGTTTAAAATCAGGCTGGCGCTGTCGTCTTTCACATTGCTGGTAACTTGGTACGCCAACCAGCTTCTGAGCAACTCTCTGATTAAACCTTCGTAAATGTCTCGTTGGGCTTGTGCCAGCTGCTCTTGAAAGGCGATATCAGCCAATGATGACATTCTCATGCCTTGGTTGGATGAGGTGATGGTATCGCTAATGTGCAATGTGGGTTGCTGTTGGTCCAGGGTGAAACGACGATAATATGGCACGGTAACGCGAATTGTTTGTTCCGTCAGTAGCTTATCAACGTCCATAGATTGCAGTTGCTGCCAGACTGGTCGTCCTAGAATCACGCGTTTGGTAAATATGCCCGAAAAGGTTCCCCATGCGCCGCCGGCTTTGTAGTTGGCGATCAGATTGAGTGGATTTATGTCGGCGTACACCATGGTGAACCAACGAAACGCGTCGTTTTCCTCTATGGTGCCGCCTCCGTGAAGAGGCTCAAGCACTAAGGAGTACGCACGCGGGTCGGCATACAGCAGCAAGCTCATTTCGCTTTTGTCTGGAATAAAGCCCTGATGTTCCAGCACTACTAATTCCGCATCGTCTGGGTGGTACTGTTTGAGGATGTCTTGCATAGCAGGAGACAATTTGGCTTGGATTTGTGCGTCGATCTCACTTTGGCTAAAACCGCCTTTTTGCATCATACGAATGGCGTCTAGCCATGCGCGTTCCGAGGTCGTCGCCGATAACGCGTATTGTTTGGCATACCCATCTTGGTAGAGGTTGGCGGCTTTTTGATAGCTGATACGAGCGTCGTCGTATTCGCCATCGATTTCATATTGGAGGCCTTCCATGTATCGTGCCCATGCATCATCACGGTACAAAAATTTATCAGTATCGCGTCCGCCAGTGTAAAAATCGCCCAGCCAACTGAGTGCGTCTTTATAAAATGCTTGGTTTTCTCTGGCGTTCAAATCTTGGTAGTTGGGGTTTTGTGCGCGGATTTCATTTAGCTTGATGTCAATACGTCGCACCTCAACCAGCGCAGCGTCGCTGAGTTGGCGTTTTTTGATGGTGTCTTTTTCTTGTTTCGCAAGAGCAAGGTAGTTCATGGATTTCAGGTAACTGATGTATACCCGCTCTAAACCACTGCCTCGATAATCACTTTGTCTGGGGTTGCTGAGTAAGGCCCAAGAGCGATTGGAAAAATTCTCTGGGAAGAAGGTGTCGCTGAGTTTCTCGGCTTGTTCCAATAGGGTGTTACTGCGCGCATAGTCACCTTGGTTTTGGGCTAGTGCCCCAATTTCCATGTAATACAGTAACTTGTCTTGTTTGCTGTCTAGAACTTCTTCTAGTTTGCCTTCGGCTTCTTTCCATTCGCCTGCTTTGGCTAAACTCAATCCTGCCTCAATGTCTTGCTGATAGGTTGCGCAGCCACTTAATACACTCACACTAATCCATAGAAGGAGCGATCTCACATTACATTCCTTTTTCTAAAAATTGATTGGCAATCAAAACGCCGAATAACGCAAAACAGCCCAAGTAGAGAATGAGCCAGCGGGCTTTTATGCAGTTTGGACACGGTTTCTTTTTCTTTTTCATGACAACTTTCCAAGGGTGGAGAGCGCACTATTATGCAATAAAAAAGGAGGCACGTGGCCTCCTTTTTTTGATCACTCAATGGTTATTTATTGAGTTGTTTCAGCTTGTTGTTTCTGTAGGCTTTCTAGGTATAGCGCATCAAAATTAATAGGGGCAAGCATAATTGCAGGGAAGCTGCCTTTCACAACGATGGCGTCGATGTTTTCACGCGCGTATGGGAATAAGGTCGCAGGGCAAGATGCGCCCAATGCGTGATGCAATTGCTGATCATCAAGACCAGAAATCACAAACAGACCGCCTTGTTGAATTTGTACCAAGTAACCCGTTTGTCCGCTATTTTTCACGGTAACCGTAATTTCTAGTACCACTTCGTATACGCTTTCGCCCACTTGGCGGCTTTTAGTGTTCAGTTCTAAGCCAACTTCTGGTTTCCATTCTTCTTGGAAAATCATTGGTGAGCGTGGAGACTCAAAAGAAATGTCTTTTAAAAAGACGCGCTGCATAGAAAGTTGAGGTGCTTGCGCTTCTTGTGTTTGTGCTTCTTGAGTTTCTGCAGTATCGGACATCTTGGTTCCTTTTCTATCGTTTTTTATGTTGTTGTTTGGTGATGCGTGCCACGTAAGCTATGCGTGAATGCATCATTGGAACGCTGGCTTTTAGGCAAGCATGGCGTCCAGTTTTTGTTCACGCTCCAGCGCATAAAGATCGTCGCATCCACCAATGTGTTGTTCACCAATCCAAATTTGTGGAACGGTGTGACGGCCGCTTTTCTCCATCATTTCTTGTCTTAATTCACGCTCTCCGTCGACACGGATCTCATTAAAAGCAATGTTTTTTGCTGTTAATAATTGTTTAGCTCTAACGCAAAACGGGCAGTAATCGCTCGAATAGATAGTGACAGTGGCCATAATAATTTCTGTTACCCTTTAACCAGTGGCAGGTTGGATGATTGCCATTCAGCAATGCCGCCTTGAAGTTTATACACCTTGCTAAAACCCGATTTTTTAAGGTCTTTAGCGCTTGCTCCAGCGGTCACGCCAGATTTGCATACTATGATGATTGGGGCATCTTTGTGTTTCTCAAGACGTTTCATGTTGTCTTTCATTTTCGCCGCAGGAATGTTCATTGCCCCTGTGATGTGGCCAGCGCTGAATTCTTTTTCCGGACGAATGTCGACAACAACCGCGTCTTCAGCGTTCATTAGATTGGTTGCTGCAGAAGGAGAAAGCCCTTGCGCGCCACCTTTGCTTTCGACAAAAAGTAAGGTTGCTAGAATCGCGAAAAAGACAGCGACCATTTCCCAGTGGTTAATAGAAAATTCAATAAGTTGGTTCATCATAATCGTAAGGCCCATATTTAAACTGCGAGCATTATACACGGCCAATAGAATCGGTACATACTCTGAGAAACCTTTGTGCGATGGCTTTGCATGTTAATTTATCTGGTTAGGTGGCGGCGGTCGGAGTGTGACGTGAGGCAAAAAAACGAGCCACATGGGGCTCGTTCTTCGTGTTATTCGATTGCTTGGTTATTTTGCGCTGGTGGAATCAAAGATTTTATCCGCGTTGCCTTCAATGAAGCTGTCGAACAACTCACCGTTTGGCATAGTGTGACGACGGGCGAATTCATAGAAACAGCTAGGGATGGTTTTTTGTACGCCATCGGAAAAGGTGTAGTCGACCTTGTCGGCCATGGTCGAAGATTGTTCCAAGTAGGATTCTGGAGAGCCTTTTACCAATCCACCTACTTGGTTAAGGGCATAACCTTCGTTTAGCAACAGTGCGTTCACCTCTTCAATGGTAGGGAACTGCTTTAAATGGTTGATACTGACGGTGAAGTGGTTGGCTTGCAAGCCCATTGTGGACAACCACGCTGCGTACTCACTGTGCTCAGCCAGAGCAAGGTATTCTGCTTCCGTTGGTGTTTCCCATAGTTTACCAGCCCAAAAAATGGCGGGTGTTTGTACCGCGTCTGCTGGAATCTGTGCAACCAGTTTGCTAATGATCTCTTGGCAGTGAGCGGGTAACTCTTCCACTAATAATTCAGAAAGAAAGACTTTCGGGGAATCAACATCTGTTTGGTGTTTGTAACAGCGTGCTTTTAGGTGTTTGCTCTCGAAGTTAAACGCACCGTAGGCTTTGTAGCCAATGGCTTCTAGTTGCGGCTCTAGTTTTTCCAATGAAACAGGCGAATGGTTAAACGTACGAAACGCCACGTGGTCGTTCAGTACGGTTTCACCGTGGCTTTTAAACAAGTCTTGAATGCGCTGTGCCTGTGGGGTGATAACCGTGTATTGATCCCATAAGGACGCAAAAAAATCGGCTGGTTTCATGAAATTCTCCTAAGTGGGCGGATCGAAGTAGAGACGGTCTCTAACGAATGACCATTACTCTAATTCACGCTTTGTCGTCGATGCAAAAGGTAAAAACGCACGTTGTGATGCGTAAAAGTTATGCGAGCCGATTGTCTGTGGCGTTTTTATGGAGGAACAGTTGCTGCTTCGCGGTCAAGATGGTGTTGATCAGATGCGCTGGGAAGCTGCGTGTTTTTTTGTGCGCTAAGCCAACCGCACGTTTAAGTTTGACGTCGTTCAACGGGCGCAAACAGAGATCGTTACGGCCTCGTGACGAATGTTCGGGGATTAAGGAAATGCCCAAGCCCGCTGCCACTAAATCCAGTGCGTACTCTTCGGTTTTTACCTGTGCTCGAATATCAGTGGTGAGTTCCTGTTTTTGTAAGAGGTAGTTCCACGATTCCAAAATGTCGCATGGCGTTCTGGAAATAAAGGGTTGCTTGTCTATTTGTTTGATCGAAACAGAAGGGAAATCGGCCAGCCAATGATCTAACGGCATGGCAATCACATAGTCGTCTTCCCAAAGTGGATAAAAAACGTCTTCTTCTGTGGTGTAGCGATTACAAGTGAAGCGCAGGTCGGCACTTTCTGACTCGTCGACCAGTTTTAGGGTGAGCCCATGTACTTCGTCGAGCATGGTTTTGATCACTTGGCTAATCAGTGCGCCAGACAAAAACGGCGTTAAGGAAATCGATAGCGCAAGCGGCGCTGGTGTGTCACTGAATAAACTGCGCATAGCGCTAAGGTCACTGACCATTTTGCAGGCATGGGGGTAAAGTTGAGATCCGCTGTCGGTGGGCGATACGCCTTTTGAGTGACGGACAAAGAGTTTGGTGCCCAGATCGTCTTCGAGCTGCGACACCGTCGTCGATATGGAAGGTTGCGCCACAAAGCAACGCTTGGCGGCGGCGCTTAGACTGCGTTCTTCATAGACCGCAATAAAGTAACGTAGTGATCGAATGTCCATCTGTGTGCTCTTTTTGTGTTTATTCTTTTGCCCATCGACCGTAGTAACGATTGATCCCCTGATTCTTTTCAATATACCTATAGGTTTATTGTCTTGCTATAGGAAAAAGCTAGACCACCAACAGAAAAACGGTATTTCTCATTTTTTACGGAGGCCGTTAAGGTGGAGGAAGTTCACTATTATTGATAAATACACACATCACAGAGGTTCATATGTCACTGACTTGCTTAGACACACTGGGTATCAACACACTGAAACAAGGCGATACTTTTTTCAGCGTATTAACAGGCAATACACTTACTTTGGGTGAAGGCAGCGCTTTTTCTGCGCACAGCCCGATTGACGGTGCAAAATTGTCTACTTTTAATAATGCGACGCCAGCTCAGTTAGAGGCCGTAAACGCAGAATTAAAAGACGCATTCAAAGTATTGCGTACCATTCCTGCACCACGTCGTGGCGAATTGGTTCGTCGTATTGGTGATGAAGCGCGTAAATACAAAAATGAATTGGCTCAAGTGATTTCGTTGGAAGCGGGCAAAATCGTTCCTGAAGCGTTGGGTGAAGTACAAGAATGGATTGACGTATGTGATTTCGCCGTGGGTCAATCTCGTATGTTGCACGGTTTGTCTATTGTGTCTGAACGTCCAGGCCACCGTATGATGGAGCAGTGGCAACCACTGGGTCCGGTTGCAGTGATTACCGCGTTTAACTTCCCTATGGCCGTTTGGGCGTGGAATGCCATGCTGGGTCTTGTTTGTGGTGACCCTATTCTACTGAAACCCTCTGAAAAAGCGCCACTGTGTGCTTTAGCAATGTACCAAATCGCGCAAAATGTGATTGCGGACATGCCTGATATCCCTAAAGCGGCGGTGTCTGTGATGATTGGTGACCGTGATTTGGGTGAAGCGATTTCAGCAAGTGAAACGTTCCCTCTCGTGTCGGCGACCGGTTCTACAGCAATGGGTCGTGCGGTTGCTAAGACTGTGGCGGGTCGTTTAGGTCGTTCTTTGTTGGAGCTGGGTGGCAACAACGCCATGATCGTGTCTAGCACAGCGGATTTGGATCTTGCTTTGCGCGCTATAGTATTCTCTGCCGCCGGTACTGCTGGTCAGCGTTGCACAACATTGCGTCGTTTAATCACGCATGAGTCTGTGGTGGATGGTTTGGTGGATCGTTTGGCGAAATCTTACGGTTCTCTTCGCATTGGTAACCCATTGACGGAAGGCAATCTTGTGGGGCCTTTGATTGACGAAGGCAGCTTTAATCGTATGCAAGCGGCGTTGGAAACAGCGAAACAGCAAGGTGGCGAAATTATTTGTGGTGGCGATCGTGTGACAGAAGGCGTGCCAGCGGGTGGTTTCTATGTGAAGCCTGCGATTGTTCGCATTGCCCACGATGCGCCGATCGTACACGAAGAAACCTTCGCGCCAATTATGTATGTATTGACGTTTAGCTCGTTTGACGAAGCGATTGAAATCCAAAACGAAGTGCCTCAAGGTCTGTCTTCTGCTGTGTTTACAGAAAGCATGCGTGAAGCCGAGTTGTTTATGTCTCCAGCGGGTTCTGACTGCGGCATTGCCAACGTGAACATCGGTACATCCGGTGCGGAAATTGGTGGTGCGTTCGGCGGTGAGAAAGAAACCGGTGGCGGTCGTGAATCGGGCTCTGATGCGTGGAGAAACTACATGCGCCGTACAACAAATACCGTGAACTACGGCGGTGACTTGCCATTGGCTCAGGGTATTGTTTTCGAATAATTGTTTTCTCTCAAACACAACAGGCGAGATTTTCTCGCCTGTTTCAATTTTGCTGTAGGTTTTGGCCAATTTCCTTTTTAGGGTCGTCTTATGTCTGAAAAAATCTGTAATTCGTTATGGCGTGCAAGCTCTCCTGATGCGCCTGTTTTAACGCCTTTGGAAGAGGCGTATGGATGTGGAAGTCGTTATTGTCGGCGCGGGTTTTACGGGGCTTTCAGCGGCGTTGCATTTGGCCAAGTTTGGCGTATCTGTGGCGGTGGTTGAAGCCCAAGAAGTTGGCTTTGGTGGCTCGGGACGAAATGTGGGTTTGGCGAACGCCGGTGTTTGGTTGGAACCCGATCAGCTGGATCAAGCCATTGGCGTGGACGCTGGTAATATCATGTACAAGGCATTAGCGGCGGCTCCCGACTGTGTGTATGGCTTGATAAAAGAATACGATATTCAATGCGAACCCGTGCGTAATGGCACTTTGCATGCGGGGGTTGGTAAAGCCGGTTTAGCGCAATTGCAGCGTCGCTATGAGCAAATGAAAAAGCGCGGTGCGCCCGTTGAGTTACTGGATGCCGCCGAAGCAGAAGCGCGCATTGGTTCTAGCAAATTCAATTCTGCATTGTTTGACCCAAGAGCGGGAACGATTCAGCCATTGGCGTACGCCAGAGGGCTAGCGCATGCGGCGTTGAAAGAAGGCGCGAAACTGTTTGATCAATCGCCTGTGAGTAAAATTGAGCCCGCTGAAAACGGCTGGGTTCTGCACACGGAAAAAGGCGAGGTTCACGCTGAAAAAGTGATTCTTGCGACCAATGCGTATTCGGAATTTGGTGTGAAAGAGCAGGCGCGTAAGTTTGTACCAATCTTTTATTCCCAGTTGGCGACTAAGCCATTAAGTGACGCTCAATTGGCTAGCGTGTTGCCGAATAAAGAAGGCGTTTGGGACACCTGTACAGTGATGAGCTCTTTTCGTTTAGACAATCAAGGCCGCTTGGTGTTTGGTGGAATGGGCGGCGAGGGCAGTGTGTTGTCGAATTGGGCGACGCAGCGCGTCACAGAATTGTTTCCGATTCTGAGCAAGGTGGAATGGGATTATTGTTGGACAGGTAAAATTGCCTACAGTGAAGACCATTTGCCGCATTGCCAACAACTGCAAAAAGGCTTGTTCAGTGTGGCCGGTTACAGTGGTCGCGGTATTGGCCCAGGAACGGTAGTGGGTGCCGAGTTGGCGGAATGGCTGTCAGGCCGTCGAGACAGTTTGTCGATTCCAACCACCATCCTTAGAGATATTTCGTTTCGAGAATTGAAGCGCTTATTTTACGAAGTGGGTGCTCACACTTACCATCTTGGTCAGCAGTCCCACGCGTTAAGCTAGAAGCGATAAGTAATGGTATGAAAACGCATCTTTATGGTGCGTTTTTTATTTTACTGTTTGGGAATAAGAGAGATATAGGATACAGTTATTCCCTTCTTGGTCCTGTTTATGAGTAACGTCTAGATGCGCCGTTATATCCCATCGTCAACCGCTTTAAAATGCTTTGAAGCTTCTGTTAGACATTTAAGTTTTACAAAGGCGGCAGAAGAATTACACCTTACCCAAAGTGCGGTTAGCCGACAAATTCGTAATCTAGAAGAATTTCTTTCGCGTGACCTATTTATTCGTTTAAACAAGCGATTGGTATTAACGGGAACGGGGGCGGCGTATTACAAAGAAGTGGTGCCTCTGTTGGACGGAATGGAAAACGCCTGTTTACGGATGTTGCATCGCGAGGACGAGAAAACCACATTGACGATTTCCGCGCTTCCGACGCTGGCATCGTATTGGCTCATGCCTCTTCTGGCTGAGTTTCAACTGGCTCACCCTCAGTTTCAAATCAAAGTACGTTCATTGGATGATGCTGCAAAGATAGATCCAGAAAGCATCGATATTATTTTGCATTACGGTGGCGATCATTGGCCACGCGCTATTTCTCATCAGTTGATGAAAGAAAAGGTGATAGCGGTGTGTTCTCCTGCCTTGTTGGAGCGTATTGGAGCGGATCGTGCGCTAGATAAAATGACAGATGCATGGCGAGTGGAAGACGTGACCGCGTTTCCTTTTTTGCATCTGTCATCGCGTATTAACGCTTGGCCCGATTGGATGGTCGCGCAGGGTCTAGAAAGTGGTTCTTTTGCGGGGGCGTCGTTCGCGCATTTTCATATGTTGTTGGAAGCGGCGAAAAACAGCATGGGCATTGCGATCATGCCGACGATTCTTGCGCAACGTAGCATACAAAATGGCGAGCTGGTGGCCCCTTTTGGTAGTGCGGTGATTACCCCCCATGAGTACCTTTTGTCGTACCCTGTGGATAAGGCGGATTTGGAGCAAGTGGTCATCTTTAGAGACTGGCTGTTGGCAAAACGAAGTGAACTGCCTGCTTCTTATTAATGAAATTAATAGTCCGAATAGAGACTCGAGTCTGTAACTAAATTACAAGCCTGTGATAGTATCGAGTCATAATCATGATCAATTTACGGGATAGATTAACATGAACAAAAAGACCACAGCCCTCTTTATCCTTGATGGATGGGGATACAGCGAAACCTCTACTTCTAACGCGATTGCTGCTGCGAACACGCCTAACTGGGACGCGTTATGGAGCAATCAGCCGCATACTTTAATCAAAACATCCGGTCTTGCCGTTGGTTTGCCTGAAGGTCAAATGGGTAATTCTGAAGTCGGTCACATGAACTTAGGCGCTGGCCGCGTGGTGTATCAAAACTTTACTCGTATCGGCAAAGCCATTGAAGATGGTTCGTTCTTTGAGAACGACGCGCTGGTCAATGCGGTCGATAAAGCGGTGAAGGCTGGCAAGGCTGTGCATATTTTAGGTTTGCTGTCTGATGGCGGCGTTCACAGTCACCACGAGCAGATAATGGCAATGTGTGAGTTAGCGGCAAAACGTGGTGCGAAAGCGGTTTATGTGCATGGCTTTACGGATGGTCGTGACACGCCGCCTCGTTCGGCTAAAACGCCAGCGGCTGAGTTAGAAGCCAAGCTTGCTGAGCTAGGCGTTGGTAAAATTGCCACCTTGACGGGGCGTTATTATGCCATGGACCGTGACAATCGTTGGGATCGTGTGCAAACGGCGTACGATGCCATTGTATTAGGCAAAGGCGAATTCCAAGCAGAGAGCGCAGAAAGCGCGATTCAAGCCGCTTATGATCGCGATGAAAACGACGAATTTGTGAAAGCCACCGTGATTGGTGAGTCGGCACCAGTGCAAGATGGCGATGCGATTATCTTCGCTAATTTCCGCCCTGATCGTGCGCGCCAACTGACTCGTGCTTTTACGGACGCTGACTTTGATGGTTTCACTCGCGCTGTTTATCCAACGCTGGCGTCGTTTGTAACCTTTACGGAGTTTGCTTCTGACATCAACGCTGATGTGGCATTTCCGCCGATTGCTTTGACGAATACATTGGGTGAAGTGCTGGCAAAACACGGTAAAAAGCAGCTACGCATTGCGGAAACCGAAAAATACGCTCACGTGACGTTTTTCTTCAACGGTGGGGAAGAAGCGTTGTTTGATGGCGAAGAGCGCGAGTTGATCCCTTCTCCAAATGTGGCAACGTACGATCTAAAACCAGAAATGAGTGCGCCAGAAGTGACGGACAAGTTGGTTGAGGTGATCGAAGCGGGCAAGTACGACACGATTATCTGTAACTTCGCGAACGGCGACATGGTAGGCCACAGTGGTATTTTTGAAGCGGCAGTGAAAGCGGTTGAAGCGGTTGATGCCTGCTTAGGTCGAATTATTGATGCGTTGAAAGTGAATGGTGGCCAATGTTTGATTACCGCAGACCATGGCAACGTGGAGCAAATGTTGAGTGATGATGGTGCGCAGCCTTTAACATCTCATACGATTGGACCTGTGCCATTGGTGTTGTTTTCTCCTTCTCAGGGGGTAGGGTTGAAAGAAGGCGCTTTGTGTGACCTTGCTCCCACCCTGCTGGATATGATGGGCATGGATAAGCCGGCGGAAATGACAGGTGTGAGCTTGCTCACGCGGGCTTAAAATAGTGATGATGTTATTATCACGTTGCCTTCTTTTGAGTTTGTTACTGCTGTCCAGCGTGAGCTGGTCAGCAGGCGAACCACAAACTCCAGAAGAAGCTAAGCAGCAGATTCAAGCATTGCAAAAAGACCTTAAAAAGCTCAATACCTGGCTTAAAGATCTGAAGTCTGAGCGGTCGGATGTGGAAAAACAGCTTGAAGGAAAAGAGAAAGATATCCAAGAGTTGTTAAAAAAGATTCAGTCCATTCAGCAAAGTCTTCAACAAGGTGAAAAGCAGCTGGGTGAATTGAGAGTCCAGCAGCGCTCATTGCAACTGAGTATCCAGCAACAAAATGACCAAATAGCCGCCCAATTAAGGGCGGTTTATCGTTCAGGCAAGGAAGAAAGTATTAAGTTGCTGCTGAACGGGGACAACTCGGAAGACGCCCAACGCTTGGTGCAATACAACCGTTATTTTTCCAATGCGAGACAATCCTTGGTAAACGGATTCGTCAACGAAGTCAGCGATCTGAACTTGGTTGAAAAAAGCATCCGAAGCCATCGAGCACAGCAAGCCAAAGAAGAAGTCTCTCTCAAAGAAGAGCGTCGTCGCTTAACGGCGCAACAAGCAAGCCGCCGAGAATTATTGGCGAAATTGGACCGTGATTTGGCCAAGGGCGATCAGCGCTCCAAACAGTTACAGCAAGATCAAAAAGACTTACAGGACATGTTGAAGCGTCTAGAAGAAGCGCTGGCTGACATTCAAATACCCGATCAAGACGTGCCTTTTTCATCACAACGTGGCAAGTTAGTTCGACCTTTAAAATCCATTAATGAATTGTCAACCAATGGCAGTATTAACCTAGGTGGCGTGACATTACGTGCGAAAGAAGGCGAGCCAGTTCATGCTATTTTTTCAGGGCGGGTGGTGTTTTCAGATTGGATGAGAGGGTTTGGCTTTTTACTTATTTTAGATCATGGTGATGGCTATATGTCATTATACGGATACAACCAAAGCCTGCTGAAAGAAGTGGGGGAATGGGTCGGTGCAAGTGATACGGTTGCGATGGCTGGTAGCACGGGTGGTCGCCCCGATACCGCTTTGTTTTTTGCCATTCGACATAACGGAACACCATTAAAACCACTTTCTTGGGTAAACGCTGGGTAATATTCATGGCACACTGCATCCCGCACCCGTGACAATGTTATAGGATAAAACATGATTCATTCTTTACGTCGACGACTTCCATTATTTTTTCTTGTGCTGTTGGTTCAGCCCGGCTTTTCTGCGCCGCTTCCTGTCGCTGTTCAAGAGCCTTCCAAGTTGCCCACTGCGGAGATTCAATCGTTTGTTGAGACATTCGAAACCATTCGTGAAGGGTACGTCGAAGTGATGTCTGATGAAGACATTTTGCATAAAGCCTTAAAAGGCATGGTGTCAGGACTTGACCCTCATTCGGAATACTTTACCAAAAGTGAACTGGTGGATTTCAATGAACTCACGTCTGGAAACTACGCTGGTATTGGCGTTGAAGTTGAAATGAAAGACAAGCGTTTGACGATTATTACGCCAGTCGATGGCTCGGCCGCCAAGGAAGCCGGTGTGTTGGCGGGGGATGTGATCATTAAAATAGACAATACCTTGATTACCGATCTTGGGATGCAAGACATTGTGACCATGATGCGCGGGGAAATTGGCTCCACTGTTACTTTGGATATTGAACGTGATGGTGAAGTAAAGCATTACGAGCTGACTCGTCGTTTGGTCGAAGACGCCAGTGTGACGGACAAATGGTTGGACGATGGTATTGCGTATTTTCGTATTAGCCAATTTCAGGGTGACAGCAGTACGGAGTTTTCCCGGGCTATTGATAAGCTGAAAGCCGAGCATAGTATTCAAGGGATTGTTTTGGACTTGCGAAATAATCCCGGTGGCGTATTACAAAGCGCCGTTGGCGTGGTCGATGTTTTTATTAATAAGGGCATGATTGTGTACACCAATGGTCGACATGACATGTCAAAAAGCCAATTTATGGCAACGGAAAAAAATACCAAGTTAGCGACGGTGCCTGTGGTTGTGCTGGTAAATGAAGGTTCTGCCTCTGCGTCTGAAATTGTCGCTGGCGCATTACAAGACCATCGTCGAGCGTTGATTATGGGGACAGAAACCTTCGGCAAAGGTTCAGTGCAAACGGTTGTCCCTCTTTCTAATGGCGATGCGGTAAAGTTAACAACGGCTTTATATTACACGCCTAACGGGCGTTCTATTCAGGCACAAGGCATTACTCCTGATTTGGTGGTGCCGCAGGCAACCTTGACGTTTGATAAAGGACAGTTTTTTGTCAAAGAGGCCGAATTAAAAGGGCATTTGGGAAATGGAACTGGCGGCGAAGAGCGTACGAGTGCGGATGTGAAATCGGATATTGGTGAGTTAGCGAAAAGCGATTTTCAATTGTTTCAAGCATTAACCATTTTAAAAACGCTGCCAAAGTTCACGAGTAAGAATTAAGTTTTGTTTTATCAACGTATTTTTTGGGTAATAGTTCACTTGGTTAATTTTAAGGTAATGGGTTTTATCGTCATTTGTCTGTTTACTTTGTCATCAAGGGCGGAGGAGTCAGAGCCAACTTTTGAGACCTCTAAAGAGCAACAAGAGAGCCGTCACAGCGATGGTGTTGATGTGTATGAATGGGTGGCAGATGACGCTGTCGTTGAGGATAATTCAGACGGTGGTGTGGCGTATTTTGAGGAGCCGTTGGTGTTGCCTGAGCATTTGGGCCCTGTTATTAATCCTATTTCCGCCAAAAATACCGACGAACCATCGGTCGCCTTCCCAGAGTCGCCATTATTGGACGCGCCAGCGCCTTGGGTTCCATCAATAGTGCCATTTCTCGACCATACCCTGCCTGAAGAAGCAGCGGCTAAAGAGGGTGCTAAAGATGGTAAAACAGCCTCAAAGCCATTGCATGAACCCAAAGTGGTATCGCCTAAGCAAGAGGGTGTCCCTGCCAAGATTCTGGCGGTCGACGTTCACCCTAAAATGCCCAAAATTGCGATCCTGATTGATGACTTAGGGTATAACCGTCACGGTATGGAATCGTCGTTGTTGTTGCCGACCGAAGTTGCGTTGGCGATTCTGCCTAGTACTCCCTTTGCGCATCAAACGGCACTGGGGGCTCAAAAGCAAAATCGAATTACCCTGTTGCACGCTCCTATGGAAAATCAACGAGAGCTGAAATTAGGGCCGGGTGGATTGTACGCCAAGATGTCGGAGCAAGAATTGAAGTCTACGTTGTCTAATGATCTGGATGGCTTGCCGGGTATAAAAGGGGTGAACAACCACATGGGGAGTTTACTCACGACCAAAGCCGATTCGATGAAGTGGGTAATGGAAACCCTAAAAGGTCGCTCGTTGTTTTTTATTGATAGCCTGACTAGCCCGAAAAGTGTAGCGAAGCAAACGGCTCAAGAATTCGGTCTAGAAACAGTGAGTAGAGATGTGTTTTTGGATAATATCCGAACCGAAGCCGCGATAGACAAACAATTCACACGGTTAATTAAGTTGGCAAAAAAGCACGGTAGTGCGCTGGCAATCGGTCATCCTTATCCAGAGACGATGTCTTACCTTAATAAGCGACTGCATAATCTAGGGCAAGATGGCGTGCATCTTGTGCCTGTGTCAGCGCTGTTAAAGGTGGCCACACAACCGGCTCCCTAAATGGTTATTTTATAAAGCTAGGAGGTTTTTGATAAAAAATCGGAGTTTTTACTAATTTATTTCTTGGCTTTTTGTAATACATTAAATCTGTGTTGTGTGTTTTGCATACAGCGCGGGGTTTTAATATCCGCCCTCTTAAATATCCCTCCAAACAGTTTGCTCCTGCTTAGTGCAGAAGATCACGCTCGTCAGTATAAAATTCTTTATAAATAAAAAAATACAGTGATTAATTTTGCTTATATTTTAATCGACAGCGTTTTGTCTCTTCTATTTGCATTATTTGTTCGCACTACTATTGACCAAACAATAGACTAATATTAATGTGTAGCTTCATTACAGTGCACATTTTTTGAATAATTGCTGTAAACGTTCCATATTTAATACTTTGTAATAGGTTGAAATGTTGGAACGCTTCTTGCTTTTGAATAATAACGATAAAACACAAAACGAGTAGAGGCTTTTCTTATGTCAAATGCGGTTGTTAGAAAAACATTAATTTCTCTTGCTGTTGCGGGTGCGGCTACATTAGCACAAGCAGATGTGGTCATCGGTGTTGCAGGTCCTCATACTGGGGCTTATGCTGCATTCGGTGAACAATTGTGGAAAGGGGCTGAAAAAGCGGCCGCTGACATTAACGCCGCGGGTGGTGTTAATGGCGAAATGATCTCTTTGGTAAAAGCAGACGATGCGTGTGAGCCAAAACAAGCTGTATCGGTTGCTAACCGTCTAGTGGATTCCGATGGCGCTGTTGCTGTTGTGGGTCACTTCTGTTCTTCTTCTTCTATCCCTGCGTCAAAAATTTATGAAGAAGCCGGTGTTATTATGGTAACGCCTGCTTCCACAAACCCAACGTTGACTGACCAAGGTTTGCCAAACGTTTTCCGTGTGTGTGGTCGTGATGATCAGCAGGGCGACGTAGCAGCGAGCTATATTGTGGACAAACTAAACGCGAAACGCGTTGCCGTTATTCATGATAAGGACACGTACGGTAAAGGCCTTGCAGACGCAATGAAATCCACTCTTAACGCTTATGGCGTAAAAGAAGTGATGTACGAAGGTTTGACTCGTGGCGAGAAAGACTTTAACGCCTTGATTACTAAAATTCGTTCTGTAGACGCAGACGTTGTGTATTTTGGTGGTCTTCACTCTGAAGCCGGCCCATTGGTTCGCCAGTTGCGTGAACAAGGTTCCAAAGCCATCTTTATTTCTGGTGACGGTATCGTATCTGACGAATTCGTTTCTGTAGCGGGCTCTCCAAAATACGTTGATGGCGTGTTGATGACATTTGGTGCGGATCCAACCTCTTACCCAGCGGGTAAAAAAGTGATCAAAGAATTCCGTGATAGCGGTTACGAGCCAGAAGGTTATACCTTGTACTCTTACACAGCGATGCAAGTGGCTGTTGCTGCATTGGCAAACAATAACTTAGACCCAATCAAAGGCGCTAAATGGTTGAAGTCTCATTCTGTTAATACGGTAATGGGTAAAAAAGACTTTGACAGCAAAGGTGACTTAACGGTTTCTGATTACGTTATGTACGAGTGGGATGCTCAAGGTAAATATAGTCAAGTAGATTAATTTCCTATTAGTTTTCTGTTCCTGTCATATCTGACACAGGGTTGCTCGCCACGGATTAGGTGAGCACTCCTGATTTCTCTATTAAAATTCCCACGAGGTCTTACGATGGATATCGTTCTCCAGCAGTTGGTAAACGGTCTTACCCTTGGTTCTGTTTATGGACTCATTGCGATCGGCTACACCATGGTGTATGGCATTATCGGCATGATTAACTTTGCGCATGGCGACGTTTACATGGTCTCTGCATATATCACCGCTATTGCATTAGCACTTTTAACATTTTTCGGTATCGAATCTTTTCCTATCATTCTTGTCGGCACCTTATTCCTAACGGTTGCTGTCACTGGCGCTTATGGCTGGGTAATTGAACGTATTGCCTATCGTCCATTAAGAAGCTCCAGTCGTTTGTCTGTATTGATTTCTGCGATCGGTATGTCGTTGATTTTGCAAAACTATGTGCAACTTAGCCAAGGTGCAAATCAGCAGGGCGTACCAACACTGTTAACCGGCGCCTTGCGTTTCCATGTTGGTGACGGATTTGTGCAAATCACGTACATGAAATTGCTCATTCTGTTTATTTCTATTTTGGGTATGGGTGTACTGACTTACGTTATCCAAAAAACAAAACTAGGTCGTATGTGTCGAGCGACCCAACAAGACCGTAAAATGGCTTCTATTTTGGGTATAGATACGGACAAGGTTATCTCGACTGTTTTCGTTATTGGTGCCGTTATGGCTGCGTTGGCGGGTGTATTGGTTACGCTTGATTACGGTGCATTTGATTTCTATGTTGGCTTTATTATTGGTATCAAAGCCTTTACTGCTGCTGTATTAGGCGGCATTGGATCCTTACCAGGTGCTATGTTAGGTGGGTTGATTCTTGGATTGTCTGAAGCACTGTTTGCTGGGTTGATTAGTTCTGATTATAAAGATGTTTTTTCATTCTCTTTGTTAGTACTCATTTTGATTGTTCGCCCAAGTGGCCTTTTAGGCAAACCTGAAGTGGAGAAAGTATAAATGAGCCAAGCAGTCGGAATTAATTTTAAAAAAAGTAGCATTGATGCCTTAATTGCCGGTTTTATGGCGTTGGTCTTATTTGGACCCATTGTTGGTGTCGTGTTAGATGGGTATAACTTTAATGCTGAGTTCGGAAAAGTCGCTTGGATGGTGGCTATTGTCGCCGCAGGCCGCTTCGTTATGTCATGCTTTTTCAGACTGAAAAAGGCGTGGCGATGGCATTTCGTTACGCGAATAACAATGAAGGGGTGGAGGTATTAGCTCCGGGCCATAAATCTAAAATGATCTGGATTATTCCGTTGGTCATGGTGATTGGCTTAATCATTCCGTTTATTGCATCCAAATACGTTTTGACGGTTGTCATCCTTGGCCTAATATACGTTTTGCTAGGGCTGGGGCTTAACATCGTTGTGGGTTTGGCGGGGTTGCTGGATCTTGGTTTTGTTGGCTTCTACGCGATTGGTGCTTACGGTTTGGCGTTAGGTTATGAAAATCTGGGCTTGGGCTTTTGGTCTATGTTGCCGATAGCGGCCGTTATGGCGGCCATTGCTGGGGCGATTCTGGGTTTCCCTGTTTTGCGTATGCATGGGGATTATTTGGCCATTGTTACGCTGGGTTTTGGTGAGATTATTCGACTTGTTTTAACAAACTGGGCGTCTTTTACTCATGGACCAAACGGTGTTTCTGCACCACTTCCTACTCTTTTGGTTTGGAATTTAAGCGCCGCTCTAGCAGTGGTGAAACCTTCCATGAATTTTTTAATCTTCCTTATGATTCCGCTTACAAGTACATGTTTGTGTATTTGATTCTATTTTTCGTAGTTTGGGCGGTATTGTTCATTAAGCATCGTTTGGTAAAAATGCCAATTGGTCGCGCGTGGGAAGCATTGCGTGAAGATGAGATTGCTTGTCGATCTTTGGGGTTAAACCACGTACTGGTAAAACTGTCTGCCTTCATGTTAGGTGCTTCTACGGCGGGTTTGGCGGGTGTGTTTTTTGCCTCTTACCAAGGTTTCGTCAACCCATCGTCTTTTACGTTCTTTGAATCTGCGTTGATTCTTGCGATCGTTGTCTTGGGTGGAATGGGCTCGACTTTAGGCGTTGTACTTGCTGCCTTCTGTTTAACTGTTTTACCTGAAATATTGCGGGAATTTGCTGAATACCGTGTGTTGATGTTTGGTATTTTGATGGTTGTTATGATGATCTGGAAACCTCGAGGTATTGTTCGTGTTACTCGAACTGGTTTTGCTGCGAGAAAAGGGGTAACGAAATGAGCCAAGAAAATGTTTTAGCTGTTGAAAACTTGGTGATGCATTTTGGTGGTATTAAAGCACTAAATGACGTGACCTTTGATATTAAACGAGGCTCTGTTTCTGCTCTTATTGGTCCGAACGGAGCGGGTAAAACGACGGTATTTAACTGTTTGACAGGGTTTTACAAAGCGACTGGCGGTAAGATTATTTTGTCTGCTGGCGGTAAAGAGACCAGTATCATTAAAGTGTTAGGCGAACCGTTCAAAACGACGGATTTCTTCTCACCTTTTGCGTTCTTTGCGCGCCTTAAATACAAAATGTTTGGTGGCTCGCATTTGGTGAACCGTGCGGGCCTTGCCCGTACGTTTCCAGAATATTCGATTGTTCAAAGAAATGTCGGTGGTGGAGAATTTGCTGGTGGCACAACATATGCTAGCAAATCGCAGCTTATTGGCCGGTATTTTAAACACTAAGTCTTATAAAAAAGCCGAAGAAGACGCGTTAGAACGTGCTTTTTATTGGTTGGGTGTGGTTGATTTGGTGGATTCTGCTAACCGATTGGCGGGTGAACTTTCATATGGCCAGCAACGTCGTTTAGAAATTGCTCGTGCTATGTGTACGAATCCAGAGATTGTGTGTTTGGATGAGCCTGCGGCTGGTTTGAACCCATCTGAAACCGAAGCATTGACCAAAATGATTCGCGTATTGCGTGATGAGCATAATACGACAGTGTTGTTGATCGAGCACGATATGGGGATGGTCATGGATATTTCGGACTACATAGTAGTGCTGGATCATGGTGAAGTCATTGCGAAAGGCGGCCCTGATGACATTAAGAGTAATCCAAAAGTTATTGCAGCTTACCTTGGTGCAGAAGAAGGTGAGGAGGTAACACTATGACTACATTGATGGAATTTAAAGACGTAGATGTTCATTACGGTCCAATTCAAGCGCTGAAAAAAGTCTCTCTTACTGTAAATGAAGGGGAGATTGTGACGTTGATCGGTGCCAACGGTGCGGGTAAGTCAACGTTATTGATGTCTATTTTTGGGCAGCCACGCATTTCTTCAGGTGAAATCATTTATCGCGGTGAAGATATTTCGCAAAAATCTGCGCATTATGTGGCGTCGCATGGTTTGGCTCAATCACCAGAAGGTCGCCGGATTTTCCCTAGTATGTCGGTGGAAGAGAACCTATTGATGGGGACGATTCCAATCGGTATGGATCATGCTGAGGAAGACATGCAGAAAATGTTTGAGCTGTTTCCTCGATTACTGGAGCGCCGCAATCAGCGAGCCTCTACTATGTCTGGTGGTGAGCAACAAATGTTGGCGATCGCTCGTGCCTTGATGAGCCGTCCAAAACTGCTGTTGTTGGATGAGCCGAGTTTAGGTTTGGCGCCCATTATCGTGAAGCAGATCTTTCAAATTTTGAAAGACGTAGCGAGCACAGGGATGACCATATTTTTGGTGGAGCAGAACGCTAACCACGCCTTGAAATTGGCAAACCGTGGTTACGTTATGGTCAACGGTGAGATTCGTATGACTGGTACTGGGGCTGAGCTACTGGTCAACCCAGAAGTACGAGAAGCTTACCTAGGCGGCCACTAAACTTAAACGATTATTTGGTCTTTTAATCAAAGCCACGTTTCATTTATAACAGGAATGAAACGTGGCTTTTTTATTGTGGATAAAACAGTGTGTTTTACACAGGCTGCTCAGCATTCTTGCTGTATTTTTCAGGAAAACCACGCTGGTTGAAGTGGGGCGTTAAGCTCTAAAAGCGTATCGGTTAAAATGTCCCGTACTTGCGAAGGTTGTGAAGCCATGCCCAATGGTGCTTGAAAAATAGCATCAATCTTGTCACCGAAATACGCATGCACTTCTTCTGCACTCATTGCGGGTGATAATCCTGCAGGGTTAGCGGAGGTAGAGACAATAACGCCGTCATAGGCAGCGCACAGGCGTTGAACCGGCTGGTGTTGAGATAAACGTATTGCAACGCTTTGGTGTTCGCCTCTTACCCAGCTTGGTGTAATGGTGCTGTCGGGTACCACCCATGATGTTGGGATGTCATTGTGGCTGATAAGGCGCGCTGCAGAGGTAGCGTCGAGAGCCTGAAGCCAAGGCGCCAGTTGTTCTTTTGCCCCGGCGACCAAGATTAATCCTTTGGATTCTGGACGGTCTTTTAATGTCAAAATACGTCTTACCGACGCTTCATTAAAAGGGTCACAACCCAGCCCCCAAACAGCTTCAGTTGGATAGGCGATAACGCCGCCTTGTCTAATAATGTCGGCAAGTACTTCTACAGAGGTAATGAGGTTCATATTGATTGGCTTATAAAATGTACACAGAAGATAAGAATACGAAAGATTGTAGCGAGAAAAAAAGAGGGGAGCCAGTTGATATTGTTGTTTGACCAAGCGATAACGGCAATCGCTTGGTCAAAGGGAAGTTCTGCTAAATACCCAGTACAGGTTTATTGCATCGATTCGATTTTTTCTTTTATCTCACTGATTTTACTGTTGACCACTTTTTCTAGGTGTTCCAGCTCTTTAATCAAATCTTCTTTTGATGCCTTGGTTTCGTGCTGCTTACCGACGATTTGTTCCAGCTCTTCCATCGCTCGTAAAACGATCAATGATGGTTCTTGTACTTGTCGGTAAGTTTGTTGACCACCATCAGCCAATACGGTTTTTGTTGAGCGACCAAATTTGAATTTTTTACTCTTTGGAAGCAAAGAGCCTTTCTCACGGCGGTAATAAATTTTTAAGACGTCGTGACCGCCTTCGTAGCGTAACGTGAATTTTTCAATGTCCTGTATGCTGGTGATACCCATGGACTGAAGTGTTGGATACATAACTATTTTCCCGTTTATTAATCGTTATTTAATAATCTTTAATTAGTAGGGGATTGTGTCAGTAAAAGCAAGTCTAAAAGAATAGAAAGCTGAGATAATGCAAGCAAATAATAAAAGACTTGCTTGCATTACTCGATTGTTTCTCAGGACTTATTAATCTTCATCCTGTTCGGCGTGATCAATGTTGAGCTCTTTGATTTTACGGGTCAGAGTGTTACGTCCCCAGCCCAGTAACAAAGAAGCATCACGACGACGACCACCAGTATGTGCCAATGCCGTCTCAATCATGATTCGCTCAAATTTTGGCACCGCTTGTTCAAGTATGCCTTTTTGTCCAGTGGCTAATGTACTGTCGACCCAATTTTTAAGCGCTTCCTCCCAAGATGCGAAAGGTTGCTCGTGTGGAACCGCTGCGAGCAATTCCGGTGGTAAATCTTCGACAAGCACTTCTCGGCCTGATGCCATCACGATTAACCATCGACAGGTGTTCTCTAATTGACGAACGTTGCCTGGCCAGTCGAGTTGAGTAAGGTAATTTTCGGTTTCTTTGGTGAGTTGCTTTGGTTCCACAGACAGTTCATCCGCGGCACGACTCAAGAAATGACGAGCCAATTTTGGAATGTCTTCTCGGCGTTCTGCCAGTTTTGGCAAGTGAATGCGAATCACGTTTAGTCGGTGGAACAAATCCTCTCGGAATGAACCTTTTTGTACCAAGTTTTCTAAATTTTGGTGTGTCGCGGCAATGATACGAACGTCCACTTTAACGGGCGTATGGCCGCCAACGCGATAAAACTCACCATCCGCTAGAACGCGCAATAAGCGGGTTTGGGTTTCGGCTGGCATGTCGCCGATTTCATCTAAAAACAGGGTGCCGCCGTTGGCTTGTTCAAAGCGTCCGCGACGTTGTGTGTTGGCACCAGTGAATGCGCCTTTTTCATGGCCGAATAATTCAGACTCAATGAGGTCGTGTGGAATGGCCGCCATGTTTAAGGCGATAAATGGATTGGATGCTCGTGGGCTATGAGTGTGTAACGCCTGTGCAACCAACTCTTTGCCTGTGCCCGATTCGCCATTAATCAACACCGTAATGTTGGAATTGGCAAGACGACCAATGGCGCGGAAAACTTCCTGCATGGCAGGCGCTTCGCCGATAATCTCTTTGTCTACTTGAGGCTCTTCTGCCACTTCCATGTCGTCGGTGCTGGGTCTTGCGTTGCGATGGTGGAGCATGGCGCGTTTCACCAAGCTGACCGCTTCTTCGACGTCGAAAGGTTTTGGTAAGTATTCGAACGCACCACCCTGATAAGATGCCACCGCGCTTTCCAAATCGGAGTGGGCGGTCATGATGATTACGGGCAAATAGGGGTGATCTTTTTGCAGCTTCTCAAGCAGTTTAAGGCCATCCATACCTGGCATACGTATGTCGCTGATGATCGCGCTGGGTTGCTCTTTGTCAATCATGTTGACGAGGTTTTCAGCAGAGTCGAACAAACGACATTGAATGCCTTCTTGTTCCAGTGTTTTTTCTAAAACCCAACGAATAGAGCGATCGTCGTCAACAATCCATACGGTTTCTTCTGGTGTCATGTGTGTTTCTCCTGTTCGTGGACTGTTGTCTCTATGGGAATCAATATATTAAATTCGGTTTTCTTCGGGTAACTGTTGCATTCAATAATCCCATGGTGCTGATGAATAACAGACTGTGCGATGGATAAGCCTAAGCCTGTGCCGTCGGCTCTGCCGCTGACCATTGGGTAAAAGAGGGTTTTTAGAATGGCTTCTGGAATGCCTGGGCCATTATCGACAATGCTGATTTTGCACACTAAACGATGGCGTTTTGAGCCAATGGTGAATTGACGCAAAGCCCGCGTCACCATGTGAATGGTTTTGTGGTGATTGTCGGTGTCTTCCATGAGTGCTTGCATGGCGTTGCGTGTCACATTCAACAGCGCTTGGATCAATTGCGACTCGTCGCCAATGAGGTCTGGGATGCTGGGGTCGTAATCTCGAATGAGTTGGATTTGATTGTCTGTCTCAACTGAGATCAGTTGTCTAACGCGTTCTATGACCTTGTGTATGTTGAGAGGTTTGTTCTTCGGTAGTTGTCTCGGCCCTAACAAACGGTCAACAAGATCACGTAACCGATCGGACTCTTCAATGATCACCTGTGTGTAATCGTTTAGTGCTTCATCGGTAAAGGCTCGGCTGATAAGTTGCGCGGCGCCGCGAATACCGCCAAGTGGGTTTTTGATTTCATGAGCCAAGCCGCGCACCAGTTCTTTGCTGCTTTCGTGGTTCGCGATGATTTCATCTTCTTGTGAGATGCGCTTCATGCGGTCGCGTGGGTACAGCTCAATGATTAAGCTTTCCGTATCATTGGACGTGCCCATGACCGGTGTGACCGTGTAGTCGCAAAAGAGCTTTTTGTTGTTACTGCACTCTATTTCCGCTTCGCGCTTAGTAAAAGGGTGGCCAGACTCGATAGCGGCATGCAAGGCTTGAATGCTGTCTTCGTCTTCACGAAAGGCGGCGTTAATGTCACTGCCATAAATTCGACGGCGGCTGACCGCCAGCAACATTTCGGCTGCAGGATTCAGATATTCGATCTCAAGCTGGTCATTCAGTTGAACAATAGCCGTAGATAAATGGTCGATTAATAAACTATACACAGACAGTGCCTCTCTATTGACTCCTGCTTTTATGGTTTCCTTTTATAACAACTGCAAAAAGCGAACCAACATTGGGCAGCCTAGAATGGCTTGTTTATTAAGGTTTTTGCGTTTGTTAAGAAAACATTATGCACTGTTTTTGTGCGTTATGGTGTTGGTGTTTTTTTTAGTGCAAAAAAAAGCCCCGATCTGTGTCGGGGCTTTTCGTGAATTACTTAGCGAATATTGATATTACACGCTGTAGTAAAGTTCGAACTCAAGTGGGTGAGTTGTCATAGATACGCGACGAGCTTCACCAGTCTTAAGGTCGATGTAAGCATCGATCATGTCGTCAGAGAAAACGCCACCTTGAGTTAAGAATGCGCGGTCTTCATCTAGGCACTTAAGCGCTTCTTCTAGGCTGCCAGCAACCTGAGGAATGGCCAACGCTTCTTCAGCTGGTAGGTCGTAAAGATCTTTATCCGCTGCATCGCCAGGGTGAATCTTGTTTTTGATACCGTCGATACCCGCCATCAACATGGCTGCGAATGCCAAGTATGGGTTAGCGGTTGGATCAGGGAAACGAGCTTCAATACGCTTGCCTTTAGGGCTTGCAACGTATGGGATACGGATAGAAGCAGAACGGTTACGTGCAGAGTATGCAAGCATAACAGGTGCTTCGAAGTGAGGTACAAGGCGCTTGTAAGAGTTAGTTGAAGCGTTAGTGAACGCGTTCAATGCTTTAGCGTGCTTGATGATACCGCCGATGTAGTAAAGCGCCATTTCAGATAGACCGGCATATTGGTCACCTGCGAATTGGTTTTCGCCGTTTTTCCAGAAAGACTGGTGAACGTGCATACCAGAACCGTTGTCACCAACGATTGGTTTAGGCATGAAAGTCGCTGTTTTTCCGTAAGCGTGCGCTACGTTGTGTACGCAGTACTTAAGGATTTGAACTTCGTCGGCTTTTTTAACTAGAGTGTTAAATTTAACGCCGATTTCGTTCTGACCCGCTGTTGCTACTTCGTGGTGATGAACTTCGATCACAAGACCCATAGTCTCCATCGCGCCACACATTGCAGCACGTAGGTCGTGATGAGAGTCTACTGGTGGAACTGGGAAGTAACCGCCTTTCACGAAAGGACGGTGGCCCATGTTGCCGCCTTCGAATTTCTTGTTAGAAGACCAAGCCGCTTCTTCAGAGTTGATCTCTACAGAACAACCTGACATGTCTGTTTTCCATTTAACATCATCAAAGATGAAGAACTCTGGCTCTGGGCCAAAGAACGCAGTGTCGCCAAGACCTGTTGATTTTAGGAATTCTTCTGCACGTAGAGCAACAGAGCGTGGGTCACGGTCGTAACCTTGCATAGTAGAAGGCTCGATAACGTTACAACGAACAATAACCGTTGGCTCTTCAGTGAAAGGGTCGATAATCGCGGTATCGTCCTGAGGCATCATGATCATGTCGGATTCGTTGATGCCTTTCCAGCCAGCGATGGAAGAGCCATCAAACATCTGACCGTTTTCAAAAAATTCTTCATCTACCGTAATAGCTGGAATAGATACGTGTTGTTCTTTACCTTTAAAATCGGTAAAGCGAAGGTCAACCCACTTCGCGTCATGCTCAGCAATCAAGGCAAGGGTCTTGTTTGACATAGTTGTTCTCCAGTCATAGTAAAAGCAAAATTACTTTTGATTTAAGGGGGCTTCAATGTAAAGCGCCGTTTGTCTAGTTATTCATCGATTATAAGGTAAGCACAACTTGTGCCAGAATTTTGTGCGAGACAATAAGTTCATAAATAACAATAAGATAGGTTTTTTTTGATCCTTGTTGTTATTCACTTTGGCCAAAATAGCGCTTTGAAATTGCTTAAATGCACCTTGTTAGTGCAAAAATAAGGCTGATTGTTTTGTTTTGGTGCAAATTTAGCGTTTTCGTATCGATTGGCTTTTCTTTATACTATGCGCCTAAATTACACTATCCGGTAAAAACCTCAAACCCTATGAAATTCATTGTTAAGTTCTTTGCAGAAATCACCATCAAAAGTCGTCCAGTAAGAAAGGCGTTTATTAAACAACTCCGCCATAATGTGAAATTGGTATTAAAGAAGCACGATGCCGATGTCATTGTTTCTGGTAATTGGGATTTTATTGAAATTTTTTCCGATAAAGACGCATTGCGACAAGAGTTCACAGAGGCATTGTCTTGTATCGCTGGTATTGCTCATTTCCAGTATGTTCGTGAATTCCCTTTGGTTGACCTTGATGACATTGTAGAGCAAGCGGTGGTTTCTTATGGCGATGCATTAAAAGACGCTGTTTTCGCAGTACGAGTAAAACGTGTCGGCCAGCATGACTTTACTTCTGTGGATGCTGAACGTCATATTGGCGGTTGTTTAAAAGCACGCTGCGGCGCCTTAGCGGTGCGCTTGAAAAATCCTGAAGTATTGGTACCTATTGATATTCGTGATGATCGAGTGTGGATGATTGAACAACGAGTTGAAGGCCTTGGTGGTTATCCGTTAGGGTCCCAAGATTCTGTGTTGTCTTTAATGTCAGGTGGTTACGACTCAACAGTAAGCTCCTACTTAACCATGAGTCGAGGCTTGAAAACGCATTTTTGCTTCTTTAATTTGGGCGGAGATGCTCATGAAATTGGCGTTAAGCAAGTGTCCAATTTTATCTGGGAAAAATACGGTTCCGCACTGAATGTAAAATTCATTACTGTGCCTTTTGAGGCGGTGGTCGGTGAGATTTTAACCAAAGTAGATAACGCCGAGATGGGCGTTATCTTAAAACGCATGATGTTGCGTGCGGCTTCTCAGTTGATGGGCGAAGTTGGGGCGAAAGCGTTGGTAACGGGTGAAAGTGTGGCGCAAGTTTCTAGTCAAACCTTGATGAATTTAAAAGTGATCGATCAGGTGACAGAAGAGCTGGTACTGCGTCCTTTGATTACGACGAATAAGCAAGTCATCATTGATAAGGCCATCGAAATCGGCACTGCGCCATTTGCGGCCAGTATGCCTGAGTTTTGTGGTGTGATTTCGGTTAAGCCAACAACGCGAGCAAAAATGCATCGCGTGGAAAAACAAGAGTCGAACTTTGACTTCGCTGTTTTGGAAAGTGCCATTGAGAACGCTCAAGTTATGTCGATTCAAAATGTAATGGACGATGTTTCTAAGCAATATCAAGGTGAAGTGCCTGTGGTGCGTATGCCCGTGGGAGACGAAGTGATCATCGATATCCGTCACCCAGATGAAGCCAGTAACCGCCCATTGAAAGTCAGCGGTCGTCCTGTCAAAGTGATTCCATTTTTTGCATTGGATTCTAATTGGTCTGATCTTGATAAAGACACAATGCATTTACTGTACTGTGGCAAGGGCGTCATGAGTCGAATGCACGCATCTTACTTATTGGGCAAAGGGCATGAAAATGTCGGAGTGTATTTGCCTTAGGTTGTTTACTGGTATTACATACTGTTACGCAATAGTTAAAGGTTCTTGATTTACATCAAGAACCTTTTTTTATGGCCTGCTTATGCTTGGCGCCTCAAGAAATTGTCTACTTTGTGAACATAGGGAGGGTGTCGGGTGCCATATACATCAGTGGGTAAAGAACGTGTTGTCAGCCATGATGCTAACATTTTGTCGATCACAGACCTTAGCAGTGCCATTAAGTATGTGAACCCCGAGTTTGAAGAAGTCAGTGGCTATCGGTTTGATGAGCTCATTGACCAACCTCACAATATTATTCGCCATTCGGATATGCCCGCCCTTGCGTTTAAAGACCTTTGGCAGCACTTGCAGCGCGATAAATCTTGGATGGGAATAGTAAAAAATCACTGTAAAAATGGGGATCACTATTGGGTAGATGCCTACGTTAGCCCAATTCGACGAGAGGGGGAGGTGGCAGAATTTCAATCCGTGCGTCGTCGTCCTGATGACGGTGTGAAGCACCGAGCTGAATCGCTTTATCAACAAGGGGTAGAGGCGAAAGGTAAACCTTTAAAGCAAATACGACGCCCTCGATTGACTTTACTTAGAAAGCTGCAACTCACCACGGCGTTCTTTTTTGTGGTTGCCTTGTTGGGGCAATTTTTATCATCCGTTTGGCTGGTGGCCACTCTGGAAATCATGGCGTTATTGCTGTGTTTGTTCAGTATTGGCGGACTACTACGGCCTTTAACACGAGTCTTAAATGAGGCCAAAACCATATCAGATTCTACCTTGGCGATGTATTTGTATACGGGGCGAACAGATGAAGCGGGTCAGCTTGGCCTTGCTATGTCTCGCTTGCGAGGTGAAACCGCTGCGATTATGGGGCGCATCAGTGATTTTTCTAAAAATGTGTGGGCGAGGCAATCCACTATCTGTGCCAGTGTAGAGAGTAAACAAAAGGCGCTGAATGCATTATCAGGGGACTTCGGCTTAATAGGGCAAGCGTCGCAAGACATGGCTGTGGTGACGGATCAAGTGGCCTCTTCCGCTCAAAAAAGCGAACAAAATACTCAAATGGCTCGAGACAATATGTTTGGTGGACGAGAAGAAATGCAGTCTTCTCGAGAAGCAATGAGTCGAGTGTGTCAACAAGTGGAAGCCGCTCGAAACGGTTTGGCGAACTTAAAGGAAGACAGTAATGCGATATCCTCCGTGGTTGGGGTAATTCGAGACGTTGCTGAGCAGACCAACTTATTGGCATTAAATGCCGCGATAGAGGCCGCACGCGCAGGCGATCAAGGACGAGGGTTCGCCGTGGTGGCGGATGAGGTAAGAGGGCTGGCCACACGCACGTACCATTCAACAGAAGATATTGTTGCGGTTATGGAGCGTTTGCAAAAAGGATCCATGACGGCGCTGTCACAAATGGAACAAGCGTATGATGTCGCCCAAGAAAGCCAAGCAAGAGCGCACTCAGCAGAAGCGAGACTTATTGATGCGCAGGCCGAGATAGAGGTTGTGCATCAACAAATGCAAGAAACCGTAAACGCAATGCAGCAACAAAATGAATGCGCAAACGAAATAAGCCATCGTATGGTCAATGCCGTCAAAGTAGTTGGTGAATTGGTTCAGCATGGAGAGCAAGACGCCAAAGAGTGTGACGAGGTGCATCAGCTGGTGAGGCAAATGGAAGAGCTTGCCGCGCAGTTTTGGGCGCAAACGGTAGACAAGCAGACTTGCGAAGAAGGTGCCAAAAAATAAATATTTCGATATTTTATTGGCTTTTTTGGCCACTTTAATGGGATCTTCACAAATATAAGGGTACAATTGCGCGAATTTTATCCCGCACCAAGATCCGAGACGCTTGAAGAGCATATCTGCCCGTATCAAGCGGCAGTTTATCTTTTTGCTCACGCTAAATGCAGAGAACTATAAATGTCTAATGATATCAATAAGTTACGTAACGTAGCTATTATTGCCCACGTTGACCATGGTAAAACTACCTTGGTTGATCAGTTATTAACACAATCTGGTACGCTAGATCGTAAAGACCTTGGTTCAGAGCGAATCATGGACTCTAACGACCAAGAAAAAGAGCGCGGCATCACCATTCTGGCGAAAAACACGTCCATCATGTGGAACGATTACCGTATCAATATCGTAGACACACCTGGACACGCTGACTTCGGCGGCGAAGTAGAACGTGTATTGTCCATGGTTGACTCTGTATTGTTGTTGGTTGACGCAGTTGATGGCCCAATGCCACAAACTCGTTTCGTAACATCAAAAGCATTTGAGCGTGGTCTTCGTCCAATCGTTGTTATTAACAAAATTGACCGCCCTGGCGCTCGTCCAGATTGGGTTATGGATCAAGTATTTGACTTGTTTGATAGCCTTGGTGCAACAGAAGAGCAATTAGACTTCCCTGTTATTTATGCCTCTGCAATCAACGGTATTTCTGGTAATGACCCAGAAAACATGGCCGAAGACATGGTGCCACTTTACCAAATGATCGTAGACAGCGTGCCTGTTCCTGATGTTGATCCAGAAGGCATGTTCCAAATGCAGGTGTCTGCGTTGGACTACGATGCGTACGTTGGCGTTATCGGTATCGGCCGTATCACTCGTGGTAGCTTGTCTCCAAACCAGCAAGTAGTAATCAAATCTGCTGACGGTAAAGAGCGTAAAGGTAAAGTTCTAAACGTTAAGGGTTACCATGGTCTAGCTCGTGTCGATACAACAAAAGCGTCGGCGGGTGATATCGTTTGTATTAATGGTATCGATGGCCTAAGTATTTCTGACACGCTATGTAACCCAGAGTGCGTAGAAGCGCTTCCTGCATTGTCTGTAGATGAGCCAACAGTAAGCATGACCTTCATGGTGAACGATTCTCCGTTTGCTGGTAAAGAAGGTAAATTTGTTACTTCTCGTAATATCAAAGACCGTTTGGACCAAGAGCTTATCCACAACGTGGCATTGCGCGTAAGCCAAGGTGATGCACCGGATAAATTCATCGTTTCTGGTCGTGGTGAGCTTCACCTCTCTGTTTTGATTGAAAGCATGCGTCGCGAAGGCTTCGAGATGGGTGTTTCTCGTCCTGAAGTAGTTCAAAAAGAAATCGACGGCAAAATTCAAGAACCATTTGAGTTGGTTGTTATCGACGTTGAAGAGCAGCATCAAGGTTCTATCATGGAAGAGCTTGGCTTACGTAAAGCTGAATTAACTAACATGGAACCAGATGGTAAAGGTCGTGTTCGTCTTGAGTTCATGACGCCTTCTCGTGGATTAATCGGCTTCCGTGGCTTGTTCCTAACATTGACTTCTGGCTCTGGTATCATGACCAGTGTATTTGACCATTACGGTCCAGTAAAAGAAGGTGATGTAGGTGGACGCCAAAACGGTGTATTGATCAGCATGGTGACGGGTAAGACAGCAGCATTTGCATTGTTCAACCTACAAAGCCGTGGTCGTTTGTTCCTAGGTCATGCGGTTGAAGTGTACGAAGGTCAAGTAATCGGTATCCATTCACGCGATAACGACCTAACGGTTAACCCTGTTAAAGGGAAGCAGTTAACGAACATGCGTGCTTCTGGTACGGATGAAGCGTTGACATTGACGCCACCAATTCGCCACACACTTGAGCAAGCGCTTGAGTTTATCGAAGACGATGAATTGGTAGAAGTAACACCAGAAAGCATTCGTATTCGTAAGAAGCTATTGACTGAAAACGAGCGTAAACGCGCTGGTCGTAAGTAAGCCATTGCTTCGTGTAATGCTTTAAATACGTTGTTTTTATAGAGCAGCAGCAAATGGGTTCATGCAAATGAATCCGTGAGCGACAGAAGCGCCTTCGGGCGCTTTTGTTTTATCTGGGGTTTGCTAGAGTCGTAACGTAAGAAGAGCCAAAGGAAAGAGGGCGAGTGCAATGAAAGTATTGGTGCAGCGAGCATTGAACGCGAGCGTTGTTGTAGAGGGTGACACGGTAGGAGCCATTGATCATGGACAGCTGGTGTTGGTTGGCATTGAAAAAGGCGATACCGAAGCGGATGCTCAACGATTGGCAGACAAACTTTTGAAATACCGCATGTTTAGTGATGAAGAGGGCAAGATGAACCTCAATGTTCAGCAAGCCGGTGGTGGTGTGTTATTGGTCTCTCAATTCACCTTGGCGGCAGAGACCAAAAAAGGCCTGCGCCCTGGCTTTTCCACAGCGGCTGTCCCGTCTGAAGCAGAGCGTTTGTTTAACGATTTTGTGGAGAAAGTGAGAGCACAATATCAACGAGTTGAAACAGGCCGTTTTGGTGCTGACATGAAAGTGTCCTTTACCAACGATGGGCCTGTTACTTTTATGCTCGATTAAGGGGTGGTGTGAGAGGCTTCGCTGTCTTCTTCCGTTTCCGAACCATCGACCACGACTTTGACGGTACGACCGGCAATCAAACCAAGCTCAAACAACAGCCACATAGGTATGGCGAGCAGGGTTTGTGAAAATATATCCGGTGGCGTGATGAGCATGCCCACCACAAAGCATCCTAGGAAAATATACGGACGCTTTTTCGATAGAGTGGCAACCGTTGTCACGCCGGCCTTGATCAGTAGATACGTTGCTACTGGGATTTCAAAGGTCACACCAAACGCAAAAAACAGTTTTAAGACAAAATTTAAGTAGTTGTTGATGTCCGTCATAACGGTCACTTCACCTGGACCAACGGTGGTGAAGAAGCCAAAAATAAGCGGTAGAACGACATAATAAGCAAACACCACACCGGCATAAAAAAGAAAAATGCTCGAAATTAACAAAGGGATCGCGATTTGCTTCTCGTTTTTATACAAAGCAGGGGCGATAAAGGACCAAGCCTGAAATAGAGTGTATGGCACGGAGATGAGAACAGCCACTGCAAATGTCAGTTTTAATGGCGCAAGAAAAGGCGACGCCACTTCGGTTGCAATCAAAGAGCTGCCAGCAGGCAGCAACAATCGCAATGGTTCCGACACGATCAAATACAAATCATTTGCGAACGAATACAAGCCAATAAATAAAATGAGTATCGCAAGAACGCATTTTAATAAACGGTTTCTCAGCTCAATCAGGTGAGCAACCAATGGGGCTTGGTTAGAAGAATCTGTGCTCATAATGCGTTATGTGTCCGCTGTCATGTAGAAAATATAGCCACTAAGGTTGGGTGCTTGTTGCATCCGTTACTGTTTTTGATTCAGTGGGCTTGTTGGCCTCTGGCACGGTTTTGTTTTCATTTGTGGCTGTGGCTTTAGCCGTGTCAGCGTCTAGGATATCTGCTTGTGGCTCAGGTGCCTGATCTGCTGGCGTGCCGAACGTTTCAGGATACGGCGTAATCGTATTTTGAATGGCTTGGCCTTCTTTAAGCAGTCGCTGGTTGGTTTCATTGATTTTTTGTTGCAGTTCTTCTTGATCCAACTGAGCGTTGATTTCTCGTTGAACCGAGTTAATACTTCGACGAATTTTACGAACCCAAAGCCCTGCCGTTTTTGCCGCATGTGGCAAACGTTCAGGGCCTAAAATAAGTAAGCCAACGACGAAGACGACAAGAAGTTCTGAAAAGCCAATGTCGAACACAGCTTAAGCGCTCTTATCGTCTTTTTTCGCTTCGGCATCAATGACTTTATGCTGAGCGGTTTTGTCGGCTTCTGTGTCGCTGTCTTTGTCCACGGCTTCTTTGAAACCTTTGACCGCGCCACCTAAATCAGAACCTAGGTTTTTGAGCTTTTTCGTGCCGAAAATCAACACCAAAATGGCTAAGACAATAAGTAATTGCCAAATACTGATTCCACCTAACATAACTTTACTCCTACGGTTTATTTGGTTCTGTTGGCTTTTTCATCAAGACCAGACAGGTTAAAGCGACGAGCCAGTTCATCAAGGATAGCATCTGGGCCAATATCTAAGTGAGATAACATGACAAGCGTATGGAACCAAAGGTCGGCGGTTTCATAAATCAGATCAGATTTGTCACCTGAAATCACGGCATCTTTGGCTGCGATAATGGTTTCAATGCTTTCTTCGCCTACCTTTTCTAGGATTTTGTTTAATCCTTTCGCATGTAGACTGGCTACGTATGAAGAGTCTGCCGCTGCTGTTTTACGTTGTTCTAGAGTCGCTGCTAATTCAGCCAATACATCGGAATTCATTATAGTCTCTCAAATGTTACGGTTTTAAGACAAGCAAATATAGGCCAACTAAAAATAAGCCTAAACTGGTCATGTCGGCAACCTTTAAATGTTGTAAAGATACGGGATCGGTGATGACCCAAGCTGCGCCAATGCTTAATGCGCCAAGTAATCTAAATGGCAAATTTTGTCGGCTGCTTTTCAGCTCTTTACCAAGTTGCGTTATCGCTTCGGTCTGTGCCTGTATGCGCTCTTCTTGATGCGACATTTGCGATAAGGCCGTGAAGATCAAGTTTGGTATCTGAGGGAGTTGTCCGGCCCATTGTGGTGCTTGTTTACGGACTTCTTCCATGACGCGTTTAGGCCCCATTTGTTCCCGCATCCAACGTTCTAGGAAAGGTTTTGCTGTTACCCAAAGATCCAAATCTGGGTAGAGCTGACGCCCCAGTCCCTCAATATTCAGCAAGGTTTTTTCGAGCAAAACCAGTTGCGGCTGCACTTCCATATTAAAACGGCGAGCGGTTTGGAACAGCCCAATCAGTACTTGTCCAAAAGAGATGTCTTTCAAAGGTTTGGCAAACATGGGCTCACAAACACTGCGAATTGCAGATTCAAATGCGTGAACGGGCGTGCCTTTGGGTACCCAACCACTTTCCACGTGCAACTCAGCAACCAGACGATAATCACGCTGGAAAAACGCCAACAAATTACGCGCCAAATAGCTTTTATCTGCATCATCCAAGCTGCCCATAATGGCGCAATCGATCGCAATGTATTTTGGTTTTTGAGGGTTGCTTATATCAACAAAAATATTCCCTGGGTGCATGTCAGCATGGAAAAAACTATGGGAAAACACTTGGGTAAAAAAGATTTCAACACCGCGCTCGGCCAGGCACTTCATGTCCACATTGGCTTTGTTTAGCGCGGCAATGTCGGCGACAGGAATGCCTGAAATGCGTTCCATTACCATGACATTGCGATGGCTGAAATCCCAATAAACTTGCGGAACATACAGCAACTCAGAGTCAGTAAAGTTACGTTGCAGTAAGCCGGTGTTAGCGGCTTCTTTCGCTAGGTCGAGTTCGTCTAAAATGGTGTATTCATAATCTGTCACCACTTCTACAGGGCGAAGTCGTCGACCATCGGCACTCATATTGGCGACCAGATGCGCTAATGTGTACAGCAGGCTAATGTCTTTGCTGATGGTTTTTTGAATATTCGGTCGAATGACTTTGACGACAACCTCTTCTCCAGTGTGCAAGGTTGCGGTGTGAACCTGAGCAATAGAAGCCGATGCCAATGGTGTTGAGTCAAATTTTGCAAATAACTCCGCCACCGGTGCTTTCAAATCTCGCTCAATAATCGCTTGCGCTACCTGCCCTGAAAACGCAGGCACTTTGTCTTGTAATTTGGCAAGTTCATCGGCGATGTCGTCGTCCAGAAGATCGCGTCTTGTCGATAAAATCTGTCCAAACTTTACGAAAATAGGGCCAAGTGACTCTAAGGCTAGACGTAAACGTTCGCCTTTATTTTTGCTGGCTCTATGACGTCCGATAGAGCATACGGCACCGACTGTGTAACGTATGTACCAAGGCAAAAGAGCAAATGGGATAAACACATCAAGGCGAAAGCGCACAACCGTAAACAGTATGCGCAGTAATCGAAAAGTACTGGTTAGCATGACTAGAATTTAAATCCTTTGTGCAGCGCAACAATACCGCCGGTTAAGTTTTGGTAGCTTGTGCGTTCAAACCCCACGTCATCCATCATGCCTTTTAGTGTTTCTTGATCAGGGTGCATGCGAATAGACTCAGCCAAGTAGCGGTAGCTGTCGGCGTCATTGGCGATCAGTTTGCCCATGGCTGGAAGAAGGCGGAATGAGTACTGGTCATACACTTGCGACAATAATTCTGACTCGGGTTTAGAGAACTCAAGAACCAGCAAACGTCCACCAGGCTTGAGCACACGATACATGGAGGCTAGCGCTTTGGATTTGTCGGTTACATTGCGCAAACCAAACGCAATGGTAATGCAATCAAACGTGTCATCAGGGAAGGGCAAGGCTTCGGCATTGGCTTGTACAAATTTGACGTTTCCGACGACGCCTTGATTGGCCAATTTGTCACGACCTACTTTTAGCATGGAATCGTTAATGTCCGCCAAAATGACTTGGCCTTGGCTGCCAACTAAACGTGAAAACTTTAGGGTTAAATCCCCTGTACCGCCGGCAATATCGAGTACGCAGTTGCCAGCACGAACACCAGATTGGCTGATGGTATGACGTTTCCATAGGCGATGAATGCCGCCAGACATTAGGTCATTCATAATGTCGTATTTTGCAGCGACGGAGTGGAAAACTTGCGCGACAGCTTGTACTTTCTCGTCTGTGGGAATTTCTTTAAAACCAAAGTCGGTGGTTTTTTTCTGATCGTCTTGCATAAACTACTTCATCCTAATGGCGGCATCGCACGCCTGTCTTCTTTTCTGGCAATTGTGTTAGTCGCTGTATTGTAGCGAGCGTATGGCGGTTATTGTAACCGCGACGACAAGGCTCTGGTACTGCTTTGTCCTTTCTATTTGTTGGCCATGACTTTATTTCGGCCAGATTCTTTTGCGAGATACAGCTGTTTATCTGCACGAGCGAACAAAGATTCAGGCTCTTCTTGAGGGATCAGCTCGGCAACTCCTATTGAAACAGAGATAGAAACGGGCTCGCCTTGCATATTAAACGGGGTTTTTGCCACCGCCAGACGAATGGCTTCCGCGCGTTCGGTGGCTTGTGTAAGAGTCAACTCGGGAAAAACAATAACAAATTCTTCTCCACCATAACGGAACATCAAATCTTCCTTCGACAAAATACTGCGAATTTGTTTTGGAACCAGACGTAATACCTTATCGCCGGCAAGATGCCCCCATGTGTCATTTACTTTTTTAAAATGATCAATGTCGCAAACGGCCAAACAAATAGGCTTCTGTGTTTTTTGCATGATTTTGCAGAGTGGGAGAATAGCGTCTTGGTAGGCGGTGCGATTGGGTAAATCGGTGAGGGAATCTGTCATCGCTTGCGCCAATTTTTCTTGCAGCAAAGAGCGCAGTGATGCGGTGTCTTTTTCCATGCGAGTGACTTTGTTTTTTAGCTGTGTAATTGACTGTGTCGCGAGTTTTTCTTGCTTCAGCATCTGGGTTCGGTATTCGGTCATGGTGGTCGATATCGTCGACAACCGATCATCAATCAATGCCTTTAAACTGTCTAAATCGCTGGCCCCTTTGACAGCCTGAGACGTGTTCGTGACCTGTTGTTGAAGTTTGGCGTTAAATCCTTCCCGACTTTCAGATAGCGACTTTTGCGAATGATAACTGCTGGTAATGGACTCGTTAATACTGGCAAGTTGCTTGTTTAATTGATTTAAGTAGTTGGTGAGGTTTTCTTGTGTTTTACCAATGGCCACCATGATTAAGTTAATGACTTCATCAAGCAGCGCGGGTAATTGTTGTAAGTTGTTATTGCCTAATAGGGCTTTTTTAAGATCAGAGATATCGTCATCATAATGGCTGGGGAGCATTAAGTTATTCGTCAAGCCCGCGAGCGTATGACTGATCTGTACCATGATTTCTTGGTCGTTTTTCGGCGTAATGACCTGAGTTTCACGGTTAAAAAAACGCTTGAAAAAAGAGCTTTTTGACGGATTATGTTCGGTTTGTACTAGGGTTTTTTCGGCTAAAGACAAAAAGCCTTTTAGCAAGTGTGGCCATTGTGACGATACTTGCCAGTTCATACGTATTTGTGCTTCTAGCTGTTTCTTTTCGTTTTGAGGAACGCTGCTAGTATCTTGCTTTTCAAGTAGTTCAATCAGATCTTGCAAGCAATTTCGAACTTGCTTTGCTCGACTTAGCTGAGCTTCATCGCTTTGAATAAGCAATGGCTCAGCCGCATTGAGTACGTCTTGTATCTCGTTCGCGTCCGCCCCTTTTGTTATGGCTTGGCGAATTTGGCGAACAACGGAATCCAGTTTAGGGTCATTTCCTTCAGCGAGCATGCTCGTTCGGGAAACCGCTTTACGTAAAGCTTCGATCAGTTTGTCACTTGATGATTCCGTCATATCGCCTCATTTATATTATTTTTGACGTTCTTTCTCGATAAGAAAATCAACGACTTTATAAATATTTTCGTTTCCATTCGCTGTTTCAGCACTGACTAAGTATTTACCATTTACAATCAATCCAGGAACACCGCGAGCACCATAAGCACGAATTTTTGCATCGGCTTGGCTCAAACGGCTGTTCACTGCGAAAGAGTTGTATTGTTTATGGAACTCGTCTTCGCTAACACCGTAATTTGCAAAGAAGCTCGCCAACGCGTCTTCTGAGTTTAGATTACGACGTTCAACATGGATAGCATTAAAAAGGTCTGCGCGAATTTTATCTTCAATGCCAAGCAGATCGGCAACGTAGAAGGCTTTAGCGTGTGCTAACCAGTTACGCCCAAACACCGCTGGTAGGAATTTAAAATCAACATCGCTTGGTGCGTTCTTTTTCCATGCGGCGGTAATAGGTTCTAACTTGTAGCAATGTGGGCATCCGTACCAAAAAATTTCAGTGACTTCGATCTTGCTTGGGTCGCTGGTACGAACGGGCGTTTTAATCGTCGTGTAGCCATTGCCGTCACTGTATTCTGCCGCAGTCGCCGTTAGTGAAATAAAGAAAGAAAGTATCAATGCTGAAAACAGCTTTATCATGGGTTACTCCTGATCGTATTAAATGGTTATGTTTGTCTTTAATAGTATCTGCATATCATGCACAGAATGACATAGAATACGATTATTTGAATTGAGGAAGGTTCTGCATTTCCAGTAAGTTTACATAAAACTTACAACAAAAAAGCAGATTGGTGGAGTCTTTCTCAATGTTTTTAATGAAATGAAACATCGGATCAATGGTGGCTTTGCTCATTTCCTGTGATTCCCGTGTCTAGCCGAGTTTAACATGGCATATTTTTACGATTGCTGGCATTATATACAGCAAATGAAATAAATCTGAATGCAAATCCGAATCTACTGACGAATATCAACTTATGACCCCTTTTGACTCCACTTTTCAATCTGCACACTTTATTAAAAGTGCCGAGAAACTCTCTCAATGCCCTTTAGACCAAGGCGTCGAAGTCGCATTTGCAGGTCGCTCGAATGCGGGCAAATCAACGGCGTTGAACACGCTGACCAACCAAAAGAAATTGGCTCGTACTTCCAAAACACCTGGACGTACTCAGCTGATTAACTGTTTTGGGTTAAACGTGGACGATCGTCGTTTGATTGACTTGCCTGGATACGGGTTTGCAAAAGTGCCGATTGAAATGAAAAAAGTCTGGCAAGCTCACATGCAAGATTACCTGATGAACCGTCGCTCGTTGGCGGGGGTGGTTTTGGTGATGGACATTCGCCACCCATTAAAAGAATTTGACGAAATGATGTTGGATTGGGCGAAGTCCAATCGCATGAAAGTGCACGTGCTACTGACCAAGTCGGATAAGTTAAAGCGCGGTCCAGCTCAAGCTTCCATGTTTACGGTACAAAAAGCCCTAAAAGCGCAAGGCGTTGATGGCACAGTACAAACGTTTTCTTCACTCAATGGTGACGGTGTCGACAACTTGCGCATCAAACTGGCTGAATGGTTGGTACTTGATAATCTGGAAGAGATTCCGGTTTCACCAAATGCATAATAGCGTGTGTTAAATAGAACGCCCGATCTGAACCAGACCTAAAAAAGCCTCATCGAGGCTTTTTTTAGGTCTATAGGTGTAAAAGACGTTTTATTGTGGAGTTAAATACGCCGTAAGAAAGGTGTCGAAATCGACGTCGTCTGCCGCTTCCATTGCCTCTTGGTCTTGTAAAGACCGCTCGGCTTTTAGCGTAAATTCACGGATCAGCTCGTCAGATAATGGGCGAGACATCCACTGTGTCTGCTGCTCTTTAGAGAGTGCCAACATGGCGTTTTGGTAACCTTGTTGTGCTTTACTGCGCTCTAACAGCTGAGACGAAGGAAGCAGTGCCTCGTTGCTGAGCTTTTCTCGCTGCATTTCAACCGCATCACGGTAAGCGGGATTGCCTGTTTTATTGGACAGAAAATCCGCTACTTCCGCCAGTGAGTCCAACATCGATTCTGCTTTTGAGCGAAGCTTGGTTGGGCCTTGGCCAAAGTCAAAATCCATATCCAAATCACGACCGTGGGAAGCAATCTCTTGTTGCATTTGACGCAGTTGGCTGCATTCTGCACTGCCTAGACGCTCATCACCACGCAGCATGCAGTAAAGCAAGAATACATCGATGAAGTACAGCGTCGAAGATTGCATGCCAATCGAAGAGCTTGGATCAAGATCCATAATACGAACTTCAATGTATTCAACCCCTCGTGCATGAAGTGCTGCGCTCGGATGCTCGCCCGGTTGGGTGACACGCTTGGGTCGAATGTCGCTGTAGTACTCGTTTTCTATTTGCAGCAAATTACTATTCAGCTGTCGATATTGGCCGTCTACTTTGACGCCAATGTCTTGGTAACGCTGATAAGGCGTCTGCAAGGCTTTTTTGACCGTGCTGATGTAGGTGTCAACTTCGTTGTAGCACACGTATAGATCGGCTTGCGCCTTGTTTTGGTAGCCAAGGTCGCTCATTCGTAGTGACGTGGCTTTTGGGCCAAACCAAGTGTTTTTCTCAAGCGCGTTTAAACTGTCTGGTTTTTTCGGAAGAAAGCTGTCATCGATGGCAGGAGAAGCGCCAAACAACAGTGATAACATCCAAGAACTGCGACGGAAGTTACGGATCAGGGCAAAATAACTGTCTGATTGGAATGCTTGCTTTTCAGTCGCCGAAAGATTGGCACGGCCTTTATGGTTTTCCAAGAAAGACCAGAAATCCTTGTCGAAAGAGAAGTTGTAATGCATGCCCGCGATGCATTGCATGATGCGACCATAGCGATTAGACAAACCTTCACGATAAACGCGCTTTAGCTTGCCGGTGTTTGATTCGCCATAATAGGCAATAGGAACGTCCTCATTACCGGCCAAATAACAAGGCATACTGGCTGGCCACAAACATTCGTCTTGCTTGTAAAGTTCGTGGTTGACCAAATTATGAATGTCTTCCAGTTCCTTTATGACGCCTTCCACACTTGGGTGAACGCCAGTGATGAACTCCATTAGTGACTCAGAATAATCCGTTGTAATGGAGCTGTGAGTCAAAGCGGAGCCCAATGCTTTTGGATGAGGCTTGTGCGAAATGCGGCCTTCGGTACGGTCAACGCGTAAGGCTTCTCGTTCTACGCCACGATGAAATGTTAAGGCAGAAGTTGTCGCGGCTTGTTGGCAATGGTCTGCCAACGCTTGCAAAGCATCGGTTAAGGTAGTCAAGAAGTCGTCCTTCTATTGAATAAGGCAAAATGAAATTTCAAGGATTGTACTCGGCAGAGCTTATTCGCAGCAAGCAACAGATATCCCATGCACAAAAAATGCTGACTTCCCGATGAGGATACGAAAATAAAAACGCGATGTTGATACACCGCGTTTTTAATTTTTTGATGCCATTTCTGAATGCGCTAAAGACGCATTTCAATGCCGGCGTCGGTCATGCGTTGCTTGGCTTCTTGAATGCTGTATTCACCGAAATGGAAAATACTGGCCGCCAACACGGCATCGGCTTTGCCTTCGATGACGCCATCGACAAGATGATCGAGGTTACCAACGCCACCAGAGGCGATAACAGGCACATGCACGGCTTCACTAATGGCGCGAGTAACGCCAAGGTCGAAACCATTTTTGGTGCCGTCGCGGTCCATACTGGTCAGCAAGATTTCTCCTGCGCCGTATTTGACCATTTTCTTCGCCCACTCAACGGCGTCTAAACCAGTCGGTTTACGGCCACCATGGGTGAAAATTTCCCATTTGTCTGGTTCGCCTTCGGCGCTGACTTTTTTCGCATCAATGGCGACAACGATACACTGAGAACCAAAGCGTTGTGCGGCTTCGCGCACAAACTCAGGGTTAAAGACCGCTGCGGTATTAATGCCAACTTTGTCTGCGCCTGCGTTAAGCATGCGACGAATGTCTTCGCAGGTACGAATGCCGCCGCCTACGGTAAGCGGGATAAACACTTGGCTGGCAATGGCTTCAACCATGTGAACTGTCGTTGCGCGATCGTCTGAACTGGCAGTGATGTCGAGAAAGGTAATCTCATCTGCACCTTGTTCGTTGTAGCGTTTTGCGACTTCAACTGGGTCGCCAGCGTCACGAATATCAACGAACTGAACGCCTTTTACAACGCGGCCATTGTCCACATCAAGGCAAGGAATAATGCGTTTTGCTAAGCCCATTTACGGCTCCTAATATCGATTGCTGTTATGGCTTGCCATCCCAGTTAAGGAAGTTTTTATACAGTTGAAGGCCGTCTTTGTGGCTTTTCTCTGGGTGGAATTGCACCGCGAACACATTGTCACGCGCAATCGCAACACAGAACTCCAAACCATAGTCACAGGTGCCTGCGACTTCATTTTTGTTTTCTGGCACCACATAAAAGCTGTGCACAAAGTAAAAGCGCGCGTTGTCTGGAATCCCCGCCCAAAGCGGGTGGTTTATGGTATGTTTAACCTGATTCCAGCCCATGTGCGGCACTTTGAGTTTGCTGCCGTCATGGTCTTTGTGGTGTTCGCCAAAGAACAGCGCGTTGCCTTGAAAATGATTTAGGCAATCAACGCCGCCGTTTTCCTCACTGTGTGACATCAACGACTGAATACCGACACAAATGGCAAGAAAAGGTTTTTCTGTCATGGCTTTGCGAATACTAGGAACCAGCCCAGCATTGTGCATTTCGCCGATGCAATCACGAATGGCACCAACGCCCGGCAGCAAAACACGGTCTGCCGCATCGATCGCCGCAGGGTCACTGGTGACGATTACGTCGGTGTTTTCATCCGCCGCGTGCTCAAGGGCTTTGGCAACCGAGTGAAGGTTGCCCATGCCATAGTCGATTACCGCGACGGTGGATCTTTTCGTTTCACTCATACTCTTATTGCTCATACTCTTATCGCTCAAACTAAGAGAGTCCTACAAAGAACCTTTGGTGGAAGGCATTTGCCCCGCCATACGTTCGTCCGCTTCTAGTGCCATGCGCAATGCACGACCAAATGCTTTGAAGATGGTTTCCGCTTGGTGGTGAGTGTTTTTACCGCGCAGGTTATCTAGGTGTAGGGTCACTTTTGCGTGATTAATAAAACCGTGGAAAAACTCAGAGAATAAATCTACATCAAAGCCACCAACAGAGCCACGAGTAAATGGCACGTGCATTTCTAGACCTGGACGGCCAGAGAAATCGATCACCACACGAGATAAGGCTTCGTCTAATGGCACATAAGCGTGGCCGTAGCGTTTGATGCCTTTTTTGTCGCCAACAGCAATATCAAATGCTTGCCCTAATGTGATACCCAAATCTTCAACAGTGTGGTGAGCGTCAATGTGAAGGTCGCCCACGGCATGAATATCTAAATCAATCAGGCCATGACGCGCGACTTGTTCAAGCATGTGGTCAAGGAAAGGAACGCCTGTGAAGCAGTTGAATTTACCGGTACCGTCTAAGTTAATCGACACCTTGATCTGAGTTTCAAGCGTATTGCGCTCGACACTGGCAATGCGATCGGACATTGATTGGTTTCTCCACCGTGATTGTGACGAATGGCCGCCACGTTTTGTGTATTAAGAGGATGACATAAGATGATCATTATAGAACGTGGACACGTTTGCTTCTATGCTTTGTCCGTGTGTTTTTCGATGAGTTATCGCTATTGCATCGATAAACGCCAACATCGAATGCTATGATATGGCGATATTTTTATTCCTGCCTTTGGAAGATAAGAAGAAGGAACAAAAAAACGTACTTAGCTCCTCCCCCTGCTAAGGGGGAGGCTGGGAGGGGGTTAAAAAACTAACAACCCCATCCTAACCTTCCCCTTGAAGATAAGGGGAAGGAACAAAAAAAACGTACGAGCTCCTCCCCCTGCTAAGGGGGAGGCTGGTAAGGACAATTCATTTAGGGGTTTTTCATGGTGTGGTTAAAGCGAATTGGTATGTTAGTGGTGGGTTTGTTCGCCGTCATTGCTTTGCTGTTGGCGTACGTGATGTTGTTTGTGAATCCCAATGATTTTAAAGACGAACTCAAAAACGTTGCGTTAGAAAAAGCCAATGTCAGTCTGCGTTTGGATGGCGACATCAGTTGGTCGTTTTTCCTTGGTTAGGTTTGAACTTAGAAGATATTGGCGTGGCTTTGGGTTCTGACCCTGAAATAGTGCAATTCGACCGCGCAGAGTTTGGATTGGCTATTTTACCCTTGCTGGAACAGAAGATTCAGGTGAATAAGGTCAACCTAGTCAATGTGAAAGCCAGTTTAAGCAAAAACGCCAAAGGGCAAGGGAATTGGCAGTTAAACCCATCGGCAAGCCCGAGCGAGAAATCGCTCAACCAAACAGGAACGACAGCGGCAACCGTGAATCCCTCTTCTTCGACCACTACCGACAGCACACCAAGTCGAGCGCTTCCCGCTATACAGTTGGACGAGTTGCGTATTGAAAACGCGCAAGTTCAGTACCGTGATGAACAAACCAATCAGTTGTTGAGCGCCGTCTTTAATATTCAATTAAACGATGTGGAATGGGACAAAGCGTGGCCAATGGTGATGGACATTGCCGTAACGCAAAGTGATTTACAGGGGCAGTCGCCCATTAAAGCCAACGTGTCGTTGAACGCCAATCTTGCCGTTTTTCCAGAAAGAGAAGCGTTAGCGTTGGATTCGTTAGTGTTGTCAGCCGAGGTAGACAGCGCGCTTTTGCCTGTTAGCCCAATCAGCGCAAAACTCAAAGTGGCGAATGTGGATGTGGATTTGCCGCAAGAGAATGTCTTAATAGAAGGCGCGGCGTTAAGTGTGCTGGGTGTGAACCTAGACGCCAAAGTTCAAGCGTATCAAGTATTGAGTGAGCCACAGTTTTCAGCCGTATTGTCGGTGGGGGACGTGAATCCCCGCTATTTAATGACACGCCTTAACTTACCTGTACCGGACATGTCCGATGACAGTGCGTTTACGAAAGCGCGTGCCAATATCACCCTAGAAGGCAATCTAGAATCGATCACCGCACAGCCCATTTCAATTGCCATGGATGACACCAACATGGAAGCCAATGCGGTGGTGGATCTGTCGCCTTTGCGCTGGGACATTAAAGTTGCAGGTAAAAACCTAGACCTAGACCGCTATTTGCCAACGCCGATTACCCCTAATGAAAATGGCTCAAAAGAGGCCATAACCGCCGCGCAAATGGAAGCCCAAACCGCACAAGAAGCCGATGCTTTGATCCCTGTCGAGCTGATTCGCGGGTTAAATGGTCATGTTGGTTTGGTGTTTGAAAACATCATTGTCAAAAAAGTAAAAATTGACAAAGTGTCGTTGGATTCGACCCAATCTCATGGGGTAGTCACCGTCGCACCATTGCAAGTGGCCTTGTATAAGGGAACCGTGTCTTCCAAAGCGCGTCTGGATGTGAGAGGCAAACAACCGGTAATCGATGTGTCTCCTGCCATTGAGGGCGTGCAAATTCAGCCATTGTTAGTGGACTTCATGGATCTAAATAAAATCGCCGGAGCCACGTATTTAAACGGTGATCTAAAAACGAGCGGCAACAGCGTCAATGACCTGATGGCGTCTTTACAGGGCGATGTGCTTATTGAAATCAAGAATGGTGCATTGGTCGGAACGAACTTAACCAAAACCGTGTGTGAAGGCATCGCAGCCACACGCAAAGAGCGCATTGATGAACAACAATTTGGGCCAGATACACCGTTTGAAACCATGCGTTTTCCTGCCCATATTGTAAACGGCCAAGTGTCTACGCCCGGTTTGAAAATCAGTTCCGCGGGCATTCAAGTAACCGGTGATGGCGTGGTGTCATTGCCTGAATCTTCGTTGAATTATCAGGCCAATGTTGGCCTCGCTGGCAGTGAATTAGACAACGCGTGCCGTGTGAATGAAAAGGTAACCAAATTGGCGTTTCCTATTGTCTGTAAAGGTCAGTTTAGTGATGACCCAGCGGGCTTATGTCGCCCTGATCTAAAAGGCTTTGGGAAGTTGTTTGCGGACCTTGCTAAAGTCGAGTTGACGCAAAAATTGGACGCAGAAAAAGCCCGACTAAAAGCCAAGGAAGCGGAGATTAAAGCGGAATTAGACGCGAAAAAACAAGCGGAAACCGCCCGATTAAAGGCCGAGCTTGAAGCAAAGCGGAAAGCGGAAGAAGAAAAGTTAAAAGAGAAATTAAAAGAAAAACTAAAGAGCTTGTTTTAACCCATACGGATAAAACGGCGTAAATGTGAGAAATACATGCAACCAGTTGATAATTTCGCGCCTCGTGTATTAGCGTGGTTTGATGAGCACGGGCGTAAAAACTTGCCTTGGCAAGAGCACAAAACGCCTTACCGTGTTTGGATTTCTGAAATCATGTTGCAACAAACGCAAGTGACAACGGTGATTCCGTATTACCAAAAATTCATGGCCTCCTTTCCCACTGTAGAGGCGCTTGCTGACGCGGAACAAGACGAGGTGTTGGCGCATTGGAGTGGCCTTGGCTATTACGCGCGAGCACGCAACATGCACAAAGCGGCAAAAATGTTGGTGGATGAGTTGGACAGTGAGTTTCCACACAGTGTGGAAGGGGTGTGTGAGTTACCTGGCATTGGGCGCTCCACTGCAGCGGCGATATTGTCGATTTCTCGTGGTGTTCAGGCCGCGATTTTGGATGGCAATGTGAAGCGTGTATTGGCTCGTTTTCATGCGGTGCCGACTTGGCCAGGTGAGAAAAAGACGGAAAATGCCATGTGGGACTTAGCCGAGCATTATATGCCAAGTGAACGCTGTGGTGATTACACGCAAGCTATGATGGATCTAGGGGCGACGCTGTGTACTCGTTCGAAGCCACAATGTCTGCTGTGTCCATTGGAAGAAGACTGCCAAGGTCGACTGACGCAAGACCCAACACAATTTCCCATTCGTAAACCGAAAAAAGCCGCCAAGCCAGAGAAAAGCATTCAATTATTGGTATTGACCAACCCGAAAGGTCAGTGGTTATTGGAAAAACGGCCTTCGGTTGGGATTTGGGGTGGGCTATGGAGCTTGCCTGAATTGGCGGTAGACGAGTCGGTTGTCTTGCATACAGAGCAACGATTTGCGACGCAGGTGTCGGTTGTCACGCCGTTGTCATTGTTTCGACATACTTTTAGTCATTACCATTTAGATATTTCGCCCAGCCAGATAGTGGTGTCTGACATTCAATTAGTGGGAGAGGGTGATAAATATCAATGGTTTAATCCAGATGAAGCGTTAGCACAGGGGTTACCTGCGCCAGTAAGACGTATTTTAGAGCAACTGAATGAATTGGGAATGAGTGTCCGATGACTGAAAAAAACCTCTCTTTTTATAAACGTGTGGTCGAGGTTTTTGTTTCGTTTTTATTGTTGGGTTTTACCAGTTTCGGTGGGCCCGCCGCACACCTTGGTTATTTCAACCAAACTTTTATCAAACGAAAACAATGGGCGAGCGAATCCCAATATGCTCAGTGGGTGGCGCTAAGTCAAATTGTTCCTGGCCCAGGGTCTAGCCAAGTAGGCTTTGCTTTAGGCTATCATCGAGCGGGCATAATGGGGGCGTTGGCAGCGTTTATCGGTTTTACTTTGCCGTCTTTTGTCATCATGGTGTTGCTGGCGCAGTTTGGCCAAACGTGGCAGGAGAACCTCTATTTTGACGGCATAGTGCATAGCTTAAAACTGTTGGCTGTGGTCGTGGTGGCCGACGCTTGTGTCAGTATGTGGCGATCGTTTTGCCAGACTACATTACTTGCCGCATTGGCGGTGTTGTGTGGGCTGTTTATTGTGTTATTCCCATTTGGATTGGCCACGTTGTGGGCGCTGTTGTTGGCGGTATTGGTCAGCCTTTTTGTTCCGGCTAAGGCGATGTCTCCGCAAGAGTCGTTGCCGCCGATACGTTTTTCTGGCGTGCTGTTGGCCATCGTAGTGGGCGTTTTTATCGCTAGTTTTGCCCTAAATGATGGTTTGAGTGCTTTGTTTGGCCGCTTTTATCAGGCGGGCGCTTTGGTGTTTGGGGGCGGTCATGTGGTGTTGCCAATGCTGTCTTCGTTTGTCTTGCCGTCGGCCTCGGGTATGGTGTCTGAGTCGACGGTTTTATTAGGCTATGCGGCGGCTCAAGCGGTACCTGGACCGATGTTTACCATGGCGAGCTTTTTAGGAGCCATTGCCGCCCCCGATGGTCACCAAATTTGGTGGTGGGCAGGTGTGGCGACCTTAGCGGTTTTTTTGTCTGGTTTGTTGTTGATGTTGAGCGCGCAGGGTGTTTGGCAGAGTGTGTTTCAGCGGGCACGTTGTCGTTCTGCTGTGGCGTGTCTTAATGCGGCCGTCGTAGGGATTTTGCTGGCGGCACTGTATTCTCCAATAGCTACGTCCAGTTTACTGACGATTTGGGATCTGATGATTGTCGGGGTAGGTTTTGTTGTTTTGCGTTACAAACGGCCGTCGATTTTTGTTTTTATTGCGGTATTTGTGCTGATTGGATTGGTTGGAAGTGCTTAAAAACTGACCCCCTCCCAGCCTCCCTCTTAGCAGGGGGAGGGGCTAAGCATTTTTGTTCCTTCCCCTTATCTTCAAGGGGAAGGTTAGGATGGGGTTGTTAGCTTTATTGACCCCCTCCCAGCCTCCCCTTAGTGGGGGAGGGGCTAAGCATTTTTGTTCCTTCCCCTTATCTTCAAGGGGAAGGTTAGGATGGGGTTGTTAGCTTTGTTAACCCCTCTCAGCCTCCCCCTTGGCAGGGGGAGGGGCTAAGTATTTTTGTTCCTTCCCTTATCTTCCAGGGAAGGTTAGGATGGGGTTGTTAGCTTTGTTGACCCCCTCCCAGCCTCCCCCTTATCTTCAAGGGGAAGGTTAAGATGGGGTTGTTAGCTTTTTAACCCCCTCCCAGCCTCCCCCTTAGCAGCGGGAGGGGCTAAGCATTTTTGTTCCTTCCCCTTATCTTCAAGGGGAAGGTTAGGATGGGGTTGTTAGCTTTATTAACCCCTCCCAGCCTCCCCCTTAGCAGGGGAGGGGCTAAGTACGTTTTTTTGTTCCTTCCCCTTATCTTCAAGGGGGAGGAGCTAAGTGGATCGCGTTTCTTATCTTATTTCTATAATGCCTTGAATTCTGACGTGTTAACGCCATTATTCACTCTATTACTTTATGATGGCGAGAGATTCCTATGGCGAATACAGTATTTTGCAAAAAGTTTCAGAAAGACATGGAGGCGTTAGACCGCGCGCCGTTACCGGGAGCAAAAGGCCAAGAAATTCTACAGTCAGTGTCTAAACAAGCTTGGCAAGAATGGCAGTTACTGCAAACAATGATGATCAACGAAAAGCAATTGAACCTGATGCAGCCTGACTCTCGTAAATATGTAATGGAGCAAATGGAGAAGTTTTTCAATAACGAAGCCACAGACAAATTGTCTGGTTACGTCGATCCTGATGACATCAAAGAGTTGTAAGTTGATTTTAGGGCGAGTCATTTTTCATAAAAAAAGCCTCTTGGTAGTCAAGGGGCTTTTTTTGTGTTTGAGCAAATGAGTATGTAAATGAGTGTTTACTGTGTCACAAAGCTGGCAAATAAAATGTCTTTCACTGGTTCTGCGCCGGTTTCTTCTTTTAATGCGGAATTGACGGCAACAGCCGCTTCTTCGCGAGTTTTCTCTCTGGCGATGGCGCCTGTGACTTGTTCTGTGGTGCGTGAGCTGAGAAACATGACGAGTGCGTCTCTGACCAAGGGCATATTGGCTTCGATCAGTTCTTTTTTGCTCATGTCGGTGCGGATGCTAATGCTGGTCTTTATGTATTTAAGTCGTGTTTCATCCCCCACATGGTTTACGACAAAGTTGGGTTTTAACTCGATATAGGTCGGAACGGGCGCTTCGCCTTCTTCTGCCGCGTAGACATTCAGGCTGGTTGCGCAAAAAGCACAGCTCAGAGCAAGGATTCGCATTTTATTGCTCAAGGACATCATCAATGACATGGTAGATTCTCGTATTCGTTCCAATAGACAGTATACTAACTGCCATTAAAGCGTTCTGTCAGTAGGAATTTCGCACTTTCTGGTCTTCTTATTGTCATAAACTCATATTTTTAAATTATCACTTTAGTCAGCTTAGGAACCTTCGTTTATGTTTGCGTTTTTGTCTGCTCGTCGTTTTCATGGTTTGGTTGCGTTTGCCGCGTTTGCTCTTTTAGCCGTGGCTTTTTATATGGAATACCAAATGGGGCTAGAGCCTTGCCCATTGTGTATGTTGCAGCGCATTGTTTTCTTTTGCGTGGGGGTGGTGTCTTTGGGTTCTGCATTGACGGCCAATGCCACCGTTCGAAAAAGCTGTTCTTGGCTGGTCGTGGTGTTGTCTTTTGCGGGTGCGGCGCTGGCGATTCGCCATCTGTATTTACAAAATTTGCCGGCGGAGCAGCTACCTGCGTGCTTGCCGGGACTAAGCTACATGTTTGAAGTCTTCCCGTGGCAAGAAATTATGCAGGCGATGGTGATGGGTACCGGAGAGTGCGGAGATGTGGTGTGGACACTCTTTGGTATCAGCATTCCTGGCTGGACTTTGGTGGCATTTGTCGGCATGGCCATCATTAATATCGTGATCGCTGTGCGAGCGGGTAAAAACACCTTTCGCTAATAAAAGGTTACAAATACCCCCTGACTATCGTCTTGCAGGGGGTAACGTATCGGAATATGCTTGAGGTAAGACAGTAATAATAATGAACGCCTGATGGAGTCTGCATATGTTAGAAGGTTGTAAAACAGCCCAAGAGCGATGGGGCGGAGTACACATCATTATTGATCGTTGGTTAGAGCAGCGTCGACAATTGATTGAGAACTGGATGTATTTGCGTGAGCGAGGTGAATTTACACCGACGGACACACCTAAAATACAAGCGGTATGCGAAATGCTGGTGGACTATGTGTCTGCGGGTCATTTTACAGTTTACGAACAATTGGCGTTGGAAGCCAAAGAATTTCATGATGACGGTGCCTTGGTATTGTTACGCGAACTTTTGCCGCAGATAGACAGTTCGACGGAAGTGGCGATTGAGTTTAACGACAAATACGACACCAAAGAACATTGCAATGCGCAATTAGAGGCTTTGCCATTTTCTTTGCAGGCCTTAACGCTCGTTATGGCTGAACGGTTTCAATTCGAAGACCAATTAATTAAGGAATTACATGAAGCGCACAGCGAAAAAGACGCTTGAATTGGGGGTTATGGTTTTCTGCTGCGCGGCGTTATTGTCTTGCTCGGCAGAGGCGCCAGTTCGAACGGCGAAATACGCTGTGCAAGGTTTGTATTCGGCGGTGTTGAGCGATGATGGCTCGACCGCTTTGATTGGTTCTATTGAACACGGTGGCAGTTACTGGGTAAACGCGGTAAATGAGCGTCGTTATAATTGGAACCATGCCCAAGGGGAGTATTCCTCTTTGTTGGGCGTAGACATTGACCCAACTGGTCAATTTGCCGCAACGGGCGGTGCACGCACATTGGTGTTGTGGAATACCGTCACCGGAAAGCCGGACGGTTTTTGGAATACACCAGGCGATATTCAATCGCTTAAATTAACGCAAAATGGCGATTACGCCTTGATTGGTTTGAATGATCAAACCGCACGCTATTTTGATATCAAACGTGGCGGCATAAAACAGACCCTAAGAACGGGGGCGACTGTGCGAGCCGTTGATGTCACACCGGATGGCATGCTGGGAATCACCGGCGACGATTTGTCTAAAGTGATTTTGTGGGACATGCAAACGGGCGAGAAAAAATACGAATGGCCCTTAAATAATGCCATCGCCAGTGTGGCGTTATCGGCAGACGGTAAATACGCGTTTGGCGCCGCGCAATTAGGAAATGCAAAAATTTGGTCAACAAGAACGGGCAAAGAACTGACAAAGATAGACACCGGAGCATTGCAATACCGTAATGTAACGATCAGTCAGGCGGTGTTTGCAAAAGATGACCGAACCATTTTGATGGGGGAAGTTACCGGTCGTGTGACCTTGGCTCAGGTGAGTACTGGCATTGTTCAGAAAGAGTGGGACATTATGCAGCAGAAAAGCCGTCTAACCGGCTCCGTGGTGCTTGCTTTGGCGTATGGCCCCGGCAATCGTTATTATGCCATTGGCAGTAATGGGTACTTTAACGTCCTAGAATAAATTATCTGTTCAGATAAGACCTTATCAACACATCCATTGTCCTACAGTGACTTTTTTATGATTACGACGTCATCCTTATCAAAATGGGCAGCACTATTTGCAATACAAGCAGCTCTTTCTGTGGCCGCGGGTGCATTTGGTGCGCATGCTTTAACCACGATTCTTGACCTAAAAGCATTAGGCTGGTGGCAGACTGCGAGCCAATATCTTATGTACCATTCGCTTGCTGGGTTGGCGGTGTCTATGTCGTCTTTGGCACTTAAGGCTCCGCGTATTTTGCTGCTGTTTTCAGTGGGAAATCTGTTATTCGCTGGTAGCTTGTATCTCATGGCATTAAGTGGCCTGACCTTTTTGGGTGCTGTTACGCCATTAGGTGGATTGTGCTATTTGATGGCATGGGGGTTATTGGCGTTACGTTTGTGGCGCGCTTCAACGTAATAAAGGCACTATTTTGTTCATTTTTAGAACTGAGTTCAAAGCAGGACATAATTGGCTTTTTCGGGTAGTATGGCGACCAAATTGATAATGCGTGTTTTATTCTTCCAATATGGAATGGTAAGCACACACAAATAGAACATATTTACGCTAAGCGACACACAATCATGCAAGATCAAAAAACAGAAACACAAGAGCCTATTAAAAAACGTACCATTCGCAGTTTTGTGGTACGAGGAGGTCGCATGACCGAAGGCCAACAAAAAAACTACGACGCAAACTGGGAAATCTACGGTTTAGATCTGGCCGATGGACGTATCGACTACGCCACGGTATTTGGCCGTGAAGCGGACGTTGTGCTGGAAGTTGGGTTTGGTATGGGCGCATCACTGGTTGAAATGGCGAAAAATGCCCCAGAGAAAGACTTTATTGGAATCGAAGTTCATCCCCCTGGCGTGGCTAAATTGATGATGTTGGCGACCGAACAGGGCGTAACCAATTTGCGAGTTTATTGTGATGACGCGATTGAAGTCATGGCAAATTGCTTACCGCAAAAAGCCGCCAGTGCATTTCAATTATTTTTCCCTGATCCTTGGCACAAGAAAAAGCACAACAAACGCCGTATCGTTCAGCCTTTGTTTGCTCAACAAGTGGCTAATGTTTTAAAAGACGGCGGACATTTCCATATGGCGACAGATTGGCAGCCATACGCAGAGCACATGATGGAAGTAATGGAAGTTCAAGCAGGGTATGAAAATGCCGCGGGTAAAGGGTTGTATCATCCTCGACCTGAATGGCGACCGCTGACCAAATTTGAACAACGTGGCGAGCGTTTGGGGCACGGTGTTTGGGATCTGATTTATACGCACAAAATCTAACGACAAGTGCGGATTTTAAGATAATAAAAAAGCGACTCATGAGTCGCTTTTTTATTATCTGTTCGACACTGACATCAAAGTCTTATTTGATTTCAACGCTGTCACGGCTGTTACCAGCATCAAAGTATTCTTGGAATACTTTTGGTGTGCGGCCACGGCCAGTCCACTCATGTGTTTCACCCTCTACCACTAGGCGGTATTTAGGCTCTACTGTTTTGCCTTTTGTCGCGCCAGCTTTTGGTGTGGTTAACAGCGCAATTTCTTCCATTGTTAGGCCGCTTTTTGCAATTAGGTTGGCGATTTCTTCTGCGCGGGCCGATTTAAGCGCTTGTTCCGCTTCGCGTGCAGCTTCTTCTTCCTTCGCTTTTTCAAGTGCATTGGTGAAGCCAGCAATTAGGTTTTCAAGCTGTGCAACGCTTAGCTCTTTACCTGCTGCACGTGCTTTTGCTTTATTGCCTGCTAATTCAACTAATAAACTCATTGGTGTCCCCTATTAATCTGTTAAGAACTGGTTGGTATGGTCCTGCACTGAAAAGAGATCCATCTTTTACACTCAGTGGTGTTAAAATAAGCCATTAAAAACGATTTCCTTAGAAAAGGTTTTCTATCTTCTCTGGTAATTTATTAAAATCCATTGAGAAGTGGGCTTGTCATATATTTGATCAAATCAATATACTTTGCTTTCTCTGCATAATAATTGAATTGCTATCAATACATTGTGGTGTGATTTTATACTATTTCAAGTTTGTGTGCGGATTTTAATAAAAAACATCCTAACATGCTAATAAAATAACGTAGTTGGACTGTTAGAAAAGTGTAAACAATAGGGTAATACATGAGTTCTATAGCAGATAACCTAAGTACAGAGTTTTCTATATTAAAAAAACACAGTAACAACATCATTCAATTATTTGAAGAAGGTGCCACGGTGCCATTCATTGCTCGATATAGAAAAGAGAGTACGGGCGGTATGAGCGACATGGATCTGCGTTCATTTTATGATAGATGGCAATACCTAGTGGAATTAGGTAAACGCAAAGAAAGCATCCTCTCATTATTAGCTGACGAGCCAGCGGTAACCGATATTATTCGAAAGAAAATACAGAACGCCACCTCTAAAAATGAATTAGAAGATCTATACGCCCCTTTTAAAAAAGCGCGCAAAACAAAAGCCGATGAAGCAAGAGAGCAAGGTCTGCAACCGCTGGCCGCGCTAATCTGGTCTGGCGATCGTTCGGACAGCGTGTCGGCTGTTTCCGCATGGTGCAAGCAAACGAACAGCAAAGTCACGCCTGAACAGGCTCTAGAAGGGGTGGTAGAGATAGTAAGCGAAACCATTGCTAATGACAGTGACGTACTAAAGCAAGGTCGAGCAGAATTGCTGAAAAATGGACGTATCATCAGTCGCGTATTAAGAGGCAAAAAAGAATTAGGCGAGAAATTTCGAGATTACTTTGATTACCAAGAAGATATAAATAAAGTGCCAGCGCATAGATTGCTGGCGTTATTTAGAGGAAAAAAGAATCCATATTAAAGCTGAGTGTTGCATTGAAATACTCGGCTTCTTACCCGGACACTTTACTCTTTCCTCAATTGAATCAACTGTTTGATGGAACACAACCGGAATCGAATCGTGTAACGTCTGTACAGCGACGTTATTTAAACCTTGCTTGGGATAAGAAACTGCTGCCTAAATTAGAAACCGATGTTTTAACTCAGCTGAAAGACCGAGCCGAAGAAGGGGCGATACAGGTTTTTGCGGATAATTTACACGACTTATTAATGTCGGCACCAGCAGGGGCGTTTCGTGTATTAGGCGTTGATCCAGGTTTTCGTAATGGCGTAAAACTGGCTGTGATTGATGAACAAGGCAGTGTATTAGATCACGGGGTTATTTACCCTCATGGACCTCAAAATCGCACACAAGAAGCCGAAGCTACTTTGCTGTCCCTTATTAATCGGCATCGCATTGCTTGGTTGGCCGTTGGTAATGGCACGGCCTCACGGGAAACCGAAGCGCTTATTAATGCACTAATAACACAACAGCAGCTTGATTGTCGTGCGGTGGTGGTCAGTGAAGCGGGGGCGTCTGTTTATTCTGCCTCACCGATTGCGATACAAGAGTTCCCCGATTTGGATGTCACCATTCGTGGTGCGGTGTCTATTGCTCGACGCTTTCAAGACCCACTTGCGGAGTTGGTAAAAATCGACCCACAGGCGATTGGCGTGGGCCAATATCAGCATGATGTGAAAGTGTCTCTGCTTTCCAAGTCGCTGGGGAATGTGGTGGAAGACTGTGTGAACCGTGTTGGTGTTGATATCAACTTGGCGTCGGTGTCTTTGTTGTCCTATGTGTCTGGTTTAACACAGCGTCTTGCACAAAATATCGTTGAATATCGTCAACAAAAAGGCCGTATTGAATCTCGGGCAGAGTTGTTGAAGATAAAAGGCATTGGAGAGAAATGTTTTGAACAATGCGCCGGTTTTCTAAGAATTCTAAACGGTAAAGAGGCACTGGATCAGTCTGGCGTGCATCCTGAGTCGTATCCCTTGGTGCAGCAAATGGCAGAGCGTCTGTCGCTTAAAGCGCATCAGCTTTTAAACAACAGCCACGCTTTACAACAGCTTAAAAACATGGCGCCGAGCATGGCTCAGGTGGATGATTTTACCTACTCAGATATTTTGACGGAATTAGCAAAGCCGGGTCGAGATCCTCGTCCTGAATTTCGCTATGCGGTTTTTGATCAGACGGTACAAACACTCGATGATGTCCACGAGGGGATGACCTTAGAAGGCGTCGTTACTAACGTGGCGGCGTTTGGCGCGTTTGTTGACATTGGTGTTCATCAAGATGGGCTGATTCATATTTCTCAGCTAGCCAATCGATTCGTGAAAGACCCTAGAGATTTGGTGCGAGTGGGACAAGTGGTGAATGTCACTGTGTTGGAAGTCGATGTACAGCGCAAACGAATCGCGTTGAAAGCCAATGGCTTATAACATTCATTGAGTGTTTTGTTAGGCGCGCAAACAAAAAAACCGATTAACCAGCCGGCTAATCGGTTTTTTTAGATAGCGCGTTGGGCTATTACATTACGCTGCAGAAGCGATTTTCGCTTTAGCTTGGTTGAAAGATTCTTCACCTGGCTCGCCCAATGCTTGGCCGCCTGCAATGAAGGTTTCTTTCACTGTCACACCAACAAAACCTAGGAACGTATTTAGGTAAGGTACTTGGTGATCCATTGGTGTTTCTGCCAAGAAGCTACCGCTTGCAACAAACACGTAAGCGTCTTTGTTTAGCAAGCCAACAGGGCCCGTTTCTGTGTATTTAAAAGTACGGCCAGCACGCGCAATGTAATCAAAGTAAGACTTCAAAGTAGATGGAATACCGAAGTTGTACATTGGCGCAGAAATAGTAACGACATCAGCGGCCTCGATTTCGCTAATCAATTCATCACCAATCGCCACAATGGCATTTTGCTCAGCAGTACGGTTTTCTTCAGGAGTGAACAATGCACCCAATGTTTCGCTGGTAAAGTGAGGCAATGGGTTTGCATCTACATCACGAACAACAACCTTGCCGTCTGGGTTTTTTGCTAACCATTGTTGAATAAATTCGTTTGCCAATTGACGTGATTTTGAGTTTTCGCCAGAAGCACTAGAGTCGATACGCAATAAAGTTGCCATGTTTACATTCTCCGTAATAAGGTATTTAGGATCAGGTCGACCCCGTTTCTTGATTAATGAAGCCATCATATAACCTATATATTCGATAAAAAAGTGACATTTTTTGGAGATATATATCGAAAAATACGATAAATTATTTTCATACCCCCAACCTAAGAGAAGAACTGTGAAAGCCCCAAGAGTAACGTTAGAGCAATGGCGAGTACTGCAATCGGTTGTCGACAAGGGCGGTTTTGCCCAAGCGGCGGAAGCCCTTCATAAAAGTCAGTCTTCGGTGAGTTATACCGTTGCGAAACTGCAAGAACAGCTTGGTTATCCTTTATTAATCATTGAGGGGCGAAAAGCCAAATTGACCGAACGTGGCGAAGTACTGTTACGCCGATCACGTCATTTGATAAAAGAAGCGGTAGACCTTGAAGAGTTAGCTCATACGCTAGGCCAAGGCTGGGAGCCAGAGTTGGAATTAGTCGTCGATCAGGCCTTTCCTACGCCTGCTTTGCTGCGAGCGTTGCAGGCATTTGAACCACAAAGCCAAGGCACACAGGTGCAGCTAAAAGAAGCGGTATTAAGTGGTGGCGAAGAGGCCTTGCGAAAAGGCAGTCCCGATTTGGTGCTCAGTGGCATGGTACCAAAAGGTTACCTTGCGGACCCTATAGTAGAAGTGGAAATGATCGCCGTGGCGGCAAGCAGCCATGTGTTGCACAGCGAGACGGCCCCCGATTAATAATGAACGCTTGAGTCGAGAACTGCAGATCGTGATTCGCGATTCGGCGTCGGAAACCTCAGTAGATGCGGGTTGGTTGGGAACAGATCGTCGCTGGACGGTATCGAGCGTGCAGTCCGCGCTTGAAATGGTGACCAGTGGTATCGGCTTCGCGTGGTTGCCAAAAGCCGATTTAGAATACGCCTTACAAAGTGGCAAACTGAAAAAATTGAAACTGATTTCAGGCAGCGAGCGTAACTTCCATATGTACGCTATTTTTGGCAAAGGGGAGCGAACCGGCCCTGCTACTCGCTTATTAGTGGAACTGCTTCAGGCTGAGTGCAACGCCTGCCCGCGAAGGGGCAGCTTGCGCATTGTCTGATGTTCAAAAATAGGGTTAGAACAACGTATTTAGTCGGGAGATTGTTGCACCATGTTAGGTGTCCGTAATGTCTAATATTGTGCCGATTCTTTCTGACAATCTTTAAGCGTAAGGCGCGTAGACGCCATGAAAAATCAGATTCGGCTTTATTTTTTAAAAATTGTCATTTTATTTTTGACAATTTGGGTTGTGGCGTTTTTGGCAAAAAGGTCTAATGGCTCCATTCTTAATGTATCTATTATTTAAAGACGCCAATACAAGGACGCTTCATGACTCAGGATATTGTAATTCTTGCTGCCGGAAAGGGCAGCCGAATGAAATCTGCTTTTTCTAAGGTTTTGCACAAGGTCGGCGGCAGCGCCATGGTTCGACGTGTACTGACTACCGCCAGCGCGCTACCGAACGCAAAATTACATCTGGTCGTGGGCCATCAGGGTGATCAGGTGGAAGCCAGCTGTCAGGATTTTATGGCCAATGTTGTTTGGCAAAATGACCCACAAGGCACGGGAGACGCGCTGCGTCGAGTCGCGCCTTATTTGCAGGACAACGGCGCGACCTTGACCTTGTATGGCGACGTACCACTCATTCGTGCCAGCACGCTTGAAAAAATGACGGCTTTATCCACACCGAATACTCTAGTGCTATTGACCATTTCTCTCGATAACCCAACGGGTTACGGCCGCATTGTGCGTGATGAACAAAACAAAGTCGTGGCCATAGTGGAGCAAAAAGATGCGACCGACAGTCAGCTGGCAATTAAAGAAGTCAATACCGGCATTCTGTTAGCACCCAACTCTCACCTGCAAGGCTGGTTAGCAGCATTAACAAACAACAATGCTCAAGGCGAATATTACCTTACCGATGTGATTGCCATGGCAGCGCGAGATGGTGTGGACATTGTCACGGTTCATCCTGAAAACGAAGCCGAAGTGGCTGGTGTGAACGACCGTATTCAATTGGCGGCACTGGAGCGTGAGTTACAGCACCAACAAGCCATTACTTTGATGCAAAACGGCGCGACACTGTTCGACCCTGCTCGCATTGATATCCGTGGCGAATTGACCACGGGGCAAGACGTGATCATTGACGTCAACTGCGTGTTTGAAGGCAATGTGGTGTTGGGTAATGGGGTTGAAATTGGACCGAACTGTCATCTTAAAAACTGTCTTATCGGCGACAATACCATCATTAAAAGCAACACCATGATTGACGAAAGTGAAGTCGGTGATGCCTGTGATATCGGCCCTTTTGCGCGTCTGCGTCCTGGAACGGTTTTAGCGAATAACGCCAAAATTGGTAACTTTGTAGAGACCAAAAAAGCGCTCATTGGAGAAGGCAGTAAAGTGAATCACCTGAGTTACATTGGAGACACCGAAATGGGCGCCAATGTGAATGTTGGGGCGGGTACCATTACCTGCAACTACGACGGCGTTAATAAACATAAGACACAAGTGGCCGATAATGTGTTTATCGGCTCTAACACCTCATTAGTTGCCCCTGTTCAAGTGGCAGAAGGCGCAACGATTGCCGCAGGCTCGACCATCACCAAACGGGTTGGTGAGAAGCAATTGGCTTTTGCCAGAGCGCGTCAAACAAACAAAGATAATTGGCCTAGGCCAATTAAAAAGTAACGTTTTACCTTTAAAGTTAAAGACCAAAAAAGGATGATCTCATGTGCGGAATAGTGGGTGCCATTGCACGTCGTAACGTATCAAAAATATTAATCGAAGGACTGAGCCGCCTTGAATACCGTGGTTATGACTCTTCTGGTGTGGCCATTAACAACGAAGAAGGTGTCTATTCGCACCGTGCCGTAGGCAAGGTTCAAGCACTCAAAGACAAATTTGACGCTGTGCCATTGGATGGAAAAATGGGCATCGCACATACGCGTTGGGCAACCCATGGCAAACCAACGGAAGCCAATGCGCATCCGCACTTTTCTGGTGATGACCTTGCATTGGTTCATAACGGTATTATCGAAAATCACGAACCATTACGTCGTGAATTAAAAGCCAAAGGCTATGAGTTCAAATCCGAGACAGACACCGAAGTCATCGTTCACCTTATTCACGATGCCATGAAAACACAGCCAGACTTGCTCAAAGCCGTTCAAGCTGCGTTAACAAAACTGCATGGGGCGTTTGCGATTGGCGTGGTGCAAAAAGACGACAACGAACGCTTTATCGCAGCGCGCAAAGGCAGCCCGCTTGTCGTTGGTGTGGGCATCGAAGAAAACTTTGTTGCGTCTGACCAGCTTGCATTGTTACACGTTACCGACCAGTTTATCTTTTTGGAAGAAGGAGACGTTGTCGAAGTAAGCCGAAACAGTGTGGTTATCTATGATGAAAAAGGCGAACTGCAAGACCGCCCAATCAGCGTGTTTAATCACAATGTGGATGCCACAGACAAAGGGGAATTTCGTCATTACATGATGAAAGAAATCTACGAGCAGCCAAAAGTGATCAGCGCCTGTTTAGAAGGTCGGATCAGCGAGAGCAAAGTGCTGACAAGCTGTTTTGGTGCCGATTCTGGATTCTTAAAAGACGTGGAAAATGTTCACATCGTGGCGTGTGGCACCAGCTACCATGCAGGCATGGTCGCGAAATATTGGATTGAGGATCTAGCTGGATTACCTTGTACGGTCGAAGTCGCCAGCGAATACCGTTACCGAAAAGTGGCTGTGCCAAAAAACACCTTGTTTTTGACCCTATCGCAATCGGGCGAAACCGCCGATACGTTAGCGGCATTGCGCATGGCAAAAGAACTCGGTTATTTGACGACTCTGGCTATCTGTAATGTGCCATCTAGTACGCTAGTGCGTGAGTCAGCGCTTACTTTGCTAACAAATGCTGGCCCTGAAATCGGCGTGGCTTCCACCAAAGCCTTTACCACTCAGCTAACCGCGTTATTGATTACCAGCGTTGCCATCGCGGTAGAAAACGGCTTATCAGCCGACAAAGAAAAAGAGCTAGTGCAAGCCATGAAATCTTTGCCTGCGTACGTTAACGATGCGTTATTGACTGACGGTCATATCAAAAAAGTCGCGGACCGCTTTGCCAATAAAACCAACGCCTTGTTCTTAGGGCGCGGCACCATGTTCCCTATTGCGCTAGAAGGTTCTTTGAAACTAAAAGAAATCTCTTATATTCACGCCGAAGCCTACCCAGCAGGGGAATTGAAGCACGGCCCATTGGCGTTGGTGGATGAAGACATGCCGATCATCGCCTTGGTTCCACACAATGACATGCTCGATAAGCTGAAATCAAACCTGCAAGAAGTCGCCGCTCGTGGTGGTGAGTTATACGTTTTTGCGGACAAAGACACCGACCTTCATAATGAAGACAATATTATCTTCACCGAAGTGCCAAAGGTCGACAGCATTTTAGAGCCGATTGTTCATACCATTCCGCTGCAATTATTGTCTTACCACGTTGCCGTTGTGAAAGGTACGGACGTAGACCAGCCAAGGAACCTAGCGAAAAGCGTTACCGTAGAATAACGAGATTAGGAAACGAGATTGTGTTGTACGGTGACATTATAGTTTGATAAAAGACATTATAGTTTGATATTTTACAATAATGTTTGATATTTTTTTAGGCCTTCTGCTATGCTCAAAGAGTAAGCATGAGGCCTAAAAATGTTAGATTCTGAGAAACTAGTTGATCTTCAAGATGAGAAGAAGTTAAAAACCAGAGGGATTGGTTCAGGGGAAGACTACGAGCCCTTTATAAAAGTCCACGAAATAAGTAGTACTGGTGAGAGCTATCGCATCCGAGGTCGAAACACCTCTAGAGCTCATCATCTTTTATCTCGTCTTGAATTTTCTGCTTTCCTTGTCTTTGATCGCTTCCATCTTACCTACGACATCAAAGAGCAATTTCCTCTACCTGTAGCTGATACCTTGAGTATTTGTTCTCGTTTGGGAATTAAGCACCCCCAAATACGCAACAAATTGAAAGTCGTTACCACAGACTTAGTTGTGGAGCTGAAAGGCAAGCCATCTATTGCTATTGCTGTTAAATACGCCAGCGATTTAGACAATGTGCGTACGGTAGACAAACTTCAAATCGAAAAGCTGTATTGGGAAGAGCTTGGTTATGAATGGAAACTTTTCACAGACCAAGAGATTCCAGCGGTCGTAAAAGAGAATCTTGAATGGCTTCATGCAGCCAGCCAGAATTCCCATGACCTATACGAAGAGTTGTCTTTAGAAGATATTTCGACAGTGATTAACCGGTTATCAGGCTCTGAGAAGAAGCTTGCTACAGTTTGTGCTGCTATGGATGACCTATACGATTGCAGTGCAGGCTTTCATATTGGTGTGATTCGTAATGCTGCTGCTGCAAATTTGATTGATGTTCCTTTAGATATTGTATTTAGGAATTGGCGTGCAACGGATGTGTCTATCGTTCTAGGCCTAGATTCATGTAAAGCTGGATTGTCTGATGTATCTTAATAAAGTATTTCTTGACCCTCACTTGGACCATCCAACCCATGTCCGAATTGTTTATGAACATGTCGATTTCTTAATGCTTATCGATATACACGATGAAAAAGCGTGGCCATATCGCGTAAATCTAGATGAGTTCGAAAGTTTGTCACTAGAAGCCGTGCCAGATCCAATTTTGTTGGCCACCCCCGAAGCAGGCTCTAAAGCGGAAGAGATAAGAGATCGGGCTTATCGATCCGTAGCTTTATTGTTAACGGACTATTTTGCCTTATTTGATAAAAAGCTGAGGAATCAGAAGATTAAGTCAGTTTTAGAAGCAACGGATGAGTCTAGGCTGTATGTGACTCGACAATTGCGTCGATATTGGCAGAGAGGACTTTCTCCTGACTCCCTTGCTCCAGACTACACAAAATGCGGTGCTCCTGGACAAAACCGACTAGCAATTCAAAAAACAGGGAGTAAACGCACAGTATCCCATGGAGAGGGACTTGCTATTACTGATGAGATAGCAAGTCTTTTCAAGTTGGCTATTGAAGGCTTCTATTTAGTTAATAATGATGTAGACCTAAAAGGGGCTAGGACAAAGGCGAATGGCTTTATTAAGTCAAAGTACCCTAAGGTGAAAAAAGAAGATTTACCCACTTATAGGCAGTTCCGATACTTCTACAACAAAAACTATGCAAAGCCTCTTGTTGTGCAAGCTCGCACTCCATCTATTCAATATGCAAAAGATGTTACACCTAGCCACAGCACTTCTACCACAAATAACTTTGGACCAGGGGCTCGTTATGAAATCGATGCGACCATAGCGGACTTGCACCTTGTTTCAGGCCATGACCCAGATCGGATCGTAGGCCGCCCAATCGTATATAAAGTCAAAGATGTGTTTAGTCGTATGACTGTTGGCTTGTATGTTGGGTTAGAAAATCCTTCTTGGGCAACCGCATCGATCGCCCTCGCGCACGCGTTCTGTGACAAAGTTGAGTACTGCCGTAGATTCGGTATTGAGATTACTGAAAGTGATTGGCCAAGTATTGGGACCCCTGCAACGATTACAGCTGACCGAGGAGAGTTGCTTGGCAAACACGGAGATATCTTAGTTAACCGATTTGGCATCACTTTATCGAATACCCGAGCATATCGCGGTGATGATAAAGGCATAGTCGAAAAATCATTTCATATGATGCATGTAGATATTCTTCCTTATGTGAAAGGGAAGGTCGAACCTGTAAATGGAAAGAAAAAAGCGGGGAAACGAACAGAGCTATCAGCGAACCTAACGCTTTATGATTTCACAAAAATGGTGATCATCTCTGAAATCAACCGCAATACATCCATTCCATTAGAGGGCTACGACTTTGAATCTGATATGCCCGCAGATTTGGCTGCGATACCTGTAAGGCTATGGCATTGGGGCGTTAAAAATAGAACGGGTGTTTTGAGGGAAGTAGATCCAAAATTCACCTATGTGAACATGTTGCCCCATAGCAAAGCTACGATATCTCCTTCAGGCATATGTTTTAAGGGCATGTATTATACCTGTGCAGAAGCAGTTGAACTTGGCTGGTTTCATAAAAATAGATCAGTGCCTCGTCCAAAAAGCTTAGAGGTAGCTTACGATCCTCTGAACACCAATGTTCTATATGTGAGACCAGACAATAAGTTTGATAGTGTATGGGAATGCACATTGCAGAGTCGAAGTCGTAGATATCAAGACATGAGCTTAGTTGAAGCAATGTCAATTCAATCTGAATCGAGATCAACATATTCTGAAGCTCAACAAGAAGCCGATTATCAAGCACCAGATCTTCAAAATGAGCTTGAGATGATTGCCCAAGTTGCAGAAAAGAGACAAAAGTCTTCGGATCTATCTAACAACTCGCAGCGACTAAGTGGAATTCGTAACAATCGAGAGCAAGAAAAAAAGTCAGAACGCCAGAAAAATAGAGAGTCCGCTAAATCGCCTAAGAAGAAGGAGGCAGCGACAGTTACTTCTATCCATTCCGGTAAACAAGTTGAACAGGGGTTCGACTACCCAGATTTGGATGATTTTTAAGGGATAATCACATGGCCGTATTTGAAACAGCGAGAATACATAGATGCAGAGATCAAAGAATACGAAGATCACCCATTAATCAATGCACTGCCACCGATTAATTCGCCAAAAGACACAGCGGAATTGATACGACGTATTCCGGTTGTAAGTCCTGAAGAGGTGGCTCTTCCTGCTCATATCCGTCGACATGCCATGTTGCGAATTATGGATGGTTTTTTATACCCAACAAAAGCGCATCTACAGTTAGAGCAAACGATCTCTACTATGATTCGTCAAGGCTATTTGAGTCGAAACATAGCCAATAAAAGCTATCAAGAAACATTGAATCGAACAGAGAAGCTAGCAGATGACAGCCGTAATGCTGGAAATGAAGCATTAGTAAGCTCTGTTATTGGCTGTTCGGGTGCTGGTAAATCAACAGCCGTTGAAGCCGTCTTGTCTGGCTATCCTCAAGTCATTATGCATTCCTCTTACCAACATGTTCAGATTGTCTGGCTTAAAGTAGAGTGTCCTCATGACGCCTCTGTAAAAAGTCTATGCATCAACTTCTTTCGTGCTCTAGACGAGGCATTAGACAACAACGGACTATATGAAAAGCAATACGTAAAACCACGAGCAAATGCTGAAATGTTGCTGGGGGATTTTGCGAGAATTGCCGCTTTGCACTCAATAGGCCTACTAGTTATTGATGAAATTCAGCATTTAGAGCGTTCGAGCTCTACGAATGTGTCTGATCGAATTCTTCGGTTCTTTGTGCAGCTAACGAACACGATTAAGCTACCAATACTGTTTGTCGGGACGCCAAAAGCCTATGAGCTATTTTCTCCTAGTATGCGTTCGGCTAGACGTGCTTCACAGTTTGGCAGTATCAATTGGAATCGATTCAATACCACAGACAGATCCGGTAAAGGCTCTGATTGGGATAGGTTTTTCTCTCAGTTGTGGGCTTTACAGTGGTTCAAGTCACCTCAGCCCCTAACGAAAGAGATTAAAACGCTTTTCTGGGACTACTCTCAGGGCATTGCCCATGTTGCGGTAACACTTTTTTACTTATGTCAGACAAGAGCTGTGACAGTGGGTAGAGAAGTGATCTCCAGAGACTTAGTGGAAACCGTATTCAATGAAGAGCTTCATATGATCAAACCCATGATCAAAGCGCTTCAAAGTGGCCGTGATTCAGAAATACAAAAGTATGATGATCTAGAAATACCAAAAGCAAGCATAGTTCAGAACGCAGTGGTTTCAGCTCCAGTAAATGAAAATACGGAGCTTAATAGAGAGGATGAGCATGATTTCCCTGAGCAGACCAAGCTATCTAAGCTGATCAATATGCTTGAGCAAGCGGGTATCGGTGAAGACATTGCGCCCACTGTGGCAGAGCAAGCTGTGTCAGAGCTTCCTGACGCCAACTTATTTCAGCTGCTTGCGCATATCAATAACTTGCAGAATAAAGAGCCAGTGCCCCCAGTCAAAGAGAAGCCAAAAGTCGTTAAGCTAAAGCCTAGGTATGTTGAAAACGACCTGCGGTTAATGGTTAACAGTAAAAGTGGCAGTTACAAGGCTATGAAGGCTGAAGGGGTTGTGCTCCATCTCTCTGATTATTTGTAAAAATGACCACTCAGTTTTCTGCCATTCCCTGTCAATAAAACCATCCAAAAGAGTTGGTTTG
>NZ_JAODTL010000047.1 GCF_026191375.1 Marinomonas pontica | reverse complement strand
AAAAGCGCGATCTACTGTGGCAGAAAAACGCTGTGCATCGTGCTTTTCATGAGTAAAAGCTTGCACGACTTTTATGTGACGCAGCGCTTGTGATAAATAGCGCCCGACATTAGCCACTTCATCTTGGCTATCACGTGAGAGTCGGCGTACTCGTCGTCCAAAATACACCACAGGCACAATGACAAAAGGCACACAAGTCAGCAAAATAAGCGTGAGTTTAAAATGCATTACCAATAAGAATAAGATCCCACCCACTAGCATCAAACTGCTGCGCAAAGCGATCGATAAAGAAGAACCAATCACGCTTTGTAACAGTGTGGTATCGGATGTGATGCGAGATTGTATTTCGCTGGGAGAATTGTCTTCGAAGAAAGAGGGAGATAAGGTCAGCAGATGCGCAAACACCGCTTGGCGAATATCCGCCACCACGCGCTCACCTATCCATGACACCAGATAAAGCGGCAGAAGCTGCCAATGCCCAACAAAAAAACCAAACCAATGAATATCATCAAGGCCTGAGTCAGACCGGCTTCAGAACCCGATGCCAAACCACGGTCAATCAGAAATTGAACGCCCTTACCCAAGCTAAGCATAGTGCCAGCGGTCACCACCAAAGCAATCAAAGCCAAAACCATTTGGCGTCGATAAGGACGTAAAAAAGGTAAGAGTGTCTTTATTCCGCTTTCCGCACTGTCCGATTCATTCATTCGTCACAACCACCATAAAGAAATAATGATCGTCACTATAGCGCATCTGAGGACTCAGAACTGAGCAAATACCAAGTACAGATAACTCACCTTGATTCACACTGTATTTTAGGAAACCGACTTAAATCCCATACGGAAACCACCCCAATGTTGTCCATTAACATAGATAGGCACAGAAAGATCATGGAGAATCTCCCCTGTATCGCGTTTATAGGTCTGCAGTAAAAAGCTGTCCGTATGCGCACCACAACGACGGCCTGTCGCGTCGTTGAAAATACGCTTACTGCGGTTGTTCACCAAATCTTTTTCATAGTCGCCACTTAACGGCTGACTGAATTTTTTATTGTGCGTTGGAAAGTAACCATTCACGTCGACGGCGCCCGCAAACATCACTTGGTCGTATTTTTCCAGAACCGCTTCCTGAATGACAGGAAAAGCACGGTCACTAAACGCATCATAAGCGGTGCTGAACTTCTGTGGGTTGGTATTGCGGATTGGTTGATAATCACGAGAAAACACCGCCTGCTTAGTCAATTCGCCTTTCTCAATCGCGGTTTCAAAAACTTGCCCTATCGCCAGTGCCGAGGCTTTGGCTTCTGCCAGCAGCTCAGAGAAAAATAATGACTGATCGACTTTGTCTAACTCTCTGAACACCACTTCTGCGCCATTACTCAGCCCAGCGGCTTCTTTCGATAAACGATCACTGCGCTCGGAAATATCGTTAAGAGAACCACTGATACGTGAAATTGAGCCATTTATTTGCGTACTGGTTGCGCCCAGTGCCTCCCCCGCACTTTCTACCTCTGACAGCACTTGTGAAGCATGTCGTACCTCTTCCGTCAGTGAAATAAAGCGCTGAGTTTCTCCTAACAATGTACTCGATAAGGACTCAGTAAGGGATTTTAACGCCGACATTTCATGATGCGTCAACTGGCTATTACGGCGCACATCCGCCAGTAAACTGGAAATTTGCTCAGAGGCATCCGCACTTTTGGCCGCCAATGCGCGCACTTCGTCCGCGACGACCGCAAAACCTCGACCTTGCTCACCAGCCCTAGCCGCTTCAATGGCCGCATTCAAGGCCAACAGATTCGTCTGTTCAGAAACTGCTTTAATCACGGCCGTGATGCTATCGATATCATCAGCACTTTTGGTTAACAAGGCCAACTGCTCACTGGCCGTTTGCACCTTACCTGTTAGCTCATGTATTTGATCCGCGCTCTGTGTCAATGCACTTTGAGCTGTGTGGCTCGGACTGTGCCGTTTCCGTCATGGTATGCGCCAACTGCCCCAAATTTGTCGACAGAGTGAGCCCCGTTTCTGACAGCATTTCTACCGCTTTTGAAATTTGCTGGCTATCATCGCGCGTTAAGTGAATGTCTTGCATAAGGGTATCCACGAAATGAGAGACCTCAGCCGCCCCCATGGCCATTTTAGACGTCGCATGGGTCACACTTTTGCTCACGTCTGTCAAAGCAGAAGACATGTGTTCTGAGCCGTTTTCAACGTCTTGATTGGCCGACTTCACGTTGCTAAGCCGCCAATGCAGTACGAGCAAACACCCACTGAGTAAGATCCCCGCCAGCGCAAAATAAGGCGACACCGAGCCTTGCAAATAGCCCGAAATAAACAACACCAAAAGCCCTAAAACAGCGCAAAACTGGAAATACACCATCGCCTTTCCCTTCCTATAATTTTTATTTTTCTAGTGTTTAACGGCATCCCTGTCAGGTCAACACAAAACGAAAAGCCTAAGACTAAAGTCGTAACAGAGACAAAAACCAATAACACCTTTCGTACCAACGTTCATGCAGTCCACGAAACTGAATAAATTATTCCCAAAATACAAAACAATAGAATTTTTTATTCTCTATAACGCTTTTTCCGCACATAAATAGCAAAGTTTTTCTCATAAATTCCAACTACACTAGAAAAACGCTCACGAAGCGACATAAAAATAACAACCGCGTTGCGCACAATCTGCCAACGACGACAATGAGGATAAACGCCATGATCAACAACAAATTTGACTCCGAGCCTTTCTTTCTAGAACTTGGGCAACTTAATTCTGACAGTGTTAGTCATCTCGCGCCTTCTTTTGATCGTTTGCCTCCCAACCCCTACGCCGACGGCGCGTTTCGTTTGCGTCGCTATTCTCGCTTTACGGTTGAACAAGGCGCTCTTCATCGTCTTCCAACGCAAGCTTTCGTACAGGATGAAAGCATCAACCATTTCCAAGGAAATGTGGTGCGCCAATACGAAGAAATAGACGGCAATACCGTATCGGATCCAGCATTCATCGAGCTGTTTCAATATTTTCAGAAGATGGCCAGTGTGAGTGATGGCACACCAATTGAAGTGCATCAATTACGAATTTTTGCCGATCATAAAAGCGCAGAAGTGGCACCAGAAGGCGTCCACCAAGATGGCTTCGACCGAATTGGTATTTACGTTATGCAGCGCCATAACATTCAAGGTGGCAACATCAACGTACATTTAGGAAAAAACAGTCCGGCTTTGATCAGCCATGACTTTGATAAAGGCGAATTTGTAGTTCTAAACGACCGGAAGTTTTTCCACAGTGCGCAACCCATTCAACCGATTAATGGCGACCAAGGTTATATGGACATTTTTGTCTTAACCGCCAATTTACTTCATTAATCGATCCGTTGCATCGCGATTAACTGATTCACACTCCCCGTTTTTCATTCACCATAAAAGCGGGGAGTATTCAAAAATGACACGTTCTATAATCTCTATTTCTTATACAAAACAACATCTATTTGATATTTAAAGAAATATTAGCCTTTCCTTAAATAGAAAAGTTTGCCCGATAAATTAGCCTTAGTGTTTTCATTTTCCTCATGCTATAAACATACACATACAGAATGAATTGTAACCATGTGACGTAAGGATGTAGCGTTGTCGGATGTAATGGCATTGAGTAGTGAAAGCACCCAAAATATCCCCCAAGAATTGATTGATACTTCACAGAAACGCGTGTTAATCATTGAAGATCTGGGTGAAATGAGGCTCATGTTAAAGTCTTACATGACGTCTCTTGGCTACGCGAACATAGATGTCGAACCTTCTGGTCAATCCGCCATAAAACGCATATTAGAAAAGCAATACGATGTCGTGTTATCCGACTACAACCTCGGCGGCAGCATTGATGGACAACAAATTCTAGAAACCTCTCGTAAAAACCATTCACAAGACCATTCCACCATCTTTATTATGATAACGGCCGACACGGCCTATGAAAGCGTGGTCAATGTTCTCGAATATCAGCCAGACAGTTATTTAGTCAAACCGTTTCCGCCTGCGGCATTTTTTCGACGTTTTGATCGCGTTCAAAAACAAAAGAAAACCTTTGAAAGCATTAATGCCGCGCGTAAAAATCAAGATTTTGAAGGCATGGAATCACAGGCCAAAGCCATCATGGCGCAATACCCAAATTTGGCCAGTGAATGCCTAAAAATCATTGGTGAATCGCTTTATGCCCGTGGCCGCTATAAAGACGCCAAAAATCACTACATGTTGATCGTTCTAAAAAACAAAAACTTAGCCTGGGCGCACTACGGCATTGCCCTTTGTGAATTAAAACTTGGCGCAGTTGCTGCTGCAATCACAAAACTAGAACAAACCATCCGTTTGAGTCGGCATTTTTTATCCGCTTACGATCTGCTGGCCGACGCTCACGAAGACCAAGGAAATTTAAACGACGCGCAAACCATTTTGAGCAAAGTACTGGAAGTCTCCCCCGGTCGAGCGAACGAGCCATCCGACTCGCGCAAATAAGCATTCAGTTAAATGACTGGGCAACCGCTGAACAAGCCTATTCCCGCGTCATCCGACTGACCCGTGAAACCAATTACGAAAAAGTAGAACATTATTACGAATACTTAAAATGCTTAACCAATCTCATGTCGAGTGGCGCTGACAATTCAAAATGGGCCGATAAATTTAAACGCACGCTGATACGACTTCGCTCATTTGGCAAAACAAACCCCGCCGCCATCTCGAATTCCTTCCGTATTGAAATCCAGCAATATTTGGCTCGCGATCATCTGGGTGAAGCCATCAAGTCGTGGAAACAATGGAATCGCCTGATTAAATCTGGTCATGCGTCGGCGCTTTCTTCTGCACAAAAACACACGCTCAAAAAGCGCCTTGGCTTGCTATAATAGCGACACATCGTTAAGGTCATCGACCATTTTCCAATAGAGCAATCTTGCTAACAGGTTGCTTCTCTATTTTCACCATACCAAAGAGCTTCATTATGACGGCAACCCATTCGTTTTCGACTCTTGTTCCTGACGTCATTTTAGATGCCGTAGAATCGACCGGTTTGTGGAGTGATTCACGTATTTATCCATTAAACAGCTACGAAAACCGTGTGTACCAAATTGGTATCGAAGACAGCACGCCGGTTATTGCGAAATTTTACCGCCCAGAGCGCTGGAGCGAAGCGCAAATTCGAGAAGAGCATCACGCGTTATTGGCACTAAAAGCCAAGGGCATTCCGGTGGTGGCACCGTTGGAATTTAAGGGTGACAGCTTACTGAATCACAACGGCATGTATTTTTGCTTGTACCCTCGCCTGGTCGGTCAACACCCAGAAGCCGACAATTTAGACCAGCTTTACCAACTTGGCGAACTGATTGGGCAAGTACATCAAGGCCTGTCTGAAACGCATTTTGAAGAACGTTTGCGTGTTTCACCTTTGAAGCAAATGGACACTGCTGCGAACCAAATCCTGACGGGAAGTACATTGCTTGGTAACACCGAACTTCCAAAGGCATTGCAGCTGCCTGAAAAGCTCAAGCCACTGTACAAGAAACAAGTGGCTACGCTTAGAACACTCAGTGAAACTCGAATCAATGCATATTGGCCAGCCCAATTACGCCCTATTCATGGTGACAGTCATCGCAGCAATCTCATGCTACACAATGGTCAATTTCATTTATTGGATTTCGATGACTGTCAAAGTGGCATAGCTGTTCAAGATTTGTGGCTACACATAACCCAAACGGAAAACCCGCGACAACAACTGAGTGAGATTATTGAAGGTTACGAAACCTACCAAGCGTTCGATACTCGCGAGCTGGATTTGATTGATGTGTTTAAAAGCGTACGAGTCATCAGTTATGCGGCGTGGCTACAAAGCCGCTGGCATGACCCTGCGTTTGTAAAAGCATTTGGTTGGTTTGGCTCAGAAGATTACTGGATCAACCACCTAAATGAGCTTAAAAGCTGTGAATTAGAGTGGGGGAATATTTCACGATGATGCCTCTAGAACAGACTCTGCGTTCTCAGTTCGGCTTTGATGCTTTTCGAGAAGGACAAAAACAGACCATTGAACAGCTATTGTCCGGCCACTCTTCATTGGCGGTTTTCCCTACAGGATCGGGCAAATCCCTGTGTTATCAGTTCACAGCAACGCAATTGCCTAACTTAACGCTGGTGATATCGCCTTTAATTGCGCTCATGCACGATCAGCTGTCATTTTTAGCCTCGAAAGGAATCCCTGCGGCGTGTTTAGACTCCAGCCAAAGCAAAGAAGAAAGTCAGGCTGTCATGTCCGGTGTCCAAGACGGATCGATTAAAATTTTAATGATCTCCGTTGAACGCTTCAAAAACGAACGCTTTCGACGCTTTATTAAACACATTGCTATTTCCATGTTAGTTGTGGATGAGGCGCACTGCATTTCGGAATGGGGACACAATTTCAGACCGGATTATTTGAAACTGCCCTCTTACCAACAGGAACTCGCCATTCCGTTGGTGTTATTACTGACCGCCACAGCCACTCGTCGTGTTCAACGAGACATGGCGCAGAAGTTTGCCATTCATCCTGAACACATCACTCAAACTGGCTTTTACCGTCATAATTTGGACATAGAGCTTATCTCCATTCCAAGCGATGTAAATCCGTACGAAGAAAAGCTGAACCAGTTAAAAACCACATTAGACGATACTCAAGGGGCAAGCATTGTGTACGTCACACAGCAAAAAACGGCGGAGGATGTGGCGCGCGCTTTACAAGCCGACGGCTATTCTGCCATGGCGTATCATGCGGGGCTGGACAGCGACACACGAAGCGCAATTCAAGCCCGTTTTATGAACGACAAAGACACAACCAGCCAAACGCGTATTATTGTCGCAACCATTGCGTTTGGCATGGGCATTGATAAATCCGACATTCGCTTGGTCGTGCATTTTGATCTGCCCAAATCCATAGAAAACTACAGCCAAGAAATCGGCCGAGCAGGACGCGATAATCAACCCAGTCGCTGCGTATTATTGGCCAGCTTAGAAGGCTTAAGCACATTAGAAAACTTTGTTTATGGTGATACACCTGAACCGCAAGATATCGACAGACTTCTCAAAAGCATCACAGAACAAACAACTCACGCTCCGGTTCACTATGATGCTTCCAATGCGATATGGGAAACGCAGCCGTATGCTTTATCCAACCTGACAAACATTCGTTCGCTGCCGCTAAAAACACTGCTCGTACAACTGGAGCTTTTGAACGTGATCACGCCAAAATACACCTACTACGCCGAAGTTCGTGTTAAGTGGGAAGGCGACCGCACAGCGTTCGCAAATCGCATTCCAACTGAATGGCAAGCGGCGTACCAAGCGATTTTAAAGGGCATTCAATATAAGAAAATCTGGGGAACGCCCGATTTTGACGCACTGTTTAACGACGCGGGATTATCACGAGGTGAGGTGTTAAACATCTTGGAATTCGCTGCCGACCACCATGTTTTGACCCTAGAAAGCAAAGGGTTAACGGACGTATATCAAGTCCACACAGAGCATTTTCATCATCAAACATTAGCAAACCAACTGCATCAATATACCGAAGAAAAACAAAACGCAGAAATTGAACGTATCGCCACCATGATACGTTTTTTTCAATTAGATCGTTGTTTGAATCACAATTTGGCACGCTATTTTGGTGATCAAAACGCCCCCGAACACTGTGGGCATTGCTCAGTCTGTCGAGGAAAAACCATTGACCTTTGCCCAATCTCATACCGCTTCAGAAGCTGAATCGAACGATTGGAAAAATAGACTAGCGGAATATTGCGCTGAATTTATTCAACACGTTCAAACCAAAAGCCCTATGACAGACATTACCCCGGTGCTAATCACTCGTTTTTTAACGGGACTTACCCAACCTATTTTTACTAAGGTAAAAGCGAGACAGTTACAGGGCTTTGGGGTATACGAAGAAAAACGCTATTTGGCTGTAAAAGGCGCGGTTACTCAGTGTCTGTCTCATCGCTAGCGGAGTCGTTTTTTGTGTCATACACGCTGATTTCAATGAGGTTATTGTCAGGGTCATTAAAATAGACAGATTGGATAGGGCCTTGCGCACCAGACTTGCTCACAGGTCCTTCTAAAATGGCGACTTTATTGGCTTTTAGATGTGCGATTACATCGTCAAGCGGCCAATCGGAAATGAGACACACATCCCCCGCCCCTTCCATGGCGTGATTGCGCAACTCTTGCCCAAGCAACTGGAAATTGATTTTTTGTTGACCAAACTGCACGGCTTTTCGTCCATTCGCAAAGGTAACCGACTTCAGTTTCAGAACAGTCTCGTAAAACACAACAGCCCTGTCTATGTCCGCTACGGTTAATACGATGTGGTCAATGTGACTAATCATAGCTCCTTGCCTCCCATTGCAAGCCATTACCCAGTAGGTGACATGCTACGAATGATTCCCCCGAAAAACAAGCACAGATCGGCGACTTTATTCATTGGGATGGTTACGCAAAGACTGCAGCTCCATGCTCCCTTCAATCAAACTTTGCTTCTGACGACGATTGAGCTTTTTGACTTGATATTCCAACACCAACGCATCCCCTTTAGAGCCAACAACCTCAGACCAAACCAGCTCCAACGGGCCTTTTCCGCGAAGGTAACGGGCCCCTCGTTTACTGCTTCCTGAGTGCTCCGAAAAGCGCCGATTCACATCGGTGCTTATGCCGGTATACAGCGTATTCATTCGCGTCTTTATCATATAAAGACTCCATACGCTGTTTTTGGGTGTGGCGCTTTTTTCCAGCGTGTCTGTCACCGTTACTCCCTACCCATCACTAATGTCCCACGATTAACAACAAGGTCGACGCCGTCGCCAATCCCATGACCAAATTAAAACCACGTTGGCGTTTTTCGTCGGTGAGCCACTGGCGTATTTTGATACCCGCCCAAGCCCACATCGAAATAGCAGGAAAGCCAACCGCCGCGAACAAAACAATAATCCAAAAACCAGACAGCACATACAGATCCCCAGCGATGGCAAAGGTGCTCACACAACCAATTGCCATCATCCACGCTTTGGGATTCACATATTGAAACAGCAACGCTTGCCACCAGCGCATCGGAGCCGAAGCGGATTTCTTGCGACCGGACGTTTTATTGTCCAATGACCCTACAGGTGCACTGCCAATTTTCCATGCTAGCCACAATAAATACGCACAACCCAGCCACTTCAGCACACTGTATAAAGGCGGATACAAGGTAAATAGAGCACCAAGACCAAGCAAGGTAGACAAGAGTAAACTCGCCACGCCTAAGACAATGCCCAACATATGCGGCAAGGTTCTACGAAAACCAAACTGCGCCCCAGAAGCCAACAACATAATATTATTCGGACCGGGCGTCACTGATGTCACAAAAGCAAACATAGCCAACGCCAAGAAAAATGACACATCGATCATAACGTCCTTCCTTTCTGTTTCATCAATAATACAACATCACACCACAACCCTTTTATAGTGGCACGGGAAATCTCTTCATATTGGCGTTCTTTGGTCATGCCAATGTCGTTTAATTGCTGAATGGTTAAGCGTGCCAATTTTCGGCGAGTTTGAAAACGTTCCACACTTTGTTGAATACACACAAATAAACTAATTACTAACATGACCTTCTCCTTATTTATCCGTCGATTTACACCCAACGCAGTCTGATGAAACAGCGCTTTGTGTATGAGTAAATACTTTAGAAGAAGTAAAACAAACAATACAGATTCAGAAACTCGCTTCATGATTCATACAGATTGCGAATATTGCATCTGTATGGGATAACAAACCCATAACTGTATGGTTAATTCCTATTTGAAACACCATACTATCAATACAGATTACTTTTTAGCGACAGGATTCAATTCACGCCATGACACTTTATCAAAATCTTGCAAACCGTTTACGCGAGCACATAGAACACGATTTTTATAAAGCAGGTGATAAACTGCCTTCGGTCAGACAGCTTGCACAGGAGCATGGCGTGAGCATTTCGACCGTGCAAGAAGCCTATCGACAACTGGAACAAGAGTTCTTGGTTGAAGCAAGACCTAAGTCGGGCTACTTTGTCTGTGCTCGTAAGAAAGACAATCTCCCCAGCATTTCAAGACCGCCACAGCGTCCTTTAGAAGTCTCTCAATGGGAAGAAGTGCTCAACATGCTGATGAATCGCAGCGGCAATAAAGGCGTGCAGTTGCAACATGCAATGCCCGACATGAAAGCCCCAACATTGAAGCCTTTGTTGAAAACCTTGTCCGATCTTACGAAACAAAAACCTGAACTCGGACTGGGCTACGCCGATATTCGCGGTTCGGAAGAATTACGGACTCAACTTTGTCGTCTTACCGTTGCGTCAGGGTGCCAGCTTCATCCAGACGATTTAGTGGTCACCTCAGGCTGCCAAGAAGCGCTATCTGTCTGCCTTCGTGCGGTAACAGAACCCGGTGACATTATTGCCATTGAATCGCCCAGTTTTTATGGGTCCATGCAGGCCATAAAAGCCGCTAACCTAAAAGCGATGGAAATCCCAACTCACCCTGAAACAGGCATTAGTTTAGAAGCACTAGAACTGGCATTGGATCAATGGCCGATAAAAGCCATTTTTGTCACACCAACCTGCAACAACCCAATGGGTTATAGCATGCCAGACGACAAAAAAGAGCAACTCTATCGATTGGCTCAAAGTTACGACATTGCCATCATTGAAGACGATATTTACGGTGACATTTCTTATCAATTCCCTCGCCCGAAAACCATCAAATCGTTTGATGAAGATGGCCGTGTCTTGCTGTGTTCATCGTTTTCTAAAACGATTGCCCCTGGTATGCGAGTTGGTTGGATTGCCCCTGGTCGCTACCGAGACAAGGTCACCCACGTAAAGTACGTCAGCAGCTCTATGTGCCCTGTGTTACCCCAACTGGCCATCGCTAAATTCATTCGCCTTGGTGGTTACGCAAAACACATACGCCAAATGAGACAAAACTACGAACAACAGCGAGACCACTTACTCAAGGCCATCAAAACCTATTTTCCCAGCGACACAAGAGTCAGCTACCCTGCCGGCAGCTTTATTTTGTGGGTGGAACTCACCCCCAATATCGACAGTGTGGCCTTAGTAGAACGCTGTCGCGAAGAAGGTGTAGGGTTTGCACCCGGTCCATTATTTTCAGCTACGGGAAAATATCGCAATTGTTTCCGACTGAATTTCAGCGAACAAAGCAAAGAAAAAGAGAATGGGCCATCAAAACCTTGGCCGCGATTTTGCTTGGTTTAGAACAACGTACCAAGACGGGATAATAAAGACCGTTTTAGCCCCTTAATGTGTAAAGCGCCGATGAAATGTAAAGAAACGAAAATACACTTAATGCCTTAAACCAAAAACGCAATAATTCAAAAATCGCGCTCACCAAAAAATCAAATGTAGCGTATAAATACGACTCGAATCGGACCTTGTTATCAGGACACATTGAATGCTAAAACGGTCTTTTTTACCTCCCACATTACTCTGTCTAAGCCTGTTGCTAACAGCTTGCAGTGCGTCACAAGAACGTGAAAACTACGCAGACTTAGCGCAAAGCGAACTCGACACGGTGAGCAAATCGAAAACCTCTCAATGGCAGACTATGGATAACGTTGCTCCCGCAAGCTACTTAACCGATCTCATCCAAGATGCCCAATTAGACAACCTCATCACCAACGCATTGCAAGCCAACCCCAGTTTGCAAAAAACACAACTCACCTTACAGGCCAGCTTGTGGAGCATAAAAAGTCAACACGGCGATTCTCTCCCTAGTGTCGAAGCGGGGTTCTCTGGCAGTAAGTCCGAGGGCAGTGACACCAGCTACAAAGCCAGCCTAAGCATCAGTTGGGAAGCCGATTTGTGGCAAAAACTGGCACAGTCCGAACAAGCCGCCGCCAAATCACTGGCCAGCGACGAAGCGCTGTACCAAGCCAGCCGAGACACTCTCGTGGCCAACGTCATTAAAACGTGGCTTGCAATCACCGCAAAGCAACACGCCATCGAAATCGAACAAAAGCGACTTGCGCTGTTAGAAGCCAACGAAAAGCTCATTCTCAAACGCTTTAAAAATGGCCTTGGCACGTTAGAAGAAATGGACGAATCACGTACCTCGACTTCTCAATCCAAAGCCGATTTGATCGAGTACAAAGAAGACCTTGCCATCGAAATACGCAATTTGCAGCTTTATCTGGGTGAAACCTCCCTACCGAGCTTTGTGACCAACGCACAATATCCCGCTGTTAGCCTGAGTCTGCATGACTTTCCCCAACAAAACTTACAACGCCGCCCTGACCTGAAAGCCGCGTATTTAGCGATTGAAGCCGCCGACTTAAGCACATCGGTCGCCTATAAAGACATGCTTCCCAGCATCAGCTTAAGCGCCACGCTGAGCGAATCCGCAGCCTCACCAAGTGCGGCCTTGTTTGGCTCTCCTATCTGGTCTTTGCTCGCTCAAATCACCCAACCTCTTTACCAAGGTGGTCAGCTCAAAGCCGCAGCAGAAATAGCCAAACTGGAAACCGCTCAAGCTTATCAAGATTATCGAGACACTCTACTTACCGCGGTCAATGAAGTGGAAAATACCTTGGGACAAGAGCGAGTGTTATCGCAACAGGTACGCCACATAACCGAGGCCTTAGCCAGCTCACAAAAGAACCTCAAACAGTACGAGAAAAAATACCGTACCGGTTTAGTCGAATTAAACGACCTAATCAGTGCGCAAACCACCGCGTTTGATTTAGAAGCGCAATTAGACGACTTAATTTATCAGCACCTATCAAACAGAGTCGATTTAGGGCTCGCACTCGGTCTTGGAGTAAAATCTTAATGAAACATCTTTCACAATGGATCACGTTATTATTGGCTGGTGCTGCAATAGCTGGCGTGTACGTTTATGTGACCGGCGCCATCGAAGCACAAAAAAACAGAGTGCAAACACCGCGGCCCGCGACACCGGAACAAGCCATCGAAATTTCAACCATGACCACCAACACAGGCAGCTATTCTGCCACCATCAAAGCGTCGGGAATTGTGAAAACACGTTACGACACA
>NZ_JAODTL010000046.1 GCF_026191375.1 Marinomonas pontica | reverse complement strand
TCTTTTCTAAGTTTGTTCGCAAGGCAGAACCGATTTTTCCATATATTTCAATGTTTGCAATTGTGCTAATTATTGCCATTGTTGTGGCATTGAGTGCGTCTAAGATTGTCCAAGTTGGTCTGGTTGTGGCGGCAGCGGTGATTCTGCATAACGCAATTGGCTTGTTATTGGGTTACTGGGTAACCTATTTATTGGGCTTTGATGCGCGTGTATGTCGTACAATTGCCTTCGAAGTGGGTCTTCAAAACTCAGGTCTTGCCGCGGCTTTAGCGGTGAAGTTTTTCACGCCTATGGCGGCTTTACCGGGCACCATTTTCAGTGTTTGGCACAACATTTCAGGGTCTTTATTGGCGAGCTATTGGAGCCGTCGTCCAGTGGACGAAGACACTGCAAAGTAAAACCTTGTGTTGGTGATGTTAATAAGGGATGCCGTTTAAGCATCCTTTTTTTATGCTTTTCCATTCGCTATGTTCGTGCGGGAAAAGTGAATGTCGGGTACACTTGGGGCTGATTTTAATCGCCTTACGAGCCAGAGCTTTTCATGAGTGAGTCATTGCCTTCCATCGCCCAGCGCCTTCGCAGTTTGAACGAAAGACAGTTAGATGCTGTGAAACAAATCGACGGACCTTTATTGGTATTGGCGGGCGCAGGCTCGGGAAAAACCAGTGTAATCACCACGAAAATCGCCTATTTGATTCAAACGTGTGGATTCAAGGCGAGCAGCATTATTGCGGTTACCTTTACTAATAAAGCCGCTCGTGAGATGAAAGAACGGGTGGTGGGAATGTTATCCAAACCCGAAAGTCGGGGCTTGAGCATTTCGACTTTCCATAATTTGGGGTTGCGTATCCTGCGTAAAGAATTTCGACGCGCGGGTTTAAAAGATGGCTTTACCTTGTTTGATGCTCAAGACTCGCTCAGCTTAGTCAAAGAGATTCTGGATAAGGAATTTAATGGCCAGTTGGACGCCGCCGCATTTTGTCAGAACACGATTTCCAATTGGAAAAATGACCTGACGACACCAAGCGAAGCCATGACCAATGCGGATACGGAAGAGTTTTTGTTGGCTGCACAGGTGTACGGTCAGTATCAGCGCTATTTACGAGCGTACAACGCGGTGGATTTTGACGATTTGATCTTGTTACCTGTCAGCTTGCTGATGGCTGACGAAGAGTTGCGAGATCGGTGGCAGAAAAAAGTGCGCTATTTGCTGGTGGATGAGTGCCAAGACACCAACGCCAGTCAGTACGAATTGATCCGCTTGTTGGCCGGATTTCGTCGTTGCTTCACCTTGGTAGGAGACGATGATCAGTCGATTTATGCGTGGCGCGGGGCGCGACCAGAAAACCTTGAACGCTTGTCGGTGGATTACCCTAATCTCAAATTGGTGAAGCTGGAGCAAAATTACCGCTCGACCAAAACCATTCTTAAAGCGGCCAACACCCTGATTGCCAATAACCCGCACGTGTACGACAAAGCGTTATGGAGTGACCACGAAGAGGGTCGATCCGATTCGAGTGATGGTAACACGCAATGAAGATTCAGAGTCCGAGCGGGTGGCCGCAGAAATTCAATCTCGACACTTGCGCCACGAAATTCCTTATCGTGACTTTGCCATTTTGTACCGTGGTAATCACCAAGCGCGACTTTTGGAAATCAAGCTTCAGGCGTATCGAATTCCATACAAGATGAACGGCGGTACGTCGTTTTTCTCACGTGCCGAAATCAAAGATTTGATGAGTTATTTGCGTCTGTTGGTGAACCCGTCAGACGACAACGCCTTTTTGCGCATCGTGAATTTGCCACGTCGTGAGATTGGCCCTGCGACGCTAGAAAAGGTCGGTAACTTGGCGACCGAGCGTGGCGTGAGCTTGTTCGAAGCCTCCGGCTACAAAGAGCTGGAAGAGACGGTGACAGGGCGCTCGTTAAAAAGCCTACAAGATTTTGAACGATGGATGTCCCATTTACGCCAGCGTTTAGAAGGCGCGTCGCCCGTGCCTGTGATCGAGCAAATGATCCATGACATGGATTATTACGGTTGGATTCAAGAGCAAACCTCTTCGTCTAAAGCTGGTGATCGACGCATTGAAAACGTGCGCTTCTTGTTGGACTCTATTCAGCGCATGATGGAGTCTGCATGGGAAGAAGACGAGACAGCGGGGTTGGATCAAGCAATCAGCAAGCTGCTATTGATCGACATGTTGGAACGCCAAGAAGAAGAGGAAGACGAGGACAAAGTTCAGCTGCTGACACTTCATGCCTCGAAAGGTTTGGAATACCCTCATGTGTTTTTGATCGGTTGCGAAGAAGAGCTTTTACCTCATAGAAACAGCATCGAAAGTGACGACATCGAAGAAGAGCGTCGTCTGGCTTACGTCGGGATAACGCGTGCTAAAAAGACACTCTGTATCACACTGGCGGCAAAGCGTCGCCAATACGGCGAAGAAATCGATTGCTTGCCCAGTCGATTCTTAGATGAATTGCCGGAAGAAGACTTGGTGTGGGAAGGGCGTTTAGACGAAGGGGAAGGCGCTAAAAAAGAACGCGGACAAGCCTCGTTGTCGGCATTAAAAGCCATGTTGAATGGCTGATTGAGACAACAGTCAAAAGGGTTATTTTTGACTGTTGTCGATCATGTATTGAATCGCACTGCGAAGTTCTTCTTCAGTGCAATCAAAACACAATCCTTTTGGTGGCATGGCTCTGAATCCGCTCATCGCGTCTTTTAGTAAAACGTCCATGCCCTTGTCTATTCTCGGTTGCCAATCTTCAGGGTGGCCAAACTTAGGCGCCCCCGCCACACCGTTCATATGACAGGCAATGCAATAGCTGTTGTAAAGCGCCTCGCCAGAGCGTGCGGCATTGGCGCTTGCGACGCTGAAAAGGAGCACAACCGAGGCGATTCGGATAACGTGAGCGAGCTTGAACAGCGGAAATGGCATCGACACAGGCATTCCTTATGGACATCACAGAGTAAAAAAGATTAAGCGATTATCCTCGACTTTTTTCATCAGGTAAATGAAGGATACGTGTATAAAAAACACGAAACTCAGGCTTTGTGTCATTAAGCACTGGAATCCTGAGGAATTTCCATTAGAATACGCACACAAATTTGTTCTGGCACACTTTGCGTCTTGCAATCCAATCCACGCCGAACAACCGTAATGCGCCCGTAGCTCAGCTGGATAGAGCGTCGCCCTCCGGAGGCGAAGGTCGGAGGTTCAAATCCTCTCGGGCGTACCATTAATCCCCCTTACAACGTATTGATTTTCCTTGTCTTTACTTCATTTAGATGAGCTTTGAATAGATTCGGTACGGCAAAGCATTTGTACTGGTTTTACTAGAACTTAATAACTGTGATGCTCATTTAATAATGAATCTTGCAATACTTAAGCAGGGCTAAAAAAATCATTAATCATCCAGAATCATTGGATGCCCCAGTTATTTCTTGCTTATTATTCAATAATTTTCTGATTTTTATAGTAATCGGTTTTCTAATGTCCTCATTGTTTTTGTTAAATTTGCCTGTATAAAATGATAAGGATTATCATTAGCATATGCGACCAAATGGGAGTAGCTGGTTTTCTGTAGCTAGTTAGTTTGCCATAGCGCCTTGAATGTTAGTGAAAAGTTTAAGTGGATTTCATTGGCTTTATTATTGACTTATTTTCAATAATGAATTGAGTTGGGGAGTATTTTATTCGATTTTCTTCAGTTTATAGTTGTCTCGTTGACTAATAATAATTAAAGAGGCGACTTCTATGTTTAAAAATAAAATAACAAAATACGTATTACCATTGTCTGCTGCGATCTCTATCGTTTCAATGACAGCGTCATCGACCGTATTAGCGGCAGATAGTTATCCATCTAGTCCTATCAATTACATTATCCCATTTAATGCTGGTGGTGAGTCTGACTTGTCAGCACGATTCCAACAGGCCATGTTCAAAAAACATTCCGGAGTGCAGGCCGTTATTCAATATATGCCAGGCGCTGGCGGTGCAGTCGCTTGGTCGCAATTAAACTCAATTGAGGGGGATGGTTACACCGTGATGGGCATCAATATCCCACACACAATTATTCAACCTATGGTTAAGGAGTCTGGTTATAAAACCGAAGAACTGACTCCGATTTATTACTTCCATTACACACCAAATGCCATTTTTGTTCCCGCTAACAGCCAATTTAAAAAACTTGAAGAGCTGGTTTCCTACGCTAAAGCTAATCCTGGTCTTGTTACTTTTGCAGGCTCTGGTTCAAACTCAGCCAATAATATTGGACAGGCGACTTTTGATAAGTTAGTGGGTGTAAAAACAACCTATATCCCTTTTAGTGGAATAGGTCCTGCCATGACTGCGCTAATGGGGAGCCAAGTAACGGCAGGCTTTAACTATGCAACCTCAGGAGCCAGTGCAGGAGATAAACTAAGAATGCTGGCTGTCTCTTCTGAAAAACGTTTGCCGGCTTTTCCTGATGTTCCCACTTTTAAAGAGCTTGGTGTGGACTTAGTTGGTGGTGCATATCGCGGTGTTGCGGTTCCAAAGTCAACGCCAGAAGACATTCGAATTAAATTGTCTAAGATCATTTCTGACATTAACCACGATCCTGCATTTATCAAACAAATGGAAGACAACGGCTTTGTATTAACTGACATTGATTACCAACATATGGATGCTTTCATTCAAGCAAATCAGTTGGAATATCAAGGTGTTGCAAAATTACTTGGTCTTATCAAATAGTTGTTAGGTTGAATTTATGGATGTTTTAAATTATTTAATAGAGGCAATGACTCCACTCAATCTTTTCTTAGCGTTAGGTGGAGTCATTGCTGGCACTATAATTGGTGCTATGCCAGGGCTTTCGGCCACTATGGCTGTCGCGGTGTTAGTCCCATTTACCTACGTGATGGGGCCTGCTTCTGGGCTAATTGTATTGGGAGCCATTTATACTGGTGCCATTTATGGTGGAGCATTTGCTGCCATCCTTGTTAATACACCCGGAACGCCGTCTGCTATTGCGACCACTTTTGACGGTTATCCTATGGCTCAAAAAGGTGAAGGAGCTCTGGCTATTTCATTAGCGACATTCTCTTCGGTGGCTGGGGGGTAATTGGGGGTCTGGCTTTACTCTTTCTTGCTCCTCCTCTTGCTAAAGTGGCTCTTGCTTTTGGGCCGTCTGAATATTTTTGGATGGCTGTGTTTGGCTTGACATTGATATCAGCGTTGTCTGTAGGTAACACAATTAAGGGGCTTATAGGCGCTTGTATCGGATTATTATTATCGGCTGTGGGTGTGGCTGTCGTTGGAGGTGATGTTAGATTTACATTTGATCAAGTTTCAATGTTAGGGGGAATTGATGTTACTTCTGCGATTATAGGTTTGTATTGCGTGCCTGTAATCATTGACTTAGTCGCAACGAAAAGCCCACATTTAAAATTTGAGAAAGTGGGTGGGGAGTCACCTCTTAATCGTGCTTTTTTGATGTTGCTTAGTCGTAAGTGGAATCTTTTTAAAAGTTCAATTATAGGTACTGTAATAGGTATTCTTCCTGGTGCAGGTGGGTCCATTGCTGGTTTGGTCGCCTATACCGAAGCGCGCCGAAGCTCAAAGGAGCCTGATCAGTTTGGTCATGGCGCACCGGATGGGATTGTTGCAACTGAGTCTGCTAATAATGCAACGGTTGGAGGCGGGTTTATTCCGACGTTGGTTCTTGGTATTCCTGGCACACCTCCTGATGCAATCATTTTAGGTGCCTTATTAGTGCAAGGGATAAAAACAGGCCCATCTTTATTTACAGAGCAAAGCGGCATTGTTTATACGTTTATATATGGCTTAATTATCGCCACTTTACTGATGCTGCCAGCGGGATTGATTTTAGGCCGATACGCTTATAAATCGATCGCGAAAACGCCAAAGTCATTGCTTGTTCCGACAGTCGCATTTCTTACTATCATTGGCAGTTACGCAATACACAGTAATGCTCATGATACACTGATGATGTTTGTATTAGGGCTTTTGGGCTGGATTTTAGCAAAGTTTGGGTTCAGTTCATCTCCTATTGTGTTGGGCCTTGTGCTTGGCAAGATTGCCGAACAGGGTTTTGTTCAAACTTACTTAATTGGTTCAGCACAAGGAAAAGTGTTTGAAATGTTTTTTGGTAGACCAATTGCAATAGGTATTATAGTTTGCTGTGTTATTGCTTTGTTGTTCCCATTATTGGCTGCTCGTAAGAAAAAGCAAGTGGCTGAAAGCTCTGAAACTTTCAAACTGCCAACACTAGTAGTCACATTGCTTATGGCTGTATTTGGCGGAGTGTTGCTAATGGAAACGAAAGAAATGTCGCTATTGGGCTCTGTATTTCCTTCATATATTGCATTGGCATTGATTGCATTGTCTTTATTGTTAGCAATAAAGACAATAGTTGGAAAGAGTAGTAAAGAGGCAAGACATATTTCGAGTTTGATTCCTACAAATCGTCAAATATTTACGATTATTTCGCTAGGTTTTTGGACGTTGTCAATGCCTATTTTAGGGTTTGCTGTAAGTGCATTTCTATCATTTATTGCAATCATGTTTGCATCTAATTTTGAAAAATTAAAAGCAAAGACGATGTCATTGTATTTTTTGATTTCTTTTTTGATAGTAGCGATTTTTTATATTTTAATGAAAAATGTATTGCTCATTAGGCTTCCTGTAGGGTTGCTATTTTAATCACCATATTGAGGAGTCATTTTTATTATTTAAAAATGACTCCGTTAAATAATCTAAAAAGGTAGTTACTTTGGCTGACAGGTTTAGCCTTTCCATATAGACCGCATATATATCAGCTTCTGGGGTTGTATAATCATTTAATATAACCTCTAATTTTTCAGATCTGATGTATTTTGCAATATCCCATTCCGCTCTCATTACTATTCCGTGTCCTTCTATGGCCCATCTTAGTGCTATTTCTCCATCATTGGTAAGCAAGTTTCCTTTTGTTTTGATCACTTCTTCGTAACCAAGCTCATCTTCAAAACGCCAAGATGCTGCAACTTGTTGATTTTGTTTTATAATTATGCAGTTATGATTTAGTAGCTCTGATGGTTTGCTGGGTCTACCGTGTTGTTGTAAATATTTTGGAGATGCGCAGAGTAAGCGTCTATTTTTTGCTATTTTTCGTGCAATTAGCCTAGAATCAGGAATCTTTCCAAATTGGATACAAACATCAACAGACTCATCTGGTAGGCTCATTGGTCTATCTGTAAGCATAAGTTCTACCTGAACGTCAGGGTATTGTGAAATAAACTCAGAGATGATTGGTGAGATATAATTTCGTCCAAACCCCAGTGGAGCATTCACTTTTAATAGACCACTGGGGGAGTCTTTCCTCATAGATAAAGCCGCTTCCAATTCATAAATTTTTGCTGAAATTTCTTTCGCCGATTTTAGGTATAACTCACCTTCATTCGTGAGGCTTAATTTTCTTGTGGTTCTATTTATTAGTCTTACCCCTAGCCTTGCCTCTAAACTGGATAATCTTTTCGTAACCGCTGATGGGGTGAGGTTTAACTCTCTAGCGGTGCCTGACAAACTTCCATATTTTGATAATGCAATAAAGAAAGTAAATTCAGAATTGTTTTCCACTTATTCCTCCAAGGAAATTATGATGTTCTTTTGATTTTAACCTGTAATGTATAAAAATACTAAAATTACCTCCACCTAAGTAACTCTAATAATAAGAGAGGACAAAATGAGCAGCGAAAAATCTGTAGAATATGTGTCAGATATAATGACAAAATTTACCAGCTATATTGGCAAGCGACTACCAACGGATGTTAAGAAAAAGCAGGCTGAGCTTAGAAAAAAAGAAACCAATCCAATGGCCATTGAAATATATGACACGATGGCAGAAAACCAAGACGCTGCTGATAAACTAGATCGCCCTAGTTGTCAGGACACGGGTGTCATTCAGTATTTTTTAACGGTGGGTGCAAAGTTTCCCCTGATCGGCGAGTTGGAAGACATTCTTCGTACTGCGACGCTTGAAGCAACTAAGAAAGGCCCGCTTCGCCATAATGCGGTAGAAACATTTGATGAAAAAAATACCGGTACTAATACTGGCTCCAAAATTCCATGGCTAGATTGGGATATTGTTCCTAATGACGACACTGCAACGATTGAAGTCTACATGGCCGGTGGAGGCTGTACTCTTCCAGGTCATGCGAAAGTACTCATGCCAGGTGAGGGTTACGAAGGTGTTGCAGACTTTGTTTTTGATGTCATTACCTCCCGTGGTGTTAACGCATGTCCTCCTTTACTGGTTGGCGTAGGCGTATCTACATCCGTTGAAACAGCCGCAAGACTTTCTAAAAAAGCAATTCTCCGTCCTGTAGATACTAAAAACCCGAATGCTAACGCTGCTTTGATGGAAGAATTATTAGAAGAAGGCCTAAACGAAGTCGGCATTGGGCCACAGGGTTTGACAGGTGATAACACGGTAATGGGGGTGAATATTGAATCATCTGCGCGTCACCCTTCAACTATTGGTGTTGCTGTATCAACAGGCTGTTGGGCTCATCGTCGAGGAACCATCAAATTTAACTCAGATTTAAGCTATGAAATCATTTCTCATGAGGATGTCACACTATGAAAAAAATATTAACTACTCCAATTACAGATGAAGCATTAGCTGAGTTGAATGTAGGTGACATTGTGTATTTAACTGGACACTTAGTGACATGTCGAGACGTGGCTCATCGTCGTTTAATAGAGTTAAAACAAAAACTGCCTGTTGATGTGCGCGGCGGCGCTATCTTTCATGCTGGTCCCATCGTTCGACAAAAAGATGACGGATCTTTTGAAATGGTGTCTATAGGTCCTACCACAAGCATGCGAATGGAAAAATTTGAACGTCAGTTTATTGCTGAAACGGGCGTTAAGATGATCATTGGTAAAGGAGGAATGGGGGAAGAAACGGCGGCTGGCTGTTTAGAGAATAAAGCCGTTCACGCTGTATTTCCTGGCGGGTGCGCTGTTGTCGCAGCAACAAAAGTAGAGGCCATTGAGGCTGCTGAGTGGCGTGATCTTGGGATGCCAGAAACGTTATGGGTTAATCGTGTAAAAGAGTTTGGTCCTTTAATTATCTCAATTGACACGAAAGGCAATAACATTTTTGAAGATAATAAAAAGAAATTTAGAGATCGAAAAGGTGCCATTCTTGACCGTATTCATGAAAAAGTGAAATTCATTAAGTAGTTTGGAGACCCCCGCAGTTGCTTCGGGGGTAATTTTATGGAACATATTATTGATATATTGACGGGCAGTAACTTTTACCCAGCGGCATCAGTGTTTAACCCATTGAGTGCTGCGATTGCACATGATGTCGGTTTTAAGTGTGGTGTTGTAGGTGGTTCTGTTGTTGCCGCCAATGTGAACCTTTCACCAGACTATGGTTTGATTACTATGTCTGAATTAGTGGATACGGTTAGGCGTATATGCATTCAGTCTGAACTGCCAATTATTGTTGATGGAGATTCAGGGTACGGTAATGCGCTCAATACACAACGACTTATTCAGGAACTTGAGTTTGCAGGTGCCTCCGCAGTAACACTGGAGGACTCTATATTGCCTTTTCAATATCAAAACCGTCACAGCCTTGCTGCGCTCGATGAGCACAGGGATAAATTATTGGCGGCGCTAGAGGCCAGAAAAAGTAGTAAATTCTCGATAATAGCCAGAACTAAAATGAATTCGTCTGAAGGCTTTCCCAGTCTTTTAAAGCGAATTGAAGCATACGCTCAAACTGAGGTTGATGGAATATGTATTTTTGGTGACGTACAAATTTCAGATTTGCGTATCTTGAACGAAATTAGCAGTAAGCCTTTAATGCTTATTTCGTACTCAGCGAGTCGTAAGGATTACCGTAGTTTTAAAGCGGGAGGTGTAAAAATATTATTGAATGGGCATCATGCTTTTGAGGCTTCTGTTCGAAGTATGTTTCACGCTTATCAAGACATACTTGACCATAAGAAGCGAGATATTGCGGGTAAAGACATCATCACATTGTACTCTAAGGTTAAGAAACTTGATGTGACAGCCAAGCGTTACATGGATCTGTGACTTTGTTAATGCATTGGCTGTTTTTTTATTTACCACTCATTTCTCAATCTCTATGAATGCCTGCGATCATGCAGCGTACTGAACCGCCGGCGGATTCTATGGTTGGAATCGCGCAGGGCACCAGTGTCACGAAGGATTCTATGGTGGTTTTTTGGTCGCTGTTGAGTGCCGCGTAGGCGGTTTGTGAGAGCGCTAAGAATCGCTGATTTGTGCCTTGCAGTTCTATGGCGTTACCGCAAAATTGGCCGATCTGGTCATGGCTTAATTCAATGACTTTCTTTCCTGTCTGACTAAAGTGCCGGTAGAGCTTTGCTTTGTCTGCGGCATTGACCATGTCCATTCCGATCATCACAAAGTGCGTCGCAACACACATGAGCACGTTGGTGTGATAAATCGGTTTGCCGTTTTTGTCTCTGGCATCAAACATGATGGGAGCGTAACCGATCTGTTGGCAGAGCTGGTTGAGCAGTTGTTCATCGGTGCGTTTTGACTGTGCGGCATAGGCTAGTCGATGAATGTGATCAAACACAATTGATCCGGTTCCTTCTAAAGCAAGATGTTGGTCGACGTGATGTCGTAAATCTATGTGGTTGTGAAATGCGTAGGCGTTGCTCAAAAAATCGATGATGTCTTGGCGGTATTCCATTTGTCGGTTGTGTGCATACATTGGGTACGCGACGAGGGTGTTGCCTTTGTGTGTCGAGAACCAGTTGTTGGGAAAAACCGAGTCGGGCGTGTGCGCTGTTTCGTCTTCAAAAAGGTGAACGGTGACGCCTTGTTGCTGTAAAGCTTGATGCAAGTTTGTGACTTCTTGGTAGGCCTGTGTCGACGGCGTTGGATGCGAGGTTGCTTTTTGAAACGCATTGTCTTCCATGGTTTGCGGGTTTGAAACAAAGTGATGAGGACGAATAAGCACCACTGTGTTAGGGGCTTGAGAGTGGGATTGAAGTAGCATGATTTTACCTATTTAAATTGGGCTGGTTAGCGAATGAAAATAGGATAGGGGCTTTGTGAGCCAGTTAATATGTCAGAAATTCATATAAAAAGACTATATTTTTGGCGCTTTGCTAGTATCTTGTTAGCAAAATGTTTGATGAGGTATGCATGAAACCCTATATTTATGATTCGTTGGACAGCGCGCTTATTGCTGAATTGCGCAAAGATGGCCGTGCGTCGATCTCCTATTTGGCCGACATGTTAAAAGTATCGCGTGCGACGGTGCAAAATCGTCTTGATCGATTGATTTCTAGTGGGGCGATTTTGGGTTTTACGATTCGCGTACACCAAGAAATTGAAAAAGAAGCGGTTCGAGCCATTATGATGATCGAGGTCGCGGGTCAGTCGACCTCACAAGTCATTAAAAAGTTGAGAGGCATTCCTGAGCTGGTGAAATTGCACACTACGAACGGGGCGTGGGATTTGATTGCTGAATTGCAAACCAGCAGTCTAAGCGAGTTTGATGGCGTGTTGCGTCATGTGCGTGAAGTGGATGGTATTTTAAACAGCGAAACCAGTATTTTGTTGTCGAGTCTATAATCATTGGTTGTTGGGTAATATTCTTTTGGTTGTTTGTGCGTCTGGGTAAACTGTTTTCGGTTTTAGGCCGTACAAGTTGTCATGTAAACAGTCATGGTATTGCTGCCCGTTTGGGTTATAAGGAGAGGATATGATCACGGTTCACCATTTAGAGAACTCCCGTTCACAGCGTATTTTATGGTTGCTGGAGGAGCTTGGGTTGGATTACGAGATTGTCGAATACAAGCGTGATCCGGACACCGCAGCGGGCCCTGAGTCATTGAAAAAAATACACCCGTTGGGGAAATCTCCGGTGATTACGGACGGTGATTTAACGGTCGCGGAGTCGGGCGCTATTATTGAGTATTTACTGGATCGATACGATCCGGTGAATCGTTTGAAACCAACCGATGGGCAAGCTTTGTTGGATTATCGATATTGGCTGCATTTTGCCGAAGGTTCGTTGATGCCTTTGCTGGTGATGAAACTGGTGATGATGAAGGTGCCGAAGAACCCCATGCCTTTCTTTGTGAAACCCATTGCTAAGGCGCTGACGGATAAGGTTCAAGAAAAGTTCATTATGCCGCGCATTCAGCCGCAAATGCAGTTTATCGAAAAAACGCTCGGTGAGCATACTTGGTTTGTGGGCGAGGAATTGACCGCTGCCGATATTCAAATGAGCTTTCCATTGCAAGCTTCCAGTACGCGTATGAGCTTGGAAGACTTTCCGAACATTGCGCGTTTTATTAAACAAATTGAAGCTGTGCCTTCTTATCAAAGAGCATTAGCAAAAGGCGGTGCTTTTACTACGCTGTAGCAAACTGCTTACAGTTTGTTCTATTTATTGATATTCATTCTCATTTATTGTATCTTGCCGGCTTCTTAGTTTGTTAGATATGAATGAGGTTGAATGGGTCTATGAATCCTGATCACCCGGCTTCTCAAGACGTAGGGAAGCTTTATGTGGAACACAGTTCGTGGTTAACAGGATGGATCCGACACCGATTAGGCAGCCATGATTTGGCGGCCGATATCGCCCAAGACACGTTTGTTCGATTGTTGAAAAAGCCAAAAAATTTTTCAACAATCTCAGAAGCGAGAGCTTTTTAAGCACCGTTGCTAAGGGCTTATTTATTGATCACTGGCGACGCAAGCAAGTCGAACAGGCTTGGCTTGAGTCGTTGGCGCATCGCGAAGAGGAATTTGAACCTTCGGCGGAGCATTCGGCAGCGATGATTGAACTGCTGTGCGAGCTGGATGCGATGATTGCAAAACTCCCCAAAAAAGTCGCTAATACGCTGATTTTATCTCAGCTGCACGGCCTCACTTATCGAGAAATAGCCGAACGTTTGTCGGTGTCAGAACGTATGGTAAAGCGTTATATGGCGCAGGCTATGTTGCAATGTCTCTTGTTTAAATCCGATTTGTCTCTGTAGGTGTTATGACGTCTTCTCAACCTTCCAACTTTGCTCAATTAGAAGCCGCTTCAGAATGGTTTGCCGTATTGTCGGATCCGCCCGTTTCTGAGGCGGATCGAGTCGCGTGGCAGCAATGGCTTAATGACAGTGAAGAACACCGCAAAGCGTGGTCTCAGGTGGAGTCAGTTGGAGCGATGTTTTCTTCTTTCCAAAATGATGCCATGCGTCAGTCTGCGGGCTATGTGTTGGAGAGTGGTGGTTCCATGAACCGTCGTCAGTTGATGAAAGGCGTGTTAGGCGTAACGGGCGTTGCGGCATTGGGTTGGATGGGGTGGAACGAAACACCGTTGCCCAGAATAGCGTCTGCCTGGATGGCGGATTTTCATACCCAAGTTGGGCAAGTGGCGGCTTACGATTTAGACGCTGGCAATAAAATTTGGCTGAACACCAACAGCGCACTGAATCGTGTTGCTTCGAGCAATCGGAATTTTGCTCTGTTAGACGGTGAGGCTTTGTTTCATGTTACCAATGGGTCTGATAGTCGACCGTTCAGTGTGACATGCAAACACGCGCTTATGGCTTCGACCGCAGAGAACGCTCGCTTTTGTTTGCGTCACCTTCCCAATCAAGGGGCGGTGTTGGCGGTATATGAAGGCCGTGTTTCGCTTTCTCCGCTGGGGCGCAACGATCAGACGGTGATTCGCGCTGGAGAGCAGGCCATTTTTACGAAGGATATGGTCGGAGATCGGCGGCCTGTATTGGCCATGTATGAGTCGTGGCGAAATGGGTTGTTGATTGTTGATGACATGCCATTGGCGGAATTTGTGGCGGAAATAGGGCGCTATCGTCATGGTTTTATTAATCTAGATCCTGCTGTGGCGTCACTTAGAGTGGTTGGTACATTTCCAACTCAAGATGCTAATTTGGTGTTTGATATGCTGGAAAACACCTTTGATATTCAGGTCAAACGACTTCTTCCTTGGTGGACGAGTATCACGGTCGCTTAGCGCTGTTTAAAAAAAACGTTCATTCATGCCTTTTTTTATGTCCCCTTTTTATTCTCTCATTCGGTAATAGTAGTAATAAGCATTATTATTACGGGATTTTTATGAGATTTACTCCTTCAGTGCATGTTTTGAAACGCCGTAGTGCCTTGACGCTGTTATCAGCAAGCATCGCGTTTGCCAGTGGCGTTGCGGTTCCCTCTTTTGTGTATGCCGAAGTCAGTTCGGTCAGTGTGCGTTATTACGATGTGCCGGCGGGAGCCTTAGCGCAAGCGTTAAATACCTTTGCTGCCATGTCTGGTGTGTATTTGGGAGGCAGCGCAGAGCTGCTGTCGGGCAAGCGTACACTGGGCTTCAAAGGGGAATATTCAACGACGCAAGCATTGGATTTGTTGCTTTTGGGAACGGGGTTATCTTATGTCCGGGGTAAGGGAAACAGCGTTGTTCTGATTGATCCCAATGCGGTGAGCACAGATGAAAACGGCATTACGATGTCGCCTTTGTTGGTGGAAGGTCAACAAAATAGAACAGAAGCGGGTGTGCAGACGATTGGCTTGGATGAGATAGAAGCCATGCCAACCGAAGGTGGAAATTTAACCGATTTACTTCGAACAAACACAGCCGTTAACTACAGTCGCGATAGTAGTGATTCAGGAAGTAGTGCCAGCCTTCGTCCTGATGAAATCTCTATTCATGGTCAAGATTATTATCAAAACGCTTTTATGATTGATGGTATTGATACATCTAGTGACTTTGATCCAGGCTCAAGCGGCAGCGGTGATACATACAATGACCCCATCGGGCCTACAAACCTATCAACATTATCTGGAGGCTCACCGCAGAGTTATTATATTGATGCTGATGCTATTGGCGAGGTTAGGGTATACGACAGTAATATTCCTGTTGAATATGGCGGTTTTATGGGAGGAGTGATTGACGCAAAACTGAAACGCTATGATGGTGAAGATTCTGTATTTATCAAGTATGGATTATCGAAAGATACGTGGGAAAAATTTCATATTGATGAGTCAGTTGACGATGGCTTTGATTATGGTGATACGTATGATGGCAGCTATACGCCAGAGTATAAAAAGCAAAATTATTCGGTTACTGCTATTAAAGGTTGGAACGATAAGGTTTCTAGTACAGTCACGGCCTCTCGAAAAACATCACGATTTCTACAATACTATACGAGCCTATCTGATGATCAGAGAAACACAGTGTATTACGATGATACGGTTGATAACATCATGGGAAGAGTCGATATTAAGGCCAGTGAAAAGCTAGATTTAGGTTTTAGCTTGAAATATTCAAATCGTTACTATACGGGAATAACATCCACCTCATTTACCTCTCCATTTACTCGTACACATGAAGCCTATGGTATGTCATCTGATGCAAATTACCATTTCGACAATAGTAAATTGACCGTGACCGCTGGATTTGATCGATCTATGGATACTCTAGATTCTGATTACAGTACATACTCTTCATATCTGCCGCTACAAAAAGGCGAGAACACATACTTTGAAGGTGGGTATGGTGATATTACTCAACAGCAGGATAGGCTTAGTTTAAGTACTAAATGGGCACATGATGCAATTCAATTTGGTGAAACAGATCATCGTTTTACTGTGGGGGGATTTAACCCATACCAATGCTTTCTACAGTGTGGATGGGGATATAATCGGTAATACCTATCGCTGTAAAGTCAATTACACCTGTAGTTCGTATGACGAGGAAGTGTTATCAGCAAAACTGGTTATTGCTGCCAATAAGCTTGAGAAAAACTACGAAAGCTATGGTGTATATTTCCAAGATGTTATTACCAAAGGAAATGTGGAGACAACATTAGGGGTTAGGGTGGATCAAGAAACCCTTTTAAATAATGTGAATGTGGCCCCTAGAGCGAATGTTGAATGGAATGTATTTGGCGACCAAAGTACTCGTTTAATCGGCGGTGCTAGTCGTTATTATGGTCGCAGTTTCTTAAAGTATGAAATTAATCAAACGCTTGCTTCTTGGAGAACTAATACGACGTATAATTATACAACGGATGGCAGTGTTAAAAAAATAACAACACAAACAGATAAATCGCTATCTGATTATGATTTAGATACGCCTTATTCTGATGAATTAATGCTTGCATGGGCTCAGAGAATGGGGCCAGTTGACGCCATGTTGAAACTGGTTAACCGAGAAAGTCGTGATGCCGTGCACAAGGCTAAAGATGAAGATGGACTGTATTATTACAATAATGAAGGGAGAAGCTCCACTAACAGTGTATCACTCTCCTTTGATCAGCGAACACCATTTACCCTGTTAGGCACTGATACACGTTTATCTTTTGCGGTGGGTTGGCAGGAAAGTAAATCCAATTCACAAAGTGATGCTGCCTATGATGAAGTATTAGATGAGGATCCTGTATTTTATAAAGGCAAAGTTATCGATATTAGTGAGCTTCCATCGTGGGATTACAATATTCCATTTACTGTGAAACTTAGCTCAAATACGGTTATTCCTGCTTGGCATCTTCATTGGAGTAACTTTGTTAATGTGAAAAGTGGCGGTACTGTGGCTCAGGATTCAAAAGTTAACGATCCCGATAACGGGCTTGATATTTACGAAGATAAGGACTTTGATGATCTTGTTACAGTAGATTCGCAGATACAGTGGCGCCCACCAATTTTCTCTAGTAGTGAAGGCTACCTTCAAGTAAAAGTCACCAATTTATTTGACGATGTTGTTTCGACAACGACTTCAAGTATTTCTAGTACCCAGTCTTATACTTCCGGTCGAAAAATTTCTATGGAAGTCGGCATGCGATTTTAAGCTGATGTTCCTTGTATCTCCTTTCTTTTCTTGTAAACAAATGCTCTGTCGAGCATTTGTTTATGGCTGTTTTTGAATAACGTTTTTGTGAGCTGTTTTATGCTTTTTTTGCAAAAGATTTTGAATGTCGTTGGGATAACTTGCTTGTGTGTTTTTGCCGCTCAAGCGCAAGCGAATGGCGACGGTTTGCCTTGGGATAAACGAGTGGTGCATGGCACCTTGGACAATGGTTTCCAGTATTATTTGTTTGATTCAAGGCAGGAAGAAGACGCGCCGAAAGGTCTAACGATGGCCAATTTGGTGGTGTTGTCTGGCGCTATTGATGAAGAAGAAAACCAGCTGGGCGTCGCGCACATGGTGGAACACATGGTGTTTCATGAAAGTGACGGTTTGCCGAATGGTGTGCGAAAAGCCTTTACAGATATGGGCTTTAAACAGGGGCGGGATTTTAACGCCATGACCAACAGCGAAAATACCCGCTACATGGTGAATTTGAAAAACACCACGCCTGAGCGTTTGAATCAAGTATTGGACATTTATCAAAAAATGGCGTTCCACGCTCAAATAAAAGCCCCGTCTTTGGACAAAGAGCGACGTATCATTGAGGAAGAATGGCGAGGAAAACTCAGCCATCGTGCTCGAATCAATGACGACAAGAAAGCCTTGTTACGCGTGGGTTCTTTGTATCCAGAACGTCCTGTTATTGGCACGCAAGACTCAATTCAACACACCCCTGCCGAGCAGTTACAGGCGTTTTATAACGATTGGTATGCGCCTAATAATATGGCGCTGGTGATTTTTTCACCGATGGACAGCAGTGTGTTGACCGCTGAGATCAAGCGTGTGTTTGGTAAAGAGCCGCGCCGTTCATTGCCAAAGCGACACCCTAAAGACCCCGTTCTTGATGAACGTCTCAAAATCGGTCAGTTGCAAGACGCAGGCAATAAATGGAATCAATTGGCCTTCTTATACCGCTTCAAAAGCACGCCAGACGAGTCGGATGAAGGGCGTCGTAACGGATTGATAGATTACATGACGCGTAATTTGTTGACTCAGCAAATTCGCCGTCAAAGAGACGTATTGCCTGAGCATGTGCGCGTGTTGTCCAGTACCAAAGGCACCGTTTCGCCCAATGTGGCGATTTTGGGCTTTTCGGTGAATGTGGACGATGGTTATCACTCCTTAGGATTAGAAACGTTAGTACAAGAGCTTGAGCGCATTAAGCGTCACGGATTTTGGCCAGAAGATTTTGATCAGATTCGTCAAAAGGTCACGGATATCGCAAAGCGAAACAAAGACGCCGCGAAAAGCAGGGGCACTATTTGGTCGATCAAAATGGTGGAAGCCGTGACGTCGGATAAGGTACTGCCAGATCCTCAGCAAAGTAATGATCGTATCTTACGTTTGGTCGACAGCATCTCGTTAGCCGATGTGAATGCACGACTGAGGCAGTGGTTGTCTTCGCCAGATCGTATTTTATACACGCAAGCGGTGGGCGGAAAAGCGGTGAATATTGGAAGCGTTGAGTCCGTTGATGCCATTTTTCACGAGATGGAATCACGTCCGCTTGCGGCGTTAGAAACAGAACACGTTGTGGCAGCAAAAACCTTGCCAGAGGTAACCCAAAAGGGAACGGTGACGCTTACGTCGAGAAATGCGGAATTGGGCGTGTCACGTTGGTCGTTATCCAATGGCGACTCTCTTACCTTACTTGATCCCACTGTTCTGGCTGAACGTTATCAGATAGAAGCATCAGGTGAGGGAACCAAAAGCTATTTCACGGCGGTGTCCGCTGCTGGTTATCATGTCAAGCAAGGTTCCACTTGGGCTGAACAAATAGCGGTACAAATGTCGGAGGCCACCGGCGTGTACGGTTGGAGTGATGACGAGTTTCAACAGTGGCGTAAAGACAACAAGGTGTCATTGTCTTCGAAACAAAAGGCACAAAATTTGGTGTATCGAGCTTCGATTGACGATGAAAAAATCGAATCGTTACTGGGGCTTTATCATGTCAATCAAGTGACCCCTCACATTGATCATGATGTCTACGACACGGTAATGGCCAGTTTGAAACGAAATGCCAGTGTTGACGTGGTTCGACCCATTGAAGCGTTTTCTCGTCGTATCGCCAAGGCGCGTTTTGAGTCAAACAATGTGACCTTGACGGTCGCTGATTTAGCGCCGCTATCCTTAGAGAAACTAGAGCAAACTCGCCAAAAACAGGTGGCGTTGCCTGTGCAATATTTTATTGTGTCGCGATTACCAGAAAGTGATATTACAGCCTTAGTCGAGCAATATCTGGCCACGGTGCCTCGTGATTTATCAGCATCGAAGTTGTCCCAGTCTGCGTTAGTAAACGACGAAACCACATCAGTTTTACAGTTGGCGGGCAATCGTGTTGTTGATCTGTCGCTGAACACGGAACCAAAAGCAGAATATCGATTTTACGCTTATCAGGCTGTTCCTTGGTCGCCTTCGGCGGCGCTGCAACTGACGTATTTGGGTGAGCGCTTAGAAACCATTTTAAAGCAACGCTTGCGCAGCGAAGTGCAAGGCGTGTACAGCGTGCGCGTCGGTCTTGAATTAAATAAAGAAACCAACCGTGCCGAATTGTCGATTCAATATTCCAGTGCGCCAGCACGACTGGATGATTTAGCAACAATGACAACAGACGTATTGGCGCAATGGCCGTCTATGGTGACGGCGGAATGGGCAAGTGAAATACAAGAAGCGTTTGCCGATGTGGAACAGAACCGCTTGGCCAATGATTTTGACGGCACGTTATCCCATCGTTTGGAATTGAGTGAGCGATTTTATGGCAATGCCCAATACTTAAATGACATGGATGAACTGTCACTGGCATTGAGCGAAGCCAAGCTAAACGCTTTTGTAGAGCACTTGTCGTTTAATGACCGGGTCATTGGCTTCTTCCGTCCCAAAGAGTAACGGCTCTCGCTCGACTTATCGCGGAGGCATCAATATGATGTGGAACGATTAATAGGATTTATCCCACTTATTAGGAACATATTTATGTCGCGTCCCGTGAAGTTACTCAGTGTCTCCATAGCGCTTATTTGTTTGCTGTTAGCGCTTAACTTTGGCCTACGCTCATCGATGGGCTTTTTTATGGCGCCGATTTCTTTAGAGTTCGGTTATGGGCGTGAAGTCTTTGCTTTTGCTTTGGCCTTGCAAAACCTGTGTTGGGGCTTATTTCAGCCGATTGCGGGGGCATTTGCCGATCGTTACGGCACCTTAAAAACCTTATTCATTGGCGCTGCTTTGTACGCGCTGGGATTGTATGTGACGTCAGGTGCTGATGGTGTGTTGGGGCTTAATATGGGCGCTGGCGTACTGATGGGAATGGGCATCGCGGCGACAGGCTTTGGTGTGGTTTTGCCTGCGATGGCGCGAATGGTGTCGCCAGAAAAACGTTCTTTTGCTTTGGGCTTGGGCAGTGCAGCGGGTTCTGCTGGGCAATTGTTGGTGATCCCAGTCGCACAAGAGTTTATTGCTGCGTATGGCTGGAGCAATGCGCTGGTGCTGATGGCCGTTTGTGCTTTGATGATGGTGCTGTTGTCTAGCCCATTTCGCCAAGAAAAAAACTCGGCCAACAGCAATGCCATGCCAGAAGCCGCACAAACCATGAGAGAGGCGCTGAATGAAGCCAGCGCGTATTCTCATTATTGGTTGCTGGTGGTTGGCTTTTTCGTGTGCGGTTTTCAGTTGGCGTTTATTACGGTTCACATGCCTGCTTTTTTATCGGATCAGGGGTTTTCGTCAGATATCGCCGTTGCGAGCTTGGCGCTCATCGGGTTGTTCAATATTTTTGGTTGCTTGTTGTCAGGTAGCTGGGCTGGGAAGTATTCGAAGAAAAAACTGCTGACCATTATTTATGCGTTAAGAGCCGTGTCGATTGCCTTGTTTATGACCTTGCCGATGACGAGCGTGTCCGTGTACATCTTTTCCATTGTGACGGGGTTGTTGTGGCTGGCGACCGTGCCACCGACATCGGGATTGGTTGCGCAAATGTTTGGTCTGCGTTACATGGGATTGTTGTATGGGATTGTGTTTTTAGGCCATCAATTAGGCTCTTTCTGCGGTGTATGGCTAGGCGGTTATTTGTACGATAAAACCGGTTCCTACGACGTGGTTTGGTGGGCGGCGTGTGTGATCGCGCTGATTACCGCCCTGATCCATATTGTGATTGATGAGCGTCCAGTGGCACGCTTGCGTGCCGCTGTGGCTTGAGGTTTTTTTATTCAGGTGCTTGCCATTGCTGTTGGTAAAAGCGCTGGATATTGTCGCCTTCCCAATGAAACAAATACAGCCAGCCGTTATCGATCAGTTGTCTAACAATGTCATGTTTGGCGGCGATCTGTTCGATGGCGGTTTTAGGCGCTGCCACATAAACCGCTAACCTAACCGGCGTGTGCATCCATTGTTGACCATTGTGTAACGATTGCATGGACAACCCGATGCGCAAATCCCCGCCGTTGCCTTCAAACACCCCAATGTTGCCGCCAACGGCGTTATGCAATACTTTATTGCCGCAGCCGAATTTGAAGTTATCCGTCACGGATAAATTGTATTGCATGTTGATCCAGTGAGTGACCAGCATGGGCGCGGTAAGAATGCGTTCTAAAATGCTGAAGTCAGGGTCATTGTGTTGGTCATAATCGTGCAGAAAGCTGCGGCCTTGTAAGTCAAGATGACGAGTCTGTTGGCGCGGCGCGATAATAAACGCTTGGTTATTGGCGAGCCCCCATTCAGGGTTCACTTGCGACCAGTCGTTCGCGCGTTTGGTAAACGCTTTCGAACGTTGTTTGTCGGAAGCGTTCAGCAAGGACGTGTCTAACTTTGCCGCTCGTTCTTGTTGCGCTGCGCTTTTGGCTTTGTCAAACCAGCCTGTTTCTTTCAACCCGATTGCTATTTTGCTGTCGCTGCCTTTCGAGCCTTTTATTTGGTCAAAGCAGGTTATTTGATCTGTGGTGGTGTTGTGCAGCGCGGGAACAAAACGGGTGTCACTCGGAATATGGATGTCCATGTCGTTGAGTAAGGCGCGTACCTTACTGTCGTTCAATAATGACGCCAATACCCTAACGTTGACTTCGCCACTTTGACCACCGCAGGCGCCGCACTCTAATCCTGCCGCATGGAGATTGTTACTGGTGTGACTGCCGTGACCGACTAACATAACGATGGGCGCGTAGTGTGTCAGTTTTAGGGTGTCTAAAATGCCTTTTGCCAAATTGGCTTTGTCTTGGTCGGTTAAAGCGGCACCTTGCTGAGTCAATTGCCAGCCTGTGTTTGGCGCGAGGCGGTTGGCGGGGTGTTCTTGTCGCTTGGAGAAGAGGGTTTGTTTGAACATTTTAAAGGCGTACCACCAGCCCATGGATTCCACCATGGAAAAGGAGGCGGGCGCGGCGTGTCCCCAGCGGTGCCAACGGGCTTCTTTTTGTTGGTGGTGAACGTGGTCTTGGTCGCTGGTGCATTCCGTGACGGTGATGGAAGCAGACAGCAAACCGGGAAGTTGCGGGCGGGCGTAATGACTGTCCTTCGCCTGGTATTCGATGGGCAAGCCAAAGAATCCAGCAAAGCCCAACGTCTGAATGTGATCGGATTGTTTTTCCAATGCACGACGAAAGACTTCGGAGCGAACGTCGATACAAAAGATGGCCTGTAGCTCCGGTCTGGATGAGTTTTCTAACGAAGGCTTCTTCGCTTTCAGCGTTCGATGCAATGCGGATTGTTCGCTGTATTCCAATGCCAACGCCCAAATTTTGGAGGGTAACAACGCCTTGTGGTGGGTCTGAATCAATTCTGGAATGGCGACTTTTTGCGCTGACCAATTTGACTCTATGGTGGTGTGTAATTCAGGCGATGTGTGTTTTAGGTAACGCCAAACAACCCATTCCCACGCCATTTTGATGGCGAGCAAAGACGCCACATGATTTTCATGAGCAAGGCTTTCGTTGTTATCGCCTTTCGACCAATTTAAGTAAGCCAAGTAGCTGCTCCAACCATTGATGTCTTGCAACAATGCTTGTGCGTAAAAATGCAGCGTTTGATCGTCCAAGGCCAATTCTTCGATAACGAGAGCAAATAAAGCGTCTTTGTCACTGGGTAAGAGATGGAAGAAATCGGTTAGCTTGGATTCGCCCATGATGATGCTCAAACCTTTATCTTCATTGGTGACTTCTAGCCAATGACTGTAAAGATCGAGTTCGCTGTCGAGGTTCTGTTGTCGCAGAGTTGGGCTTTGTTGTTGATAATGTGCCGCGCAAAACTGGCTAACCTGATGGGTTATTTCATCATGCCAAGACATTTTATTGGCAGGGCGTTGTTGGTCGGCAAGATCGGCAAGGTTGCGCCACGGTGTGGGTTGGCTATTGGTTTGCGATAGGGCTTCTAACAAGGCGTCTGGCGCGACGTTGAGATCATAATGCTGGGCGGCTTTCACAAGGCAATCCTGCGAAATTCGACCTTCATCGAACCAATTGCGATAGGTATCAATCGGCAAGTACGTTTTGATGCCCGCCAAGGCAGACAGCTTGTTGGCGGCTTCATCAAAGGATCTATGCACCCATGACCACAGCGGGTTCACCGCGATCAGTTTATCCAATGGCCAATGGGGCGCGATTGTGTTGGCCGCATCAAGCAATAGGTCTTTTTGTTGCATGTTTAATGTCGGTGTTGTCTTGATGTCCATGCAATGCTCCTAAGGTTTTAGCGACGGTTGATGAGTGGATTTGGCGTGGTGTTGTTGCTTGGTTCTGGCGGGTAAGGTGACAGGCCAAAATTTCAGCACCAAACGTGTCAGCCATTCGTCCAGATAAAGCCCTGCAAACAACGCAATGGATAAGCGACGCACTGCGCGCCAGCGAACTTGATAATGCAACAACGCACTCAGCACAAAGAGCAGGCTGAATAAAATCATCGCCCAGATGTCCGCAAGGGAGAAAGCCTGTACTGTTAGGGTGGAATAGCTTGGCAAGACATAATGCATGGCCTGTTTGAGTGCGGCGTAAATGACACACAAAAATCCCCCCATGATGATGGTGTAAATGATCGACGGAGAATGCTCGCACGTACGCCATTGCACAATCAGAACCGTGAGTGCGAGCGCAAATAACCACCAAGCGCTAAATGCACCGTCGAATCCAAATAGGCTTCGAATGGCGATCACCACAGCGAGGCTGATAGAAAATGCCATCAGCCATGTTTGGGCATTGGGTACGACCGTGTTGCTGGTCTGAGCTTGTTGAAAACTGGTTTTCGCGGCGCTGGAAAGTCGCAACCGGATGGCGTCATTCACCGCGTTGCCAGAGTTGAGGAATGAATAAGCTTTGTAAAACGAATGGGCGAGCAAGTGCAGCAAGACCAGCTCGTATAACCCCAAAGCGAATTCCAACAACATCAAGCCCATTTGCGCGCACGTCGACCACGCAAGGCGCACCTTGACGCTGATACGGGTGGTCATAATCAGGGCGCTGGCGAGAGTCGACAAGCCCGCCACCAATAACAAAAGCCAGATTGCGATGGAACTTTGCGCCACCACAGGAGTGAACAACAGCAGCAAATACCCCCCCAGATTAATCACTCCGGCATGCAACAATGAACTGACGGGGGTAGGCGACTCGACCACTTGAATTAACCAGCCATGGAATGGCAGTTGAGCGCATTTGATTAACGCGGCCAATGCGATCAGACAGGCCGCTACCTGTGCTTGCCAGTGCAAGGGAACCCCTGCATCGAATTGAGCCGCTGCGGTATCGATAATGGTGTTGATGTATAAACTGTCGTATTGCTGATAAAGCAAAGCAAAGGCCGCAAGCAAAGACAGCTCAGCAACGCGCGCCAGCATGAACTTTTTATGAGCCGCAAGAATGGCGCGTGGGCGATCCGCATAAAACGTTAATAAGTTGTTGAGCGATAAACTGATGCCTAACCAACCGAGCCAAAAAACCACCAAATGGTTGGTCGTCACCGTGATGGCGACAGACGCTAAAGTAAACATGAGCCAGCGATAGTAGCGATTAAGGTTGGCTTGCCCTGCCATGTAGTGGCGCGAAAAGCTAATCAAGACCCAACCCATGACCGTCACCAGCCCAAGCATGATTTGGTTGAGAGCCGTATGACGGATGAGTGCAGACGATTGCCAAGCGTCAGTGAAAAAGTAGCTCACCGGAAAAGTAGTGAGAAAAATAATCAGTAATACAAGGCTTAATCGAGAGGCTTTTAGCGCAATGGATTGGCTGTTTTCTCGGCCGAGAGAGTAGCCGCCAAGAAACAGCATGAAGGGAATGAAAATCGGCAAAAAACTTAACGCGATAAGCGACATAACTACCTACATCTTTTGGGTTGAACAAGTGGCGGCGATTATGAAGACTTTATTTTGTTAATAAAAATACATATATTGTTAAAAAACGTTCACTTTATATTATGTATCAAAGGCTGTTGTTCATGGCGCGATTGAATTACCACCATTTGTATTATTTTTGGCGAGTGGCCAAGAGCCCAAGTTTGACGGAGGCGGCGGAAGCTTTGTTCATCTCACAGTCGGCGCTGTCTGCGCAGATAAAACAGCTAGAGCAAAGTTTGGACGTGGCATTATTTATCCGCCAAGGACGTAAGCTAGTCCTGACGGATGTGGGCCGTCGCGTGTTGGCGTACGCGCAAGACATTTTTAATACCGGTGAAGAGTTAGAGAAATTTATCCAGAAAGACAGCGTAACGCAGGTGCAGCACATCACCATTGGTGTGCAGAGTAATTTGTCGCGAAACTTTATCGAGAGCTTTATTGCGCCATTGCTAAGAAGCGAACACGTGGATTTTTCGTTGTCTTCTAGAGGCATGACCGATTTGCTCAATGGCCTTGTGAATCATGAATTGGATTTGGCGTTGACCAATCGGGCCATTTTAAGCGAAGGCCACGACACCACCTGGCGTAATCAATTGGTGGCAAGGCAAGCGGTGGCGATTGTTGGGCCTTATGGGGAGAAGCCGGATACGCCGTTTCCCCAAGGTTATGAAAACAAAAAATGGGTGGTGCCGGGGCGCAACACCGATATTCGTTCGTCCTTTGAATCTTTTTGCGCCACACATCAATATCAGCCAGACATCAAAGCGGAAGTGGATGACATGGCAATGTTGCGATTGTTGGCCAGAGACAGTGGCTATTTGTCTGTGCTGCCGCCAGTGGTGGTAAAAGATGAGATTCAATCGGCTGTGTTGCAGGATTACGAAAGCATTCCACAAGCGTTTGAAAACTTCTACGCCATTACCATGCCGCGCAAGTTCACTTCACAGCCCGTGTTGGATTTGATCAAGATGGCTATTCACCAGTATGCGGTCGATCACTCACTCTAAATAGTTGATTTAAAAATGACTATTTTTAGCAAGTTTGAGCTTAATGCTTGATAAAACCACAATCCAAGACCAGTATATTTAAAGATAACTGAATTTATAGACACTAATAAAATGAGAAGAAGGAGGGCGATCATGCAGTATGAAGATCGCGTTGATGCGTTAGTCGCACCGAAAGGTTCATTAGAAATGCTATCTCAGGATGAGATTTCTCGTTTGTCTGAAGAGTCTGGTCCACTTCATGACCTATTTCACCGCTGTGCTTTGGCTATCCTAAATTGTGGCAGTGATTCCGATGACCCTCAGGCTGTCATGGAAGAATTTAAAGATTTTGAAATTAACATCGTTCAGCAAGAACGTGGCGTGAAACTACAGCTTAAAAATGCGCCGGGCAGTGCCTTTGTGGACGGCAAGATGATCAGCAGTGTGCGTGAAATGCTGTTCAGTGTATTGCGAGATATTATTTTTACTCAGCATGAATACAACCTAGGGCGTGGTTTAGAAAATGCCAGCTCTGACAAGTTAACCAATGTGGTGTTTGAGTTATTGCGTAACGCCAATGTGTTCCGCCGAATCCAAACGCCAGACATGGTGGTTTGCTGGGGCGGGCATTCGATTGCGCGTCATGAGTACGATTACACCAAACGGGTAGGCCATGAGTTGGGCTTGCGTGAATTGAACATTTGCACTGGCTGTGGGCCGGGGGCGATGAAAGGGCCAATGAAAGGCGCCGCCATCGCCCACGCTAAACAGCGCATTAAAAACGGTGTGTATCTTGGCTTAACGGAGCCGGGCATTATTGCGGCCGAATCGCCAAACCCGATTGTGAACCAGTTGGTTATCATGCCGGATATAGAAAAACGTCTTGAAGCCTTTGTTCGTGCTGGGCACGGCATTGTTGTCTTCCCGGGTGGTGCCGGCACCGCAGAAGAAATTTTGTATATCTTGGGCATATTGCTACACCCTAAAAATGCCGATGTGCCGTTTCCTTTGGTGTTTACAGGGCCAAAAGAAAGCGCGGAATATTTCGAGCAAATTAACGCCTTTATCGGCGATGTATTGGGTGAAGAAGCACAACGCAAATACCAAATCATCATCGAAGATGAAGTGGAAGTAGCGCGTGTGATGAAGCAAGGCATGGAAGACGTTCGTGCGTATCGTAAAGCCCATCAAGATGCGTTTTACTACAATTGGAAGTTGCACATTCCAGAAGAATTTCAGCACCCATTCGAACCAACCCATGAGAAAGTGCGCGAGTTAAATTTGCACTTTAATCAAGAGACCCATTTGTTGGCGGCGGATTTGCGTCGTGCCTTCTCGTCTATCGTGGCTGGTAATGTAAAAGCCCAAGGTGTGGCGTATATTCAGGAATTCGGACCGTTTGAAATTCATGGGGACAAAGCCTTATTGGCGAAACTAGATGCGTTGTTGCAGGCGTTTGTTCGTCAGCAACGGATGAAGTTGCCGGGCAGTGCTTATGTGCCCTGTTATAAGGTGATCACAGATTAACTGGATGGCTACTGCGCTCGTGACGCCATCTCTAGCTAGGTGGTGACTACGCTCACCAATGCTTTGTTAATACAGTGATACTAAAAAAGGGCTTCTCGTGAAGCCCTTTTCTGTTTTTGGTTGTTGTCTTTTTGCTTCTGGTTTAAGAAAGCCTAGCCAAACACGGACCAGCCGATGCTTTCGGACAGTGCCTCAAGGGCTGCCATGCCCGCTAATGAGTTGCCAGATTTGTTGAGTTCTGGTGACCAGACGCAAACGGAAAAGCGATTGGGGACGATGGCAATAATGCCGCCGCCAACGCCGCTTTTTCCCGGTAAGCCGACACGGTAAGCAAAGTTGCCAGCTTCGTCGTAAAGGCCGCTGGTGGCAAGTAATCCATTCACTTGCGTCGTTTCGCGTGGGCTAAGCACTTGTTCACCGCTGAGCTGCGAATACCCCTTGTTGGCCAAGAAGCTGAACGCTTTGGCGAGGTCCACGCAATTCATGCGCATGGCACAGTTGTCGAAGTAACTGTGTAGCACTTGTTCTACGTCGTTTTCAAAATTACCAAAGGCTTTCATCAGATACGCCATGGAGGCATTGCGAGCGCGGAACTCGTATTCTGAGTGGGCAACGATTTTGTCTGAGTTCAAAAGAGGGTTATCGGCTAAACGACGGATAAACTCGCGCATGGCGTAATGGGGCGAGGCAAAACGTGATTGATTCATATCACTGATCACCAGAGCGCCCGCATTGATGAAGGGGTTGCGAGGCACACCTGATTCGTATTCAAGCTGCACGAGTGAATTGAATGGGTTGCCAGAAGGTTCGCGTCCAACGCGTTTCCACATGTCCTCGCCATAATGTTTGATGGCTAAAGTGAGACTGAATACCTTGGAAATACTCTGGATAGAGAAGTCAGTATGCGCTTGGCCTGCGTGATAGAGCTGGCCATCATTGCTGTAAATGGCAATGCCAAATTGATTGGGGTCGACATTGGCCAACGCGGGTATGTAATCTGCGACTTTGCCTAAACCGATTAATGGTTTTACTTTTTGTTCTATTGAATGCAGTAAATCGTCCACATCACTCTCATTAAACAGTGTTAAAGGGGCGGCTAGTATAGAGAAAGTCATTGGGAAACCCCAGAGTAATCTTGCCCATGATCAGGCACAAAAAAGCCCCCAAAAAGAGGGGGCTGATGGTCGCTTAGGTGGCTAATTTATTAGCGTGGTGAAATGCCATAAACAGAGGTGGTTCCGCTTACTTCGTTACCCACAATCAATAGTGCTTGGCCAGTTGGGCTGTCTTCTTTTGAAACAAAACTCATGCCTTCTGGCCCCAAATCGCCTGCTGCCGATGTTTTAACATCAGCCGCAAAATCACGGCTGGTTAGATACTGAATGAATTGCGCTTTTTCTGGCGTGGTAATGTCGTACACCATGATGCCACCCACGCGCTCTAAACCAATGAAAGCATAAGTGCGGCCATCAATTTGACCCAGTGTTAATGCTTCTGGCTCAGGCCCTTTGTCATCGCTGCGTCCATCGGCTTTGTTAGAGTCGTTGGATGCATTAAACCCATTTTCGCCTAATTGCTCGGCGGTAATGCGTTCAAAATCACTGCCGCTGTCGAAAACTTGTTTGCCATTTTCGCCGCTCCAAATGGAGAATGAACGCGCTCCGTAACCGTACAAGGTTGTAAAGGTGCAGTTGGTCGGTGTGCCTTTGACCAGCTCGCAATGGTCGGCACCTAACGTGCTGGTGATTTTCATGCGGCCTAGGTTGTTGTCGTCTTCTAACTGACCTTCAATGCTGTGGTTGAGTGGACTCGTCAGCGTAAGGTGACTGTTCGATTCGGCAAGATCTTTCACACGGAGTTCTTCGCTAAACCCTTTGTAATCTCTGGAGTCGCCTTCGTTGGCCGTGACGATGTAGGTTTTGCCTGAGACCATGTAAGACGCAATACTGTCAGGCATGTACAAACCCAGAACTGGCCAATTTTGCAATTGGATGGTTTTATCCTTGTCGCTGATATCAAGTTCGTTGCCTGGCTGGTTGTAATCTTTTGCGCCTAATGCCCAAATTGTTTCGATGGACTTTTTCGCAAGGTCGATTTTGGCAATGCCGTTGTTTTCTTGTAGCGAGACAAAAGCGTAACGATTGTCTTTAGATACTGTGATGTATTCTGGCTCTAAGTCTTGAGCAACGGTGGCGTTAGGGCCAAAAATGCGCAACCCCGCTGGACGTTCTGCAGCGCGAGAACCGCCGTTATTGAAATCACGGAAAGACACCTCGGTGACGTCCTTTTGGCTCAATGTTGAAAGGTCGCTTGAGATGGAAATGATGCTCACACTGCCTTCTGGGTCAATGGTGTAGGCATCGTTTGGTTCGCCTTCGTTGGCAACCACAACGTGTTTTCCGTCGTGAGAAAACGTAACCATGTCTGGCAGTGCGCCCACTTTGACGGCGGTGATGAACGTATGGTCTTCTATTTTATAAAACGCAACGTAACCCATATCTTGCTTTGGCTTGGCTTCAATGGCGACCGCCATCATGCCGTTGTGAACACTGACACTGTTGGCTGCACCCAATGTGATGCCCATCAGCTTGGCAACGTCTTGGCTGACGTCGAGTGTTTTGATTTTGGTTGGTGACATTGGGTTTTTCATTGAAAGCACGTCGACTTTCCCTGAGTTTGCGTTTACCACAAATGTCTCATGCGTCGTTGCGTCGTACGCCACAATCTCCGCTGCGCTTCCATCAAAAACACCCGATTCATAACGACCTAAGAAACGTAATTCGATCGCAGACGTGGCGGAAGTTGAGTCGGTATTGGTCGTTGTACAACCGCCCAATAAGGCAAGGGTGGCGCACAAGGGTAAGGCAACAGGTAAACGCATGAAGGTGTCTCCAAAGGAATAAAATATGAGCGTTTACAGTAACGTTGGAATATGACAAGAAAATGGCAAATACCAATAAGGGGTTACTTACTTGTATTTGCCACCAAGATTAAACGGCGAGGCTTTTAATGTGCGCGATATGGCGCAAGATCAGTTGCCCCGAAATGGTTGCGTTATTCGGTATATTGGGTAGGTCGTCTATGTGATACCAATGGGCTTCTTCAATTTCCCAGGCGCAGGTGTAATCTCTCCGCTTTGGTAGTCCGCATAAAATCCGACCATGAGTTGATGAGGAAAAGACCAAGGCTGGCTGTCGACATAGCGAATATTGGTGACGTCTAGGCCAACTTCTTCTTTCACTTCACGAGCCACAGCTTGTTCTAATGTTTCGCCTGCTTCAACAAACCCTGCGATGTTACTAAAGCGGTCTTTTGGTGCTTGAGGCCCACGGGCAAGCAGGATTTGGTTGCCTTTTCGAATTGACACTATGATGCAGGGGGAAATGCGAGGGTAATGTCTTAGGTTACACGAGACGCACATTTTGGCGTGTTCTTTGGCGTGTTTGTCTGGCATAGCGGTGCCGCAGCGCCCGCAGAATTGATGGTCTCTGTCCCAGGTTGATAACTGATGAGCACGGCTTAAAAGCAGGTAGTGGCTTTCATCTTGTAGGAACAATAGATCTCTTAGGCCAATTTCTGTAAAGCCCTTTGGAATAGATTCAAAGCGACAGACGAAAATATCTTGCCCATGCCATTGACCACAATAAATCGCGCTCATTTTGGCGTTAGGCTGAAAATGGGTAAAGGGAATGAGAAACTGGTTGTCTGACTCTATTAAGACTTGATTGCGGTGGAGCAGAATATAGAGCGCATCCTGATGGGGTAGGGGGTGTGTTTGAGTGCCAATGTCTAACATGTCGTTACTCGGTTTGCGTCTAAAAGAATTACGCTAACGCGATCATCTTCTAGACGCAATAACTTAGGTCGATTTATTTAGTTCCAGTCGAGTATGACTTTGCCCGATTGGCCAGAGCCCATGGTGTCGAAGCCTTGTTGGAAATCGTCTATGTTGAAACGATGGGTAATGATGGGGCTGATGTCTAAGCCCGATTGCAGCATAGCGACCATCTTGTACCAGGTTTCGTACATCTCTCGCCCATAAATGCCTTTGATTATTAGGCCTTTGAAAATGACTTGGTTCCAGTCAATTAGGGTGTCTTTGCCAGGAATGCCGAGCATGGCAATTTTGCCACCGTGGTTCATGCAATCCAGCATGGAGCGAAACGCCATGTCATTGCCTGACATTTCTAATCCCACGTCAAAGCCTTCGGTCATACCGAGTTCTTTCATCACGTCTTTTAATGATTCTTTTGCCACGTTGACGGTACGAGTTGCGCCCATTTTCTTTGCCAGATCTAGGCGGAATTCATTAACATCGGTAATCACCACATTGCGAGCACCGACGTGTTTCGCAATGGCGGCGGCCATGGCACCAATAGGGCCAGCGCCAGTGATGAGAACATCTTCACCGATTAAGTCGAAAGACAGCGCGGTATGAGTGGCGTTGCCAAATGGGTCGAAGATGGCAGCCATGTCATCGCTGATGTTGTTTGGGATTTTAAACGCGTTGCTGGCGGGAATGACCAGATATTCTGCAAAAGCGCCCGTGCGGTTGACGCCGACGCCCAGTGTCTTGCGACATAGGTGGCGGCGGCCAGCACGACAGTTTCGACAGTGGCCACAGGTAATGTGCCCTTCTCCGGACACTCGATCGCCAATCTTGAAACCAGAGACTTCTGGGCCGATTTCGGTGATTTCACCTACGAACTCATGGCCAATTGTCATGGGCACGGGAATGGTGTTCTGTGCCCAATCGTCCCATTGGTAGATGTGCATGTCGGTACCGCAAATGGCGGTTTTGCGGATCTTAATGACAACGTCGTTGTGTCCACATTCTGGTGGTGGAACGTCGGTCATCCAAATGCCTTTTTCGGCGTGAAGCTTTGCCAGTGTTTTCATGGTTGGTTTCCTTCAATAATTCCCATTTCTCGACCTATTTTCGCAAAAGCAACGATGGCCTGGTCGAGTTGTTCCATTGTGAGTGCGGCAGACATTTGTGTGCGAATTCTGGCTTTGCCCATTGGTACAACGGGGTAAGCAAATCCTGTGACAAAGATGCCTTCTTTATATAGCGCATTTGCCATCTCTTGTGCGAGTTTTGCATCCCCTAAAATAACGGGAATGATGGGGTGGTCGCCAGGAACAAGGTGAAAGCCCAATTCGTTCATTTGAGTGCGAAAATATTGGCTGTTGGCTTTGAGTTTTTGGCGAGCCTCAGCGCCTGTTTTTATCGATTCTAGAATGCTTAGGCTGGTGGCAGTAATGACCGGTGCCAATGAGTTGGAAAACAAATAAGGGCGTGAGCGTTGGCGTAACCAGTCGACGATGTTTTTTGACGCGCTTGTGTAGCCGCCAGACGCACCGCCCAGGGCTTTGCCTAATGTGCCTGTGATGATATCGATACGACCTAGGACATCGCAGTATTCATGGCTGCCACGGCCATTTTCTCCTAGAAAGCCCACTGCGTGAGAATCGTCAACCATGACTAAGGCATCGTATTTGTCTGCAAGATCACAGATGGATTGTAGGTCGGCAATGATGCCATCCATAGAGAAAACGCCGTCAGTGACTATTAGCTTGGTTTTGGCACCGTCTTTATCGGCTTGTTGGAGGTTTGCCTCTAATTCCGTCATGTCATTATTCGCGTAACGATAACGCTTCGCTTTACATAAACGAATACCGTCGATAATGCTGGCGTGGTTGAGTGCGTCACTGATGATGGCGTCGTCGCTGTTTAATAAGGTTTCAAACAAGCCTCCATTTGCATCAAAGCAGGAGGAGTACAAAATGGTGTCTTCCATTTTCAGGAAGTCACTGAGGCTTTTCTCTAATTGGGTATGGATGCTTTGAGTGCCACAAATAAAGCGCACAGACGCCATGCCATAACCGTAGTCATCTAACGCTTGGTGAGCTGCTAGGGTGACATTTTTGTCATTGGCAAGGCCTAGGTAGTTGTTTGCGCACAGATTGATGAGCGGGGTTTTGTCGGCGGTGGTTATTTGGCTGGCCTGTGGTGTGATAAGCGGGCGCTCTTCTTTATAGAGGCCTTCTTCTTTTAGTGTCTGGAGTTGGTTATCCAAGTTTTGGTAAAAAGCGGATTTACTCATGTTTGTTTCCTCTTGTGGAGTGTGACATGCCAATGGTGCGGTCTGTCTTGTATGCCTTGAGTGTAGGAGGGCGTTGTCAATATGAGTAGATGCAGTGACATAGCAAAATGGCCATAACAGTTATGGGCCACTTTCGTGCTGCGCTGGTCATGGGCTCAGTTCGTCCGTAGAATGAGCGCAAATATTAAGCAAAAAGGAAAAGACATGTTGTCAAAGCGGTATTGCGGCATCGTACTCGGTGCACTTGGCGTAAGTATGGCGGTTCAGGCTCAGGATTATTTGCCTGTTCTTCAATACCATCACGTTAGCGCCAGCTCTCCTAAGTCTACATCGGTAACGCCAGAGCAGTTTACGGAACATATGGACTACCTAAAAAACGCAGGTTTCCAAGTGGTAGACTTGCGATCTGCGTTGGATGATTTGAAAGCCCATAAGCCGCTGCCAGAAAAAGCGGTTGCTATTTCGTTTGATGACGCTTACCGCAGCATTTATCAAGCCGGCTTCCCGATCATGAAGGAAAGAAATTTTCCTTTTACTGTGTTCATTAATACCGAACCAGTGGAACGTCAGAGCCGTAGTTTTTTAACATGGGAGCAGATGAAGGAAATGGAAGCGTCTGGAGGCGTGTTTGCGAATCACACAATTCGACACCCTTATATGTTGCGCAAAGAAAAAGGCGAAACCGATCAAGACTGGCTAGCTCGGATGACCCATGAGGTAGATACGGTTGAGCAGTTACTGAATAAGCATTTAGGACACTCTCCTAAAATGTTGGCGTATCCTTATGGTGAATCTAACCGCCAGATTCGAGATATGATGAAAGATCGAGGCATCATGGCATTTGGCCAGCAGTCTGGTGTGGTGAGCGCCGAATCTGATTTTGAAAACTTGCCACGTTTTCCAGCATCAGGAGCCTATGCAACATTATCGACACTAAAGACCAAGCTTAATGCTAAGCCGATGCCTTTGTTTTCAGAAGAAACTGGGGGGACTTCGCGACCGATCAGCCTGTGTCGATTCGATTAACGTTTAAAGAAGGTAAGTATCGCCTTAAGGACATGGCCTGTTATGTAGCAGGGCAAGGCAAGGCATCGCTGAATTGGGTATCTAAGACAGAAGTGGTCGCTACAGCGAATAAGCCGTTTGGTGTGGGGCGAGGGCGTATTAACTGCACTATGCCGGACAATTCGGGCAAACATTATTACTGGTATTCTAATGTTTGGATCCGTTCTTCGGCTGATCAGGGCTATGTGAGTGAAAAAAGTTAAACTTTTTTAAAAAAGAGGTTGCACTGAAATTTCAAATCAGTATTATACACCTCGCTCGCAACGGAGGGGTGGCAGAGCGGTTTAATGCACCAGTCTTGAAAACTGGCGTAGGTTAATAGCCTACCGAGAGTTCGAATCTCTCCTCCTCCGCCATCTTCTAAAGATGGTTGTTGTGACAAGATAAAATATTAGTTCCTCGATAGCTCAGTTGGTAGAGCAAATGACTGTTAATCATTGGGTCACTGGTTCGAGTCCAGTTCGAGGAGCCATTCGGAGTATAGCGCAGTCTGGTAGCGCGCCTGCTTTGGGAGCAGGATGTCGGGGGTTCGAATCCCTCTACTCCGACCATTTATTTTATCATCACCATTAGTAATGGTGGGCGTAGCTCAGTTGGTAGAGCTCCGGATTGTGATTCCGGCGGTCGTGGGTTCAAGCCCCATCGTCCACCCCATTACTTGATAGTTGGGTCGTTAGCTCAGTTGGTAGAGCAGTTGACTTTTAATCAATTGGTCACTGGTTCGAATCCAGTACGACCCACCAACTATCCCTATACAGAATTCAAATCTGATTAATTCCTCGATAGCTCAGTTGGTAGAGCAAATGACTGTTAATCATTGGGTCACTGGTTCGAGTCCAGTTCGAGGAGCCAATCGGAGTATAGCGCAGTCTGGTAGCGCGCCTGCTTTGGGAGCAGGATGTCGGGAGTTCGAATCTCTCTACTCCGACCATTAGTTATTCAAGTTTAAAAAATTATGAGCGGGTCGTTAGCTCAGTTGGTAGAGCAGTTGACTTTTAATCAATTGGTCACTGGTTCGAATCCAGTACGACCCACCATTCTTCTCATAATTATCCTTATCTAAAAAATCTTCCGTTTTGTTATTGATCTTTCTTTGGATGGATTCAAAATCGTCTATCGTCTATCGTCTATCGTCTATCGTCTATCGTCTATCGTCTATCGTCTATCGTCTATCGTCTATCGTCTATCGTCTATCGTCTATCGTCTATCGTCTATCGTCTATCGTCTATCGTCTATCGTCTATCGTCTATCGTCTATCGTCTATCGTCTATCGTCTATCGTCTATCGTCTATCGTCTATCGTCTATCGTCTATCGTCTATCGTCTATCGTCTATCGTCTATCGTTTGTGTTAGGTGTGGTGGTGTGTATGTGAGAGCTTAGGGGTGGTTGCGCTATTGGCTTGGTTGAATGTTCTTTGGGTGTGATTAGTGAGTGATTAGATGGGGAGTGCTGAGGTGTGAATAAGTGTGATTAATGAGGTTTTTTGTTCAGAAAGAAAAGATTGAGCTGTGTATAAATGTGTTTGATTTTCGTGAGTGTTTTTGAGCAGATAGTGCGAAGATGGTCTTTTTAGAAAGGTAGTGCTGCTAATGGTGGAGGGAGGTGGATTCGAACCACCGAAACTTTCGTGGCAGATTTACAATCTGCTCCCTTTGGCCACTCGGGAACCCCTCCACAGCAGCGCGACGTATAATATACATCGCGTTTCACTATGTAAATAGTTTTTTAGGATTTATTTAGTAGTTTTTCAAGTTTCGCTTTCATTCGCTCTTCAGGAGACAGGTTGTCGTAAATGTCGTCTTGCTTTGGCGCGTTCTGAGCGGGTTTGGATTTAGGCTGGGTTTTATGTTTTGCTTGCGCCTTTGGTTTTTGACGAGCGGGTTGAGAAGGTCTCTCTTTTGCTGGTCTGCTGGTTGTTGCTGTTTTCGCTTTCGTCGGGATCATGGACTCAGGCAGTGCAGGTTCATTGTTTACAGCAACACCTTCAAGGTCTATGCGCGGCTGTCCGGACAGTAAGCATTTTTTGTATCGGTCTGAGCGCGTGTAAGCCGCTAGAGCGCGTTTTTGCTTGCTGGCGTTAAAGTCTTCATCCAGCACCATGTCTTTGTCTATGCCGACTTTAAGTGGTTTAGGTTGATTCCAGTCAAACGCTTTTGGATAACGGTCTTCCAGCATTTTGATTAGGCGGCGATTGTTTTTTTGATTTTTCTGACGCTTTTTTTGTTCGGGCGTCAGCGTCGCTGCTTCTGTAGTGCTGTCACTTGCTTGTTGTACGCTAGTGTCGTTATCGACTAGTTTGTCGTCTTCTTGCAAGCCGTTAAGCTCTGTTTGTTGTGTGGTCATGTAATCAATCTGTTCTGTTGTCGTGGTTGGGGTATTGCTGTTATCAGCATGCTCGTGCAATAAGTCAAAATTGAGTTGGTATTCCACTCTGTCTGTCTTTTTTGCTTGCTCAGGGGCTGATTCGTTACTTAAAAGATCAAGAGAGTCTTCAATATAAAGCTGCAATTGTTCTTCTGTTGAGCGATCTGCCATATGTTGCAATAGATCCATTGAAGCACTGTATTCAATGGACGGTGTGTTTGTTTCTTGTCGCTTTTGTATTTCCTCGTTCGCTGCTTTTAATTGCTGTGTTAGCCAGTTAATTTTTGCTTCGAGTTCTGCAATTAGTTGTTCCATAAAAACACAAGGCTCAATATTTTATTGGGGTCAGCGGAATACTGGGTGTATTGCTTGTGCCAATCATTTCTTTTCGCTGATCCTCGTTTGGTAGTGTGATGGGGATGTGTTTTCCACTTTGCCACCAAACGTAAGTCGTTGTGATTAAGGCGCTAGCGATAAAAAAAGGTAGTAGTTTCATCAGACTTAGAAAGTAAGTCCTGCACCAACCATAATGTGTTTATCATACGTTTCGTTGCTGCTGTTCAGTATTTTGATATACACATCTAGGCGTGATGCATCGGATGTCGCAATACGAAACCCTGCTTCAGGATAATACACTGTGTCATCTAGGAAAGAGACTCCGCCGCCGATGAATGACCACATAGGAATCCCTGGGAATATTTGGAACGCAGGTGTTGCGCTATAAAAACGAGAGCCGAGTGTGACAGAGCTCTCGAATGTTTCTCCTAATACAAAGGAAAACCCCCGTAAAACGAAATGTTTTCGGGGAGAGTGAATTCCATGTTGGTATTAAGGATGGAGGTGATGTTGTCTTGTCCGTCAGCGGTGTCAGGTCGAGCTGCGGTAGATTCAAAATTTACTAAACTCGCAATTTGGTCAGCTGATGCGTTTACACTCACTAGAACTAAAGCGGCAAGTAAAAATGATTTCATTATTTTGCGTCCATCTGATTTAAACGATTCAACATTTGAGAAAGTGACGATTCCCAGTTTGATTGTTGTTCTTTGGTTTGGTTTAGTGCGCTTTGCATTTCGCTCTTTTCTTCACTCAGCTCGTAGTTTTGCATTTCTAGCTCTGAAATGCGCTTGCGAAGAGAGCCTATTTCTTCTACTGCTTCGTTGATGCGTTGTTCTAGGTGGTGTAATAGTTCGTTATTCATTGTGTCTGTCCTAAAAATAAAAAACGCCTTTGGTGTATAGGCTGTGTTGTATAGCGTTACCAAGCAATCACGACATCTTGTTGTTGAACATTTAGTATGTGAGAGTCAACAACGAGTTCGCCAACAGAAAAGTTAGGCTGAACTTGCTTGATTGTAACACTGATGTTTGCATTATTCAGCTGAGTTTGAGCGGATTGCAGCTGATTGAATACCTCATAACGACGATACACGTTGAATTTATCACCTGGTTTGATTCCAGACAAAGATCCAGCGGAAATATGTATCCGATTGCCCTCCGTGCGAAAAATGTTGGCAATAAAAGGTTGGCAGCGCAATTGCTCGCTGGTGTCGAGAGCGCTCTCTTTTAGCGCTTGCTGAACAACCTTGCCGTAATGGACGGACCAGAATTTGGCGCTGCCAAAGCCAATTTTGGCATGGTCTGATATGTCCCAGTTTCCAATCTCGTTGTAACGGTGCTCAAAGAGCAGTGCGCCGCTGAAGCCATCATAGATATAGATATCGACCACAAAGTTTCTTTCTTTATCTATTTCTTCATCCAGCATGTCTTTAGCATTTTTGTCATTGGGGAATCGCAGATACACTTCACCAATGTCTCGGATAACGCCACTGACAATATATTGCACCCCTAGTTGTTCGCTAATACGCGTTACATTGGTTAGCGAGCCATCATAATTTGTGGATGATGGGGCGTTTATTAGGTCGGGATAAATGGCTATATTGGTGGCGGTAAGTGCTCTTAAATAGCCCTGTTTGTTGATTTCATCGGCTAGGTCTTTGGGCAATTCTCGTGAAATGTTGCTCAGTTCACCAAGTCTTGCTTGCTGCGGAACTTGCAATTCGAACCCTGTCACACCGACGGTTTTTTTGTAGTAGCTTGTAGGGCCGGTGCTGCATTGTGAGTCGGGTGTGACGTCAACGCGAGCAACAATTCGGAGGAAATCGCCATTTTGCTCTTCTGATAATATTCTGGCTTTTTGGACATAGCCTGAACTGCGAATTTCTAGATTGGAGTCAAGTTCGCCATTGGATAGCTCATCTTTAATGTTAACTCTAGAACCAGATTCTAAAACGGCTTGTTTTATGGCTTGTTGAGTGGCGCGATAGCGAGCATCAACAAGGTCATTATTGTAGATAACCGCTTCACCTACCGCATCGACGCTTTTTGCCGCGCTGACAGCGGGCAATAAAGCGACCAAAATAAAGATTAATGTGCGTTTAAACAACAACATTGGTTATTCAATGCTATAGAAATTAGTAGTTGGTGTGGCGTTTTCTACATTGATCGCGCGATAACCTGGTTGAACTTTACAGTTTGGATCAGATTGAATGTTTGAAGAACTTAGGCACTGGCGGAAATTTTCTTGTAATGCCATCTCTACTACGGTTTCAAAGGTGCCGTCTTCGTGTTCTCTTTGAGAAACGACTTTTGCGCCAACCAAGTAAGCATCAACATACGTTCTCAGTTCGTCATTTTGCATTACCATGTTGCTCAAAGAACTCGAACCGTCAATTTTCAAACCATAAACTCGTTCAGACAGGTTGCGATACGCGTCAAGCATTGAGCTACGAAGTGTCATGATGCGCGCCTGAGATTTGGTAAGGCGTTTGTTTGTCATCATGGCCGCGTAGCCAGTGGCGGTAATAATAATCGGTTCTTGTTTGATGACTGCGATGGTGTTGTTGGCGTTGACAGCGCCATTTTGAACATAGCCGGTTGACGAAGCGCTGTTGCCAACGGTGTTTCCGTTACATGGGGCAACGGTCGTACATGTTGTACCAGCCGTTCCCTGCTGGCTCAGGTTTTGGCACCCCGCAAGTATTACTGCGCCTACGGCGATTAGAATAATTCGAAGTGATGCTGTCATGGTGGTGCCCTTTGTATGAAGTCTTTATTCTTAATCTTTTGCGTTATAAAAAGCACATATTGGTGCCGCTACCTAGTTTAATCGGTCAATTCCAACAAGTCTTAAGAATGTTTAGTGCGTTGAAAACGTCTTTGGTTTTCAACATGGCAAATCTAATGGACAAAATGTAAACCATTTTGCGCTCTAGCGTCCATGTTTGGAGGCCGAAAAATGCGCTTTTTCTTTGTTTTTGATAGTAAATATTTTCGTTGTGTCTTTTTTATGGCGTTTTCGGGATTATTTTGTGCGGCGTCTATTTTTTTATGGTTCCTGTTTTTTTTGGCGCAGGGTGGATGTGTAACAGAAATGCTTGGTGTTATACTGTTTTTTTATACAGTATTTTGGTGTGTGGTGGGATCTCGAAAAATAATTCACATTGATGCGGACTGTTTTTATGCGGCGGTTGAAATGCGCGATGATCCCAGTTTGCGTGATCGTCCGATCGCCATTGGTGGGCCCGCAAATACGCGCAGCGTGTTATCCACGGCAAATTACGCGGCGCGTGAATTTGGTGTTCGTTCGGCGATGCCAACATCAGTAGCCATGCGCCTTTGCCCTCAGTTACTGGTTCTGCCCGGAAACATGGCGAAATACCGGCTGGCATCCGAGCAAATGCACGCTATTTTTCACGCTTTTACCCATATTATTGAACCCTTGTCGTTAGATGAGGCTTACCTGGATGTCACCCATGCCAAGGACTTTCAAGGCAGTGCAACACGCATTGCAGAGGAAATAAAAGCGCAAATCTTTCGTGAGGTAGGGATAACGGTGTCTGCCGGCGTTGCCACGAATAAATTTATTGCAAAAGTCGCCAGTGACTGGAACAAGCCGGATGGCTTGACGGTGGTGACGCCCGAGCAGCAACTCGAGTTTGTAAGTGGTATTCCTGTTAAATCCATTTCTGGTATTGGTCGTGTTGCCCAAAAAAAACTGGCTGAGTTGGGCGTGTTTTATTGTGCGGATCTGCAAGACCTCGATTTTTCTTTGTTGCAAAAACACTTTGGCAGTATGGCGTTCCGATTGTCTCAATTTGCACTGGGAAGAGACGATCGTCCTGTGGTGGTTTCTAGAGAAAGAAAAAGCATTTCAGTTGAACATACTTTTGCAAAAGATTTGATGGATATTAAAGCGTGTCAAAGGGTGTTGCCTATGTTGTTGACTGACTTGAAAAAGCGGATGGCTGGGCGGGGCTATGAGGCGCAACTGAGCAAATTTTATTTGAAATTGAAGTTTGATGATTTTAAGCAAACGACCATTGAGCGCCCTATAAAAGGAAAGCTAGCGGATGATATTTTTTATGAACTGCTACAACAAGCCCATGCTCGTTCTTTGCGCCCCGTTCGGCTTATTGGGGTTGGCTATCGAATTACTCCGCCTCAGCCTTTGCAATTAACCCTTCCATTGTCTTCTTAGTGCAAAAAATAATCAATTTTCTAATGCTTAACTATACTTTATCAGTGGCTCTTATGGAGGTGCTCGTTATGTTTAAGCAACAGAGTAAAGTGGACTATGCAAAATTAAGTATGCCAGACACCTTGTCCCATCGATTGCGGTTTGAGGTGGAGCAGACGTTGAGTTGTTTGTACGCAGATGCGTCATTGGTTGATCAAATGGATCGACTGTATTTGCCTTTTTCTTATTGGTTGAGTCAAAAGGCTCACGTAGGGCAGGGGCCTTTGATTGTGGGGGTTGGTGGTGCTCAAGGGTGCGGGAAAACAACCTTCTGCAGTGTGATCAGTCGAATTCTCAATAAAGGTTTTGATTTGAATTGTGTCGTGATTAGTCTCGACGATTTGTACAGCACAAGACACGATAGGATGAAATTTGCGGGGCAAACAACGCCCATGTTTTCCGTTCGTGGCGTACCTGGTACGCACGATGTGAAGCTGGCGTTGAATCTGTTTGATCGGATGAAAAATTTAAAAGAAGGGGAGGTAATGAAGTTTCCTCTTTTTGATAAATCGATTGATGATAGAAAATCCGTTCATCTTTGGAAGGAGGTACACGGACCGGTAGACGTGGTGTTGTTTGAAGGTTGGTGTGTGGGCGCGCCGCCTATGACAGAAGGGTTGGATCTGCCCATGAATGCGCTGGAAAAAAATATGGACGCACAGGGTGTGTGGCGTCATAGAGTAAATCAATTTTTGAACGAAGAGTATAAAGCCTTGTTTTCCAAAATTGATTTGATGACTTGGATGCAAGCGCCGGATTATGACGTGGTCTATCATTGGCGTAATAAACAAGAGCGCATGCTTGAACGTCACCTTCACGATATTCATGGGATTCTTTTGGATACTATTGATTTAAAAGTAATGTCGTCTGATGCGTTACTGGAGTTTATGCAGTATTACGAACGATTAACTCGACACATGTTGAGTGTGATGCCCAATCGTGCGGATGTGCTTTTTACGCTGAATAATGAACAAGGCGTTGTTGGGGTGAGATACCCTGTTGAGCATTGATGATTTACCTATTTTAAATGAAGAATGAGGGGGCTTTTGATTGAAAGAGGATGTCGAGGGCGTTACGTCAATATGATAGGCTATGGCGCATTGCAATAGCCTATTTTTTTGGAGTGTGAAAATGACTGATTTATTGCCGTCGGTTTTAGTGGAAACTCATGAGCAGCCAGATGCTGCGATTATCTGGTTGCATGGTCTTGGGTCTGATGGTCATGATTTCGAATCCCTCGTTCCCGCTCTTTCACTGTCTCCTGCATTGAGAGTGCGTTTTGTCTTCCCTCATGCGCCAAGACGTCCAGTAACCGTGAATGGCGGTATGGAAATGCGAGCTTGGTATGATATTTACGAAATGACGCTGGATCGTAAAGTGGACATGGCGAATATCGATGAATCGTGCGGGCAGATTGAACAATTAATTCAGGATCAAATGGATCAGGGGATTTCCGCCGAGCGCATTTTACTTGCTGGCTTTTCTCAGGGTGGTGTGGTCGCTTATCAGACGGCACTTCGGACACCGCATGTGCTTGCTGGTGTGATGGCGTTGTCTACCTATTTGGTCAGCGCTGAGGATATGCCTAATGCTACTGATTGTCCAAATGGACGAACGCCTATTCTTATTCATCATGGTACTCAGGACCCAGTTGTGGCGCCTATTTTAGCGGTAAAAGCAAAAGACGCACTGGAAGCCAAAGGGTTCTCTGTTGCTTATCAGACCTATGACATGCCGCATTCGGTATGCCCTGAACAGGTGGGCGATATTTCTAATTGGATAAACGACCGATTGGCTTAGTCGTTACTAAAAAAGTCTTGTCTAATGTTAAGGATGTCGAGTGGCGAATATTGAGGAAGAATGGCTGGCGTTTGCAAAGCAGCTTGCCGTATCAGCCGGTGAAATGATGGTGGAAGCGCGAGATGCGTCAGCGTTTGTGCGGGATTACAAGATGGATCATGAGTTGGTCACCTCCACGGATATTGCGGTTGATCAGTTTATTTGTTCTCGCATCGAAGCACACTATCCTTCGCATCGTATTTTGTCGGAAGAATCGTCCCCTACTATGTCGCTCAGTTCTATTGCTGATGATGTTCCTGTGTGGGTGATTGACCCGATCGATGGGACGGTGAATTTTGCCCATGGGCACCATCATGTTGCTGTGTCTATCGGGGTGTACGTTGCTCAGCGTCGCGTATTGGGCGTGGTGCACGCGCCATTTTTAAATGAATGTTTCTGGGCGCTGAGTGGTGCAGGGGCATATTGCAATGACCAGCCTTTGTCCGTGTCTGGGGAGAACACATTAAGAAATGCGGTGGTGGCAACGGGCTTTCCCTATCAAAAAACGGCGTTAGTGCCAATTATTGAGCGGGTCTCACGTATTTTGCATCATTGCCAAGATATTCGCCGTAATGGGTCTGCTGCGTTGGATTTGTGTTGGGTTGCGGCGGGGCGTTTGGACGCTTATTTTGAGAGCGTTAAGCCGTGGGACATGGCTGCAGGTACTTTGATCGCGGAAGAAGCGGGTGCAAGAGTTGGGCATTACTTGCCGCGTGGAACCCTCTGGCCAGAGGTGGTGAACGGCGATGGGCTGTTGGTGTCGACACCGGATTTGTTTGACGATGTGATGGCGCTAATGAATGCGCCAGCGTAATTTTTACTTTTATTTATTGGGTTTATTATGTCTTTAACTGCGTTCACGATTGTATTGTTAGTGTCTGTTGGGGTGATTGTTGTCTCGCTTTGGTTTATTCGTCATCAACTTAAACTGAATCAAGTGCGTGAAGAGAAAATCCGCGCGGGGGAAGATCGCTTTCAAGAAGAGCGTCAGAAGCGAATCGATAGTATTCATGTGTTGTTGAAGGTGGTTGGCACGGAAGAGCTTAATTGGATTGAGGCAAGCATCAGGATAAAGCATTTATTGGATCAGCTCAGTGAGGATTTATCCAATCATGATGATATTTCTGCTTTTTATGAAATTACGGAGAAAACTCAGCATATTCCAACCCATGAGCAGTGGGGCGACTTGCCAAAGTTAGCGAAGGTGAAATTTCGGCTTGAAATGGATGGTTATGAAGCGGAATACGCTGAGCAGTTACAGCGTGCTAAGTTGGCGTTAATGGCTTACGATTTTGCATAATGATGGCGCAGTTGCTGGCATCCACCGTTTTTTTGTTTTTATTGCTGATTTTTCTTGTGCTGTTTTTTATTCGTCATCAATCGAAAGTACCCTATTATCGGCTGACGCAAGAGCAATGTGTGACCTTGTTGGTGAAGTCGGTCCAAGGCGTGTTGCCTGAACCTGAGTGGCACGCTTTTATAGGAATGACGATCAGAGATGATGATGCTCTTGATGCATTGAGGGAGCAGTGTTTATTGATTGATGAATACGGTGTGAAAGGGACGCATTTGGTGAATGGTCGGTCTTGCATGCTTTTTAATAAAAAGGGTGTTTTTCAGCTGGAAAAGTTGCTCGATGAATGGCAGCATAAATCACATTATTTGATCTGATGTATTTTAAAATGGAATGGTATAGGACGTAAGAATTATGAACGAGTTAGAAACGTTATTTGATCAAGGCTCAGAATGGATGCCTTGGTTGGCTGACAGTGCTATTAATTTAGCGGTTGGCCTGGTTGTTTTCTTTGTGGGTAAATTTATTGCTTCCAAAGTCGCTCATTGGTGTGAAAAGCGTTTGCTGAAGGCTTCTGTTGACCAAGCGGTCGCGGGCTTTGCGTCAAGTATCTTGTATGCTTTGATGTTCGCAGGCATTGCGTTGATGGCGCTAGGTCAAATTGGCGTTGAAACAACGTCGTTTATTGCTATTTTGGGTGCGGCAGGTTTGGCTGTCGGTTTGGCATTACAAGGCTCTTTGTCTAATTTTGCCTCAGGTGTATTGATTATTCTGTTGCGCCCATTCCGTTCTGGTGACTTCATTGACGCTGGCGGTCAAATGGGAACGGTTAACCGTATTGAATTGTTTCATACTTACCTTAAAACGCCTGATAATCGTGTGATTATTGTGCCGAACTCATCGGTAATGAATGGTTCTATTGTTAACTTTTCTCGTGAAGCAACGCGTCGTTTGGATTTGGTGATTGGTATTAGTTATGACGCTGATATTCGATTGGCGAAGCAAATTATGGAAGAGATTGTAAATGCCGATGAGCGCATTTTAAAAGACCCTAAGTGTTTGATCGCTGTGTCCGAGTTGGCTGACAGTTCTGTAAACTTCTTCTTGCGCCCTTGGGTGGCGTCTGGCGATTACTGGGCGGTAAGAGCAGATTTACTGGAGAAGATTAAATATACCTTTGATGAGCGTGGTGTTGGTATCCCATACCCACAAATGGATGTTCATTTGCATAAGCAAGAGTCGTAATTTTTTTAAAAATTAGCGTCTTACTGCTCAATAAGTGTAATGCCGCCAGTAATTGCTGGCGGCATTTTTGTTTTTACTGGCTGGTTTATTGATTGTTTAAGAAGGCGGCTGTTAATGAGTCGATACCGTGCTCCATCGGAACCAAAATCTGCGTACATCACACAGGAAGGTGCGCAAGCACTGCTTGCTGAATTGAAATTTTTGTGGAAAGAAAAGCGTCCCGCTGTCACCGAGACTGTTCTGAGAGGCGGCCGCGCAAGGCGACCGCTCGGAGAATGCAGAATACATATATGGCAAAAAACAGTTGCGAGAGATAGACCGTCGCGTACGTTATCTTGAAAAGCGTTTGGATGTTTGTACTGTGGTGGATCGTCATCCAGCGGATCAGACGAAAGTGTTTTTCGGGGCTTGGGTGACGTTAGAAGATGAGGATGGCACGCTAAAAGAGTATCGAATTGTCGGGCCAGACGAGCTAGATCACGATGCTCGATATATCAGCATCGATTCTCCTGTGGCGCGAGCGTTGTTGAAAAAACAAGAAGGGGATGAGGTGATGATTCGCCTTGCTGCTGGCGAAAAAAGCTATGTCGTCGACGCGATTGAGTACCGAACAATCACGGTATGATGATTCATTATGGTATGGCGCAATGGCAGCATCCGGCTTGGGTAAATTGGCTTTACCCAGCGTCTCTTCCTGCGGCAGAGCGTATTGGTCGTTATTCGCAAGTGTTTTCTACCGTGGAGGTTGGTAGTACTTTTTATACCAAGGTAGACGATGCTCAGTTATCACGTTGGTATGAATCTGTTGCTGAGGATTTCAGGTTTTGTTTTAAAGCACCACAAACGGTTACTCATCGATTGTTAGAGCGTCCTTGGCATGAGATTCAAGGTGATTGGTCCGCTTTTATGCGCTCTTTGCAGCCACTGCAAAGCAAGCTTGGTCCTGCCATGTTGCAGTTCCCGTCAATGTGCGATGAGCGTACTTTGGAAATGATTTTTGCTTTGTGTGATATGTGGACACTGGCTACGCCCTTATCTGTTGAGGTGCGTAATCTAGCTTATTTTGATAAAAACCAAATAGAACAGCGTTTTTTAGCTGGCTTGTCCGATCGTAATGTGAACCGTGTGGTGATGGATTCTCGGCCTGTTTTTTCTACCGAAGCGTATTGTGACAGTCTGGTTGATGCGCAGAAGAAAAAGCCGAGGGTGCCTTGTCATCCTGTAGCGACTGCAGGCTATCCCGTCGTGCGTTTCATTGGTCATCCGGATTTACCGCGTAACGACGTATGGCTAGATCAGTGGGCAAAGAAGCTCGTGCAATGGCTTGAAGAAGGGCGAACGCCATTTGTTTTTGTGCATTCGTCGGACAATATCGCAGCCCCAACACTGGCCAGTCAGCTTGACCAAAAAGTACAAGCTTTGTGCCCGCATTATCGATCTCAGCTTATATTGCCTGTGAGCCAAGAACAGGGCAGTCTTTGGTGATTACGGTTATTCTAAACCGCAGTTGAAGTGGATGGTCGCTTCGTGAAACCCGTAGTGATTGTTTTGATGGTCTTTTATAAATAACTCGAGCGTTTTGCTTACGCTGCTAAAGGCAATCTCTTCCCACGGAATGTCGTTTAGATCGAAGAGTGCGACTTCGGAGCTTTCTTCGGTTGCATGGAAATCATCTTTTTCTAGTTCTGCAATATAAAACAGATGGATTTGATTGATCCTAGGGATGCTGATCATACTGAAAGCTTGTTTGCAGATGGCCACAGAGCCGCTTTCTTCTAATGTTTCCCTGAGCGCTCCTTCACTGGTGGTTTCTTGATTTTCCATGAAACCGGCGGGCAACGTCCAGAAACCTAAGCGTGGCTCGATGTTTCTTCTGCAAAGTAAGACTTTTCCCTTATAAAGCGGAATTGTGCCAGTGATCAGTCGTGGATTGTCGTAATCGATAAACTCGCAACTTGGGCAGACCGCACGTTCTCTATTGTCCCCAGCAGGGATGGTCATGTTGACGGCGTGACCGCATTGCGGGCAATATCTCATGCTTTTTCCTTACCTTTTTAGCTGAAGTTTGGCGTATTTAACGACTTTGTCTTCAATCTCTTGGATTTCGATTAAGTAGTGTCCTACCCATAAACTGATGGGGTGTTCTGGTATGAATTCCAGTGTTTCAATAATCAGTCCATTGAGTGTTTTCGGACCGTCTGTCGGCAAATGCCAATCAAGCGTTTTATTGATTTCTCGAATGTGTGTTGAGCCTTCAATTCTAAAAGAACCGTCATCAAGAGTTTGAATTTCTTCTTCTTCGTCTTGGGTTGGTGGAGTGAACTCACCCACGATTTCTTCAAGTACGTCTTCTAGAGCCGCAATACCTTGAACATCACCGTATTCATCCACCACGATGCCCATTTGTTGGTGGTCTTTTTGGAAGTTCAGCAGCACGGTGTTTAGGGATGTGCTTTCTGGAATGAAGTAGGGTTCAACGGTTGCTTTTAACAGTGCCGCTTTGGATGGTGTTGGGTCGCGAAGAAACACGGCTGCATGGCGTGCGTGAAGAATGCCAATAACTTTGTTAATTTCACCATTGTATACAGGCATACGCGTGTGTCTGCTTTGGCAAATTTGTTCGATGATTTCTTCAATGGAGTCTTCGATATCAATACCGATCACTTCGTTGCGAGGAATCATAATGTCTTCAACCGAGACTTTTTCCAAATCTAAAATTGAAATAAGCATTTCTTGGTGAGCTGGCGGGATCAAGCCACTCGCTTCGTTTACCACGGTTCTTAGCTCTTCAGAGTCAAGTGTGTCGTGGTTCTTTTGCGAAGCGTGTACACCGATTAGGCGCAATAACCCGTTCGATAGCCCATTCACCACCCAAACAAGTGGGTAAAGCACTTTTAGTAGAATGGCGAGAACCCAAGACGCTGGGAAGGCGATTTTTTCTGGGTGAATGGCGGCCAATGTTTTGGGTGTTACCTCTGCAAAAATCAGCACTATCATGGTGAGTGCCGCTGTTGCAATGGCCACACCCGCGTCGCCCCATAGACGAACGGCAATGATGGTTGCGATCGCGGAAGCGAGGATATTTACAAAGTTGTTACCGATTAAGATTACGCCGATCAATCTATCTGGGCGTTCTAACAGAGAGTTTACTTTGATTGCGGATCTGTTTTTGTTTTTCACAAGGTGTTTAAGACGATATTTGTTTATCGACAACATCCCTGTTTCGGAACTCGAAAAGAAAGCAGAAAGTAAAATTAGACAAAAAAGTATTCCACCAAGAACACCTAAGGGTACTTCGTTCAAAAAGGGATCGCCTCAATAATGTAGATAATTGGATTATTGGTTCTTAAGATCTTACTGTCAAACATACTTTACGTCATGTTCTGTTAATGATGTAAAATTTGTAAGGCTATTTGGCTGCCAAAGTAGCCCAGCATGAGTAAGAAGAAACCGCTTAAGGTCAGTTTGACGGCCAGCTGTCCGCGCCATCCGGCAATGTATCTACCCAAAAGCAACCCGGCAAAAACAAACCAGGATGCAATGGTGAAGAAGGTTTTGTGGACCAAATGTTGGGCGAACATATCTTCAATGAAATAAAAGCCTGTCGCGATCGTGATGGTTAGCAGAATAAAGGCCGCCCATATGAATTCGAACATGAGTTGTTCCAATACTTGTAATGGTGGCACCCTTAGTAACTGCTTAAGTTTGTGATTTTTAAGTTGATACTCTTGAATGGCGAGCAATATGCCGACACCGCACGCCGCAGTAAATAGGCTGTACGCAACGGATGCGATTAAAATGTGTGCACTGGTTCCCCAAGAGTTGCTGTGTAATTGCGTGAGGTTCCATGGTTCTATGGCATTTAACGCGATGATGATAGAGCCAAGGGGGAAAGCGGTGCCTAGAAGTAAGGACAGGTCTTTATCTCTGTTACTTAGCCACAGCAAGCTGTTGCCGATCAGAGCAATGAGCAAACCAATGGTAAGAAAGTTGAATCCGTCGCGATTCAGTAATAATTGCGTTAGGGAAAAGGTGTGTACTGCGATTGCCATCGCCCCAATGTATTGTGTTAGGGGGCTTTTGGGACGCAGATAATACGCTGTGCCTGCAATCAAGCAAACGATACAAGCAAGCCAAAGCGATAATTGAGTCATGAAACTAAAGGTTCCGCAGGGTAAAGGTATAGGGTGAAAATCATTTATCCGTTATAATAGAGATAATTTCACCTTGGATAAACTGAAACTGTAGGTTTTTTCCATTTAGAGTCAAAATTTGAGGGCAATATGTTCGACAATTTATCGAATCGTTTAACTTCCTCGCTTGATCGAATTCGAGGTCGAGCTAAATTAACTGAAGACAACATACAGGAAGTGTTGCGCGAAGTACGTATGGCGCTTCTTGAAGCCGATGTGGCTTTGCCAGTTGTTAAAGATTTTATTGCGGCGGTAAAAGAGCGAGCAATAGGGACGGAAGTTTCCAAAAGCCTGAGTCCAGGTCAAGTTTTCCTGAAAATTGTTAAGCAGGAACTTGAAAATGTCATGGGGCAGGCAAACGATGGTTTGAATCTTCGTGCCGCTCGACCAGCTGTTATTTTATTGGCGGGTTTGCAAGGTGCAGGTAAAACAACATCGGCCGCTAAGTTGGCGAAATACCTAAAAGAGCGTGAGAAAAAGTCGGTCTCTGTCGTCAGTGCTGATATTTATCGTCCTGCTGCGATTAAGCAGCTTGAAACCCTAGCGGGTGAGGTGGGTGTCGATTTCATCGCTAGCGATTTGTCACAGAAGCCGATTGATATTGTTAATAACGCCATCGATTATGCAAAAAAAGCCCATAAAGATGTGTTGATTGTCGATACGGCGGGTCGCTTGTCGATTGACGAAGACATGATGGCAGAGATTAAAGCGCTGCATGCTGCTGTTAATCCGATTGAAACCTTGTTTGTGGTGGATGCCATGACAGGTCAAGATGCGGCGAATACAGCGAAAGCATTCGGTGATGTGTTGCCATTAACGGGTGTTGTCTTAACCAAGACCGATGGTGATGCTCGTGGTGGTGCGGCACTTTCTGTGCGTCATATTACCGGTAAGCCGATTAAATTCTTAGGTGTGGGCGAAAAAACAGACGCACTAGAGCCTTTCCACCCAGATCGTTTGGCGTCTCGTATTTTGGGTATGGGAGACATGCTTTCTCTTATTGAGGAAGCCGAACAAAAGATCGACAAAGAAAAAGCCGAAAAACTTGCAGGTAAGCTGAAAAAGGGCAAAGGCTTCGATTTAGAAGACTTTAAAGAACAGCTTCAGCAGATGAAAAACATGGGCGGCATGACTTCTATGTTGGATAAGCTCCCGGGTATGGGGCAGTTAGGTAATATCCAAGATAAAGTGAACGATAAAATGTTTGTTCAAATGGAAGCCTTGATTAATTCAATGACACAAGCTGAGCGCCGTAACCCAGATGTTATTAATGGTTCACGTAAGAAACGTATTTCGGCTGGCGCAGGGTTGCAAATTCAGGATTTGAATCGTTTGCTAAAACAGCACAAGCAAATGCAAAAAATGATGAAGAAATTTAGCACTAAGGGAGGCATGCAGAAAATGATGCGTGGACTGGGCGGAATGATGCCTGGTGGCTTTCCTGGTGGCGGTGGTTTCCCTAAATAGAGAAGCTATCTGCTTGTTTTTATTGGGAGGCTTAAAAAAACTTCCAATTTAAGTGAAAGGGCGAGTAAATCGCCCTTTCGTTTTTCTAGTTTATCGACTAGAATATGCCGCCTTCTTGTAGTATGAGTCAAAAATTCGACTCGGCAAGGGGTGTTTCGTTAAGCAATAAGGAACCAATCATATGGTAACTATTCGTCTTTCTCGTGGTGGCTCTAAAAAGCGCCCATTCTATCATTTGAACGTGGCTGATAGCCGCTGTGCACGTGATGGTCGTTATATCGAGCGTTTGGGTTTCTTTAACCCTGTTGCTCGTGGTCAAGAAGAACGTCTACGTGTCGATTTAGACCGCGTAAACCATTGGGTTAGCCAAGGCGCTCAACTTTCTGACCGTGCTGCGCAGCTTGTAAAAGATGCTAGCAAAAACGCTTAATACTGAGGTAATGCTATGTCTGAATTAAAACAAGCGGCCGCTCCTGAGCAAGCCCTTGTGGTTGGACGCATTACATCGGTATATGGTGTTAAAGGGTGGGTGAAGTTATATTCGCACACCGACCCAATGCAAGGGATCTTTGATTACAAGCATTGGTGGTTGAAAACTCCTAGCGGGTGGAAAACCGTAGAATTAAGCCAAGGGCGTCTGCAAGGACGTGGTTTGGTGGCATCGGTTAAAGGTTATAGCGACAGAGATCAAGTAAAAGAGATCTGCGGTATGGACGTGTATATTGATGCAGCAGAACTACCAGATTTGGAAGAAGGTGATTATTACTGGAGCCAACTGGAAGGACTGAGGGTTATTACCAAAGAGGGTGTCCTCTTGGGGAAGGTTTCTCAACTTATGGAAACCGGTGCGAATGATGTGATTGTTGTCCGCGCGTGTGAAGGTAGCTTTGATCGTGAAGAGCGATTGATTCCTTATGCTCCAGGAACTTATGTTTTAAACATCGATTTAGAACAGCAGGAAATGGTAGTGGATTGGGATCCAGAATTTTAAACAGATAAGCTGAGGTCACAACGTGAAGGTTAGCGTTATATCGCTCTTTCCGGAGATGTTTCAGGCCATTACCCAATATGGAGTAACAGGCAGAGCCATTAAGTCTGGGTTGGTTGAGGTGGATTTTTTTAATCCCCGCGACTTTACACATGACAAGCATAAGACGGTAGATGATCGACCTTATGGTGGTGGTCCAGGGATGCTGATGAAAGTGCAGCCTCTCAAAGATGCTATTGCGAGTGCCAAGTTATTGGTGCCCAATGCAAAAGTTATTTATCTATCCCCTCAAGGGCGTACGCTAACGCAAGAAGGCGTGCAACAGCTTGCTAAACAAGCAGAATTTATTCTGGTAGCAGGTCGTTATGAAGGCGTTGATGAGCGTTTGATTCAATCTGAGATTGATGAAGAGTGGTCAATTGGCGATTTTGTCCTAAGTGGTGGTGAGTTGCCGGCAATGGTACTTATGGATGCTGTGTTTCGCATGGTTCCAGGAGTATTGGGAAAACAAGCGTCTGCGGATGAGGATTCATTCTCTGATGGTTTGTTGGACTGCCCGCATTATACTCGCCCAGAAGTACTAAATGGTGAACCTGTGCCATCGGTGCTGCTTAGTGGCAACCACGAGGAGATTAGACGCTGGCGTTTAAAGCAAAAGCTCGGAAGAACTTTTCAGCGCCGGCCAGACCTTCTGCAGAACCTTGAGTTGGACAAGGAACAGCAGTTGCTGTTAGAAGAGTTTATTCGCGAAACTGAAGATTCAACCTCGGCAGAGTAGGAATTGCGAGCTTATCAGAAAGAAGAACCTTCATGCTGATAAGAAACCATATCATTAGGAGTCACATCCATGAGTAATAAAACTAAACTGATTCAGCAGTTAGAAGCTGAACAGATGACAAAAGAAGTCCCAGCCTTCGGCCCTGGTGACACTATTGTTGTTCAAGTTAAAGTTAAAGAAGGTTCACGCGAGCGTCTACAGGCCTATGAAGGTATTGTAATCTCTAAGCGTAACCGTGGTCTTAACTCAGCATTTACCGTTCGTAAAATTTCTAGCGGTATCGGTGTTGAGCGTGCTTTCCAAACGTACAGCCCTTTGGTTGAAAGCATCGAAGTTAAACGCCGCGGTGACGTGCGTCAAGCTAAGATCTACTACCTACGCGAGCGTTCTGGTAAATCTGCACGTATCAAAGAAAAATTGGCTAAACGTTAATTTTTTCTTATTAAAAAAGGCGACGCGAGTCGCCTTTTTTTATGGAACTAACCCCTCTCAATATGGCCTAATAGAGACAATTTACGATGTCTTTGGGGTTATCATGAAACGCATTTTTCTATCCATGTCTCGCTCTGCTTTGCTCGGCGCTTTTCTGTTTTCTTTTTCTGGTCTGGTTTTAGCGGACAAAGCCGCTGTGTTATCGGCGGTACAAGCTGCGTTGCCTCAATATGAAGTTGAAAGCGCAGAACGGCATGAGGGCGCGGGTTTGTATGTGGTTGCGCTTAAAAATGGCCCTACGCTTCATGTGACTCAAGACGGCCGCTATTTCGTGGCGGGTGATTTGTATCGTATGGACAATACCTCGCTTGAAAACGAAACCGAAAAAGCAAAGCTTGTTAAAATAGAAACGCTCCCCGAATCACAAATGATTGTGTATAAAGCCAAAGAGGAAAGGGCTCATATTACGGTATTTACTGATGTCGATTGCGGTTATTGTCGGATGCTGCATAAAGAAGTTCCTAAGCTGAACGAGGCCGGTGTGACGGTTCGTTACTTGGCCTATCCACGTGCTGGTATTGGCTCAGAAGCGTACACGAAAATGGTGAGTATCTGGTGTTCTGCAGACCCTAAAGAATGGCTGACGCAGGCAAAATTGGGCTCAGAAATTCCTGAAAACAAATGTGTTAACCCCGTTGCAGATCAGTATAAACTAGGCAATGAAGTGGGTGTTCGCGGTACGCCAAGCATCGTTCTGGATAATGGTGAGTTTCTGCCTGGGTATTTGCCTGCTAATGAGTTGGTAAAACACCTCGGGTTATAGACTTATCGCGAAATATTCCACTAAACATGAGCCTTCTTCAGCCTTTTCTACGTTGGGTTTGAATAATACTGGCGTTATAATACGTCAGATTGTCACTTAGCCTGTGTGTTATAAAGCGTTAAGTGTCCTATAAAAATTAAATTATCTCTGTGGGGTATTGTTTTGAAACCGGTAAAAGTCGGAATTTGTGGGCTGGGGACAGTGGGGTCCGGTAGTTTTAACATTCTTCGTAATAATGCAGAAGAGATTACACGACGTGTGGGTCGCAGTATTGTTATTGAGCAAGTAGGTGCCCGTCGTGATAACGATGCATGTGACACCTCCGGTATAAATGTTACCCGTGACATTTTTGATGTCGTTAATAATCCAGAGATTGATATCGTTCTTGAGTTGATTGGTGGAACGACTATCGCCAAAGAACTGGTTCTTACCGCCATAGAAAATGGCAAGCATGTTGTGACCGCAAACAAAGCGCTGATTGCAGAGCATGGCAACGAAATTTTCGCTAAAGCCCAAGAAAAAGGCGTTATTGTTGCTTTTGAAGCGGCCGTTGCTGGCGGCATTCCTATTATCAAACAAATCCGCGAAGGTTTGTCTGCCAATCGCATTGAATGGTTGGCGGGTATCATTAATGGTACGGGCAATTTCATTTTGACTGAAATGAGCCAAAAGGGTCGTGGTTTTGAGGATGTGTTAGCAGAAGCTCAAGAATTAGGGTACGCCGAAGTGGATCCAACCTTTGATATCGAAGGCATCGATGCCGCACACAAATTAACCATTCTTGCGTCTATTGCGTTTGGTATTCCTTTGCAGTTTGAAAAAACCTACACAGAAGGCATTAGCCGAATTACTGCTGAAGACGTGGCGTTTGCAGATGACCTAGGTTATGCGATCAAACATTTAGGTATTGCTCGTCGTTCTAAAGCGGGGATTGAGTTACGCGTTCATCCAACCTTGATCTCTCATAAGCAGTTGTTGGCTAACGTAAATGGTGTAATGAACGCCATCATGGTGCAAGGCGATGTGGTTGGGCCTACATTGACTTATGGCGCTGGTGCTGGAGCGTTGCCAACGGGGTCATCTGTTATTGCGGATGTGATCGATGTGGCGCGTACTTTGACCGCTGATCCAACAAATCGAGTACCTCACTTGGCTTTCCAGTCCGACTCATTGTCTAGCATGCAAATTCTGCCAGTAGAAGAAATAGAGTGCGGATTCTTTTTGAACATGACCATCAAAGATCGTGCTGGTGTACTGGCAAATATTACACAAATCTTGTCTACGAATGACATCAGTATCGAGTCTCTTATCCAGCGTGAGCGCGAAGGCAGTGAATTAGTGCCATTAGTGGTGATGACTCATGATGTTAAAGAACGCAATATGAATGCTGCAATTGCGGCAATTGAAGCCTTGCCGGATGTTGCGGGAACGGTGCAACGTATCCGTGTTGAAAACTTGGCTTAAGAGAGAATAAAGATGAAATACATTTCGACTCGTGGAAAAGCCCCTGCGCTTTCTTTTGGTGATGTTTTATTAGCGGGTTTGGCTAATGACGGCGGTTTATATGTGCCAGAAACCTTGCCTCACTATTCAAAGGAAGAGATCGCTTCATGGGCGAATCTTAGTTACCAAGAATTGGCTTTTAAAGTAATGTGGCCTTTTGTTGAGGGCGATATTCCTGCAGATGCCTTTAAAGAGATGATTAATGACGCATACGCGAGCTTTAACCATACCTCTATTGCGCCCATGGTTCAGCTTGGTAACAACGAATGGATATTGGAATTATTCCGCGGCCCAACTTTGGCGTTTAAAGATTTTGCCTTACAGTTGCTTGGTCGTTTGATGGATTATGTTCTGTCTGAGCGTAAAGAAAAGCTAGTTATCCTTGGTGCCACATCTGGTGATACCGGTTCTGCTGCGATAGAAGGTTGCCGTCATTCAGAGCATTTGAATATTTTCATTTTGCATCCATACCAACGCGTATCTGAAGTGCAACGTCGTCAAATGACCACGGTGATTGATGACAACGTGTTTAACATCGCGGTAAAAGGTAACTTTGATGATTGCCAAGGTATGGTCAAATCCAGCTTTGCAGATCAGTCTTTCTTGAAAGGTGCCAAGTTAGGTGCGGTTAACTCGATTAACTGGGCGCGTATCATGGCTCAGATCGTTTACTACTTTTCTTCTGCTTTGTCTGTTGGTGCGCCACATCGTAAGGTGTCATTCTCGGTTCCAACGGGTAACTTTGGCGATATCTTTGCTGGTTACTTGGCGAAGAAGATGGGCTTGCCCATTGATCAGTTGGTAGTTGCGACTAACCAGAACGATATTTTGCATCGTGTGATTGCAGAAAACGACATGAGTCGTCAGTCTTTGAATGTTACCTTATCTCCAAGTATGGACATCATGGTTTCAAGCAATTTCGAGCGTTTGTTGTTTGATGCTCATGGCCGAGATGGTGTAGCTATTGATGATTTGATGGCGCGCTTTAATAAAGGTGATGTCTCGTTGAACGATGAGGCGTGGTCTTATGTAAAAGAAAACTTTGACAGTTATAAGGTCGATGATAATAAAACCTGTGAAGTGATTGCTGATGTGTTTGCTAAAACGCAATATTTGCTCGATCCACACACGGCGATTGGTCTAGAAGCAGCGCGTCATTGCTGGAAAGATTCGTCTGTTCCTATGATTACCTTGGCAACAGCGCATCCGGTAAAATTTCCGGAAGCGGTTGAAAAGGCGGGTTGTGAAACGCCAGTACTGCCTGAGCACATGAAAGATCTATTCGAACGTGAAGAGTCTTATACAGTGTTAGACAACAGCTTGAGCGATGTTCAGGCATTTGTTGCGGATAAAATCTAGTCTCGACTAACGTAGTAGACTTCTGTAACGGCCAATCAACGATTGGCCGTTTCTTTTTCTTTCATTCTTTTGTGTCTTTCCTATGAATATTATTTTACTTGACCCTGAAAATACGCTTGCTGATGGTTTGTTTGCTCTTAGTTCTCGCCAACAAACCCATATTTCCAAAGTGATTAAAGCGCAGTCTGGAGATGTTCTGCGGGTGGGGGTTTTGAATGGAAAAATAGGCGAGGGAATTTATGAACCACCAAGCGAAGATCGAGCCGGCTATATTCATTCGTTAAATCTTCCTACACTGCCGCCAGAGCCTCTGCCTATGGTGTTGGTTATGGCGTTGCCAAGACCAAATATGCTCAAGCGAACCTTACACAACATTACCTCGATGGGGGTAAAAGACGTATATCTTATTCATTCTGCCAAAGTGGAAAAAAGCTATTGGCAAAGTCCTGTACTGCAAACAGAGTCGATTCAGCAATGCTTGCTAGAAGGGTTAGAGCAGGCAAAAGATACGATAATGCCGAATTGGTCTTTGATTCCTCGTTTTCGCCCTTTTGTTGAAGATCAATTGCCTGATTTATTAAAAAATAAACGAGGTATTCTGGCTCACCCTTATTTGGCTAAACCTTGCCCTATCGATATTCAGCAGCCTTGTGTTCTTGCGCTTGGTCCAGAGGGTGGCTGGAACGATTTTGAAGTAAGTAAATGGCATGAAGCGGGAATGGAATCGGTGCATTTGGGGGATCGAATATTAAAAGTGGAAACTGTTGTGCCAGTATTGTTATCTCGTTTATATCCGGCGTAGATTATTATCAATCCTTGTAATAGTAAATGTTGTGATTTGTAACGGTTTAGTATTAATTAAGGAGCTGTTTGATTCTTTGGTGTAGGATTGTTCGTAATAGTAATGTGCGGCTTAGGAGCGCTGGGTCGGAGAATAGGTATGACGAAATTGAATAACCCAAAGTCAAAGCCAACAATTAAAAACACACTTAAATCGTCATGGCTGACTTTTTTCTATGTTGGCATAAAAGACGATGTTTTCTCAGAAGATACTCGTCGAGTATTTATTATAAACCTTTTCACTTCTGTCGGGGTTCTTTTTACCTTTCCCCTTGGTGTTTTGTCTCTATTGCAAGGTAAGCTGATATTAGGCTTTTGTCTCTTAGTTATAGCGGTATTATACGCACTCAATCATGTGTATTTAAGACGGACACATAATCATTCGTTGTCGGGTAATTTTGTTATTTATCCACTTTACGTTTTGATGATTTATCTGGTGTATTCTGGCGGCGTAAATGGTACGGGTCATGTGTGGATTTACTGTGTGCCTGCTGTCGCGTTGTTTTTACATGGGATGAAAAAGGGATTGATTGAGTTAGGTTTTTTTACATTAGCATTAATTGTTGCAATGTATTTCTTTGGAAGTCACTTTGATGAGTTTGGTTATCATGAAACACTGAAATCCAGAATTATTTTTTCCTTTGTTGTGGTGGTGTTTCTATCAGGTATTTATGAATACTCTATGTCTCGCTTTAATCTCGAATTAAAAGAAACCACGAACAAGCTTAAACTGGTTGCAAATACAGACGTATTGACGGAGCTACTAAACCGTAGAGGGATGTTGCAACGTTTGGAAGCCAGTTCTCAGAAAAGTTTTCATTTGCTGTTGGCTGACGTCGATTTTTTTAAACGGATTAATGACGAATATGGTCATGATGCCGGCGACTATGCCTTAACTGAGTTATCGCAAATTTTTCGAGTGTCATTACCTGAGAATGATTTAGCGGCCAGATGGGGGGAGAAGAATTTCTCATTGCTTTGTGCAATAAAACGGAGTCAGAAGCTTTTATGTTTGCTGAGATGTTGCGGGAAAAAGTGGAGGCGTCTGAATTTTTTTATCTTGATCATCGCTTTAAAGTGACCTTAAGCTTTGGTATAGCGACAATGAATGAAACGACCTCTTTGCGTGAAGCGATCACATTAGCTGACAGTCGCTTGTACCAAGCCAAACGATCCGGGCGAAATCAGACGCGTCGCGCGTAATCTATTTGTTTTCTAGAATAAAAAAACCTCGAAAAGCATGCGCTCCGAGGTTTTTATTTGTCTTGTTTAAATAACCTTTTACCGTGGACTTACTGTGCCACAGGTTTTGAACCTGATGCGCCATAATACGCTATGAACAGGTAGCAAGCGATTGGCATAACAAAGGAGATTTGCAGTCCAATGGAGTCGGCAATATAGCCTTGAAGAACGGGCAAAATGGCACCACCAACAATGGCAAGACATAACAAACCAGAACCACGGCTGGTTTGTGGGCCAAGGTCTTTAAGAGCCAAACTGAAAATAGTTGGGAACATAATGGAGTTAAATAAGCCAACAATAAGGATAGACCACATAGCTACATGACCATTGTTTACGATGGCGCTTGCGATCAGTACGATTGCCGCAAGTGCATTCACTGCTAATAATGTCCCAGCGGAAATTCGTTGCATTAAAGCCGCGCCAATAAAGCGTCCTACCATCGCGCCACCCCAGTAGTAGGCAACATAATGCGCCGCATCGGATTCAGCCAGTCCTGCAATATTTTCTAAGCCAAAAAAGTTAACTAACAAACTACCGATGGCCACTTCTGCACCGACATACATGAAAATAGCAACAGCACCTAAAACGAGGTGTCGATGCTTTAAAATGCTGGCACTGGGTGCGTCAGCGGACTCTTCTTCAATGCTTGATGGTGTTGGAAGACTAATACGAGTGAAAATGGCCGCAAGCACAACGAGCATAATGGCCAGCCCAATATAGGGAACGATAACGCTTTCCGCTTCTTGTGCCTTGGTGGCGTATTGTCCTGCGACAGTAAATAACAGGGCACCACCAACAATAGGCGCAACCGTTGTGCCTAATGCATTAAAAGCCTGCGAAAGTGTTAATCGGCTTGATGCTGTTTCTGTTGGTCCCATTACCGTCACTAATGGATTGGCGGCGACTTGTAGAATGGTAATACCCGCAGCAAGAACGAACAGAGCGCTTAGAAATAGACTGTATTGCTGAGCTTTTGCTGCGGCAACAAACAACAAACAGCCCGCGGCTGCGATCATCAGTCCAATGCCAATACCACGTTGAAAGCCTACTTTTTTAACGATGTTTCCCGCTGGAATAGAAACGATAAAGTAAGCGCCGAAAAAGCACATTTGGATCATCATTGCTTGGGTGTAATTGAGATCAAATACCCCCTTTAAGTGTGGAATCAAAATGTCGTTTAATGAAGTGATAAAACCCCACATAAAAAACAGTGATGTAAGTGCCACTAATGCGAATCGCTGGTTCGATTGTGGCTTAGCTGCCACGGATGAGTGATTGTTCATATTTTTTCCGATTAGTTAAAACGAGTGCTGCTCAGTTTTTATCTTTAGAATGTCTATCCAAATCAAAAAAGTGCGGCATCATAGCATCGAAAATTTGTTTTGAGTGATGAGAGGCTTTGGAGGAGGGGATAGTTCTAAAATATTCCTTTTTTGCGCCTTTATTGTAATAAAGTCTCTATTTATCAAGGTTAATGTAACAAAACCTATTTTTAGTGAGGTTTTCATTATTAGAGTCGAGAGAGCGTTGTGCGGTTTGAAGTGTGATTTGCATTCTGTAAAAACGCCCTCTAGTTTGCACTTAATTCAGAGGGCGTGTTTTTTACTGTTCTTTTGAGTCTTGGCGAATCAGATTTCTGCGATTGAGTGACCAGTCCTTGTCAGTCACTTGGAAGCGATTGATGTGGACCATGATGTTATCAGAAAGCTTGATGACATCTTTGCCAACCATGCTGGAATGTTCAGTTTGTTGGTTTATCTTCACAAAGCTGTTTCGCATTTCATCGTAATGAGCGGTTACCTCTAAGAAGTTATTTTGCTGGCTGGTGATCGCCGAGGCAATTTGTGACACTCTGCCAGAGATAGTATCCATGGCGCCTTTTACTTGTGAAAGCGACTGAATGGCATCGTTCACATGAATCGATGATTGATCGGCATTTGACTTGCTGTTTTCCATGCGTTTTACGACTTCTTGAGTGCCATTTTGAATGGCTTCTACCATGCTGGCGACTTCATCTGTTGACTGACGGGTTTTTGAAGCCAGAGAGCGGACTTCATCTGCAACAACGGCAAACCCGCGTCCTGCTTCGCCAGCGCGTGCGGCCTCAATGGCCGCGTTTAACGCCAGCAGATTGGTTTGCTCTGCGATGCTATTAATAACATCAATGATGCCTGCGATTCGGTCTGTATCGCCTTTGAGTTTTGACAGAGCATCAACCGCTTGCGCAACGTCTACAGACAGTTCTTTCATCGTTTGTGCTACTTGATTAACGACCTTCTCACTGGTGTTCACGATAACGTTGCCTTCGCTAGAGGCTTGTCGAATTTCTTCCAGTTCGACTTCCACTTTCTTGGTGGATTCGTTGGTTTCAGAAAGGCATTCGTTGACCTTTCCTGCTTGGTATTTTTGTTGATCCGTTGCTACGGAAAGTTGAGTGTTCACATCGGCAATGTCTTCCGAAATAGGTTTAAGTCGAATAACGGAAGCGAGTACCGAGGAAAATGTCTTATCGATGTGATTGATAAATAAGTTGATGCCTTTTGCTAAGTCAGCAAGCTCATCTTTACTGTTTGTTGGCAGTCGTTGAGTTAAATCGCCTTCGCCTTCTGCAATGTCATGCATAAGTTTAACCATGTTATCGATGGGGCGAACGATAACCTTTGCCAGTAATAACCCCAGAAGCGCACCAACGATCAGCGCGATAAGTGAAACCACCGCCAGTGTTGAATAGACGCTGTCCTTTAGCGTTACGATAGGGGAAAAGGCATCAGACTGGTTTTTTTCGCTGATAATAATCCAGTTCACATCCCGAATCTTCAGCGGTTTGAAGGCGCTAAGTGATGGTGTATTGAGGTAGTTATTGTCTATCAGGAATCCTTCTTTGCCTGAAATGGCGCTGTCTAACGCTTTGCTGTTCACTTTCACCGTACCAATGGTGGTGTTACGGTTTTCTATGGCGTTTAGGGTGTTGTCTGAAAAACCAGCCTTTTTAGCCGCTTCTAAAAAAGCAGCTTTGTCTTGAATTAGCATGCGTTCATTGCTGTGCATGATTCCATCATGCCCAACAAGGTAGGTTTGACCTGTTTCACCTAAGCCACTCTTCTCCCATTTCTCATGATGAACCATGACATCGTTAATTCGATCAATTGGCATTTGGAAAATAAGTACAGCAATCGTTTTACCATTTTTCATAATAGGTGACGAGATGAAGGATGCTGATGCTTTGTAAGATGGCCCATAAGGCGCGAAATCAGTCAAATGAGTGTTCGTGGTGTCTTTGTCATTGACGGCTTTTTTAAAGGCTTCACCCAAGCCTGTATTTTGGTAAGGGCCGGTTAGTAATGATGTCCCAAAATCGAGTTCTTTAAAAACGCTGTAAACCACGTGACCGGTTTTAGCGTCCGCAATAAAAACATCGTAAAAACCAAATTCTTTTTGGAACTGATGAAACATGGGGTGAAATGTTGAGTGGACGCCATCATAAGCTGTGCCATCACCCGCGCTGTCTAAACTGTCTTTTTCGCCTAAGGGGGCTTTGTTTTTGCTGATATAGGTGATTTGAGCCGCTTTGGCGAGCGGGCTTAATGCCGAAAGTAGGGCATTTGGATTGCTTGATGCTCCGGCGTTTAGGTCTTTGTAGTTCTTGTCGAATTGGTTTTGATAATAATCGATCAGTTTTGGTTCGTCGGCCGCGATGTTGTTCGTAGGATAGTTCGCAAAGGCATCGGAAAAGGCTTCAGCAGCGGCAATGGTGCTGTTGTTCTGAGACAAGCTAATGACTTGCTTTTCAATAAAAGAAAAATACGTTTCTATGGATTGGGCGGTAAGGTCACGAGAAAGAATGAGCTGTTTTTGTGTGCTTTCTTGGAGCGCTTGCGTGCCTTTATTTAGGGCGTTTTGGCTCAGAATGAGACCAACGATGACCGTTGGAACCACGGCGAGTAATGTACCCATTAAAATTAAACGTGTTTTGATTGAAACGATCATTTTTCGTCCTAAATAAAGGTTGCAGAGTTGTATTACATATACCTAGCAAACTACAAAGCAAGGTTAATGCCATATGTTTTGTAATGGTATTTAATGGTTATACTAAAAAAGTTCCTATTGTATTTATGTTACGCTCCACTTTTATTTTGTCGTTAATTTGTAAGTTGCTTAGGTAAAGTTATGCGAATAGAGCGTCGGTCTTTTCAGGCTGAAGATAAAGGATTGCCTGAGACTATGTCTTTGAGCTTACGCCGTATTTTTTTGGCGCGAGGTGTGTGCACCAGTCAAGAACTGGACTATCGATTACCGCATTTGTTAAGGCCTGATTCTTTATTCGATTTATCGAATGCCGCACACATATTGGCGGATGCTGTTGAAGCGGGACAAAAAATCCTCATCGTTGGCGACTTTGATGCCGATGGAGCGACCAGTACAAGTCTTGGTATTCTCGCGCTAGAAGCGATGGGGGCGATTGCTCCGGAATATTTGGTGCCAAACCGATTTGAATTTGGCTATGGACTGACTCCCGAAATCGTGGCGGTTGCACAAGAGCGATCACCGGATGTGTTGATGACGGTGGATAATGGCATTGCCAGTATTGATGGGGTGTTGGCAGCGAAACAACATGGTATGAAAGTCGTGGTTACGGATCACCATTTACCCGGTGACAGTTTGCCTAATGCCGATGCTATCGTGAATCCGAATCATCCAAAATGCGGCTTCCCAAGTAAGAATTTGGCTGGCGTCGGGGTGATTTTTTATGTGATGTCTGCATTGCGTGCGGAATTAAATGCACGAAATTGGTTCGATAGACAGCACATTCCAGAGCCTAAAATGGCAGACTATTTGGATTTGGTTGCCTTAGGGACGGTCGCGGATGTTGTTCCATTGGACGCGAATAATCGGATCCTTGTCCAGCAGGGTATTAAGCGTATTCAAGCTGGGTTAGCGCGTCCGGGGATTTTGGCGTTATTGGAAGTTGGTCGTCGGGATTATACACAGCTAAAAGCGTCTGATCTGGGCTTTGTCGTTGGCCCTCGATTAAACGCGGCTGGTCGACTTGATGATATGTCGATAGGGATTGAGTGCTTGCTGGCTGTGCACCCGCATCAAGCGAGAGAGTACGCGCAGCAATTAGATCAATTCAATCGTGAGCGCAAAGCCATAGAGTCTGATATGAAAGATCAGGCCGAGTGGGTGTTATCTACCTTGCTTGATGATGAGCAGGACATGCCAAATGGTATGTGTTTTTACGATGCGGATTGGCATCAAGGTGTCATTGGTATTTTGGCTTCGCGGATGAAAGACAAATGTCATCGTCCAGTGATCGCGTTTGCCCGCGTGGGGGAAGATGAGTTAAAAGGTTCAGCGCGTTCGATTCCTGGGGTACACATACGGGATGCGTTGGATTTATTGGCGAAACGATACCCTCAGTTGTTGAGTAAATTTGGTGGTCATGCGATGGCCGCAGGGATGTCCATTAAAGAGTCTCATTATGAAGCCTTTCAGTTAGCATTTGACGCCATTATTACCGAGTGGGTGACGCCAGAGCAATTGGAGGCAACTTTGCTGACTGATGGCCCTCTTGCTCCCGAAGATTTCAGCTTGAGCTTTGCTGAGCAAGTTCGCTTGTCTGGTCCTTGGGGGCAAATGTTCCCAGAGCCATGCTTTGATGGTGTGTTTGATATTTTACAGCAGCGAATTGTCGGTGAAAAACATCTGAAGCTGATGGTTAGAGAACCGAGCAGTGGGCTTTTGCTGGATGCGATTAGCTTTTTTGTCGATTTGGAGCAGTGGCCAAATGACAAGGCCGCGCAAGCGCGCTTGGTCTACAAGTTGGATGTGAATGAATTCAGAGGGCAGCGAAACTTACAGCTGCTGGTGGATTACCTAGAGCCAGCCTAAAAGGGCATAAAGCAGACGCAGTAATATTGTGCGATTTTGCGATATTTACCCAATTAATCGAGCTTGGCACTGCGTATCGTCATAAAACTTGAGGTATAATGCGCGTCCCTCATACACCACTCTATTTTTACTGGAGCTCATTCATGACTGCACTGGTTCTTGACGGCAAACTTTGCGCCAAAGAAACTGAAAACCGCCTACAGGCTCAAGTTACCGAGCTTAAAGCGCGTACCGGATGCACCCCAATTTTAGCTACGATCTTAGTCGGTGCGGACCCTGCGTCTGCGACTTACGTGAAGATGAAAGGCAATGCTTGTCGCCGTGTAGGCATGGATTCTATGGCGATTGAGTTGCCAGAAACCACTACGACAGAACAGTTGTTGGCAAAAATCAACGAATTGAACGACAACCCAGATGTGCACGGTATTTTGTTGCAGCATCCAGTGCCTGAGCAAATTGATGAGCGTCTATGTTTTGATGCTATTTCGGCTCATAAAGACGTTGACGGTGTCACTTGTCTTGGCTTTGGACGCATGGCCATGCAAGAGCCGGCTTATGGTGCCGCCACACCGGCTGGCATTATGCGTCTGCTTGAAGCATACGATGTGGCATTGGAAGGAAAACACGTTGTTGTGGTTGGCCGTAGCCCAATTCTTGGTAAGCCAATGGCAATGATGATGCTGAATGCCAACGCGACGGTGACGATTTGTCATTCTCGTACACAAAATCTGCCTGAGTTTATCAAACAAGCTGACGTAATTGTTGGTGCGGTTGGTAAGCCAGAATTCATTAAAGCAGAATGGATTAAAGACGGTGCCGTGGTGGTTGACGCAGGTTATCACCCTGGTGGTGTGGGCGACATTGAACTTGCTCCTTTGGTGAACCGTGTCGCTGCTTACACGCCAGTTCCCGGTGGTGTTGGTCCAATGACAATCAATACGTTGATTCTACAAACGGTAGAGTCTGGCCTTAAACAACTCGCCTAATAAGGCTTGAAAGGTCGATATCGCTGCCCCATTATTATGGGCAGTGGGACAGAAAGCCGCGCCATTAGGTGCGGCTTCTTTTTTTAAACAGAATGACGTTAAACAGAAATAGGTAGACACTTTATGTCCACAGAAATGTTAAAAGACGCATTGGACTTCGATTTGATTGCCGATGTTTTTGTGAGTGAATCGATTACGGCTTCGCCCTCTGAATTGCACGGCCAATTATGTGGTTATCTTGCTTCCGGCGTGACTTTGCCACTGGAAGACTGGCTGACGATGGTGGCGGAATTTTGCGACATTGAAGGCTGGAAAGAAGAAGCCAGCCGTGCGGTTATGGTTGAGTTGTATACGGCAACATTAACCTTGTTTCAAAATGGTGAATTTGCGCTGGTGCCGAGCATTGCAGACGAAGACGCTGAATTGTGTGAACGTGGTGTTACTTTATCGCAATGGGCGCACGGCTTTTTAGCGGGTTATGGTTTATCGGGTCAAAAGAACAATCTATCAGACGAAACCAAACAAATTTTACGGGATTTTGCCAATATCTCAGGCATGCAAGCGGAAATGCGCGCTTTAGAAGACAACAATGACAACGAAGCTGATCTCACTGAATTGGTTGAATATGTGCGTCTGTCTGCGATGATGATGTTTACAGAGCATCATGATATTAATCCCGACGTAGATCACACAAAACAAAACTCACTGCACTAAATGTACGACCCAAATACACCCTTCGTGTTTGAGCTTGCTGCTCGTGCTTAGTGGAATGGCAAATTACATAGAGAGATCTTTTATGCAAATAGACACTCAGACTTATCAGGTTCGCCGCCAACGTTTAATGCAATCATTACCAGAAAGCAGCGTGGTGATCATCCGTACAGGAGAATTGGCCACTCGCAACAATGATTGTGAGTATGAGTTTCGTCCTCATAGCAGTTTTTTCTATTTAACTGGCTTTCCTGAGCCCAATGCTTATGCCCTGATTCATGGTCGTGGTGATATGACTCTGGTGACTTTGCCAAAAGACCCAGAGCGAGAGCAATGGGATGGCTTTCGGTTTGGCTGCGAAGGCGCGATGAGCCAGTTCGGCGCTTATGATGCCGCGGTGTTGGATGATCTTGATCATGTGGCGTTTTCTGCTTTGGATGGCGCGGCGAATGTGGTGTATTTGTTTAATGATGATGTGCTCCGCGAAAAAATAGCAGGTTGGCGTGATGCCATTGCGGCGCGCGCTAGAATGGGCGCTATTGCTCCAACATGCTTTTTGGATTTGTCTCCTATCGTTTCTGAAATGCGCCTTCGTAAAGACTCTGAAGAGATCGCCATAATGGAAAAAGCGGCGCAAATCAGTGTGGAAGCGCATAAGCAAGCGATGCGTTCTGTTCGCCCAGGGATGAATGAATACCAGTTGGAAGCCGAATTGAATTATGTTTTTATGAAATCCGGCGCCCGTCAGCCTGCGTACAACAATATTGTGGCATCGGGCAGTAATGCTTGTGTGTTGCACTACATCAAGAACGACGAAGTGATTGACGATGGTGATCTTATCTTGATTGATGCAGGTGCAGAATTGGGTTGCTACGCAGCAGACATTACTCGCACGTTTCCAGCGAATGGCACTTTTAGTGAACCTCAAGCGGCGTTGTATCAAGTGGTGTTAGATGCCTACCATGCCGGAATGAAAGAACTGACGGTTGGTACACCTTACGAGGCATGTCACAACGCGGCAGTGCGAACGTTAACAGCGGGTTTGGTTAAGCATGGCTTGTTAAAGGGGGAAGTGGATTTTCTGATCGAGAGCAAGGCTTATCGAGACTTTTACATGCACAATACCGGGCATTGGTTAGGTTTGGACGTTCATGACTGTGGCGCGTACAAAGTGGCGGGCGAGTCTCGGTTGCTAGAAGCGGGTATGGTGCTGACGATTGAACCAGGCTTGTATGTCAGTGTTGATAACGAATCAGTTGATCCTAAATGGCGTGGTATCGGTATTAGAATTGAAGACGATGTGCTCATTTGTGACGATGGTCCTTATGTTTTGACCCACGGTTTACCAAAAGAAATAGCGGACATCGAAGCCTTTATGGCGGAAAGTCGATAAACACCTTTTAAGACGATATGGAGTGGATAATATGGCTAAATCGTATGATTTGATAATAGTGGGCGCCGGCATGGTGGGTGCGTTGTCTGCGATATTATTGGCCAAATCGTCTTTGCGAATTGCCTTGGTTGATAAGCACGATGGCCATTACCCGTTGTCGACGCCGCCCGCTTATGACGCCAGAGTCAGTGCCTTGTCGAGTCAGTCGAAAAGCTTGCTGGAAGAGGCTGATGTTTGGCAAGGCATACCTTTCGATCGTCTTGCTTGCTATGACAATATGGTGGTGTGGGATGGTCTGGGTGAAGGTTATATTGATTTTAATGCGAAAACGACATCGATGCCGGAACTGGGTCATTTGGTTGAGAATGCGGTATTAAATCAGCAGTTAATGCAGCAAGTGAAACGCATCAAGAACATAGATCTTTATTTAAGTGACAGTGTGAACGCCCATGAATTAAGTGAGTCTGGCGTGAAGGCGGAATTATCTTCGGGCCATTTACTTGAGGCTCAAGCCATTATTGCTGCCGATGGTGCCCTGTCAACGCTGCGAACAGAAAATGCGTTTGAAACCGTTGAATGGGATTATGGACACAGCGCGATCGTCACCACCATTGAAATTGATCAGTCTCATGACAATACGGCTTGGCAAAGTTTTGGGGAAGAGGGCATTTTGGCGTTTTTACCACTGCCAGCGGTTGAACAACGACATTATGTGTCGATAGTGTGGTCTGTACCGCCAGACGAAGCTATGTCTCTCATGGCGTTGGACGAAGATGCGTTTTGCCAACGTTTGCACTATGCCATTAATCGACGTTTTCAAGTTTTGGGTTTGACACAATCCCGTCAGGCGATTCCTCTAAGACAGCGTCACGCAAAACAATACGTAAAAGCTGGATTGGCGCTTATTGGTGATGCTGCTCATACTATCCATCCTTTGGCTGGCCAAGGCGCTAACTTAGGATTTGGTGATGTCAAAGCGCTGGTGGCTGTCTTGATTAAAGCTCATCGTCGTGGCGAGGCGCTGGGTGCAAGTAGGGTGTTGCGTCGTTATCAGCGTGCTCGTATGTTGGATAACATTGCGATGGCGGCGGGGATGGAAGCATTCAAACGGGTGTTTTCTACGCAACAGCCTTTGCTGGTACAGCTGCGAAACATAGGAATGCAGCAATTTGATCGGAATGACAATTTAAAAAGAAAATTAATTGCCCGTGCCGCTGGTCTTAACATGTTGTCTTGACCTCATGTTTTAACGGTGTCTCCCATATTTCTATTGCAAATTGCGCTTGCTATCATATTCTCAATAGATACATAAAAAAACAGCTTAATAAGGCGGAGTGGTATGCAAGTCCAAGATCTACTGAAACAAACCGATAAGCTTCCTAATGTCCCAGATGTTGTCCGCGAATTGATTCAACTTCTTAGTGATCCTAATGTTAAATATTCTGATTTAACTGAGAGGGTTTCTCATGATCAAACTATTTCTTTGAAAGTGTTGCGTGTGGTGAATTCGGCGTACTTTGGTCTGTCTAGAAAAATCTCCTCCATTGATGAGGCCACTGTTTTATTGGGTATTGATAAATTGAAAACGCTGGTGATTGCATCCGGTTTTTCTAACTCTGTCACCAAAGTTGAAGGTATAAAATTATCGGAGTTCTGGGCAGATTCATTTCGGGTGGCAGAACTGGCGCAATGGTTTGCAAAGCGAACGCCACTTGTGCAAGAAGACGAAGCCTTTACGGTGGGCATTGTTCACAATATCGGTCGATTATTATTGCACCTTACTGAGCCCAACATTGCGCAAGAAATCCAAGCCTTAGTCGCGAATCGAAAAGCGGGTCGAATCAAAGCTGAACAGGACTTGCTTGGGTTTACATCGCAGGACGCAGGTCGGGCGTTAATGGATTTATGGCGGTTTCCTGTGGGTCTTGGTTATGCCGTGCAGCATCATAAACGCCCGTTTGCCGATGAGGAGCCAAACCCTCTTGCTTGTGTGTTGAACTTAGCTTGCTACATTAATGCGTGTATTCGCACCGAACGAGAATACGATTTAGTCAGAGAAGGTTTTCCGATGGCGGTTGCGAAAGCCGCTGGTTTACCTGAGGGCATAGTTTATGAACTGGATGATGCCTTGCTTATTGGTGATGGGTTAAACCAATTACTAAACTAATGCCTGTTTAGGCCCTCTTTTCTTGTGTTGTGATTTGCAACCATTAGCTCATGTGTTGTGGGCTAATTTTCTCTCTTAAAACGCGTTTTCGATACCCTCTAATAAATGATAATCGCTAGTGTTTAGCATCCTGTTGTGCTAATTTCTGTTGTCATTTTTTTATGGTCTTTTATTGCTGAGTATGGGAGTGAGTCTCTTTCGTATCGGTGAGTCGTTTGAAACAGTTGGAAGGTGAATATGTCGATGAAGTTACGCAATACGCTTGAAATGAAAGGGCGCAAGTCTATTTTTAACCGCCTTAGTTTGATTGCATTGGCCACATCACTTCTTCTGCCTGTCGGGGCCCATGCCAAAGGCGAAATTAATATTTACTCAGCGCGCAAAGAGTCGTTGATTAAGCCGGTATTGGATACCTTTTCTGAAGAAAACGATGTGGTGGTGAACCTCATCACTGGCTCAGCGGATGCCTTGTTAAGTCGCCTTAAAGCAGAAGGTGATGCCAGTCCAGCGGACATGTTCATTACCGTAGACGCTGGCCGGTTGCACCGAGCAAAAGCGGCTGGGGTGTTACAACCTATTCAAAATGACGTACTGAGTGCCAATATCCCGAGCCATTTACGAGATTCGGACGGTTACTGGTTTGGGTTATCTCAGCGTGCTCGGGTGATTTTTTATAACCCTAAAACGGTCTCTTCTAAGGATTTATCTACCTACGGAGATTTGGTAAACCCAAAATGGAAAGGGCGTATTTGCGTTCGTTCTTCCGCCAATATTTATAACCAATCTTTAGTGGCTTCTATGCTAGAAGTGGAAGGTCGTGAAAAGACTCAGGCGTGGATTAAAGGGCTGGTATCCAATTTAGCGCGTCCGCCTTTTGGTGGCGATGTGGATTTGTTGAAAGCGGTTGCTGCAGGTGTCTGTGATTTGACGTTGGCAAACACGTATTATTATGGCCGTCTTGGTCAAAGTGACAATGCAGAAGAAAGAAACGTTTACAATACCGTGAAACTGTTCTGGCCAAACCAAGCTGACGGTGAGCGCGGTGCGCATGTGAACGTGAGTGGTGCGGGCATTACCGCGGCGGCAACCAACATTGAAAACGCAACGTTACTGCTGGAATTCTTGACCAATCGCGCTTCTCAGGAATGGTATGCTCATGTAAATAACGAGTATCCAGTGGTAGAGGGTATTGGTGCTCCAGAAATGTTGGCGCCGTTTGGCACGTTCCGAGCGGATACTATTTCGTTGAGCCAACTTGGTGAGAATAACCGAGAAGCCGTTGAAATCATGGACATTGCGGGTTGGAAATAGTGGTAGAGCGATTGTGTGGTTTAGCGAGTATAAGCAAACGCACCTGCACTACAAGAGTCATGATATTGGACAGCGAGTTTAAGCAATTTGAACCCAGTAAGTAAGCGTAAGTGGAATGGTTTAAAGGTAGCGGCGATGTTGATTGCTGTTATCCTGGCCATTCCGATAATGGTCGTTTTAGTCAATGTATTGATCGGAGACAGTCAGGTATGGAGACATCTTTACCATACTGTGTTGGCGGAATACATTTCGAACTCGCTGTTGCTGATGTTGGGCGTGGGCATTGGCGTACTGTTGATCGGTGTGCCTTGTGCTTGGCTGACAAGTATGTGTGATTTCCCCGGACGTGGTGCTCTTTCTTGGGCGTTGCTGCTTCCTATGGCGGTGCCAGCCTACATCATTGCTTATACCTATACGGGGGTAATGGATTTTGCAGGGCCTGTGCAAACCTTTATTCGTGAGCTGACGGGCTGGCGCTACGGTGAGTATTGGTTTTTTGAAATTCGCTCACTGGGCGGCGCTATCACTATGTTGACCTTGGTGCTGTATCCATACGTGTATTTAATGAGTCGCGCGGCCTTTTTGGAGCAATCACAAAACACCTTAGAAGTCAGTCGCACTCTGGGGTATTCAGGTCGAGCTGTATTTTTCAAATTGGCGCTTCCTCTTGCTCGACCAGCTATTATCACGGGGCTGACGCTAGCGTTAATGGAAACGCTGGCAGATTACGGTACCGTTCAATATTTTAGTGTAAATACCTTTACGACGGGCATTTTGAGAACGTTTTATGGTTTTGGTGATGTCGCGGCGGCCTCTCAATTAGCCGGTGTGTTGTTGATGTTTGTGGCGGTGTTGATTCTGCTTGAGCGTTATTCTCGACGCCGAATTCGTTATCACGCTTCTGGTCTTAAAAAAGCCAGCAGCCGTCGAATGACGCTAAAAGGCAGCCAAGCTTGGTTGGCTTTTATCTTCTGTCTATTGCCTATCTGTGTGGGCTTTCTTATTCCTGTTGGTGTTTTGGCTTATTGGGCAGCGTTTAAAGCTGAAATGCCGGGCGCAAACTTTATTCAATTGGCGTGGAATTCGTTTTATCTTGCGGCGGTGGCGTCACTGTTGGTGGTGAGTCTTGCCTTGGTGTTGAGTTATGCGATCCGCTTGAATAATGGCCGAGCGGTCAGAGCATCCGTCGGTATAGCAGGGTTAGGGTATGCTTTGCCGGGGACGATTATTGCCATTGGTACCATTGTGCCATTGGCTTGGCTTGATCATCGTATTATTGATTTGGTCAGGCAGTATGCTGATGGAAAGGTCGGATTGATATTTTCCGGTACTTTGGTGGCTTTGTTGTTTGCTTATGTCGTGCGTTTTATGGCGGTGTCGCTAGGCGCTGTGCAAAACGGTCTTGGAAAAATCAAACCCAGCATGGACATGGCTGGGCGTTCATTGGGTATGTCTCCTACTAAAGTATTGACCCGTATCCATATTCCTTTGTTGAAAGGCTCGGTTTTGACGGCGTTATTAATTGTGTTTGTGGACGTGTTAAAAGAACTGCCAGCGACACTGATACTGAGACCATTTAATTTTAATACGCTGGCGGTTAGGGCATTTGAGCTGGCGTCTGATGAGCGTTTAGTTGACGCAGCACCCGCGTCATTGATGATTGTTTTAGTGGGATTGGTGCCGGTAATTTTACTGAGTCGTTCGATTTCTTCTCGTCTTGGTTAGTGTGAACGAACACTCGATTTAGGATTGTATATGACTTCGTTATCTCTTCATGCTTCGTTGAAAGAATTAACACTGAGCGATGTCTCTGTGGGGTACGACGGCAGCGCTGTTGTAAAAAATGCGTCTTTTCAGTTATTGGAAGGGCAAATAGGGTGCTTGCTTGGTCCCAGTGGTTGCGGAAAGTCGACCCTGTTGCGTGCCATTGCAGGGTTTGAGTCCTTAATGTCAGGGGAAATACGCATTGATGGTGATGTGCTTTCTAGCCCGTCTCATAGTGTGAACCCAGAACATCGCTTTATTGGCATGGTATTCCAAGACATTGCTTTGTTTCCACACCTTACAATCGCTCAGAATATAGCATTTGGTTTGTCCGAATGGCCAAAAGTGGCGGTTCAGGAACGTGTGACGTATTTATTGGATTTGGTTGGCTTGGCTGGCTTTGAATCCCGTTATCCTCACTCTCTGTCGGGTGGTCAGCAGCAGCGCGTGGCATTGGCTCGTGCCATTGCCCCCAAACCCAAATTATTGTTAATGGATGAGCCGTTTTCTGGTCTTGATGCCAAATTAAGAGAAGAGTTGGTGCCCGATATTCGTCATATTTTGCAGCATGAAAAAATGAGCGCGTTGTTGGTAACTCACGACCAGATGGAAGCCTTTGCTATGGCTGATCAAGTGTCTGTAATGGATGCTGGAGTGATTCATCAGACGGGTTCACCTTATCAGATATATCATCGTCCAGAGACGCGTTTTGTGGCGAGCTTTATTGGTCACGGTGATTTCTTGCCTGCGGTTGTGTGTGGCGCTAACTGTGTACATTCTGATCTGGGGAATATTCGTGGCGAGTTGGATCATGGTTTTGCTGACAATGCACAGGTCGATTTATTGGTTCGCCCTGATGATATCTTGCACGATGATGACAGCGAGTTTTTGGGTGTGATCGTGAGTAAATGGTTTCGTGGCTCGCACTTTTTGTACCGCGTGAAATTGACCTCTGGCAAGGTGATATATTGTTTTGCTTCGTCCCATCACAATCACGCTGTGGGTCAGGAAATAGGCCTCAGTGTTCATCTAGATCATTTGGTTCTGTTTTCACGATAGCAATTTTAGGATAACGCCTCAGATCGAGGGGCTATTTTAAGGACATAAATGCCTAACCTTCGTTAAGTGCTGATGATCGTCGTTGGCTAATTAACAAAGGCGTAGATTATGTGAGTGTATGACCACGCTTATATCAAGCCATACCCTTGCTCATGACAGACTTCCACCATTCCATCAAAGTCGTACTCGGTGAGGTCTAAATGGTCGAGCGCATAGTGACCTATTTTCTCCCATTCGTAATCTTTTTGCGCGCCGCCAATGTGTTTGTAGGTGCCCGCAATGTGCTCAGCCATTTTTAAAATTGCAGCAAACGTCAGATTGATCGAATCTCCGGCCACGCGATGAGTAAATAAATATTCAATGCGATGATGCTTTGCAATCACGGCACAGCAGCTTTTCGGTAATCCCCAGGATTTTGCTAGATAGTAACCGACCACCGAATGATTGGTTTTGAAGTTTTGGTTTTCTATGTCAGTTAAATTAAAATCTACGTTTTGATAGCCTTTTTGCAACACTTCTTTGTAGCCTGGGAAACGCTTGAGCATCAAAGGAATGCCGACATTATGGAACAGTCCTAACGCGTAGCATTCATCTTGGTATTTAAATCCCAATTGGCCTGCTAAGCTGGAACAAATCGCCGCGACATCTGTGGCGGTATCCCAAAAGCTGTGCAAAGACTGAATGGTGTCATCCGACAGCTCACTTTTCACTGCCAAACCATTGACAATATTAGTCACACTGTTTGTTCCCAAGAGCATAACGGCCTGTTGTACCGAGGCGATTTTTTTGGGTAAATTAAAGGCGGCTGAGTTAACGAGCTTGAGAACGGCAGCAGACAGGCTAACATCTTGAGAAATGATGTTCGAAATTCGATCCATGTCAGGGTCTGGCATCGCTTGTTCCATGTGTAAATCCACCATGATTTGCGGTTGAGGTGGAATGCTGATGCCCTGTAAGATGCGTTTAAGTTGATCTTCATTTAATGTTGATGACATTGGTACACTTCTGTAAGAGGCGGAAAACAGTACAACTACGGTAATTCGTAGCAATTGAATCTAGAGTCTCTATAATAGCGTTTTTTTAAATATACTGGGTGAAAATTTTGAGTGTTATTCGACTAAAAGGCCAAGCTGATCGCCGTCTAAGAGCTGGACATCAATGGATTTACAGCAACGAGGTAGACACCTCTGCGACACCATTAAAGCAATTTACCCCAGGGGATCAGGTAGTTGTCGAAACCGCACAAGGTAAGCCGCTTGGTATTGCTACGATAAACCCTAACACCTTGATTTGCGGTCGTTTAATGAGCCGCAGTACCGATACGTTTTTGAATAAATCGACATTGGTTCACCGTATAAAGATTGCCTTGTCTTTGCGTGAGCTGACTTATCCTGCGCCATATTATCGCCTTGTATTTGGGGATTCTGATGGTTTATCTGGTCTTGTTGTGGATCGCTTTGCTGATATTTTGGTGGTACAGATTTCAACTGCCGGAATGGAGCGCGTAAAAAACGACATCATTGAAGCTTTGCAAGATGTGGTTAAGCCGTCTGCAATTTTGATGAAAAACGACGGTAAGATGCGCCAGATTGAAGGTCTTGAAACCTATGTGGAAGAGGCTTTCGGTACCGTTCCGGAGTTGGTTTTCTTGCAGGAAAACGACGTGTTATTTCAAGCACCAGTTTGGGATGGTCAAAAGACGGGTTGGTTCTATGATCACCGTGAAAACCGCAAAACCATGCAAGGCTTTTGTGATGGTAAACGAGTATTAGACGTTTTTTCTTATATTGGTGGCTGGGGGGTTCAAGCGGCTTCAGCGGGTGCAACTGACGTGACTTTTATTGATGCGTCAGAAAGTGCGCTAAGTCATGTGGGTGAAAACCTAAAGCTGAATCAGTATGAAGGTGGATCTAATTTGATGCACGGTGATGCCTTTGAAGCCATGCAATCTTTGATTGAAGACAAAGAGCGTTTTGATGTGGTGGTTATGGATCCACCTGCTTTTATTGCTCGTCGTAAAGACATTAAAGCAGGCGAAGGTGCTTATCACCGTGCCAATCAACTCGCAATGCGTTTGGTTGCTAAAGGCGGTATTTTGGTGTCTGGTTCTTGTTCTATGCATTTAGAAACAGGTCGATTGCACGATATCATTCGCAGTAACAGTCGCCAACTAGAACGCTTCTCTCAGCTTATTTACCGCGGTACTCAAGCACCGGATCATCCTGTGCATCCGGCGATTGAAGAAACAGAATACCTAAAGGCCTTGTTTTATCGTATCCACAACAATATGGGCTTGTGAGTTCATAGTGTAAGGCCGTGTTGATAATAAAAAAACGCTGTCAGACTGAGTCTGGCAGCGTTTTTTTATGTGGCATGAATTGTTGGAGGTTAATCTCTCAAGGAAATATGCTGCCAGCCTCGTTCTTGTGCGATCTTGGTGAGCGTTTCATCGGCATCCACGGCGATAGGATGAGAGACTAATTCTAAAAGCGGCAAGTCATTGCGAGAGTCGCTGTAAAAGTAGCTTCCTTCCATCGAGTGACCTGTTTCAGCTAACCAATCGTTTAAGCGCGTTACTTTGCCTGCTTGAAAGCTTGGTACCCCTACAATTTTTCCGGTGTAGTGATCGTCAATGATTTCTGGAACCGGCGCAATGATGTGATCCATGCCTAAAATATCGCCAATGGGGCCTGTCACAAACTGGTTGGTTGCAGTGATCATCAGTAAAAAATGACCTTGATCTTTATGGTGTTTCAATAATGCGGCCGCTTTCTCTTGCATCATGGGTTGTACTTTTTCCTGCATGAATGTGTTGTGCAGCTGAGTGAGCTCCTCTCTGGAAAAGCGGGTGAGTGGCGCTAAGCTAAAAGCAAGGTATTCATGAATGTCTAACGTGCCAGATTGGTATTGTGTGAAAAATTTGTCGTTAGCTTCTTGGTAGACTTTTGTGTCGACTAAGCCTTTCTCCACTAAAAATTGTCCCCATGTGTAATCACTGTCACCGCTTAATAAGGTGCCGTCTAGGTCAAATATTGCAAGTGTCACAAGCTGTCCTCAAATCGTCTAAAGTGCGTGAATTATAGCCTCACAGGTAATAAATAACAGCAGTCTTAATTGTGCGGATGGGGGAATTATGGAACAATGAATCTAATTTATTCTTATATTAGAAGGTGATGGCTCGTGATTGATGCAGACGGATACAGACCGAATGTGGGCATCATATTGATGAACGAGCGTGGCCAGCTTCTTTGGGCGAGACGTGTTGGGCAAAATGCTTGGCAGTTTCCTCAAGGTGGCATCAAATCCGACGAGACACCTGAAGAAGCATTATTCCGCGAATTAAAGGAAGAGGTGGGCTTAGACCCACATCAGGTGGAAGTAATTGGCAAAACTCGAGGTTGGCTACGTTATCGTCTACCTAAACGCATGTTAAGACACAACAGTAAACCTTTATGTATTGGACAAAAACAGAAGTGGTTTCTTCTGTCGATTCGTTGTCCAGATGCATCCGTGTGCGTGGATGGTACAGAAACCCCAGAATTTGATGGCTGGCGTTGGGTAAGTTACTGGTACCCACTTGGTCAAGTCGTGGCCTTTAAAAAGGATGTTTATCGCCGAGCCCTTAAAGAGCTTATTCCGAGCGCGCATCGCCGGTTAGAAAAAAATAAACTCTGTGTCGAAATAATGGAGGTTATGTAGATTGATGGGAGCACTATGCTAAGTTTGTTAAGACGTATTACCCAAGAGGTGACTGCGGCGCAGTCCTTATCGGCGGCACTCGATATTATTGTTCGACGTGTTCGTAGAGCCATGCGTGCAGAAGTGTGTTCGATTTACTTAGTGGATTCAAATAGCAAAGAATATGTCCTAATGGCGACGCGCGGTTTGAACGCCGATGTTGCAGGTAACGTCAGCTTGAAAGCAGACGAAGGTCTGGTCAGTTTAGTGGGCCGAAGAGCCGAGCCTGTGAACCTTGAAGACGCGCATATTCACCCATCATTTCATTATTTAAAAGGTTCAGGCGAAGAGCGTTACCGTTCTTTTTTGGGTGTGCCAATTATTCATCATCGCCAAGTTTTGGGCGTGCTGGTGGTGCAGCATGAAGACAAGCGTCGATTTGATGAAGGGGAAGAAGCCTTTCTTATTACTTTATCAGCCCAATTAGCCGGAGTAATTGCGCACGCTGAAGCGACAGGGGCAATTGCCAACCTTCACCCAAATGCCGTGCCGAGCGGTTCAGACTTTCGCTACAAAGGGGTTCCTGGTAGTTCTGGTGTTGCGATTGGTCGTGGTGTGGTTGTTTTCCCTCCTGCCGATTTAGACGTTATTCCTGATCGTCGTACAACCGATTTTGATGAAGAGATTCAAGACTTTTACCAAGCGCTTGATGCGGTACGTAATGATATTCGTCGAGCAAGCAATCGTATTAGTCAGCATTTATCCGCGGATGAAAAAGCACTCTTTGATGTGTATCTGAAAATATTAGATGACAACTCCATTGCGGGAGAAATTGTCCGCAAAATCAAAGAAGGCAATTGGGCGCAAGGTGCGTTAAGACAGGTTATTCAAGCGCACATTCAGCAGTTTAATCGCATGGATGATCCATATTTGCGTGAACGGGCGTCGGACCTTAGGGACCTTGGTCGTCGGATTTTGTCCCATTTGCAGGAAAAAGCCCCTAACCTTACCGAGCGATTTAGCGAGCCTTCGATTATTGTTGGTGAGGAACTGACCGCGTCTATGTTGGGTGAAATTCCAATAGATAAGATCAAAGGTTTGGTTTCTGTCATGGGGTCTGGTAACTCCCATGTGGCGATATTGGCCCGCGCAATGGGTATTCCAACCGTGATGGGGGCGCTGGATCTGCCCTATGCTCAATTAGACAAAGTCGACCTTATTGTCGATGGCTATTTGGGCAAAATATACACCCATCCTTCTGACGCTTTGATTGAAAATTATCAGCAAATTGTTGATGAAGAGCGACTGTTAGAAGAAGAGTATGAAACACTTAAAGATTTGCCATGTGAAACATTGGATGGTCAACGTTTATCTTTATTTGTTAACACCGGCTTGTCTGCCGATATTGCTCGTTCATTAGACCGGGGGGCAGAAGGCATTGGTTTGTATCGAACGGAAGTGCCGTTTATGGTGCGAGACCGTTTTCCTACCGAAGCAGAACAAGTGGTGATTTATCGCCAGCAGTTGGAAGGCTTTGCACCGTCTCCTGTGACGGTTCGAACGTTGGACATAGGTGGTGACAAAGCACTGCCATATTTCCCGATAAACGAAGCCAACCCTTTCTTAGGCTGGCGTGGTATTCGAGTGACTCTGGATCATTTGGAAATTTTCATGGCGCAAATTCGAGCCATGATAAAAGCCAGTTCAGGTCTGTATAATTTAAAAATCATGTTGCCGATGATCTCAAATGTTGCGGAAGTTGAAGAGGCTTTAGCCCTAATCCGTCGTGGTTATGCGGAAGTGAAAGAAGAGGGCTTTGATGTCAAAATGCCTCAAGTCGGCGTGATGATCGAAATCCCTGCGGCGGTTTATCAGGTAAAAGAGTTGGCTGAATTGGTGGACTTCTTGTCGGTCGGCAGCAACGATTTAACGCAATACTTATTGGCAGTAGATCGAAATAACCCGCGTGTGGCGGATTTATACAACTCCTTCCATCCTTCCGTATTGCGTGCTTTGCTTAGCATAGTTGATCAGGTTCGAGACGAAGGTGTAGGTTTGAGTGTGTGTGGTGAAATGGCGGGTGATCCGATGGGCGCTATTTTGTTAATGGCCATGGGATACGATGTGTTATCCATGAGCTCTACAAGCCTTCCTAAAGTAAAAGCAGTGATTCGCAATATCTCGATGCAACAAGCGCAAGCCATGTTGAATGAAGTCATGACACTTTCTCATGCTGAAGCGGTCACACAAACCATGACACGGCTGATGCGCGAAGCGAACATAGAGCGTTTGATTCGTCCCTCTAAAACCAGCAACGTAGACTAATTACTACCTACCAGAGATTTTTTGAATATTATGATTTCATACCCAAACATTGATCCTATTGCCTTCTCGATAGGGCTGATTTCCGTACATTGGTACGGTATTATGTATCTGGTTGGCTTTGCTGGCGCTTATTTGTGTGGCATGTATCGCGCTAAACGCTCGAATGGCGTGTGGACGCCTGACATGGTAAGTGATGCAATTTTTTATGGGGCGCTTGGCGTTATTTTAGGCGGCCGAATTGGATATATATTGTTCTATCAATTTCCTGCTTTTGTTGATAATCCGCTGATTTTAGTGCGTATTTGGGAAGGCGGTATGTCTTTTCATGGTGGCTTGCTGGGCGTTATCGCTGCTATGTTTTTCTTCGCCCGCCGTTACAATAAACACCTTGTTGATGTGACGGACTTTCTTGCGCCGTTTGTGCCAATCGGTTTGGGCGCTGGACGTTTAGGTAACTTTATTGGTGGCGAATTATGGGGCAAACCGACGGACGTTTCTTGGGCAATGATTTTTCCGAACGATCCGCTGCAGCTTGCTCGTCATCCTTCGCAACTGTATCAATTTGCCTTAGAAGGTGTAGTGCTGTTTTGTATATTGTGGTTCTTCTCACAAAGGCCAAAACCACGCTATTGTGTCTCTGGCATGTTCCTACTTTTCTACGGTATTTTTCGCATTTTAGTGGAGTTTGTCCGCGAGCCAGACATACAAATTGGTTACCTTGCTTTCGGTTGGCTGACACAAGGGCAGTTATTGTCGTTGCCAATGGTGCTAATTGGTGTTGGTTTAATCGTGGTGGGTTTCAAGCGACAGGTTTTCCCGAAAAGTGGTAACGCAACAAGCTAGCGTCTTTTGCTTATATTGGTTCAATAAAAAACGGCGAATCCATCATGGTTCGCCGTTTTGCTTTTAGGTCGCTTACACTGAGAAAGGGTAAGCGATAGGCTCGTGGAACTGATAGCCTTCGAGCTCGAAGTCGTCCATGGTGACCCAAGTCTCGATGTCTTTTAGGGATTTGATTTCTGGGTTGATTTTGAGTGTTGGTAGAGGGTAAGGCTCGCGTTTGAGTTGCACATCACGCATTAACTCTAGCTGGTCTTCGTAGATGTGAGCGTTCACTATCTTATGGAAGGCTTTGCCCGGTTTTTTGCCAGTGATTTGCGCAACGATGGCCAGCAAAACATAAACCTGAACCATGTTGAAGTTTAAACCGAGTGGCACATCACAGCTGCGCTGAGTGCTGTTTAGATAAAGCGTATCACCAAGCAATGAAAAGTGATGGCTGTACATGCACGGGCGAAGGCACGCCATGTGGAACGCGCCAGGGTGATAAAAAGTGAGGATTTCCCCACGGTTATCCACACCACGGCTTAGATCATCAACAATTTGCTTTAATAGATCGATGTGTCCACCGTCAGGCTTTGGGAAATGGCGGCCAATGGCACCATAGCAAAGCCCCATATCGTCTTCGCCTTTACGATAAGGATTGTTTAACCAAACGTCGTTTTGGTTGGCGTTGGCATCCCATGTTTTGGTGCCGAGTGCGCGAAAATCCGCGGCGTTATCGTAACCTCTTAAATACCCAATGATTTCGGCAATGGCAGATTTCCAGTAGCTTTTTCGTGTCGTGACAAGCGGAAACTCGCCTTTGCTTACATCGTAAGTAAGGTCAGCGTTAATAACAGTGAGACAGCGTTTTCCTGTACGTTCGTTGTTGACCCATTCGCCTTCACTGACGATGCGGTTGCAAAGATCTAAGTACTGTTTCATAAGTGTGCCTTGTCTGTTTAGGTCATGACGAATACGGTAAATGCAGGTTAGAAAATGCAATCTAGATTGTCATGGGTATAATAAATGCCATTGATTATATCAGAACCCGTACGCTCAAGAAGCCCAAGAGTGGATGAGCGTGAAAAATGAATGAAGGTAAGCCTATGTTGTCCCTTATTGTTGCCATGTCGACCAACCGCACTATTGGTATTAATAACTCGTTGCCTTGGCATTTGCCAAATGACCTTAAATATTTCAAGCAAGCCACTATGGGCAAGCCGATTGTTATGGGGCGTAAGACGTTTGAATCGATTGGCAAGCCGCTACCGGGTCGTCGCAACATAGTGATCAGTCGTGACCCTGCCTATCAAGCAGAGGGGATTGATGTGGTGACGACGCTGGAAGAGGCGATTTCCCTTGGTGAAGATGTTTGTTTGGTTAATGGATCAAGAAGAAGTCATAACAGGTTTACTTGTTTTTTTAAGTTTTTACGCTTGTATATCGCATCTAAAAAACCGTGTTCTAAAACAAATTCAGATTTTTGAAACCCTTCTGGTAATTCTTTACCTGCTGTGCCTTTTGCTAACTCTAGGTCCTGCAAAAGCAATTAATGCTTGGTTCTGCAATATTAATATCACCTAACATTGCATATGATGCCGTTGTACCACCCGTTGTTGGGTCTGTACATAATGAGACACAAGGAATTTTAGCTTCTGCCAATTGTGCTAATTTTGCAGATGTTTTAACTAACTGCATTAATGATAACGAAGCTTCCATCATTCTAGCTCCTCCAGATTTTGAAACCATCATAAAAGGTATTTTTTGCTCAATAGAGTAATTAATTACTCTAGCAATTTTTTCTCCTACTACAGAACCCATAGATCCACCAATAAAAGCAAAATCCATAGCAGCAATTACCATGTCCCTACCTAAAGATTTTCCAATTGCAGTCTTAACGGCATCATTCAATTTTGTTTTCTCTTGAGCTGCTTTTAGTCTATCTGGGTATTTTTTATGTTCCCGAATTTAAGAGGATCTTTAGAAGTTAAACTTTCATTTAATTCTTTAAATTTATTGTCATCAAACAATTCGAAATACTCTTTACTACCAATTCTTACATGATACCCATCTTTCAGGACTTACATATAAGTTCTTTTTTAACTCTTCTGTATCAATGATTTTTCCACTAGGCCCCGTCATTACGGCAACTCAAATGATGGAAACGATGATCACCAGCGCGATGCCAACTCGCGCAGAAGTATTTGACGTCGCCAACGCTGTTCTAGATGGCACGGATGCGGTCATGCTTTCTGCTGAAACGGCAGCGGGTGCGTATCCCGAAGAAGTAATCAAAACCATGAACCGCGTTTGTTTGGGCGCTGAAAAGCAACCTGCAATCAATCGTTCTA
>NZ_JAODTL010000045.1 GCF_026191375.1 Marinomonas pontica | reverse complement strand
TCCCATTCATCTTCTGTCAGCTTATTCGGCGACTTCAAGATGGCGTGTGGAATGCCCACTTTCCCAGTATCGTGCAATGGCGCTGCCAGTTTTAATAGCTCAACCTTAGCATCATCCCAGCCAATCTCTTTTGCTAATGCCGCACTGTAATCGGCCATTCGCCACATGTGAACCCCAGTGTCAGTATCGTTCAACTGACTCACCTCACCTAGCATACCAATAGCCGACTCTAGAGCATCATCCAATTCTCTGGTTCTGTGTTCAATGATGCGTTTATTTCGCAAATTATCTTCTGCTAACTTTAGGTGAGTTGCGACTCGAGAAAGCGTAGTGAGTGGTGTGATCGGCTTGGTAATAAAATCCACACACCCTAAATCAAACCCTTTTTGTTCATGTTGTGCATCGGTTACAGCGGTTAAAAAAATCACGGGGATATCCGCTGTTTTAGGGTTCGCCTTCACCTTTTCGCACACTTCAAACCCATTCATATCTGGCATCATAATGTCCAACAATATGATATCAGGCATGGTGCGCTCTATAATGTCTAACGCCACTTTGCCACTTTTGGCAATTTGAACCTGATATCTTTCAGACAAAATATCCTTCAACAAATCTATGTTTCTTGGTACATCGTCAACGATAAGTACACGCTTGTCTTGCAACTGCATTTTGCTGTCTATTTCCGCTATATTAGTCACTTAATTTCCCTCTAAACTGTCGCAATGTAAGCTTTTCTTGAACATGGCAACCTTTGACATTGCATCATGATAATCGTACGAGGCCACATCATGCATCGCCAACTTCAGCTCATCCACGCCCTCAATATCACCACAACACGCAACGATATCTTCAATCATTTTTTCAGAATTCAAATGGCCTTCCATCAAACAGGTTTCCAGCTTTTCAAGTTGCCTAATAATGTCAACAATATCAATCGCACCACGGTTTCCCTGACCTACTTGCGTTGTGCGAGCACTAGAAGAACCTCTACCCACTTTTGATACCCAAGTATCAATTTTGTCGATCAACAAATACGGATCGAGGGGTTTGAACAGAAAGTCATCAATGCCGTAAGAAGCGAAGCTACTTGGCTCCATATTAAATGTGTCCGCGGTTAACACCAAAATCGGCGGTTTACGTTCTTGTAAAACATTCGCAATATTTTGACTTGCTTGATAACCATCCATGATCGGCATCCTAATATCCATGAGAATTAAGTCGTATGTGCCCGAAAGGATTTTTTCACACGCCAATTGACCATTTTCAACCCAATCGACTTTCGCGCCCACTTTTTTCAATATCGCAATGGCAATGTTCGCATTAATCTTATTGTCCTCCGCCAAAAGAATGACTTTATTTCGGAGCGCGTCTTCTTTATGGCTGGGTTTAGCGTTTATCTCGCTTGCCGTAGCATCGTCTTTTGACTTCTGTGAAAACAAAATATTTTTAAAGTTCGAAGGTGTAACAAGGCCCGTTGTTGAGGAACCCTTTAAAAACGAAATATGACTTCCAATGAACACGGCCTTTTGTTCCAAATAAGCGGCCGCTTTATCCTGCAATACCGTTTGGCTACGATACCAGTTACCACTCACCACAATAGGGCACTCAGCCTCCAAAACGCTAAATGCGTTTACCGTTTCATTGGGAATGTTGAGAGAGGCAAACAATGGACCTAATTCAGCATCTTCATGCAATAAAGTGACCTTAATAGCCTCTAACTCAACGCCACTGACGTCTTTGTTAGGCCGATAAGGCAGTCGTACATGGAAAACACACCCTTCACCCAACGTACTTTCATAAGAAATTTGACCACCTAACAATGCAACCAACCGCTGAGTAATGCTTAAACCTAACCCTGTACCGCCATAAAGCCGAGTGGTACTGCTGTCGGCTTGCTGAAATACATCAAACACATCCACACCATCAGGGATTCCAACCCCGGTATCCTTTATTTCGATGTGTAATTCATCACCAAGTAAACTGAATGACATTCTCACAGACCCTGCATGAGTGAACTTAATGGCGTTACTCACAATATTGAGCAAAATTTGCTGAAGCCTAACCTTGTCACCAATGAGCTGATTGCTAATGGAAAAGTCACGGCTTATGAGAAAATCTAGTTTTTTTGACTTAGCGGCCTCCTCATTACTGTAGTAAACATAATCCAAAACTTCATCTAGATTATAGACTTCAGACTCTAACTCCAGCTTGCCAGACTCAATTTTCGAAAAGTCTAAAATTCCATTAATGATCGCTAACAGACCGTCAGCCGATTTTTGGATTTTGACTACTTTTTCTCGTTGTTTTTTGTCCAAAGAATCATCAAGCAACAAATAACTAAACCCAATAATGACGTTCATTGGAGTGCGGATTTCATGGCTCATCGTTGCCAAAAATTCCGTTTTCACTTTCAATGCTTTTTCCGCCGAGTGCACTGCAGACTCTAATTCAACGGCTAACTTTTGCGATTTCTCAAATGATTTTCTTGCTACTTTCAGCTGTTTAAACAGCATCGCGATAATAAAAATCATTGTAAAGGTCAATAAAGCAATCAGCGACCCCAAATACAAAAACAACCCTAACGAGTCATTTCTCTCTAGGACCTTTTGTCGCGACCTAGACGCCAGTGTTTTAAGCACAACCTCTTCTGTTTTTTTAGCAATTCATCGCTTTGATTTAAGATGGTATTCACCGTGTCCATCGGAGAATCTGAAAAAGAAGAACGTCCATTTCAGCCATCTTGCTTTGCAAAAAACTTAACAGTGTTTCAGAGTCAGGTAGACGACTGAAGATGTCGTTTAACTGGCCTGTCTCTAACACATGAATTCGGCTGTACAAAATATCAAACCTCATTCTGGCTTCATCTAAACGCCCCTCATTGAAATCTTCTTCCAGCAATTTCAACGCGTTTCTTAGCTTCAGTGACTCTCTATCTAACTGGTAAGACGCCCATAACGCATCTTCCTCAACCGCAGACATAATGACCTTTTGACGGTCAACCAATTCAAAAAAATCAACACCGAAGCGCCCATAAATAGGCATGCCGCCACCAACAAAATCCAAAATGGCGATGATTTTCTTCGGTTTATGTCTCGCGGTGTAAGGGTCACGTTAGATTGCATTTCGTTCGTTACTCGACACGAATGGATTTAATTTGCCAAACAGACCGATTATGAATCACTTCATTGTTCAAGCTGGGCAACTCATTAAATGGATACAAAAGGAACAATGGCCCTTTATTACGAACTGACATAGGAGTGCCATTTAAATCCATCGCTAAAATAACATTGTAATCCTCGCCGTCTTGACTAGGCACAACAGCACTATAATCATTCAATGCCGTTACAGACAAATTACCCGCTTGCGCACCTACTGCCGCCATTAAAGAACGCAACAATGGACCACGGTATGAGTCAACCCCTTCACTCCATGGCGTTCCTGTATTCAGCTCCCTGACTTCCAAGTTCAACAACATCTCACGGTCAAATTCTGCCGTGTTTGCATCGGTATTTGTGTTTTTGATGCTGCCAGAAACCGTCAGAATCACTTTACCTTTTGGTTTAGGAAGATCCTGCGCGTGCACAGCATCAAAAACAAAAAGACCACTTAAAACGACTAACCCCATAGCAATGTACTGTTTCATTTAATGCCACCTACAATAGTTTGAATCGCGCAAGTATAAAGAATAAAAAAGGAATTTCAGTCACACCTTACGAAACAACACACTTTCTACACCGACAAAAACAAAGCTAAAACATCCGATACAAAAAAAGCCGCAATTGCGGCTTTTAAATAGTAAAACATAGACTTACGAAACATTAAGGAACAGACTGCCCCTGAGACGCTATCCAAATACGGAACCAGTCATCATCAGTCAACGTCAGCGACTGTGCGCCAGCCAGCGACGCCAATCGTTCAATTTTTCCCGAGCCCATCACCGGACAAATTTCTGATGGATGTCGTAGCAACCAGGCAATGACAATTTGATCTACCGAACACGCTTTACTTGCTGCTAATTCCGTTAACACAGCCAACACCCGAACCGCTTTTTCACTTTTTGCAGAAAATAACTCACCGCCCGCCAATGGCGACCACGCCATTGGCGTCACCGCATGTTGCTGAGCATGATCTAACGTTCCATCTTCAAAGTGCTGCAACGCCAACGGTGACAGCTCAACCTGATTAATAATCAGCGGCGCGTCTAGACGTGATTGCAACAAATCAAATTGTCGTGTCGTGAAATTAGACACACCAAAATGCTTCACCTTGCCAAGAGTAAACAGCAAATCAAAGGCTTGTGCGATTTCATCGGCGTCCATTAAAGGGCTTGGTCGATGCAACAACAGGGTGTCTATGTATTCGCATTGTAGGTTTGCCAAAGAGCGATCAACACTCGCTATTATATGCTCAGAGCGATAATCATACCGATACACTTGAATGTCTGGTCGATTATAAGACGGTAGTAAAATCCCACATTTAGTGACTATCTCCATTTTATCCCGTAATGCAGGTTTGCACTTTAACGCATCGCCAAACAAAGCTTCACACTGATAATCACCATAAATATCCGCATGATCAAAGGTCGTCACACCCAAATCCAAACACGCCTCGATAAAACCCAATGAGTCCGTTGCAGACATGCCCCATTCATTCATTCGCCAAAAACCCTGAGCGATACGCGAACCTTCAAACCCTAAAGGGTGATATTGGTGCCTCATAAATTGACTCCTTTAATGACATCATTATTTTAATGCGCCTTATTCTAAAGGCGATGCGTGCTAAAAAATAGCACGACGCGTTGATTGACATAACTGACACAACCCACCATCAAAGGTATACTAATTGGCATTCAAGACTGACCTCTTTAAATAGAGTGACGCGACCACACAACAAACGGACACAATTTGCGCAATATCGAACACTTATAATTTACTCGCAGCGACACGCATTAAACACAAACAGCAAACAATCTACATAACACCACTGTGATGGACTTAATAATGAATTCAATTACGCTAGGCCCTCTTTCCAAAGCCAATGGAGAGATCCAAATTCCGGGTTCCAAAAGCCTTTCAAATCGCATCTTGTTGCTAGCCACTTTGGCAAAGGGCACTACGAAAATCACCAATTTATTAGACAGTGACGACATTCGCCACATGCTAGAGAGCCTAACCAAATTAGGCGTGAACTACACTATTGAAGACAATGGCACGACCTGCGTATTAGAAGGCCTTGGCGGGCCGATCAAAGCGGATTTCGGCGATCTATTCCTTGGCAATGCAGGCACCGCAATGCGACCTTTAACTGCGGCGCTTTGCTTAGGTAAGGAGAGTTCCACTTGCACGGCGAACCTCGCATGCACGAACGCCCTATTGGTGACCTCGTGGACGCGTTACAAGCATTGGGCGTGGACATTGCTTACGAAGGTGAGAAAAACTACCCGCCATTGTGTATCAAGGCAAACGGTTTATCTGGTGGCGAAGTATCCATTAAAGGCAATATTTCAAGCCAATTCCTAACCGCTATCCTAATGAGCGCACCACTCGCAAAAAACGATCTCACCATCAACGTTGATGGTGAGTTGGTGTCTAAACCATACATCGACATCACCCTGCACGCGATGAAACAATTTGGTGTGGAAGTGGAAAACCAGAATTACCAAGCATTCGTGGTAAAAGGTCAGCAAACTTACCAAAGCCCAGGCGAAATCATGGTCGAAGGCGATGCGTCTTCTGCATCATACTTCCTTGCTGCTGCAGCCATCGCGGGTGGCAAAATCAAAGTTCACGGTGTAGGCACAGACAGCGTACAGGGCGACGTGAAATTCGCTGATGTACTAGCGCAAATGGGTGCCAAAATCACCTATGGGCCAACTTGGATAGAAGCCGAGCACAATGAATTAAACGGCGTTGACTTAGACATGAACCACATCCCTGATGCAGCGATGACGATTGCAACAACGGCTTTATTCGCAAAAGGCACCACAACAATTCGCAACATTTATAACTGGCGAGTAAAAGAAACAGACCGTTTGTACGCCATGGCAACAGAGCTGAAAAAACTCGGCGCCGAGGTTATCGAAGGGGAAGACTTTATTACGGTAACACCAGTGCCAAAGCTGCAAAACGCCGCCATTGATACCTACAATGACCACCGTATTGCCATGTGTTTTTCTCTGGTCGCCTTTTCAGACACCCCTGTTACCATTAACGACCCTGGCTGTACCTCAAAAACTTTCCCAACGTATTTTGAGCTATTTAATACCGTAGCCAGCTAAGCAAAAAAGCCCCAGCTTTCACGGCTGGGGCCGCATTACGCACATAACGTGTTATGTCGGTTGAATACATCCAATTGAATCCCTCAACCCTGTGACAGCGCAGGATCCCAATCTTTCCACACCACTTCACGGCCTTGTTGACGAATCATAGCCATAATGTCAGAGACCGGTCGTTCATCACTGATTTCAAATTGCTCAAGGGCTTCTTGGGAGTCCTCTGCATATCCTCCTGGTTGCGTCTTAGATTCCGCACTCATGGTAGTAAACCCCATTCTAACGGCATGATGGCGGAATTCAGGGGATTCGCGAGTAGACAAGCTCATTTCCAAGTCTCGATCAAACAATCGCCAGGCCGCAATCAATTGAACCAATTGACGATCAGAAATTACCGACTTGGGTACTATGCCTCCCTCGCAAGGACGAATACGCGGGAACGCCACACTGAAACGACTGCGCCAATAGCGCTTTTGCAAATGCCGCAAATGATGCGCCATCATGACAGAATCAGTACGCCAGTCTTCCAAGCCAAGCAATACACCCAAGCCAATCTTATGAATACCCGCTTGACCAATTCGATCGGGGGCATCCAAGCGATAATTGAAGTTTGACTTGTTGCCGCGTAAGTGATGCTCCAAATACGTTGTACGCCGATAGGTTTCTTGATAAACCAACACACCATCCAAACCAATAGTCTGCAGCTGCTTGTATTCGTCTGTGTCCAATGGCTGTACTTCCATAGACAGCTGGCTAAAATGCGGTTTGATTAGTGGAATCATGCGCTCAAAATACGGCATAGATACCTTGTTGGTCTCGCCTGTTACCAAGAGAATATGATCAAAACCTTTTGCTTTAATCGCCGTCACTTCCTTTGCTAATTGCGATTCATTTAGCGTTAAGCGTTTAATGGCGTTACTCATAGAAAAGCCACAATAAGTGCATTCATTGGCACAGGTGTTGGACAAGTACAAAGGTGCAAACAGACTCAGCGTATTTCCAAACCGTTGCAAAGTCAGTTGTTCACTTTTCGCCACCATATCGAATAAATATGGCTCTGCTGCAGGCGAAATCAACGCAGCGAAATCCTCGACATCTAACTTATTCTTGCTCAAGGCTCGCAACACATCGTGCTCTGTTTTCTCTTGATGACAGCGCGTAACGTCATGCCAATCCGTATTTTCAACACATTCACTAAACTGCCCTGGCACGGCTGGGCTTTGCTCTAACAAGCGAACGTTTTGAACACGCTCATTCATCATGACAAGGCCCCAATAAACTCGGTTAATGGGCTCGTCGCTTGTGCTTGCACTCTTCGCTCCCCCAAGCCAGATTCATACGCCATACGCCCAGCCTCGACAGCAAGCCGAAAGGCCTTTCCCATTTGTGCAGGCTGTCTAGCGACCGCCATTGCCGTATTGACCAACACTGCATCGGCGCCAATCTCTAACGCCAAGGCGGCATCTGAAGGTGCACCAATACCCGCATCTACGATCACGGGCACCGTACTTTGCTCAATGATAATTTCCAGAAATGGTCGACTTGCCAACCCCATATTGGAACCAATAGGTGAGCCCAGCGGCATCACACATTGACACCCCACCTCTTCTAAGCGTTTGCAAAGTACGGGATCTGCGTGCACATAGGGCATCACCACAAAGCCTTTCTTGATCAACTCTTCGGCTGCCAACAAGGTTTCCATGCCATCTGGCATCAAATAACGCGGGTCAGGATGAATCTCTAATTTAACCCAGTTCGTTTCCAGTGCCTCTCTAGCAAGCTCCGCCGCAAAAACGGCCTCTTTTGCTGTTCTTGCCCCAGAGGTATTTGGCAAAAGTTTCATGCAATGCTGTTGTAAGGGTTGAAGAATATTATCCGTTTGCTGCTTGAGATCCATACGACGTAAAGACAAAGTCACCAATTCGCTCTTGCTGGCAATCAAAGAATCCATCATGGTGTTCGCACTGGCATACTTACCAGTACCAGTAAAAAGCCGGGAGTGAAATTCGTGCCCAGCAATAAAAAAAGACGACATGTTAGCCTCCAGCAATAGACTCAAAAATAAACACCTGACTGTGTTCGTTCAATTCAGTACTTGCCCATAAACTCTTTGGCACGACTTGTTGATTAATCGCAATAGCAATACCCTGCTCCCTTTTACCCAGATACCTCAACAAATCCAAAAGAGTGTGGCCTAAAAAATCACATGGCGCGTCATTCAGCATAATTTTCATAGCCACACCTCGTTACGGCATTCGAACGACGCCTGTAGTGATCGAGTAGCGGATTCTGGATTCTCAGCACGCGTAATGGCTGTCACTAACGCCACACTGTCCACTCCTGTTTGCGCCACCGCCGTTAACCGCTCAGCACTGATACCACCAATAGCCACGGTAGGAACCACGCCTTTTAGTAACGTTGCATAATGCGCAAGACGAGTTAAACCTTGCGGCTGAGACGGCATGTCTTTGGTTTGCGTTGGAAAAATATGACCTAACGCGATGTAACTTGGTTGGATAGATTGCGCTCGGGCAATTTCATAATACCCATGTGTACTGATACCAAGTCGCAAACCCGCCGCTTGGATTTGTACCAAATCGGCCACATCAAGATCCTCTTGTCCAAGGTGCACACCGTAAGCACCACACTCAATCGCCAATTGCCAATAATCATTAATGAAAACTTGGGCGTCGTGCTCAATACCTAACGCGATGGCCTGCTGAATATGTGATTCAAGATCTACATCATGAGGGTCCTTAATCCGCAATTGGGCAATTTTCACCCCTTGTTTTAGCACTAATGCTAGCCATTCCACGGAATCAACCACGGGATACAAACCCATTTTATTGAGGTCCATCTTGGCAAAAGGCAAGTTTGTCGAGGTCTGTGCGTTCATATTGGGTGAAACAATCTCAGGGAGGTTGTCAATTTGCAACGGCCAACCGGGTCTTCCTAATGGCCCCGCTCCTTTCCCAATTTGAACACCCGTTTTTAATGCCCCAGTGATGTACGCCTTTGCCATGGTCATTGCGTCTAAAAGATCGTAACCATGAGCCATAAAACTTACTAACGCCGTCGATAAAGTACAACCTGTGCCTCGTGTATTGCTCACCGACAATCGCGGACTGACAAATCCCACCATCGAATTCACATCTAACAACCAATCAGTCGACTGATCTGACACCCCATGCCCGCCTTTTAATAACCAGCGCGACGGCGACAAGGCAAAATACGCAGCAAGCTGACGATGTATCTTTTCAATGGATTGCTCGCCAGAGACGCCGGTCAGTGTTTCAAACTCCATAAGGTTGGGCGTAATTACATCTACCTGCGCCAACAAGTTTTGTAATAGGCACACTCCCACAGACGTACTTTGCAGGCGATTTCCCAATTCACTGCTGGCCGCCATAACGGGGTCAAACACGATCGATACTTGAGGAAAGTCGGCTTTCATTTTCCTTAACCAATGAGCGCATGCCTTCACCAACTCAATAGTAGGCAATAAGCTCACCTTGATGGCGTTTGGCGGCACATCGTCAAGCAAAGCCTGCCATTGCCGATTAAACATCGCCAACGACACTGCTTCGACAGACTGCACTTCCTTAGAGTTTTGCGCCGTAATACAAGTGACGATCGTTTGTACATGACAACCTAAATCTTGTCCGGTGCGTAAATCCGCTTGCAATCCAGCATGGGCAGATGAATCCGATCCCCCCACACACCAGATAACAGGAGGCTTTATAGTCATAAATCCTCCTGGCTCTTACAGCGACTTTTCTTGAATTTTATCCGTGGTTAAATAGACATCACTGCCTAACTCACGAAATTGCTCTGACATTTGCTGCATACCTGCTTCCGCATCACTTGCCTCTAAAGCACTCACATCAATGGCTTGTGCGTCTTCCAGCCCTTTCGCATAATCACGCACTTCTTGAGTAATCTTCATTGAACAGAACTTGGGCCCGCACATGGAACAGAAATGCGCAACCTTGCCTGACGCTTGCGGCAAGGTTTCGTCATGATAAGAACGCGCCGTTTCAGGATCTAAGGATAAGTTGAACTGGTCTTCCCAGCGAAATTCGAAGCGAGCTTTAGAAAGAGCGTTATCGCGAATTTGAGCGCCCGGATGCCCTTTGGCTAAGTCCGCTGCATGAGCCGCGATTTTATAGGTAATCAAACCCTCTTTTACGTCTTCTTTGTTTGGCAAACCTAAGTGCTCTTTGGGGGTCACGTAACACAACATGGCGCAACCGTACCAACCAATTTGCGCCGCCCCAATGCCAGACGTAATGTGATCGTAACCTGGAGCGATATCTTGGGTTAAAGGCCCCAAGGTATAAAACGGAGCTTCATGACAATGTTTCAGCTGCTCCGTCATGTTCTCTTCGATCAACTGCATCGGTACGTGCCCAGGACCTTCGATCATGACTTGCACATCATATTCCCAAGCAATTTTTGTTAATTCGCCCAAGGTACGGAGTTCCGACATTTGCGCTTCGTCGTTGGCGTCCATAATTGAACCCGGACGTAAGCCGTCACCCAATGACAAGGCCACGTCGTATTCCGCACAAAGTTTGCAAATTTCTCGGAAGCGTTCGTATAAAAAGCTTTCTTTGTGGTGAGCCAAACACCACTTCGCCATGATAGAGCCACCACGAGACACAATCCCTGTCAGACGCTTGGCCGTCATTGGCACATAACGCAACAAAACACCGGCATGAATGGTGAAATAATCGACTCCCTGCTCCGCTTGTTCAATCAGAGTATCGCGAAAAACATCCCAGTTAAGATCTTCCGCGACACCGTCTACTTTTTCTAATGCTTGATAAATCGGTACGGTACCTATGGGCACAGGTGAGTTTCGCAAAATCCACTCGCGGGTTTTCATGAATATTTTTCCCCGTCGATAAATCCATCACGGTATCCGCACCCCAGCGAGTCGACCACACTAGCTTTTCAACTTCCTCTTCAATGGAAGACGTCACAGCAGAGTTACCGATGTTGGCGTTCACCTTTACTAAGAAGTTACGACCAATGATCATGGGTTCAGATTCAGGGTGATTGATGTTATTTGGAATGATAGCGCGGCCTTTTGCGACTTCTTCGCGGACAAATTCTGGCGTTATGCGCGTTTGAAGGTTCGCGCCAAAGCTTTGACCAGGATGCTGCTTCAATAACAATTCACTTTTAATCGCGTCGATATTCTGGTTTTCACGCAGCGCGATGTATTCCATTTCTGGTGTGATGATTCCTTGACGGGCGTAATGCATTTGCGTGACACATTTACCTTGGCGTGCCTTACGGACTGTTGGCAACGCTTTAAAACGCAAGTCATCCAGTGCCGAATTGGCCAATCGTGACTGCGCGAATTCTGATGACACACTAGGCAATACTTCCGTGTCTCCACGCTTTTCGATCCATGAAGCACGCATTGGTGCTAAACCACGATAAACGTCAATGTGTTCTTGAGGATCCGCATAAGGGCCAGAGCAATCGTAAACATAGATCGCTTCATTGGGTTCAAACGTTAGATTATCAGGATCTGATCCAATTGGCGTATCGGTCAAATTGATCTTGCGCATAGGGACGCGAATGGAATCGTCTGTGCCTGTCAAATAAATGCGTTCAGACGCGGGAAAAGGCTTGGCTTGTAAAGATTCAATGAAAGATTTTGCCGCTTGGCGTGACTCTTCACGAGACTGTTTTTTAGAAATGGTTACAGGTTTATTATTGAATTCATTCGTGGTCGACATGAGCTCTTCCCTTATTATAAAAATGGAGAATTGCTTGTCCGGGTGCTGTTTAGCGCACGAACGCACTTTAGGCGTTCATTGCAAAACACGAACCCTGAAATTATAGAGGAAGAGGCTAATACAATAAGGCCGCATCGAATCCATAAAAATCAGGAGTTCATTCGATGCAGATAAGAAAAAATGGAGACTTTCTTGTTTCCTACGCGGGTATTAGCCCGATCAGGTTCTGCGGATCCCGCATTTAATTATGCGATCTCAGCCAAATGGCACTCCGACAAGTAGAGCTGAGTATACTCACTATGATCGCCAAGTAAACACGGATTTTTTGTCCGTCTGTTTAAAACGATCATCAACCCAGTCTAAAGTGCCAACCTGACATCATTCAGCGCCCTGCATTTCCAAGGCCATTTTATAAAGAGAGTTTTTCTTCTCACCAGTTAATTTTGCTGCCATCGCTGCCGCTTGCTTAACCGGTAAATCTTCTAACAAAATCGTCAAAATACGCTTCGCTTCTAATTCCGCTTCGTTGCCGCTCTCTTGCGTAAAACTCAGCATGACCACGAACTCACCACGCATTTGGTTCGCATCTTCGTCGAACATAGCAAGAATCTCAGACGCCGTGCCGGACAAGAATGTCTCAAAGGTTTTTGTGACTTCGCGTGCCAAAACCAATTGGGCATCGTCACCGTACACTTTTTGCACATCGGCAATGGAGTCATAGACTCGGTGCGTTGATTCATAAAAAATCACCGTCCCCGCTTGCGTTTTCCATGATTCAAAAAGGTCACAACGTCCTTTTGATTTAGCCGGGACAAAACCTGCAAAAAAGAATTGATCGGTCGGCAAACCTGAAGCGCATAACGCAGCGATCAAAGCACAAGCTCCAGGAATCGGCATGACTTTGTGACCCTTTTCACGCAAAGCATGTACGACATGATAGCCAGGATCGGATATCAATGGCGTGCCAGCATCGGACACCAAAGCAACACTCTTACCTTCATCCAATAAACTCGCAACATAGTCCGCTTTGTCTTTTTCATTGTGGTCATGAATAGAAAATAGCTTAGCCTCAATACCAAAGTGGTTGAGTAAACGCCGAGTATGACGTGTGTCTTCTGCGGCGATATAATCTACACCCCGTAAAGTTTGCTCAGCTCGTTTACTGAAATCGTCTAGATTACCAATTGGGGTCGCAACTATGTACAGCGACCCTCTCGCATCATCAGAACTATGTGGTACCATGTTGCCTCTTTTATTTGTCACTTTTATATAAGCTTATGAGCCTCATTAATTACCGCATCATACCATTAACTCTTTGTAGTTTGCTGCTAAGCGCCTGTAATTCCATGAATTTAAATATGGAACAGCCACAACCCCAAGCTCAAAAAGCCACTGTGAATACCCCAGTAGAAAACACACTGCCTCCAAGCATCTACCACCCAAGGAAAAGCTCCGACGTTTCGGACGCCTTAGCGGCGAACTACACTTCGGCAAAAACGTTTTATGAGCAAGGTGAATTTCAGAAAGCCCTAGACCTGTTAGAGAGCGATGTTTTACCAACCACCTCCTCAATACAATTCAACGCTTATCTATTGGCAGCACAAACCGCCGCTTATTTAGACAACGCGACAGACGCAATGCACTATTTAGAGCAAGCCGATACCTTGCCTGCCGCGCGTCATCCAGATAATCAAAACATTCTAAAAGAGTCGAAAGCGTCTTTATTGGAGTACTTTGGAAATTGGTCTGATGCGGTTCGCCTACGCATGGATCTAACGTACAACTTGCCATTGAACGAGGGCGATGAGAATCAAGCCAAATTATGGACAGCCATTCAAAACCTTTCTCAAAACGACCTGGATGAACTATCACAGCAAAATATTCCGTTACTGAATGGCTGGTTAACCATCAGCAGTATTTTGCGAGATCAATCTTTATCAATCGAGCAACAGCTCACTATGTTTGAGAAATGGCAGACAGCCAACCCAAACCATCCAGCATCACTTACACCACCGCAAGACTTTTTGATCATGTCATCGGTCAAAGAAATGGCACCTCAAAAGATTGTCTTATTATTGCCAATGAGCGGTAAGCTCGAGCGCGCCTCTCAAGCCATAGTTGATGGTTTTTTTGCCACCTACTACAGCCAGAAAGAAGCCAGACCAACGGTGAGCGTTGTAGATATCGATGCCTTCCCAACGGTTTTAGACGCCCTTAATGCCGCAAATGAAAAACAGCCTGATGTTATTATTGGCCCACTGCAAAAAAACAATGTCGCTCAAGTCAGTCGTCAAGAGCTGCCTTATCCCGTTATTGCATTAAACCAGCTGGACATAAATCAACACCCTAAAAATTTGTACCATTTTTCACTCAGTGCTGACGATGAAATTCACGAAATCATCACTTTTGCAAAAAAAGAAGGCGCTAAAAAGGCCGCTATATTAAGCATCCAAGACACTTGGGCATTAAAACAAAGTGACGAATTTCGAGCGGCTGCCAGCAAGGAAAATGTTGATATCATTTCCAACCAGTCCTACGCCAACACCCCGAAAGGACGACAAGATGCTATCCAGAAATTGTTATTGATCAATGAAAGTTTTGCCCGTAAGAGACTCATTGAACAATGGACGGGAACAAACGTAGAAAGCATCGCAAGATCACGAGAAGATTTGGATTATGTCTACTACGTTGGCAAACTAAATGACGCAAAACAAATCCGCCCTCTTTTGGATTTCTATTTTGCTGACAAAATCCCAATGCTAGCCAGCAGCACCTTGAACGACAGCGCTCCCGAAAAATCTACGAAGTCAGAAGACATTGAACGAATTTTATTTACTGAGCTACCCGCTCTAACTCCCAAAAACGTCACATTAAGCTCAGTACTCAAAAATCAAAACTCAAACATTTTACGCAGACTGCAAGCGCTTGGTGCTGATTCCTATTTACTGGCTAATAAATACCCACTGTTTACACTATTGCCAAGCACTAAAATTTCAGCAAACACAGGCATTATCACCATTGATGAAAATGGCATTTTTCATAAACGACCTGAAATCATGACTTACCGAAAAGGAAATTTGGTATATGCGAACAGTCAGCAATTTTTTGAACAAAAGGAAAGTATCGAAAAATAATGGCCAAAAAGCCGAGCAAGTCGCTGAAAAGCATTTACTCAAAGAAGGCCTTCGCTTTATTGAAAGAAATTTTTTCTGCCGCATGGGTGAAATTGATTTAATTTTCTTAGACAAAGACACTTATGTCTTTATCGAAGTACGTTACAGAGCAAACGCCATGCATGGTAGCGCAGCAGAGAGCTTAAGCACTGCCAAACTAAAAAAAGTGCGCAACAGTGCGGCATTATGGCTGCAGAAAAACAGCAAAGAACACCATGCAAGTCGATTCGATGCAATATTATTTGATGAAAAAATAGACTCACAACACTTAACTTGGCTAAAAGCAGTATTTTAATCACTATGGATTTTCAAGAAGCAATCTATACACAATTTGCCCAAAGCTTTGAGGCACAACAGCAAGCACTCGAAAGCTTACCACCCTATATAGAGCATGCCGCTAAGGTGATCTTTACCAGCATCGCTTCTGGGGGCAAAGTCATATGCATTGGCAATAGCACCGGATCCCACCTCTCCCAATATTTTAGCACCCTGATGCTGGATAGAATGGACAGAGAACGTCCAGGACTACCCGCCATCAACCTAAGCGGAGAAGGGTCTGCTTTACTGGCCATTACGCATAATGACAGCTATCACGATGTGTTCTCTAAACAAATAACCGCACTAGGAAACCCTGGCGATATTTTGTTTGTGGTAGCCAACAAAGGCAATACATCCCCCATCATTCAGGCCATTCAAGCGGCACACGAGCGCAAAATGAGCATAGTGGCGCTCACCAGCCCAGAAGCCAAAAATGTCTCCTCACTCACCTCTCAAGATGACACCGAGATTAAAATCAACCTACTGGGCACAGCCCGAACACACGAATGCCAGCTCACAGTCATTCATATTTTAGTGGATTTGCTGGAGCGCCAATTATTTGGCTATGAAGACTAGCCCAAGAGAATTACGAGAAATATTGAATACAAAAAAACCGCATATGAAGTGACCCCATAAAGTTGGACTATCCAATTACTGGGGGTCACTTCAAGAGCGGTTTTTTGTATTGTTAAACTATTTAACCACTTTCAATTGAAAGCCTTTTTTAGGTTCAGGCGGCGTCGGAGTTGGAGTTGGCTCTAAATCAAAGTCTTCTTCAGGAAAAACAAGACCATCACCATTCTCTTTTGCATAAAGCGCTAATGCAGCAGAAATAGGAACATAGACCTGCATAGGTCGGCCACTAAAGCGCGCTTCGAAAGACACAGCATCTTTGTCCATGATCAAATGACGCACCGCAGACATGCTAATATTTAGCACTATTTGCCCATCATTAATAAACTCCGTAGGCACCACGACCCCTTCCTGCTCAGCATCCACCAAAAGGTAAGGCGTCATATCGTTATCCGCAACCCAAGAATAAGCCGCATTCAATAAATAAGATCGTTTCGGTAACATCGTCATTTCCACCCACAATTATTTTCATAAAAAAAGGAGCGGTTAGGCTCCTATTTTTGCAACTCAACTAAACTCAACAAACATCAAGGTTTAGTCTAAACGCATTTCTTGCTCAGCTTCAGACAAGCTTTCTTGGAATGATTCGCGAGCAAAAACAAGATCCATATACTTATACAGCGCTCTTGCTTGCTCTTTAGGAATCTCAACACCCAACACAGGAAGACGCCATAAGATCGGAGCCAAACAACAATCCACGATAGTGAACTCGTCACTCATGAAATAGGGTTTTTCTTCAAAAATTGGCGCGACGTTTAACAAACCTTCACGCAATTCTTTTTGCGCTTGAGCTACGGCTTCTTTGTCTTTACTCGTCAAAATCAGATCAACTAATTTAGCCCAATCGCGCTGAATACGGTACATAAACAAACGACTTTCAGCACGCGCTACTGGGTAAACAGGAAGCAACGGAGGATGAGGGAAACGCTCGTCCAAATATTCCATCATGACATTTGGCTCATACAAAACCAAGTCACGGTCAACCAAAGCTGGAAGCTCGTTGTATGGATTAACATCAGCCAATTCATCTGGCTTGTTAAATGGGTCTACATCTATGATGTCCACTGTGACGGCTTTTTCAGCCAATACAATACGAACTCTATGGCTGTAATGATCTTCTCCATCTGAGAAGAACGTCATTGAGGAGCGCTTTGCAATAACACCCATGTCTAACCCCTATATTGAAAACATCAACGCCCTCTTCGAAAAAGAGGACAAGCTATAATATGGAGATGAAGTAACAAAAATATTACATAACTTCATCACACTCAAAATTCTTCTACGCTTTAACAAAGCGCGCAGCTCTAGAAAACAAAAGATTCATACAAACCATAAAACTCTTGTTTTATAAAGCCGATATTCTAACATTTTTTCAAACGCTTTTTCTTAGAAAATTCGATTTGAATGATAGTAACACTGTATGTATTTGAAGCAAAAAAAACGCTTGGCGAAAACACCAAGCGTTTTGATAATAATTCCAAAGCGAAAATTAACGCTTAGAGAACTGAGGACGACGACGTGCTTTGCGTAGACCAACTTTCTTACGTTCAACTTCACGAGAGTCGCGAGTAACGAATCCTGCAGAACGTAGAGTACGACGTAGAGTTTCATCGTATTGCATCAATGCACGTGTGATACCGTGACGGATCGCACCAGCTTGACCAGAGATACCACCACCTTTAACAGTGATGTAAACATCAAACTTTTCAGTTGCTTCAACAAGCTCAAGAGGCTGACGAACAACCATGCGAGCAGTTTCACGACCAAAGTACTGATCAATTGAACGGTTGTTGATAACTAGGTTACCAGAACCGGCTTTTAGGAACACACGAGCGGTAGACGTTTTACGACGACCTGTACCGTAGTATTGAGTAGCTGACATAATGATCTTCCGTATTAAATGTTAAGGGCTTGAGGCTGTTGAGCAGCATGTGGATGCTCAGTACCAGCGTACACTTTCATTTTCTTGTGCATTGCACGGCCCAAAGGACCTTTTGGCAACATACCTTTTACGGCGATTTCAAGAACGCGCTCAGGAGCGTGATCAATCAACTTCTCGAAATTCATAGAACGCAAGCCGCCTGGGTAACCAGTGTGGCGGTAGTATTGTTTCGCAGCTGCTTTGTTACCAGTAACGTGAATTTTCTCTGCATTGATAACAACGATGTAATCACCAGTGTCAACGTGTGGAGTGTATTCCGCTTTATGCTTACCGCGTAGACGGCGAGCAATTTCAGTAGCCAAGCGACCTAGAGTTTTGCCTTCAGCATCAACCACGAACCAGTCGCGGCGAACTTCAGCAGGTTTAGCTGTAAAAGTTTTCATCAAAAAACCCTATCAATATGCATGCTCAATGGCACGCTATACCTATTATTATTGGTTGGCCTGATGCAAAACATCAGATCAACGTACACTTACCTTTAAAAAGGCGAGCGAAGTATACAACAAGACAATCTGTTTTGAAAGTCAAAAGGTGTTACGGACGATGCTCCAAAGACAAGTATTCTTCGGACTGCATTTCCAGCAATCGACTCACCGTTCGATCATATTCAAAGGCCAAGCGTGTACCGGTATAAATATCTGGAATCGCCACTTCAGCAGAAAAAATCACCTTCACATGGCGATCATAGAACTCATCCACCAAGTTAATAAAACGTCTCGCTAAGTCATCTCTTGACGCGTCCATTTGAGGCAAATTGGAAATAATCACTGTACTGTAGACACGAGCAAGCTCAATATAGTCAACCTGACTTCTTGGCCCATCACACAATGCCTTGATATCAAACCAAGCAAGACCTTCACAACTACGCAGTAAGGGGATATCACGCCCTTCAACTTCTGCAGAGCCACCTTCAACAATGTGCGATGCATCCGAAATCAAGCTCATGAACCGCTCATGCAACGCCTCGTCTGCCTCGTCACTTAGTGGGAAATGATAAAGCTTAGCTTGTTTCAAAGTACGCAATCGGTAATCCACACCGCCATCAACATTCATAACTTTTGTGTGCTTTTTAACCAGATCAATGGCTGGCAAGAAGCGCGCACGTTGCAATCCATTTTTATAAAGCCCATCTGGCTCAATATTGGACGTCGCAACCAAAGTCGTGCCATTTTTAAACAACACATCCAACAGCCCAGCCAAAATCATTGCATCGGTAATGTCTGTTACAAAGAATTCGTCAAAGCACAACACTTGCGCTTTCGCAGAAATTTGCTTACCCACAATTTCCAGCGGGTTTTTGACATCATTCAATTTACGCAGTTCCTGATGAACCATTTGCATAAAACGATGAAAGTGCAAACGCATTTTCTTTTCCGTCGGTAAGCAATCAAAAAACGTATCCATCAAATACGTTTTTCCTCGCCCAACACCACCCCAAAAATACAGCCCCTGTTCCACTTCTGGGGCTTTTTTCTTAAGAAAGCGGCCAAAAATACCTTCTGCAGGTTTATTGGACTGACTTGCCACTAAACGATCAAATAATTCTTGAAGAGCCTCTACCGCTTCTTCTTGAGCTGGATCATAATGAAAGTCTTCTCTTGTTAAATCTTGCTTGTAACGTGTAATGGGTGTCATCGCCGCTCTTTCGTTCAATTGAGTGAATTGCATTCATTCTAACAAATTGCAACTTAAACAACACCTATCAAGCTGTTATCGTAGGGGTGATTTCGCTATAATGGATCATCTGTTTTTTGGAGAAAGTCATGAACTTAGAAGAATTCAATATTATTATCTTTATTACTGGCATTATTGTTGGTTGCGTTGCCACGCTGGCTGTTAAAAGCTTTAGCACTAAACAGCAAAGCAAACAAACAGCGTCGAATTCAAATATCATTACCATCAAATCGCTACAACAAGAACTAGACAACAAACAAGTCATCATTGATAACTTCTTTACAGACAGTAACGAGCAACTTACTTTCGTTGAAAAGCGCTTAACAGAATTAAGAAATTGCCTTGCCAGCAACGCAAGCCAATTAAGCAGCGTAACCATTGAAGCTGCGCCTTCTACTCCAAACACAAACAACACAGAGGAAACGTCAATCACCGAACCACCACGTGATTACGCTCTAAAAAAAGACAAAGAACCAGGCATGCTGAGTGAGAGTTTTGGTCTAGACGACAGAAATTTGGATCTAGAACCCAAACGAACCATATAAAAAAACGGGCTTTACGCCCGTTTTTTTATGCCAAGAATCACGCCATCAAGCTGGGTTATCTATATCAATAAAAACAGAGTCCAGCCCATGACTGGACAAGAACGCTGACATTGCCTTTGCTCCAAATCGTTCTGTAGCATGATGCCCAGCCGCAATAAAATGAATCCCCATCTCTCTTGCGACATGAATTGTTTGCTCAGACACCTCTCCCGTAATAAATACGTCGGCATCAGCCTCAATCGCCTGCTCTATATAGCCTTGAGCCCCCCCAGTACACAACGCAACACGATGAATTGCACGGTCATTAACACACTCAAACAGAATGTCTCGACCCACGGCACACTCAACATTTTTTTGAAATACAGCGGCCGAAACTGACTCATTCAATTCGCCGACGATACCAATGGACTCCTCAATAGGCACACCAAGCTGTAAAGCAGATCGATTCAAAAGCCCAATGGCATTCGCTAGCCCAGCGTTATTACCCAATTTAGGATGCGCATCTAATGGTAAATGGTAGCCATATAAGTTAATGTCATTTTTGATCAAAGCCGCAATACGTCGATGTTTCATCCCAATAATTCTAGGGTCTTCATTTTTCCAGAAATAGCCATGATGAACAAAAATCGCATCGGCTTGATACTCGACCGCCGCATCAATCAACGCCTGACTCGCGGTAACACCAGTAACAACTCGTTGAATGTCTTTTTTCCCTTCCACCTGCAACCCATTGGGCGCATAATCTTTGAAACGACTCGGATTCAACGTCTTGTTTAGCAATAACTCAAATTCACTGCGTAGCAAAGCAACTCCTTAAAAATATGAACCAAAAAAACTACTGGACACCTGTCATTATCTCCATTCTTGCGGGCACTTGTATAGGCCTTACCACACTGCTCATACAAGAGAAGCAAAAAATCGCTGACTTCAGTTATTCAAACTCTGTTCTTGTCGCCACACCATCAGTCGTCAACATTTTCACTCAGGTTAGCCAGCGGAAAAAGCTGAATACTAATAATGACGTTAAACACAGCGTCAACTTAGGCTCAGGGGTTATCGCCACAAGAGATGGGTACATTTTAACCAACCATCATGTTATTCAAAATGCGCAAAGCATCGTCATTGCATTGCACGATGACAGACGCATAGAGGCCAAATTGATTGGGTCCGACCCCTCAACAGATCTAGCCATTTTGAAAATCGATTTACCAAATTTAGATAGCATTACCATGGGGGACAGCAACAAAGTCTCCGTTGGAGATCGCATTCTAGCAATTGGCAATCCATTTGGTATTGGGCAAACCGTCACCGCAGGCATCATCAGCGCAAAGGGCCGCAACAGCATAGGCCTCAACACCTATGAAAATTTTTTACAAACCGATGCCGCTATCAACCCAGGCAATTCTGGTGGCGCATTGGTGAATTTAAAGGGTGAGCTTATCGGCATTAGTTCCGCTATTTACTCTAGCACAGGCGGATCACAAGGCATTGGTTTTGCCACCCCAGTAAACGATGCACTCGACGTCATGGAGAGCATTATCAAACATGGCGAAGTAGTGCGCGGATACCTTGGGATGGACGCCCAAAAAATCACACAAACCTTAGCAGAGAATTTGGCACTGCCCGCCACTCACGGACTACTCGTAAGTGATATAACCAAGGAAAGTCCAGCTGAAAAAGCGGGGATAGAAGTGGGAGATATTATATTAGAAATTAACAACAATCCGAGTGAAGACCCCTTTAAAGTAAGACGACTGATTGCGTCATTAAAACCAGGGACACACATTTCACTAGTGGGCATTCGTGGGCAGCAATCCTATCAAACAAACGTCACGCTAGAAAAACAACCCACAATGCAACGCATCACCTATTAGCCCTTAAAGACTAACGAACATGTTCAACCTGCTCTTTTAACAGCTGAAGACTGCGCTCGAAGTTCGCACCTGCAATGTCATTAGCAAACAAGGCAAGGTATGGACTTAGTAAACCGGCGCTCAAGTCACCTTCTATTACCCACTTAACTACAGTGCCGCCATTACTGGATTGCAATGCAATTTCATTGTGTACAAGGTTCACTTTCGGCTTAGGGCGAACATCGAAACGAATCAGATCCGCAGACACATCAGTAAACGACAACACTCCTTGTTCAACCACATCGTTATATTGCAAAGCGACAGAGTCACCTTGCTTTAAAACGCCTTCTGATTGAACAACATGACCACCCTGAATAAACATCCACTCTGGCAGACAGTCACCACTGAGCATTACACTGTAAACTCGATCACTGGGAGCGCCAATTAACACACTTCGCTCCACTCGATATGCCGTAGGCAAAAAGAACCCAACAAACACCAAAAGCAAAATAATCAGCGCCAAAATACGCGTTATTTTCCTCAGCTGATACAGTGCTGCTGGATGCGACGATGACGATTTAGTCACGATCAAGCATCCTTTAAAATACGATACTCTGCTGACATGGCATGAGCCTCTAACGATTCACCACGAGCAAGTGGCGAAGCAATTTTCGCCAATTCACTTGCCCCTTCAGGTGAACAATAGATCAACGAGCTGCGCTTTTGAAAATCATAAACACCCAAAGGTGATGAAAAACGAGCGGTTCCTGACGTAGGCAAAACATGGTTCGGCCCAGCACAGTAATCCCCTAAAGCCTCAGGAGTGTGACGACCCATAAAGATAGCGCCCGCATGTCGAATTTTCTCGACCCACTTTTCTGGATCATCAATTGACAATTCAAGGTGTTCCGCAGCCACTATATTTGCGATGTCCATCGCTTCATCCATATTTTCAACATGGATAAACGCACCACGCCCTTCTAACGAAGCTTTAATAATCTCTTTACGGCTCTGATTGTCTATTAAACGCTCCATGGAGGCTTTTACAGCCTTAATGAAAGCCAGATCAGGAGAAATCAAAATAGATTGAGCGTCTTCATCATGTTCTGCTTGAGAAAACAAATCCATAGCGATCCAATCTGGATCTGTCTTACCATCGCAAACCACCAGAATTTCGGAAGGCCCAGCAATCATGTCGATACCCACGACACCAAACACCATTTTTTTCGCCGTTGCGACGTAGATGTTACCAGGCCCAACAATCTTATCCACTTTAGGAATAGTTTCGGTACCATAAGCTAATGCAGCAACCGCTTGAGCACCGCCAATAGTAAACACACGATCAACGCCGGCAATATAAGCAGCCGCCAAAACGATATCATTCACCAAGCCATCAGGCGTTGGCACCACCATAATAATTTCACCAACTCCCGCCACTTTGGCCGGCATGACATTCATTAAAACAGAAGAAGGATAAGCAGCTTTACCCCCTGGCACATACACACCCACTCGATCTAATGGCGTGACTTTTTGCCCCAACACAGTACCGTCTTCTTCTTGATACTGCCAAGAAGGCTGTTTTTGACGCTCATGGTAATCACGAACGCGCTTGGCAGCAGCCTCTAGACTTGCGACCAATTCTGCACTGACGCGCTCTTTTGCTAAAGCCAGTGCTTCACGGGAGATTTCCAATTCGGATGACACTGCAACCTGACGACGATCAAATCGGTTAGTAAACTCAATCACCGCCGCGTCACCACGAAGACGAACTTGCTCTACAATGTTTGCTACTGCGCTTTGAACTCCATCGTCAGAGACAGAGTCCCAAGCAAGCAGAACCTCTAGCTCACTACGAAAATCATCTGAACTAGACGTAAATTCACGAATATTAAGGTTCAATTACTTACCCTCATTATTGTCAACAGCGCGTCTTATCATTTCCAAAATAGGTTCAATTTCTGAATACTTTGTTTTATAAGCCGCTTTATTTACAACCAGACGCGTACTAATCGGAGCAATCAATTCACGAGCTTCAAGGCCGTTAGCTTTGAGCGTATTACCCGTATCAACGATATCAACGATCAAATCCGCTAACCCCATAATAGGCGCCAACTCCATCGCACCATAGAGCTTGATAACATCGGCCTGAATACCCTGCTCGGCAAAATACGCTTTTGCCGTTTTAATGAATTTAGACGCTACCTTCAAACGTCGATTTGGCAAAGGCTGCCCCACCACGCCAGCGGTCATCAATCGGCATTTTGCGATTTTTAGATCCAGCAATTCATATAGATTTTTGGTAGAAGCTTCCATCAAAACATCTTTACCAGCAACACCAAAGTCCGCCACACCATGATCAACATAAGTGGGTACATCCGTCGCTCGTAAAATAACCAGTTTAATATGGTCATGGTTAGTGTCAAAAATCAGCTTTCGACTTTTGCTAATATCTTCAAGCGGAACGATATTCGCCTTTTCTAAAAGCGGTAAAGTTTCACCAAGGATGCGCCCTTTCGATAGCGCAATCGTCAACGTTTTGCTCATATTAATTTAAAACCCGTGAAATTTTCGCACCCAACGCACCGAATTTTTCTTCAATACATTCGTAACCACGATCGATGTGGTAAATACGGTCAATCTTAGTATCACCTTCAGCAACCAAAGCAGACAACACCAAACTCGCCGAAGCTCGCAAGTCAGTCGCCATTACCGGCGCACCCTTAAGGCGCTCGCAACCTCGGACAATCGCTGTGTTACCTGTTACCTCAATGTCGGCACCCATACGTAGCATTTCATCCACGTGCATAAAGCGGTTTTCGAAAATATTTTCGATCACTCGGCCCACCCCGTTTGCAACGGAGTTTAGTGCCACAAATTGAGCTTGCATGTCAGTTGGGAAAGCAGGATAAGGCGCGGTACTGATATTAACTGCGTCTGGACGTCGACCTTCCATATCCACTTCAATCCAGTCTTCCCCGCTGGAGACTTTTGCACCAGCTTCTTCTAGTTTGGACAACACTGCCTCAAGAGACTTAACGTTTGTGTCGATCACTCTGACCTTTCCGCCAGTAATCGCAGCCGCAACCAAGAAGGTTCCCGTTTCAATTCGATCAGGCATGACTGGATAGCTTGTACCATGCAAGGCCTCAACACCCTCAATGACGATAGTGTCGGTGCCATGACCAGTGATTTTAGCCCCCATCGCAATAAGACACTCGGCCAAATCAACAACTTCAGGTTCACGTGCGGCGTTTTCTAGAATAGTTTGACCATCTGCCAATGTTGCTGCCATCAGAAGATTCTCAGTACCTGTCACGGTCACTTTGTCAAAAAAGATACGCGCACCTTTCAGACGACCATCGACACTGGCGACAATATCGCCACCTTCTACACTAATCGTTGCACCCATCGCTTCTAATCCGCGCAAATGCAGATCCACAGGGCGACTACCAATCGCACAGCCACCAGGAAGAGATACGATCGCTTTACCAAAATGACTCACCAAAGGACCGAGCACCAAAATGGAGGCGCGCATGGTTTTTACAAGCTCATAAGGAGCTTCGCAGTTATTCAATGTAGAAACGTCCAACTGAACGCTCATTTTCTCATCCACGACAACGCCACACCCCATCGAGCCCAAGAGCTCCAGCATGGTAGTGATATCGTGTAAATGCGGAAGATTTTTAATGGTGATCAGTTCTTTCGTTAACAAAGTTGCCGCTAAAATTGGCAACGCAGCATTTTTCGCGCCAGACGCACGAACCACACCATTAAGCCGAGTACCACCGGTAATCAGAAGCTTGTCCATATAATTAATCTCTTATAAACGCTATTTTATAGTTTATTTGCTTGTTCTGGCGTGTAGGTTTTCATGGTTACGGCATGAATCGCGCCACTAGAAATGGCTTCTTGGAGGTGAGAATATACAAGTTGCTGTCTCTTAACGGTCGACAAACCTTCAAATTCACTCGTCACTACCACTACTTGAAAATTACAACCTTCGCCCTCTGCAACCACATCACAGTTAGGGATAGAGGATTCTAAAAGTGCTTTAACTTCAGCTGCGTTCACAGTCGCTCCAATAGATAAATATACTTAATTTGGTTTATTCTACCTTAGTACAGCCAACTACTTAACACCTCTTAGGCGAACTCTGAAGAAAAAACTGGCTGTTTTCTTAGATTTTATTCAAGGCTGACAATCTGCCAGACAAAAAAATCCGAATCCACAAAATGGACTCGGATTTTAAGAAATGAAATTGCGGAAATTTAGACTATGATTTTTTTGCCAAAGACTCACGCCAAGCATTAATCGCCAATTCAATATTGTTCTTATTTTGCTCCATCATCACGCCAAACTGCTTACGGAACGTTAAGCCAAAATTAATGTTATTAATCACAATATTACTCAATAACCAACGCCCCTGCTTAGACTCTTCCATATAAAAGGAAATATTTAACAAGCCACCCGCTTCCATTTGAAAGTCAACATCCACTTTCGTTTCTTTACCACGACCTTGAGGCCCCAAAGGCAGCACCTCAATACGATCAGCATCCAACTCAAGCAACGATGCCCCATAGGTTTTTAGCAACGTATCTTTTGTGACGGTTGCAAAACGCACTCGCTGTTCAGGTGAGGCACGACGGTAGTATTTCCCCATCACTTTTTTAGAGAAGTCATCAAAATCAACAACATTCTCCAAAATGGCGTTTACCCTTTCTTCAAGCAGAGCTGGGTCCTTTGACAAAACGTCTTTATCCGCAACAATCTGTGTACGAAAAGCATCCACCACCTCAATGACGGCCTCTCTAGCCGCTTCTTCATTCGACCAAGCTAAACTGGCACCAACGACAGAAAAAATTAAAAAAGCACGTGACAACAATTTCAACATATTACTTCTCCGAATCACCGGCTTTAAATAAAAACTGACTAATTAACGTCTCTAACACCAACGCGGACTGCGTGTCGAATATTTCACCGCCGTCAGTCAGCATTTCATCATCAGCACCGATAGACAGCCCCAAGTATTTCTCACCCAATAGGCCGCTAGTCAAAATAGCAATCGAACTATCAGTAGGAATATTGTTCACATCAGAGTCAATATTCATTGTAACAAGCCCCATATAAAGCTCTTTATCAAGAGTAATGGACTCCACACTGCCGATGGTCACACCCGCAATGGTTACCTTGGCACGATTACTTAAACCACCTATGTCATCAAATCTCGCCACAATCTGGTAAGTGTCCTTTTTGTCAGTAAAAGCCAACCCACTTACCTGCACCGCCAGATAAACAAACGCCAAAATACCCAATAAAATAAAAGACCCAACAAACAATTCCGTGCGCTTACTTCTCATTTTAAAAATCTCCAAACATGGCGGCGGTTAATACAAAGTCCAACGCCAAAATAGCCAATGAACCTAAAACAACAGTGCGGGTCGTGGCTTTACCAATCCCTTCGGAAGTTGGCACACACTCATACCCTTGATATACCGCAATCCAAGTAACGGCAATTGAAAAACACACAGCTTTAATAAAGCCATTTACGATGTCAGTGTCAAAATAAACTGATTGCTGCATCAGAGACCAAAAAGCGCCATCATGAACACCCAACCAATTCACAGAAACCACCAGACCACCGATAATACCGGTGGTGGAAAAAATCAAACTCAGCAATGGCAGACAGATAACGCCAGCAATAAACCTAGGAGCAATAACCCGACGTAACGGATCAACCCCCATCATTTCAAAGCTAGACAACTGCTCTGTCGCTTTCATTAGACCAATCTCAGCCGTTAAGGAAGACCCCGCACGCCCAGCAAACAACAACGCCGTTACCACAGGCCCAAGCTCTCGAAGTAACGCCAATGCCAGCAATTGCCCCACCGCCTCTTCGGAACCAAATTTGGCCAAGATGCTGTAACCTTGCAAGGCCAACACCATACCAATAAACGCACCCGAAACAACGACAATCACCAGCGACAACACACCAACAGAATACAGTTGCTTAATCAGCAGATTAATCGATTCTTTAAAACGTACCGGCAATCTAAAAATACTTTGCGCCAAAAATATGCCCGCTCGACCAACCGACTCAATCCAGTCAAGTAACGCACCGCCCAGTAATGCAACCATTTTCATACCGTCACCTCGACACCAGCCCGATCTTTTTCGGGGTAATGAAACGGCACAGGGCCATCTGGCTCGCCATTTAAAAATTGCTTCACTTCAGCGTCATCCGACATCCTAATATCTTCTGGCGACCCTTCTGCAATCACTCGACCACCAGCCAAGATACAAACATGATCGGCGATAGAAAGAGACTCTTCAACATCATGGGAGACCAATACAGACGTCATATTCGCAGATTCATTTAACTGACGAATCAGCTTCACCAGCACACCTTTAGAAATAGGGTCTTGCCCGGTAAAAGGCTCATCATACATGACTAACTCGGGGTCCAACGCGATCGCTCTAGCCAATGCTACTCGTCGCGCCATACCACCAGAAAGTTCAGAAGGCTTTAGTTGAGCCGCACCACGCAAACCGACACTATGAAGTTTTTCCAACACTTTTTCGTTGATGGCTTTTGCATCAAGCTTAGTGTGTTCTTCCATTGGGAAAGCGATATTTTCAGCCACAGACATGTCACTGAACAAAGCACCACTTTGAAATAACATCCCCATTTTCTTTCGCACTTTATAAAGTTCAGACCTGGATAACATATGAACATTTTTACCGTCCACGAGCACCAACCCCGAATCTGGTGACAATTGAGCCGCAATTAAACGCAATAACGTGGTTTTACCCGTACCACTTGGCCCCATAACCGCGGTGATTTTACCTCTTGGGATAGTAAGAGAAACATTTTCATAAATGACACGATCCCCTCTCGAAAAGCTCAAATCTTGGACTTCTATATAAGCATCAGCCACGAGTACACCTTTATCATCCTTTCTAAATATCGCCTGATACTATCACTGCCCCTTAACAATTAGAATCGCAGCAAGGGCAAATCTAATTTGTTTGCAAGATCAAGCCTTGAATTTCATCGTCAAACCTCATTAAATGGTGCTTTCCTTTTCTACGAGTATTATCAACGATATGTTGCTGTTTTCCATCGCCCTTGTTGCAGGCTTAATTTTACTGGTTTTGAGTTCCGATAAATTCATAGAGCACTCAGCTCTGGTTGCAAAAAAACTAAACGTCAACCCAATGGTGATTGGTATCACACTAGTGGCATTTGGAACATCCGCACCAGAAATGGTGGTTTCTGCCATTGCTGCACTTGATAATGCACCTGAAATTGCCATCGGCAATGTGCTGGGCTCCAATATTGCCAACATTGCTTTGGTCCTTGGTATCACCCTGTTATTTTCAGCCATTCCAATCGCCCAAGGCCTTTCAACGAAAGAAGTACCTTTAGTGCTTGCTATTACACTACTAACGGGCTTCTTATTATTCGATCAAACACTTGAAGCTTGGGATGGCATTATCCTGATTGCCGCTTTTTTGATTGTATTAATCCTGTTATTGCGAGGCAGCAAAGATCTAGAAGACGAGCTAGATGAACTGTCGGAGCATGAAGACACCTCTATAGGAAAGTCTTTAATCATTGCTTTAATTGGATTGGCTGTTTTGATTGGTAGTTCCAAACTGCTTGTTTGGGGAGCAATAGGCATTGCGACCGCACTTGGGGTAAGCGAGCTTGTCATTGGTTTAACCATAGTTGCTATTGGAACAAGCCTTCCTGAACTCGCTGCCTCTGTAAGCAGTGTCAGAAAGGGTCATCACGACATCGCAATTGGTAACGTACTGGGTTCTAACATTTTCAATTTAGCCACCGTACTTCCATTGCCCGCATTGCTTGCACCTGGAGTCATTGATTCAAGCGTCACTCACAGAGACTTTCCCTGGGTTCTTGGTTTAACACTGACATTGGCGCTTGCCATTTACATTTTCAAGAAAACCAAGAAGAACGCGATCCCAAGATGGGTTGGACTTCCTCTCATCGCTTGCTATGGCGTGTATTTATTCATACTTAGCACCAACGGCTCAATGTAATGTCGTATTTAACGGATCAGATTCGACCAAAACTCATTTTTGTTGCGGCAGCGATTATTCTTGGTGCCGGCCTGCTAGGCTGGTATAGCACAACCCCCATAAAAAATCTGGTTCAGACAGATTCATTGCGCAACTCTCCCGATTACTTTATTACCAAAGTAAAAGTCAAAGAGTTTGATCAAAATGGTGAATTGATAGAAACACTGAACGCCCAGCAAACACTGCACTTTGTGACTGAATCCAAGACGCTACTCGAAAACCCCAGTATTGAACGCTACTCTAATTCAGGACAATGGCACGCAAAAGCAGATAAAGGGGTTATCGATGATGGAAGTAATGATATTCTATTAACCGATAATGTCATTGCAACTAAGACATTTCTAAAGTCGGAAGACATTCAGCTTAGTTCAAACAACATGCATTACAAAGACAGCGACAAATCAATTACCAGTTATGGAGCGGCGACACTGACCTCTACACAAGGCGAGACCTCCGCTGGTACGATTACCACTTATATAAATTCAGAAGAAGTCGTGATGACAGGATCTGTACGAGGAAAATATGAAACGATTCATTAACGCCAGCATGTTGCTCACCACTGCCCTTATTGGCCAATATACGTACGCACTGCCTGATGACATCAACAAACCACTAGAGATTCAAGCGGATGAAGCATCGTTCGATCAAAATTCAGGTCAAGCCATTTACAAAGGCAACGTCTTTGTAAAACAAGGTTCTATTGAAATCCAAGCCGAATACCTGAAAGTTTCGACAGACGCAAATACGCGTAAATTTAGCAGCCTCGAAGCGTCAGGTTCACCAGCCAAATTCAGCCAGCAAGTGGACTGGAGTGGCAACATTGTGATCAGTAAAGGCAATGAAATACACTATCAAACAGACGAATCTAAATTAGAAATCATTGGCGATGGTTATTTAAGCCGCATTCAAAACTCCATCACCGCAGACTACATTCTGTACATGATTCAAGACGGCACATTCAGCGCAGAGAAAAAAGATTCGGGACGCGTATCCATGACATTACAACCACAAGCGCCTGAGGCAAAACAATAGATGGCCTTACTAGAAGCAAAGCACCTTGCTAAAAGCTACAAAAAAAGAAAAAGTCGTAAAAGACGTTTCTATCTCAGTAGAGTCCGGCCAAGCCGTCGGCTTGCTCGGCCCCAATGGCGCAGGAAAAACCACATGCTTTTACATGATCGTTGGCATGGTGGCTAATGATGCGGGTGGTATCTTTATCGATGGCCACGACATCACCCACGATGCCATGCACACTCGTGCCCAAAAAGGCATTGGCTACTTACCTCAAGAAGCGTCCATTTTTCGTAAAATGTCTGTTGAAGACAACATTTTGGCCATCCTTGAAACGCGCAAAGAGCTAAGTAAAGACGATCAAAAAGCAAGGCTTGAAGAACTTCTCGAAGAGTTTCACATCACCCACATCCGCACCAACCTTGGGATGGCGCTCTCCGGTGGCGAAAGACGTCGGGTGGAGATTGCCAGAGCACTTGCCATGAACCCAAAATTCATACTGCTTGATGAACCTTTTGCTGGTGTAGACCCTATTTCAGTTGGCGACATCAAGCTCATAATAAAACACCTACAAGAGAGTGGAATTGGCGTTCTAATCACAGATCACAACGTCAGAGAAACACTCGACATCTGCGATAAAGCCTACATTGTCGGCAATGGCTACATCATTGCTTCTGGTGACGCGAGTACGGTCATCAACAATGAACAGGTAAAAAAGGTCTATTTAGGCGACGACTTCCGCCTGTAACCCCTTATCATTGCTGTAGAAAGGGAGTAGTATGCACAACTCGTTCCAATTCATTCAAACAAAAAGAGTTGCTCTATGAAGCAGTCTTTGCAATTAAAACTCGGTCAACAGCTGACCATGACGCCTCAACTGCAACAAGCCATTCGCTTGCTGCAGCTTTCTACGTTGGATTTAAAGCAAGAAATCCATGAATTTTTAGAGTCCAATCCACTTCTTGAGCTCGATGACGAAGAACATACGAACAGTGATACTCAAGCAAGCATCGAATCCAAAATTGCAACAGAAACACCAATAGAAACAAACAGCGAAGAAGCGCGTTTAGAATCTGAGTGGACAGAAAGCATACCAGAAGAGTTATCAATAGACAGTAACTGGGATGACACTTACCAAAGTTCTGCTGCCGTTAGCGACAGCAATAGCTTTGAAAGTGAAAGCGATTTTGAAAGCCGTAACGCACCCGCTGAAAGCATCCAAGACCACCTTATTTGGCAATTGAATCTGACCCATATGTCGGACAGAGACATTGAAATTGCTTACGCGATTATTGAGTGTGTGCAGCCTGATGGGTATTTAAGCATTACACCCGAGGACATTTGCGAATCACTCAGTACAGAGCTAGAAGAGCTGGAAATTGACGAAGTTATTGCTGTGCAGCACCGACTTCAGCGCTTCGACCCTGTTGGCGTTTGCTCTATCGATTTACGAGATTGCTTACTTGTTCAATTGGAAGCCTTTCACAGCCATCCATTATTCAAAAGCACTTACAATTTAATCGATCATTACCTACCACTTTTAGGCAATCGTGATTTCGCTCAGCTGAGCCGAAAGACAAAACTAAAAGACGAAGCGTTAAAAGAAGTTATTCATTTAATTCAACAACTAAACCCCAGACCTGGCTCAGTTATTGACGCTGATGACACAGACTATGTCATCCCTGATGTGTCCGTCAAAAAACGCAATGATGTCTGGCAAGTAGAGCTAAACAACGACGCTCTCCCCCATAAAAATCAACGAAACGTATTCTGCAATGGCGAGTACAGCCACCACAACGGAAGATGCGACTTACATAAAAACATCGCTTCAAGAAGCCAAGTGGTTCATGAAAAGCCTTCAAAGCCGAAACGAAACGTTGTTAAAAGTGGCCAGCTGCATCGTTAGTAGACAAATAGATTTCTTTGAACTGGGTGAAGAAGCCATGAAACCCATGGTGCTTCACGATGTGGCCGAAGAAGTGGGAATGCATGAATCGACCATTTCAAGGGTGACAACTCAGAAATACATGCACACCCCAAAAGGCATTTTTGAACTAAAATACTTTTTCTCAAGCCATGTAAACACAGCATCAGGTGGAGAGTGTTCCTCTACCGCCATTCGCGCCATGATCAAAAAGCTTGTTTCAGACGAACCGGCGAAAAAACCATTAAGCGACAATAAACTCGCTGCCATTTTGGCAGACCAAGGCATACAGGTTGCCAGACGAACGGTAGCCAAATATCGTGAGGCGATGAATATCCCTCCTTCCAATGAACGAAAACGACTGATCTAAACGGAAACCATTTTATCATGTCATTGAAATCATTATTAAAAGCAGACCTAGTTCTTGCTAAACAAGATATCGTTAGTAAAAAACGCGTTTTAGAAAGCATTGCCGAAGTCGCTTCAAATCGTCTACATTGCAACAACGAAGCTGTCTACGATGCCTTACTTGGCCGTGAAAAACTCGGAAGCACAGGTATTGGCAATGGCATAGCGATTCCCCATTGTCGACTAGAGTCAGCCAATCACACTGCCATCGTCGTGATGTCACTGCAAACGCCAGTCGACTTCGATGCCATCGACAAAAGAGCGGTTGATCTGATCTTTGCGCTTATCGTTCCTCCTCATGAATGCGACCAACACCTTGCTACTCTGGCGCAAATTGCCGAATTAGCACAGTCTTCAGAGGCGCTAGACAAATTGCGAACTGCAAACAATAACGAAGAGTTATTTACTATTTTTAACACACTAATATAGGTACGGCGTATGCAGGAAGAGTCTATCGTCATAATAAATAAGCTGGGCTTGCATGCTCGTGCCGCCGGCAAACTCATCGAAACCACTACACGCTTTTCTTGCGACATCACCATCGAAAAAGATGGTCGCAACGTAGATGGAAAAAGCATCATGGCAATGATGATGCTTGCGGCGGGAAAAGGCACAGAAATACGCATTAAAACCAATGGTGACGACGAAAAAGAAGCCATTGAAGCCATCATTGAGCTGATTAATAATCGCTTTGGTGAAGACGAGTAACGTTCAGATGCCAGAACAAAGCACCCTAAATCATTTGCAAACAGTGACCGAATCCCTTGAATCGGGCGCTACCATGCAAATCCGTTATCTGCTTAACGGTGCTTTACCTGCACAAGATGTCGCTCGCTTACTAGAATCCTCCCCTCCCAAAGAGCGTAAACTGCTCTGGGAGCTCATAGAAGCAAAAAACGAAGGCGAAGTATTACAATATCTTAGTGAAGATATTGGTGTTCAGTTCATGAAAAATATGGACACTGAGCGCCTTATTGCCGTCTCTGAACACTTTGAAAGCGATGACCTCGCTGACCTTTTACAGCACCTACCTGAAAAAGTTGTAAAAGAAGTTCTTGCTTCCATGACAACGCAAGACAGAACCAGAGTAGAAGCGCTTCTAAGCTACTCAGAAGATTCTGCCGGCGGCCTGATGAATACGGACACGATTACGATTCGTCCAAACATCACTGTCGATCTCGTCTTTCGCTACCTACGCAGACACTCAACCTTGCCTGATATGACCGACAACCTACTGGTTGTGAGTCGTTCGGACAAACTTTTAGGCACACTGCCGCTGACAAAATTGTTAGTTTCTGATGTAAACGCAACCGTACGCGACATTATGGAAACCGAATTCACGGTTATCAATGCGGAAACCCCTGCGAGCGAAGTGGCGCAGCTTTTTGAAAAAATGGACCTTGTCTCCGCTCCCGTTATCGACGGAGCAAGCAGAAAACTGCTAGGGCGTATTACCATCGATGACGTGGTTGACGTAATTCGTGATGAAGCCGAACATTCTATGTTAAGCATGGCGGGGCTTGATGACGATGAAGACACCTTTTCCCCAATAATGAAAACCACCAAACGCCGGGCCGTTTGGCTTGGAATTAACCTTATTACCGCGTTCATCGCCTCTTATGTCATTGGATTATTCCAGAACACGCTTGACCAAGTGGTCGCGCTCGCTATCCTAATGCCCATCGTTGCCAGCATGGGAGGAATTGCTGGATCTCAGGTATTGACCCTTGTCATCCGAGGCATTGCCCTTAACCAGATAGGCTCCACAAACACGCGCTGGCTGCTTAATAGAGAGCTGATTGTAGGGCTTTTAAATGGACTATTGTGGGCAACAGTGATTGCCGCACTCACCGCACTTTGGTTTGACAACATAAAGATTGCCTATATCATTGCAGGCGCCACCATAATAAACCTGCTATTTGCAGCAACCACTGGTACACTCCTGCCAATTTTTTTGAAAAAGATTGGTATCGACCCTGCCCTTGCTGGCAGCGTTATTTTAACAACCGTGACCGATGTTATTGGATTTCTTTCCTTCCTTGGTCTAGCTACTATTTTTTTAATATAGGTTCCCATGACAGACTTTGATCAATTTGAAAACGAAGAAGATATCCCTAAAAGCAAAACCCAGATCAAGCGTGAAATGGAAGCCTTACAAGATCTTGGCAAAAAGCTACTAGGCTTAAGCAAAAACCAACTTAAAAAAGTAGAAATGTCTGACACATTACGTGAAGCATTTGTTGAAGCTGGCCGCATAAAGCAGCACGAAGCAATGAGAAGACATTTGCAATACATTGGCAAAGTAATGCGCACAGAAGATCATGAAGCCATCGCGCACCGTGTTGCACTTTTTGACACCACCTCTGCCGCTTACAACAAACTGTTCCATCAGCTAGAACTTAAACGTGATGCATTGATTGGCGAAAACAGCAAAGAGGTTCTGTCTCAATACCTAGATGAAAACCCAGAGATTGAAGACATTCAATTGCTCAGACAGCTGATTCGTCAATCTCAAAAAGAAGTATCCCAAGGCGCAAATACAACAAACCGCAAAAAACTGTTTCGCTTTTTGCGTGAAGTAGAAGAAAAAAGACTCGGGCTAAAAGACTAACTCAATCCAAAATAACCCGTTATGAAGCCCTTGTTTAGCTATATGTTGTAAACAAGGGTTTTTATTAAAGTAATCTACGATGGGAAAAACAGGGCATTTTTGTCCGACAATCTTCAATAGCCTGCTTTTTCATTTCATGCACAAAATACCCAGACTCTTCTTGTAGTCTATCAAGAGACTCCCCAAAAGGTGAATAGAGAGCACTATTGCCATAGGTGTGACGAGTTGAATTGTGCCAACCACATTGCCCCACCCCCAGAACATAGCATTGATTTTCTATTGCACGCGCCGCTAAAAGTGTGTGCCAATGAGCTCGTCCTGTCACATAAGTAAACGCAGCAGGAACGAGTAGGACTTCTGCACCTAACTCAGTCAGCGCTCGATATAGTTCAGGAAATCTTAAATCATAGCAGACACTTAAACCCACCTTAAAACCGTCAACATCCACCGTTTTTAACGCCAACTCTCCCTTTTCGATCACATCCGACTCTTTATAAGAGGCCGCTTTGTCATCCACAGTGACATCAAAAAGGTGAATTTTGTCATACCTCTCTACGATCTGCCCTACTGGATCAATTACCCAACAACTTTGCCTTACCCGTCCATCTGGGACCAAACGTCCATCTGGACGAAAAGCTGACGGATGAGAGCCAACCACAAGATAAATACCGTATTTTTTTGCTAAAACAGACACCCTTTCAAAAATCGTTGACTGATCATCCGATTCCGCTAACGTTCGCATGCGCTTCCCATCAAAAAGAAAGACATTCTCAGGCAAAACAACCAAACGCGCGCCGTCCCTGACAGCCAAACCAACCAACCGCTCCACTTCATTAATATTGACCAACCAATCTTGAGTACTCGTCAATTGTATTGCGGCTATTTTCAAAGAATCCATTATTTCGACTTCTCCACTGGTTGGTAACGCACTGGCGTCATCAATGGATCGTTGAACGAACCTTCCACTTTGTATTGAACACTGGTGACTTTCGACAGCTGATCACCAATCAATTTATCGGTAATAAACAGCAGCCCAGCCAACTGTGGTGTCCCCCAAATTAGCCCAGCCAACGGCAAAGTACCGGTCAAAGGAAACGTGGCGGTCAATTTTTCATTGAGTGTTTCATTGACAATATCGGCTTCACCCGCAACAACAAGCTCAGCACTAGGGGAGATAATGGTTATAGGCGAAACCGTTTTCAGAATGCCATCACCTAGCGTCAACACACCTTTGAATTCGTCGTATGTCAACCCAGGCTCATAAACATCTGAAAAATCCAACAAAAGTCGACGACTCAAAGCACCAATATTAAATATCCCCAACGCTTTTAAGAAAGCAGGTAATTCATCGACTTTTCTGAAATTACCATTGGTAGCAGAGAAGCCAATCCGACCCGATACAGATTCGCGATCAAAATAAAACGGATGCCCCTTCCAGCTTAAACCCACATCAATTTTATACTTCTTGGAGGACACAAAAGCGTCGTCGTTAGTAAATTTTTTTGTCAATTCAGCAAGATCAGCACCACTGGCCGCAATAGTCAATTCCACACTAGAAGCATCCCCTCTGTCTTGCCAAAACAAACTCCCCTTAAAATCACCTGTTTTTAATTTAGATGAAATTGGATCAATTCTAACGACATCACCCTCTCTAGCGACAGATAACAACCAGTCACCGTAGGGCTTTCCATTAAAATAAAGCTGGTCTATAGCCAATGTCATACTCGGAATTTGCTTGGCTGAAATTGGCGCGCCCTTTCCCTTGGTCTCTTCTTGGTCCTCAGAAGAATCTGTATTCCAACTTAAGAAGCCAAAATGAAGATTAGGAACACCAGCGTCATTTGAGAATGAAAAATTGACTTCATCTGAGCTAACAAACAGCGGCTTATCCGTTGCCGCACTGTAGGATACTTTGAAGTTATGCCAGGTGTTACTAGGGTTAACGACAACCTCATCAACGATTAGGTCGACCTTACTCAACCAAGCTGGTAAGGAGGGAATCTCCACAGCGTCAGAAGCATTTGATGCATTTGAAAAATCAGCGATAACTGACTGCCAATTTTGGACAAGAATACGATCAAAGTCTCCACTGACAACCAAGCCATTTGGAATAGTGGCATTCAAGTTTTTGTCTTGACTGGCACTTAATACAAGCTCGCCCCCAACAAAAGCACTATTTTGCAACAACAATCTGGCTTTAGAAAAGGTCCCATAATCTGCATCAATAACGATATCTTTTTCATGCTGCCTAACTTTAACTTGCAGGTCTTTTTGCTCAGCAGGTCCTTTACCAATGGGCTCAGGTAAATCTATTTGCCCACCTAACAAATCACTGTTGATGATCAGATCAACCTGACCACTTTGTGACTGGTTGACAGCAAGTGAGCCTGTGTATTCCACCAAACCAGACACACGGGCTACGGCCTCATTGCCTGCTTGCCGCCATGTTAAGGTTTCTTTCAGCCCTACCTTTCCTGCAAGTTCCCCTTGAATCGCCATACCACCATCTGAGGTCACAGAAGAAGTCAGCGCCAAATGAGACACCCCTCCTAATGCCTGAATGTCAAATTCGGTGTTGGTAATTCCCTGCCCAGAACTAAATTGCAAACGCCCGTCATTGATTTGACCATTTAGATCCAGATCGCCTATCTGCAATGGATTATCATTGAAGTTAACAAGCAACCGAACCTTAGGCTGCATGTCTGAAGAGAAAGGAATGGCAAGATCAAAATCCCCACTCACTTTTCCTCCTAACGTCCAGTTCGTGAAAGGAGAAAGCACGGAATCTACCAGTGGTGTCGATTTTAATGTCGACAGTATTTTGGAGGCGTCATCATCAATTCCACCAGTGATGTTCAACCAGTTAGCCACTCCGCCTGTAATGGGAACAGCCACCGTTAAATTATTGACAGACACATCTTGCCAAAGCGCCGAATCCACAACCACTTTGACACCTGAGTCATCCAAAGCAAACTCACCATTGACGCTTTGTGCAACCGGCCAATCTTTATCAAAAGATACATCTGTATTTTGCAGCGCCATTTTTACGCGAACATGCGGCGAAGCACCTTCAGACAATTCACTTTGAACCAAGACATCCACTTCAGTTATGTCGCCAGAGTTAGGAAAAGCCCCCGCCAGCCAAGACATTATTGAATCATCAAGTGCCCTAGGTGGTAAATACGTCATACGCTCATCGACAGACAGGTTTTGCCCATGCAAATCCAAAGCCAGCCAATCTGGTGCGTCCTTCCTCACTTCCAAACGAAAGCCAGCACTAATGTCTGCATTATTACGACGCACTGACAAATCACGACCACTAACCAAAAAGATATCCTGTTGCTGCTGCCAACTCACATAACCAGACAGCGCGTCCGTTAACCACGACTCGTCATATACCGTCGCAAAGCCCAACTGACTGTGGCTGCCTCGAAAATCGATATAACCAGCGTCATCCGACAAACTAAACACACCATTAATATTATCGGCTTTAGGGATTCCGTTATAATCATCAATGGCGGCCCCGTACAAATTGCTTAAAAACTGAAAAGAAAGACCGTCACTGCTATTCGTTAATTGAACACTGCCATTTTTTGCGGCTCCAGTAGGGTTCAATCCATTCAATATGCGACTCGCATTAGAGTCTTCAGGCAAAAAATGGTTAGCAATTTTGTGCGCCAACCCAAGGTCAGCTTGATCAAAACGGACCACCGAGCGATTTGTTACAGATGACCAATCAAACACCCAATTAATGGCTGACTGAGTGCCTACTTCATCCGCAATAGTCATGTTGTGAACATCCATCCGCACACTAGGACGCTGTTGAGAATAGCGTAACTTTATAGAAGAGGTTGCGTCGTATCGTTCTCCGTCTGCAAACGTAAAAGCGAAACGTGCAGACTCAGCTCGCACCTCCACTTCTTTACCAATAAATGCATCCAACCAGACATCACCACCGAAGCTTATTGATTCCAAGTTATAGTCATTGGTTGCAAGGTAACGACTGACAGGCAAAGTCATAAAAGGGGCATTTAAAGACGCTTTGACCCGATAATTACCAAGCAAACTGCGTCCCTGATCAATACGAGCACTTATTTGGAAAGGCGAAGCCCCATCGTCTAGAAACAGAGTCGATGTTAAAAGGGATTCATAGGCTTTTTGAAAGATGTAGATATGAGGAATGCGTAATGAATGCTCACCAAATTGTTCGCTATCCAGCGCTATTTTGGCATCATAAATTGAAAAATTACGCTGAGCTGACAAGTAGTCTAAAACACGTTCGACACCTACCTCGTTACGTACGTTGCGTGAAGGAGTAGCGCCTTTTAGCCGCCACTGCCCCTCTGCTTCTTGCAACCCAACATAAGGTCGAACGAATCGAATATAGGTAAACTGAGGGCTCAATGTCAGTAATGATTTTACGGTGTCAAGACGCACCCGCATTTCATCAATAACTATCGCTGACTGGCCACCAGCCGACAGCTCAAACCCACTTACAGAGACCGTAGGATCAACTCCCTCAAGACGGCCATCAATGCCAGCAAGAGTGACTGGGTAACCCACAATTTGCCCTAAATTCTTCTCTATTTGGGGACGATAATGGTCAAGGTAAGGAAATAGCTGCCCGACACCCAAAGCAAATACAGCAAGCAGCGCTGAAAAAGTAACCGCCCCCCAAAAAACAACAAGAATCAGCTTTCGCAGTAACCAATACATTGATAGGCCCTACTTTGGCTAGCGTAAAACAACGTCATATTGATCTTGTGTGTAAACAGAGTCCACTTGGAATCGAATGGTTTTTCCAATAAACGCCTCCAACTCGGCGACAGCGGCACTTTCTTCATCAAGAAATCGCTCAACAACAGAACTGGCAGCCAATACGGTATAAGTTTGTGAGTTATAGGCCCTGTCAGCCCTCAAAATCTCGCGAAAAACTTCGTAACACACGGTTTCAGGCGTTTTCACTAGACCGCTTCCTCGACAAGATCGACACGGCTCACATAAGGTCTGACCAAGACTTTCGCGGGTTCTTTTTCTGGTCATTTCAACCAAGCCCAGCTCAGAAACACCTGTAATTTTCGTCTTAGCGTGATCCGTATCCAATATTTTCTCAAGCATTCGCAATACTTGACGCTTATGCTCTTCGTCTTCCATGTCGATAAAATCAATAATGATAATCCCACCGAGATTTCTTAGCCTCAATTGGCGGCCAATTGCTGTGGCCGCCTCTAGGTTGGTCTTATAAATGGTCTCTTCTAAATTTCGACTGCCAACAAAAGCCCCTGTGTTGACATCAATGGTCGTCATCGATTCCGTTTGCTCAACCAACAAATAACCACCCGACTTCAATTGCACCTTGCGATCCAACGCCTTGTGAATTTCGTCCTCCACACTGTAAAGGTCAAAAATAGGACGCTCGCCAGGGTAATACTCAATACGGTCTCGTAGCTCAGGAATAAAGTCTTCGGCAAAGGCACGCAACTTAGCGTAATTCTCCTTTGAATCAATACGAATCTTCTCTGTAGTTAATCCCACCAAATCACGCATTGTGCGCAAATGTAGAGGCAAGTCTTCATAAATAATAGAAGGGGCTTTTGCGTTCTGCATTCTGCGCTTTACCGATTGCCAGAGACGTGTCAAAAACTTAATGTCTGACAAAATTTCTTCTTCACCCGCTCTTTCCGCGGCGGTTCTTAAAATATAACCACTGTTTTCATCCGCGTCTGTTAGCGCCTCAGAAACAAGAGACTTTAGTCGCTCACGCTCTACTTCATCTTCAATTCTCTGACTGACACCAACGTGCGCCTGATCCGGCATGTAGACCAAATAACGGGAAGGAATAGAAAGGTGCGTGGTGAGTCGAGCGCCCTTTGAGCTAATAGGGTCTTTCGTTACCTGAACAACCAAAGACTGACCCTCACGCAAATAATCTCCAATTTGATCACTTGGATTAACCGCATCCCTATTGACCACCTCAGAAACATGAATAAACGCGGCCCGTTCCAAACCAATATCCACAAAAGCGGCCTGCATACCAGGCAAAACCCGAACCACCTTACCCTGGTAGATATTTCCTACAATGCCTTTGCGACTGGAGCGCTCAATATAAACCTCTTGCAATACACCGTTCTCTACAAGAGCAACACGAATCTCCATAGGAGTAACATTAATGAGTACATCTTCACTCATGAGACATTTCCTCCAAAGAATGTATACCGAACTGCGCTAATAATTGCGCCGTTTCATAAAGTGGCAGACCCACCACCGCAGAGTATGAACCTGACATAGAACTCACAAAAACAGAGCCTAGCCCTTGAATAGCATAAGAACCCGCCTTATCTTGAGGCTCATTTGTTTTCCAATATTGATCCATTTCAACGTCTGAAATTGATCGAAATGAGACATTGCTAGTCACACACTCAGTGGCGACATGCTCAAAGGCCAAATTACAAACACACAAAGAGGTGATGACCTGATGGGATCGCCCAGACAAAAGTCTAAGCATAGACTTTGATTCACTTAATGAGGAAGGTTTACCTAAAACTTTACCATCGACGACCACACTGGTGTCGGAAGCAATAAAAATTGCGTTTACGTCTTGTTGAGACTGATGCGAATACATCAAGGCAGACGCTCTCGCCTTCTCAACCGCCATACGAATAACATACTCTTTGGCGTCTTCATGCTCGTGAGGCGTTTCATCAATATCAGCAGGCAGCACCAAAAACTCTTTGACCAAAAGGCCCAATAACTCTTTTCTTCTTGGCGACGCTGAAGCCAAAACAAGCATAAATAATCCCTAAAACAACAATTTATCGAATAGCATAAATACGACGAACACTGCGTAAAATAATAAAAGACCAAGGCCATAACACCCCAGTAATCACCGCAGGCATAAAAATCATTAGCGTTGGCTCCGCGTGCCCAAGATAATGGTCAACCCAAAAGTCCACCAATTGATTTACGCTCACCAAAAGGCAGATAAAAAAGCCTTGCTGCCAACGATGGTACATTCTTAAACGCTTATAAAAAACGGCGCAGGTATAGGAAATAATGACGTAGGTTAGAGAATGCTGCCCAATAATCCCACCTTGCAGTAGGTCAACCATTAGACCTAAAAACCAAGCAAGACCAACACCCACACGAAATGGAAGCGCTATAACCCAGTACAAAATCACCAATAAGGCCCATTCAGGACGAAACCAAACCAGCTCTTCAGGGAAAGGGACGGCCTCCAGCATAAGCGCTGTCAGCAAAGTAATACAAAACACAAAAATTGGCTTCACTACCGTCCTACCTTAGGCTTTTCAATAAGCATAACATGACGACTGCGACCCAATTGCGCCAATGGAACAACATCCACATCCGCATACGCTTTGCCCTGTGTATACTTCACACTTCTTACGACGCCCACAGGGTAACCACTTGGAAAACGCTTATCCAAACCTGAAGTGGTCAGTACATCACCCTTTTTAATATCTACCGAACGAGGGACGCTCATTAGCTCCATGCTGGTTAAGCTGCCAGTACCACGTAAAATCCCTCTGAACCCAGTGCGAGAAAGCTGCACCGGCACAAAATGACTGGCGTCAGCAATCAACAAGACTCGACTACTGTAAGCTGCGGTTTCTACCACCTGCCCTAATACACCCGTCGCATCCAAAACCGGCTGCCCTATGTAAGCACCAGATGAAAAGCCTTTATCAATCATAAGCTTGTGACTGTAAGCATTTTGATCAAAGCCGATCACCTCAGCCATAACAATCTTTTCATCCACACGCTGTGAAGCATCCAATAACTCACGCAAACGAACGTTTTCAGCTTGCAAAGACTCCAGGCGTTGCTGGCGACTGCGTAGAATAAGAATTTCAGCGTGTAAGGATTGGTTTTCTTTAACCAGGCCTTCTCTACTGGCAAGATGCTCTCCAGCCCAGTTGAGCATTTTCTGAGGGGTATTTACAACAACTTGAATTGGCGTAACAAGCAAGGTCAAATAAGGCCTTACTTGCGAAAAGACAGCATAGCGGACATCTGCAACAATCATCGCCATAGACAAAATAACCAGCACGATAAATCTCGTACTGGAAACTTTGCCACTAAAATGAAGCGAATTATTAATGGTACGCTCCTAACGCTTACTCGTTATCTGCCGTAAACAGTTCAGAAGCATGTTTGTCCATTAACTCTAAAGCCATACCGCCACCACGTGCCACACACGTTAGTGGATCGTCAGCGATAATAACCGGAAGCCCTGTCTCTTCACTGATAAGGCGGTCAATTTCACGTAGCAACGCACCACCACCAGTCAAAACAAGACCCGTCTCACCAATATCTGCCGCCAATTCTGGTGGAGATTGCTCAAGAACACCCTTGATTGCTTGTACGATCTGAGCCAACGGCTCTTGCAGAGCATCTAGAATTTCTGTGCTAGTAAGAGTGAAAGAACGAGGAATACCTTCCGCTAAATTGCGTCCACGAACATCAATTTGCAGCTCTTCACCCGTGTGATAGGCCATACCAATTTCTGTTTTGATTCGCTCAGCCGTTGCATCACCAATCAGGCTACCATATTGACGACGAACATAAGTCGTAATCGCCTCGTCAAAACGGTCACCACCAACGCGAATGGATTCAGAAGTCACAATACCGTTTAAAGAAATAATAGCGATCTCAGTAGTACCACCACCGATATCAATAACCATGGAACCAGAAGCCTCAGCAACAGGCAGACCCGCACCAATCGCAGCCGCCATAGGTTCTTCAATAATGTACACTTCACGTGCGCCCGCGCCCAATGCAGATTCTTTAATGGCACGACGCTCAACTTGTGTCGATTTACAAGGAACACACACCAAAACGCGTGGACTTGGTTTCAACAAACTATTTTCATGAACTTTGGAAATAAAGTATTGCAGCATTTTTTCTGTAACGTGAAAGTCAGCAATAACGCCATCTTTCATTGGTCGAATAGCTGTGATATTACCCGGTGTACGACCTAACATGCGCTTCGCATCGGTACCAACTGATGCAACCGTTTTTTGGTTTCCATTATGACGAATCGCAACAACAGATGGCTCATCCAGCACAATCCCGCGATCACGAACGTAGATAAGGGTATTTGCCGTTCCTAAGTCAATTGACAAATCACTTGAAAACATTCCCCTGATTTTCTTAAACATGAATTCTTACACCCTGATAATACGATACGAACAGCGTCAAAATGTAACAACGACGCGTCCATTGGGCAAGTTGATTCCGCGTAAATATTAAAAAAGTTCCCATGTATTTCATTGTTTAACAAAAAAATTTAATAAATAGAAAATATGCCCTCTTTTTCATGTCGTCCGCTTTATAGCAATACCACTAAGGGATACAATGGCAGGCATTTACGATAAATCAAAATATTAGGTGGAACATGTCCATAGACAAACAAGACGTGCAAAAAATTGCGCACTTGGCTCGCCTCGCCCTTACTGAGGAAGACGCCGATCAATACCAGCACTCTCTTTCGAGCATTTTATCGCTCGTCGAGCAAATGCAATCCATTGACACTGATGGGGTTGAACCTTTGTCGAATCCGCTTGAAATGACACAAAGATTGAGAGAAGACTTGGTCACAGAAGAAAATCGCCGTGATGCATTTCTAGCGAACGCGCCGCAAACTGAAGCCGGCCTTTTCCTTGTACCAAAAGTGATCGATTAAGAGAGACAAGCATGTTTGAACAAAGCATCTCAACATTAGCGCAAAAATTGCGCAACAAAGACATCTCAAGTGTCGAGCTAACTCGTCATTTTCTAGCGCGAATCGCCAAACTCGACCCTCAACTAAACAGCTACATTACCGTGAGTGAGCAACGCGCCCTAGAACAAGCCGCCGCGGCCGACACACTACTTCAGAACGGCAAAGGATCAAGCTTAACCGGCATTCCAATTGCCCACAAAGACCTATTCTGCACCCAAGGAACGCTCACCACCTGCGGTTCCAAAATGCTGAATAACTTTATTCCACCTTATGAATCCACTGTGACAAGCCGCTTTCAACAAGCTGGCGCCGTCATGCTAGGAAAAACCAACATGGACGAATTTGCCATGGGTTCCTCCAATGAAAATAGCTTTTATGGCGCAGTGAAAAACCCTTGGAACCTAGACATGGTTCCTGGCGGCTCATCTGGTGGCTCAGCCGCAGCGGTAGCGGCCGGTCTAGCAGTAGCAGCAACAGGAACAGACACGGGCGGATCCATTCGCCAGCCCGCTTCATTTTGCGGCATCACAGGTCTGAAACCCACTTACGGACGCGTGTCTCGCTTTGGCATGATTGCCTATGCATCTAGCCTGGACCAAGGCGGCCCAATGGCAAAAAGTGCCGAAGATTGCGCACACCTAATGCAAGCCATGGCTGGGTTTGATGACAAAGACTCCACGTCTGCTGAGCAAGCCGTCGACGATTATGTGGCCAACCTGAACGCGCCTTTGACAGGATTAAAGATAGGACTTCCAAAAGAATACTTTGGTGAAGGACTAGATTCAGCCGTTGCTGACGTCATTATGACCGCTGTAAAAGAGTTCGAAAAACTGGGCGCGACCGTAAAAGAAATTTCTCTACCAAACTTACAGCTAAGCATTCCTTCTTACTACGTGATTGCACCATCTGAAGCCTCTTCAAATCTATCTCGTTTTGACGGCGTTCGTTTCGGCCACCGCTGTGACGACCCAAAAGACTTGCTAGATATGTATATGCGCTCACGCGCAGAAGGTTTTGGCACCGAAGTGCAAAAGCGTATTATGGTTGGCACTTACGCACTCTCTGAAGGCTACTACGACGCGTACTATTTGAAGGCACAAAAAATTCGTCGCCTTATTAAAGAAGACTTTGTTAAAGCACTAGAAGAAGTCGACGTCATCATGGGACCTGTTGCACCAACAACAGCCTTCGGTCTTGGTAGCAAAACCAGCGACCCAGTGGCCATGTACCTCGAAGACATTTACACATTATCCGTTAACCTTGCCGGCATCCCGGCCATGTCTGTCCCAGCGGGCTTTGCCAACGGCATGCCAGTCGGGCTGCAAGTAATGGGTAACTATTTTGCCGAAGCCAAGCTATTGAACGTAGCGCATCAGTATCAGCAACACACTGACTGGCACCTACAAACACCCACTATGGCAAAAGGAGCATAAGCATGAACTGGGAAGTTGTTATTGGCCTTGAGATTCATACTCAGCTCTCTACCAAATCTAAGCTATTTTCTGGCGCCGCGGTTGGCTTTGGCGCAGAGCCAAACACACAAACTACCCTTGTCGACTTGGGCATGCCTGGCGCACTGCCGGTTTTCAACAAGGAAGCATTGCGCATGGCCGTTATGTTCGGCCACGCTATCAACGCTGAAATTGGCATGACGTCCGTCTTTGCGCGTAAAAACTACTTTTACCCAGACCTTCCAAAAGGCTACCAAACCAGCCAAATGGATCACCCAATTGTCGGTAAAGGCTACCTTGATGTGATGCTAGAAGACGGCACCACTTCGCGCGTTGGTATCACTCGCGCTCACCTTGAAGAAGACGCGGGCAAATCTCTGCATGAAGATTTCCAAGGCATGACGGGAATCGATCTAAACCGCTCCAGCACACCATTGCTTGAAATCGTCTCTGAACCAGACATTCGCTCTGCAAAAGAAGCCGTTGCTTACGTCAAAATGATTCACTCCATTGTGACTTACCTTGGCATTTGTGATGGCAACATGGCTGAAGGCTCAATGCGATGCGACATCAACTTGTCCCTGCGCCCTAAAGGCCAAAAAGAATACGGCACGCGCACAGAAATCAAAAACGTCAACTCGTTCCGCTTTATTGAAAAAGCCATCTACACCGAAATCGAACGCCAAGCTGATATCCTAGAAGATGGCGGCCGTATCGTTCAGGAAACTCGCCTTTACGACCCAGAGAAAAACGAAACTCGCAGCATGCGCTCTAAAGAAGACGCTAACGACTATCGTTACTTCCCATGTCCAGACCTATTGCCAGTGGTATTAACCCAGGAATACGTTGATGACATTAAAGCCACGCTACCAGAGTTACCAAGCCAGAAAGCCGTGCGTTTCCAAAGCGAACACGCTCTAAGCGAATACGACGCAAACGTCCTGTCCTCTTCTCGCGCCATGGCCGATTTCTTTGAAAATGCCAACAATGTCGCCAAAGATGCAAAATTAACAGCCAACTGGGTAATGGGAGAACTGAGCAAACTCTTAAACCAAGAACAGTTGGACATCGAAAATTCACCCGTTAGTGCTGAAGCGTTTGGCGAGTTACTGGTTCGAATCAAAGACAACACCATCAATGGCAAGACGGCAAAAGACGTACTTCAAGCCATGTGGAACGGAGAAGGATCGGCGGACGCCATTATCGACGCGAAAGGCCTAAAACAGGTAACAGATACCGGCGCCATTGAAGCCATGATCCAAACCATTTTAGACGCCAATACAGCTCAAGTAGAGCAATACCGCGCCGCTGATGAAGACAAGCAGAAGAAAATGATCGGCTTCTTTGTAGGGCAAGTAATGAAAGCCTCCCAAGGTAAAGCCAATCCGGGTATAGTAAACCCTATTTTGATCAAAATGCTAAAAGGTTAATCGACCCCTTCAAAATACAAAAACCGCACAATTGTGCGGTTTTTTTCATTCTGAACACCAACGCTCAATCAAGTTCACGCGGTCGAAACAATACGATCTCGCCCTAAACGCTTTGCTTCATACAAGTTATGATCTGCGATTCGAATCAACTCTTCAAGCGAATCCACGGCTTGGCAACACATACCCACACTGCACGTCAGTGAAATTTTCGCCTCAGTAAACTCTTTTAATCGCAATCGCGTCAAAAAAACATTCAACGCATCCAGCAAATCCTGTCCGTCCACTTTTGCCATTACACAGAATTCTTCGCCACCAAAGCGGCACACTAACATACCCGGAAAGGTCTCCAATATCTCTCGCCCAACCGCCTCAAGCAAGTTATCACCTACTATATGGCCATAGGTATCATTGATGCTTTTAAAGTGGTCAATGTCTAGCATTGCCAGTGAAATCGCTTCCGGCGACTCTCTAAATAAACGCTCACCCTCTTCAAACAAATAGCGTCTATTTTTTAATTTCGTCAATGGATCCACGTTCGCCAAATCTCGAATTGTCTCTAGCATTTCCTGAGCTTCTAAACTGTGAATCACTCGACAATGAAATTCCTCATGATAGAAAGGCTTTTTAAGGAAATCATTGGCACCTGCTTTGATAAATTTAGCCGATAAGGCGTTGTCGCCTTCAGCAGACAATCCAATAATGACCAAATCTTGAAATCGAGAGTTGTATCGAAGCATCCGCACCAAATCATAACCATTTACCAATGGCATATTATGATCGGTGATTAACATCCGAATGTCTGGATCTTCTTCTAGCTTGGCCAATGCCACCTGACCATTTTCCGCTTCAATGACATTAAACCGATATTGCTCAAGCAAGATCTTAATAAAAAGACGACTTGTGGAAGAATCCTCCGCAACCAAAACCTTAATGCCCTGATTGCGATTTAACCGCTCGATGACTTTAATAACATGATTAAAAGAATATCGACTGTCTTTGGTGATGTAATCCAAGACACCTTTATTTAGCAAACTAAGTCGTAAGTTATCATCAAAAGTACCCGTCAACACAACGCAGGGAATCTTATAAGACAAGACAAGATCAACAATTTCACCGTTCTCAGCATCGGGCAAATTCAAATCGACAATCGCCGCGAAGTAATCACCGCCAGACTGTTTTAGCTTATCTTCAGCCTCTTTGTAACACGCACACAATACTGGCGTAAAAAACGAAATCTGAGACAGGAGATGGTGCAACACCTTCAACACAACAGGACTGTCTTCAATTACTAATATTTTTTTCTGCACCGTCATGCGTGGACTCCAACTAGAAAAGCAACATCTTTACTTTTTGATAATATTTTTAAATTATCCCCTATGACCCATGATTCCGATACTCTAAAATAACTTTCTCGAGTATTGTTTTGTAAAAAAATCGACAAGACTTTACATTAACATCACTCTGTTTACATGCAAGGTTGTTTCTTATGCAATGCCGATCCAATTGTGGAGCTTGCTGTACGGCACCCTCTATAAGCTCGCCCATACCAGGCATGCCAAACGGAAAAGCCGCAGGCGAACCTTGCATCCAATTGTTAGACGATTACCGTTGCGCATTATTCGGCAACCCGTCTCGACCTAAGGTGTGTGCGGATTTTCATGCTGCCGAATACACTTGCGGCCGCAATAGAGAAGAAGCGCTTACTATTTTGATCCATTTGGAAGATGAAACCAGCCCCAATCAAACCGGCTTACTAAAAAGGATATCTCAATGACCTCAGCGAAACACATTTTGCCTGTACTTTGTGTCAGCTTATTGCTTAGCGCCTGCTCGACCACCAGCAGTAACAAACAATTTGTTGTTGTACCTCCTAGCGAATCGCAAATCGAGAACAGCGTAAAAGAGCAAGTTTCATTGACGCTCAACGCCTTTACACCTGTTGCAGGACAAGCCATCCCAAATCACAGCGTTTTAGAAGCTTACGAATCTCGCGGTTATGAACCTATTTGGATCAAAGATAAAAAGATCAACATGTCGCTTTACAAGCTTGTCGACATTCTCGAACAATCTCATGCTCATGGGCTCAACCCCATCCATTACCACACGAGCATCATCAAAGAATATTTGGCTATTAAAAAGCCCACGCCACAACAATTGGCCGAAATGGATGTCATCAGCACCATCGCCCTAACCAGCTACGCCCACGACATCAGCAACGGGCGCTATGAACCCCAATTAATCGATCCAAATTGGCAGCTAGACGCGCCAAGCAACAACTGGAAAGACTTGCTTTTCCTTGACTCTGCCACCGACATGGTAAACTCATTGCAACTACTTTCTCCTCGCAGCCCACAATATCAAGTACTGCAAAAATGGCTGGTGTACTACCAAGACCTCGCCAAAAAGGAGAAAGACATATTTGTTAGCGCTGGTGTTCCATTATCACTTGGTGACTCAGGCCCCCGCGTAGCCCAACTAAGAGCCAGACTGGTTCAATTAGGAGACATTCGCTTTTCAACCCGAAAAGTAAATGAAGAAGAGTTCGACTCGCGCTTAAAAGAAGCACTTATGCGCTTCCAATATCGCCATCACATCATGGCCGACGGCGCGGCGGGCTCCAAAACCATCGAAATGCTCAACGTACCACTTGAAACCCGAGCCAAACAGATCAGCTACAATCTAGAAAGATGGCGTTGGCTTCCAAGCGAACTAGAGGCCAATCGCATTTGGGTTGACCTTACAGACTACACAGTCAACTTACATTTAAACGGCGAACTCACTTCAATGAAAGCCGTCATAGGCAAGCCAGACAGAAAAACGCCGGTTTTCAAAGGCCTAATGACCTACATGGTAACAAACCCAACGTGGCGAGTACCGCATCGCATTGCCAGAGAAAACTTGCTGCCTAAGCTGCAAGCCGATCCAAACTACCTTATCAAACATGGCTACAAGGTATATTCAAGCTGGGGAATTGGCGCCAAAGAACTGGATTCAACACAAATCAATTGGAAAGCCATAGACGAAGACAAATTGGCTTACCGCTTTGAACAGGAACCAGATGAAGGGAACGCACTAGGCCAATACAAATTCATGTTCCCGAATAAAAATGAAATTTACCTGCACGACACACCAGCAAAACACTTATTTCGCGAAGAAAACAGAGCGTTTAGCTCAGGCTGTGTCCGCTTGGAAAATCCGGTTGAATTTGCCCGCGAGATCACCAAAGGCAGCAAGCAATACAACGACATGAACAACTCTCTTAAGAATGGCAGTAATACGGTTATTACATTGCCAACGTATATCCCCGTTTACTTGGTGTACTTTACCGTTGTCCCCAACGCAAACGGCATGCTTGAGTTCCGTAGCGACGTATACGACAGAGACACTTTAATGGAAGAAGCCATGGGCTATTCGCCATTTAGTGCTGGGGACTCCATCTAAGCTGTCCCACCCAGATAAAAAAACACCCCATAGAAAGCCGATTTCTATGGGGTGTTTTTTATAAATGGCGATCGCTTCATCGCACCATAATGCATACCGTGACTTCTTCACGATCATGGTAGAGATGTTTTATCTGATAATGGTAACCGACGCCCGCTTTTCTCAGCAAAGATTCAATCGTTTGCATGCACAAGGCCACTTCTTGGTATCGCTTCTTCATTGGCAATTTAAGATTGAAAATCGCCCTTCTGGTCCAGCCACTCGCCAACCATTGAGCCATCAACTCTGCGACTTTGATGGGACGCTCTACCATATCGCACACCAGCCAATCCACGGTATAAGGCGGCTCATATTTAAAACCGTCTGCTTTTTCATGCTGAACCAAACCTGTCGACATCAACTCTTTCTGCATAGGGCCATTATCAATCGCAATCACATGAATGCCTTTCTTTACAAACTGATAAGTCCACCCACCTGGCGCAGCACCAAGATCAACCGCCGTCATTCCTTCGGTCAAATCGGTTTCTCGCGTTTGCTCAGGCACAAACTGCAAGAACGCTTCTTCCAGTTTCAACGTTGAACGACTTGGCCCAGCCGCAGGAAAGCGTAATCGACGAATTCCCATCGGAAACTCACTACGACAAGCCGCGTAGGACACACCCAAATACGCCGCCTCACCATCCAACATAAAAACATGATGACGGACACCAACCGCTTTGTTTCTCAATACCCCTGATTTTTTCCAACCTTCGCGCAACGGCTTTTCTAGTTTTTTAATCAAGCCAGATAACGACTTTGCCTCATTGGTATCGGCTGTCTCTATCCATATCTCTTCGGCTAATGGCAATTCGCGTGCCGCCTCAAGCAACGATTCAACCCGACCACCTTGCTCTAACTCAATCACATCATTTACAGCAATAATTTGGCGAGCAAAAATCAACCGATTAAACGTCAATTGCTGGATCAATGTTTCACCAGCGTCCGCTTGATCAAAGTTATACACAATGTAGCCCGCATCAGGAACCACCTTAGCGTAGCCATAAAACCCTTTACTACTTGCTACTTCCGACAGCTCTGCAGCACAATCTTTCTCAAAACCTTGTCGGCAATAAACCAAAACATTTTTCATTCAAATTCCTTCTTAGTCAGAGACTTTCTGCTAAGTTGTATCAATTATTTTCTAGAGGGCCACGTCAGTAAAGATTCATCAAACTGCATAGCCACAAATTCAGCCAGTCCTGTGGAAAAGAACTCCCCTACATTCGGTGCACAAACATAATGTCGCCGCTCTCCACGCCACTCAAACTGCAGAGAGTAAGCATGTAAATACCCCCTATCGGACGCCTCACCAGCGTACCTCATGTCCCCCAATATAGGAGAACCGACACTCTTTAATGCGACACGAATTTGGTGTGTTTTACCCGTTAAAGGTCTAAGGTAAAAAACCCTAACCCCCTGAAAAGAAGACGAAAAAAACTGAGTTACAGCGAAGTTTTCACTGTCCTGAGTCAATTTCCACTGCCCTCTTCGGCTCGGTATCATGCCACCAGACACCGTACCTTGCTTTTTCTTAGGCTTACGGTTTGACAAAGCCAAATAACGCTTTTCAATATCATGCTGCTCAAACAAACGGCCAAACTCCGCCGCCGCGTTTGCGTGACACGCCACCACCAGCAAACCAGAGGTCATTTTATCCAGCCGATGCACTGGATAAAAAGTGTGATCCGGATAAGACAACGCCAGCGATTGCATTACCCCTAAGTCTTCAGACTCGGCATGAAAGCTCATGCCTGCTGGCTTTTCAACCACCCAGTAATCATCACAGCGAAACAATATAGGGAGCAAATGCGCCTCGTTACGAATAAATAAAGAAAAAATAGATTAGCCAACAAGTTTATCCACAGAGAAAGTGGACAACTCATATGTCAATACAAGGAAGCAAATAATATCTAGTTCTGATAATCCGATTGCACAGAAAGACGATTTCGACCGCTTCGCTTAGCCGCATACAAGCCTTTATCCGCCTGCGCCAAGATTTCTTCGTAGCGAGACACGCTAGGGTCAATCGCAGCCAACCCAATACTAATCGTCACTGGAATCACAATGCCATGTTCTGTTTCGATTAACATATCTTCAACTGACTGCCTCATATGCTCCATCATAGCGGCGGCTTTTTTCAGACTGGTATCACGCATAATGACAATGAATTCCTCACCGCCATATCGGCCAATTTCATCCTGAGGACGAATCACCGACGCCATCATAGCGGACACTTTGGCCAGCACCAAATCCCCAGCTTCGTGACCGAATGTATCATTGATCTTCTTGAAGTGATCCAAATCCACGATAGAGAAAACACAAGACTCTCTATTGATAACCGAGTCGGCAAAAATATTGACCGCATCCGCCAGCACTTTACGGCGGTTTGACAAACCAGTTAGTTCGTCTTTTTCCGCCAATGTTCTAAGGTGATGATTGACTGCTTTTAATCGATTCATCACCAAATTAATCACCATGGCAAAATTAAATGCCACAGCTAAAAAGACCAATATGATGGCAATTTCTTGATCCACCGCGCTCAGATATAAGCCACCCGTATTAACCAGCTCACACAACAAAAATAACGCAACAGACGCACCGACAATCCAGCCTTTCGTTGCTCGTTGATCTGCACGAAAAACAACAAATGAATACGCAATAACATTCACAAAAAACCAATGAAAACCACTGCTCGTACCAAAATAAAACAAGCTCAGTACAGTGATTTGAGAAATTTTAATGATGGGCATCAACAACTGCGCCCTAGAGAAATAACCAATGTAATTATAGCGAAGGCCAATAACACCAATGAACAAGCCGAAGGCAGAAAACAAAGAGACGGAATACATTTGGCGGAACGAAAACACAGCAATCATAAATAAACAGCTCAAACAAAACATCATGTAAGAGAAGTTCACCACGTGCTTTTGATTGAGGTCATTACCGAACTCATCGTCAAAGCCAAGGTTCAAAAGCGTTTTAATGAGTTGCTTTATCGAAGAAAACACAATACCCCGCATTCATTTATCTGTATTAAAAACAATCAAGCTTATGTTGTTATGCTTACCAACTATTATATGCGAAAACAGGCTTCTATAATGTGCAGGCGAAAGCACGTACTTTACAGAAAAGCCGCCTCTATTTCTATTCATTATGGCGAGTAATACCGACAGGTCATAAAGTTTAGACCAATCCGCTTGGAAGCAAAGAATAATCAGCACAATATCATGGCGCCATTGCCACCTTAGTCACAAATAAGGCGTACAGATTGAGTCGACTCATTGGCATGGAATTTGATTAGTAACAGACACACAAACAACTAAAAACACAAAACATTAACTAATCGGTCAAATATACAAAAAAACGCGACATTGCGCACCAAAACAAAACACAAGCAAACCCAAAACGGTGCGCGTCAAATTGAAAACTGTCGTATATTTCATACTAGATGCCATGTATAGATGTCCATTACATTAAATAAGGTGCCAGAACATTGAAAAGAAGCAATTTGGTATCACGCTTAGAGCTTGTGAGTATTACCAAACAATATCCAGGTTGCCTTGCTAATGATGACATCAGCATCAGCCTAATGCCTGGAGAAATTCACGCGCTATTGGGGGAAAATGGTGCAGGTAAAAGCACCCTGGTAAAAACCATTTATGGTGTCGTTTCGCCCGACAAAGGCGACATCATATGGGATGGTCGTGAAGTCAGCATCAAGTCCCCTTCGATTGCACGGGATTTGGGCATCGGCATGGTGTTCCAACATTTCTCCTTGTTTGAGACACTCACCGTCAGCCAAAACATTGAGCTGTGCCTAAGCAAAACTCAACTCAATGCCATTGGAAATTTGGCCGAACGAATCGTACAACTTTCTAAAGAATACGGCTTAAACGTGAACCCTGACCGTTATGTTCATTCGCTTTCTATTGGTGAAAGACAACGAGTGGAGATCATGCGTTGTCTTGTCCAATCCGTAAAACTGCTGATACTTGACGAACCTACCTCGGTGCTCACACCACAAGAAGTCGCTGGATTGTTTGACGTATTGCGCACACTGTCAAAAGAAGGCTGCAGCATTTTATTTATCAGCCACAAGCTTCATGAAGTCACTGAGATTTGCCATAAAGCCACCATTTTGCGGGGCGGTAGAGTCGTTGAAACCTGTGTTCCACAGGAAGAAACGCCCGCCTCCATCGCAAAAATGATGGTAGGCGACTTGGCAGAACAGGACGCAGGTTACGCTAAAAAGATAGGCACAAAGTCTCTCTTCAATGTCAACTGCTTATCTCTGCCTGCAAAACAGCCTTTCGGCACATCATTAAAAGACATAAGTTTCGAACTAAAATCCGGCGAAATATTAGGGGTCGCGGGGGTTGCAGGCAATGGCCAAGACGAACTAATGGCCATTATTAGCGGCGAAGACGAACGGGATGTAAAAAACAGTCTGACCCTTGAAGACAAAGCCATTGGCCACCTACATGCGGGGGACAGAAGAAAATTGGGCATGGCGTACGTGCCAGAAGAACGCTTAGGCCGCGGTGCTGTGCCAGACATGAGCCTGACGGAAAACACGCTACTAACCCACAGCGATGGCTTTATTAAAAAGGGATTGGTTGACTGGCCAAGCATCCAAAAATACACCGAAACGCTCATCGCCAAATACAAAGTAAAGTGTCACGGTGAATTTTCCGAAGCCAAAAGCCTAAGCGGCGGTAATTTACAAAAATTTATCATGGGACGTGAAATCGGCCAAAACCCCAAAGTATTGATCTGCGCCCACCCAACCTGGGGTGTGGATGTTGGTGCCGCTCTTGCCATCCACCAAGCGTTACTGGCGCTGCGAGATCAAGGCGCGGCCATTTTGCTGATTTCCGAAGACATAGATGAACTGTTTTTATTAGCTGATCGTATGGCCGCCGTGTGTGACGGACATCTTTCGCCAGTAGTAAAAACAGAATCCACCAATATTGATCAAATAGGACAATGGATGGCTGGCACTTTTATCAACAGCAATAACGACTTTAAAGGGGCCAAGTCATGATCCGCATTCAAGCTCGCACTGAGCCAAGCTCAATGATGAAAATCGCTTCGCCGCTGCTCGCCATCGTTTTAACCTTAATATTTGGCGGCATTCTTTTCTCAGCCATTGGAAAGTCGCCTACTCAAGCATTGCACGTTTTATTGATAGCGCCATTGGCCGACAGCTACAACATTGGCGAAATGTTCGTCAAGATGGGGCCTTTATTACTGTGCGCCGTTGGCCTATCACTCTGCTATCGAGCCAACATGTGGAACATCGGTGCGGAGGGGCAACTGCTGGCAGGCGCATTGGGTGGATCTGCGATGGCACTTTACTTTGTCGATTCTGAATCTGCCTTTGCATTGCCGATCACGTTACTGGCGGGCATCGCGTCTGGAATGATTTGGGCCGCGATTCCGACATTCTTGAAGCTGAAATTTAACTCGAATCTCATCTTAACCACCATCATGTTTAACTATATTGCTTTGTATCTTTTGATATGGGCGGTTCATGGTCCGCTTCGTGATCCACAAGGTTTTGGCTTCCCCGAATCGGCTATGTTTTCTGATGCGACGTTATTGCCCACACTCTTTGACAGCAGCCGAATCCATCTTGGGATTGTCTTCGCCATCCTGTCAGGTGTGATCGGCTGGTTTATCCTAAGCAAAACGCATTTGGGTTTTCAAATACAAGTATTTGGTGCTGATGAGCCCGCCGCAAGATACGCCGGCTTTAGCAGCAAAAAACTCAGCTGGCTGGTCATGCTATTTGCTGGCGCACTAGCTGGCTTAGCAGGAGTGAGTGAAACCACAGGCCCCATTGGCCAATTGGTTCCAAACGTTTCCCCCGGCTATGGTTATTCTGCCATCATCGTCGCTTATCTCGGCAGGCTTCACCCTATTGGAGCCATTTTGGCCGCGATCTTTATGGCGGTACTTTATATGGGCGGAGACTTAGCGCAAATCGAAATGGGCATCCCTGTCGCCGTCGTCAGTATGTTTCAAGGCGTTTTATTGTTCTTTCTTCTGGCTTGTGATTTTTTCATTAATAATCGCCTCGCCTTTTCAAATCATGCGACAAACTAGGAGCCACTTATGGACTCGGATCTAATCGTACAAATTTTGTTTGCCGCCATCAAAACCGGCACCCCGCTTCTGTTTATCGCATTAGGCGAACTCATCTGTGAGAAATCTGGCGTGTTGAATCTTGGCCAAGAAGGCATGATGCTAATGGGCGCTGTTGTCGGGTTTCTGGCCGCTTACGGCACTGGCAGCGCCGGTTTAGGCGTGCTTGCCGCGATGCTTATGGGTTGCCTTATGAGCCTGATATTTGCCGCTCTTGTACTGCACTTAGGCGCCAATCAAGTGGCAACTGGACTGGCCCTAACCATCTTTGGCACCGGATTGAGCGCCTTTGTCGGCTCTGGCGTTGTTGGACAAACCATCCAAGGCTTTCAGCCTATTGCTATTCCGTTGTTAAGTGACATCCCTTTTATAGGGAAGATCTTGTTCACTCACGACATACTGGTCTATTCCTCTTTTGCCATCACTTTCGCCCTTCTTTATGTGGTCAATAAAACCAGAATCGGCTTAACCCTTAAAGCCGTTGGCGAGAACCCCCATGCCGCCAATGCGATCGGCATTAAAGTGTTGCGCGTTCGTTATTTATCCGTGATGTTTGGCGGCGTAATGGCAGGAATGGCCGGCGCCTACATGTCACTCGTTTATACACCAATGTGGGTAGAAAACATGACAGCGGGGCGCGGCTGGATTGCGCTTGCGTTAGTGGTGTTCGCCTCATGGCGCGTTGGTAGAATCATGCTAGGGGCGTATTTATTTGGGTTGGCGAGCATTATGCATTTGGTTCTTCAAGGTTTGGGCTGGTCTATATCTCCCAATTTGCTCGCCATGTTGCCTTATGTTGCGACGGTTATCGTCATGGTTATTATCAGCGCAGATCAATTTAAAGAAAAACTGCTCGCCCCTCGATCACTGGGCAAGCCGTTTGATCCAAGACAAATGGCGTAAACGAGGCATTCGTTTTTGCATTTTGTTTATGAGTTATTACATAAAAAACGCCGGAAGGCATAAAAGGAGCAAAAAATGAAACTGAAAAGTTTACTGGTTAGTCTGGGGCTTTTGGCTGGAGCAAGTGCAATACAAGCTGCAGAGCCGTTAAAAGTGGGCTTTGTTTATGTTGGCCCAGTGGGTGATTTAGGCTGGAGCTACGAACATGACATGGGTCGAAAAGGCTTAGAAGAATATTTTGGTGACAAAGTAAAAACCACTTACGTAGAAAACGTGCCTGAAGGCGCGGACGCTGAACGAGTTATTACACAGTTGGCAAAAGCGGGCAACGATCTGATTTTCACCACGTCTTTTGGATTCATGAACCCAACAGTAAAAGTCGCGAAGCGCTTCCCGAAAGTTACCTTCGAACACGCAACAGGGTACAAACTGTCTAAAAACCTAGGTACGTATGTTTTGCGTACTTATGAAGGACGTTATATTTCGGGCGTAACCGCGGGCATGATGACCAAAACCAACACCATTGGCTACATTGGCTCATTCCCAATCCCTGAAGTTATTCGCGACATCAATGCCGCTTATATGGGTGCGAAAAGCGTCAATCCAGACGTAAAAATGAAAATCGTTTGGGCGAACACTTGGTATGATCCAGGTAAAGAAACGGATGCTGCTAACGCCTTAATGGATCAGGGTGTAGACGTTATGCTACAACATACTGATAGCCCAGCTCCTCTAATTGCCGCCGAAAAGCGTGGCTTACGTGCGATCGGTCAAGCATCCGATCAGAGCAAATTTGCCCCTAACGCTCACATCTTCTCAGTACGTGATGACTGGGCCCCTTATTACATCAAACAAGTTCAAGCGGTTATGGATGGCACATGGGAATCTAAAGATTTCTGGGGTGGATTCCAAGACGACATGCTAACACTTGCCTCTATTAACCCGAACCTCCCTAAAGATGTTCGCGCTAAAATTGATGCAACTTTAGCGTCTATCAAATCTGGTGAATTCAAACCGTTCACAGGCCCGATCAAAGACAACAAAGGCAACGTTGCGGTTCCTGCCAATCATTCGTTAACGGATGTCGAGCTGGCTCAGGTTAACTGGTATGTCGAAGGCATCACTGACGAAATTCCTCGCTAAACCGAATAGACCTATATACAGCCAGCGACGCTGGCTGTATATTCCCCTGCTTTTTTACAAGTGACGCAATCAATACCCTTTTCTCCGTTTTTCTCGCTATATCTAAGAATTAAACGCCAAGTAAAACAAAGTCGTTACAGCCAAATAAAAGGTAACCTAATGAACACAACAAACACACTGATCGAGTTATCAAAGGCAATGCCAAAGACCGAGCTTCATTTGCACATTGAAGGTACCTTTGAGCCTGAGCAGATGTTTGCTATCGCGCAACGCAATAACGTTGAACTGAAATACTCAACCGTTGAAGCCTTAAAAGCAGCCTACCAGTTCACCAACCTACAAGACTTTCTAGACCTTTATTATCAAGGCATGTCAGTGCTTCTTCATGAAGTCGATTTTTATGACCTAACCATGGCGTATTTAGAAAAAGTTCACAGCGAAAACGTCGTGCACGTCGAGATTTTCTTTGACCCACAAGGTCACTTGTCTCGTGGTGTTGCGTTTGACGTTCAAATAAAAGGCATCCATAACGCGCTCCAAGACGCGGAAAAAAAATGGGGCATGACATCCAAACTTATTATGTCCTTCCTGAGACACCTAAGCGAAGAAAGTGCTTTTGAGACATTAGAACTGGCTAAGCCCTATTTGGCTTGGATTGATGGCGTTGGATTAGACAGTTCCGAAGTGGGTCACCCGCCTGAAAAATTCTTACGCGTTTTTGAGAGCTGTAAAAGCCTTGGTCTAAAAGTCACCGCTCACGCAGGAGAAGAAGGGCCACCAGACTATGTATGGCAAGCCATCGATCAAGTCGGAGTAGAACGCATTGATCACGGCAATAGAGCACTTGAAGACGACAAACTTATTCAGACCATCAAACAGCGTAATTTGACACTGACTGTTTGCCCACTTTCCAATCTAAAGCTGTGCGTTGTCAATGACATGAAAGACCACCCGATCAAGCAGATGCTTGCTTTAGGACTTCACGCCACAGTAAATTCGGATGACCCGGCTTATTTTGGTGGCTACATGAATGATAATTACGCTTCGTTGATTCGCAACACCAACATCAGCAAAGAGGAGTTATTTCAACTTGCTGAAAATGGCATCACAGGCAGCTGGATGGCAGAAGACACTAAAGCAATGCATTTAAAACATTTGAATACGCTGTTCGCTTAAACCTCTTTTTTGCTTGTTACATTGATTAAAGCGGAACGGAATAGGTCATTCCTTTTAATCAATGTGATAAGATCGCGTTTTTTATCTTACCGAACTGAGCCAAACCAATGTCTAGCCCTATCCTTCTTGATGATACTTTTTACCGTTTGCCTAGCAGTGAACGTTACGACCACGTGTTAAACCTTGTTAAAAAAGGCGCGTCTATCTGGACACTGGCTGACGCTGAAGGTTGTTTGATAATCGACCTGGGCAGCGACAAAGTATTGCCTATTTGGCCAGCAGAAGCGTTAGCAGCGGCATGGGGCAAGAAAGATTATCAAGGATTTAATAGCTTAGAAATCAATGCTGTTGATTGGGCCGAAAAATGGCTTCCAGGCATGCAAAACGATGGTTTCTCTGTGGGCGTTGCTCCTAACCTTGCTGGCGAATGCATTGTCTCTTCTGCTGAAGAACACGCTGCTGACTTACAAAGCTAAACCCAATTTTTTAGTGAAGATACGCACGCCTTGCTCCTGACACTCTGTAGCCCAAAACCAAAAAGATTCAGAAGCAGACACGCTCACTTTGCGGCGTGCGTTTCCTTTTTTGCTGTTTTTCTTATTTATTTTGGGCCTCTGTTCTCTCAAGTAAGCAACGCGCTTTCATCCCAGCCAAGCACTATGTCGATGCAAATGTCGATGGCTGGCATGACAAGCGAAAGCATGACAATGAGCAATCATGACCATGCAAACATGCTTTCCGAGCAGGCAAACCGTAAATCGGCTAACTCTGCACATGGCAGCCACCATCAACACCAAGGACATCAAGGGCACGGCGAAAGCGCCAATCTCTTGGAGGTCTGCGGCTATTGCTCACTGCTCTTTCATTTAAACTGGATCGATACCAAAACCTTCGAACTCATTCCCCTGACTCAGGATCGTTACCCAAACACGGTAACGACGACCATTTCGCACAAATACCATGTGCCCCTCACCTCAATTCTCCCCAGAGCACCACCTACCATCGCGCTCTAACTCATAGAAACCATGATAAAAATTGACACAAAACAATCTGATTCATACATGAACAGATGTATTTGTGTGCGCCATACCTAATGATAGAAAAGTGAGTTTTTACTCAGAGGCGTTGCTTTGCCCTTTTCTATAAGACGAGAAAGTATTATGTCGACAAAATCGAATAACAAAGCATCTGAATCATCTTCAAATGCCATACTACTATTAATGACACGACTGCATTTCTATATTGGCCTTTTCATTGGCCCGTTCATCTTTGTAGCAGCACTCACGGGAACCCTCTATGTGATTACGCCACAACTTGAAAACGCCATTTATAAAGATGTGCTAACAACGCAAAGTGTGGGCGAAAACCAGCCTCTATCGAAACAGATAGCCGCTGCAAAATCGCAACTAACAAGTAACCTGACCTTATTTGCTGTTCGTCCTGCCCCAGAACAAGGCGATACCACAAGAGTGATGTTTCTTGACCAAGATGCGCAGCTAACAGGCGCAAGAGCCATATTTGTTGATCCTGTCACACTTGACGTCAAAGGCAACTTACCTGTTTATGGTACGAGCGGTGTGTTGCCTCTTAGAACCACCATCGACTTTATGCATCGCCAGCTCCTTTTAGGAGAAGTTGGGCGTTACTACAGTGAACTGGCAGCCTCTTGGTTGTGGATTGCGGCACTCGGTGGGCTTTTCCTATGGTACAAAGGGGGCAAGAAAAACAAAGCAGAGTTTGCCAATAAAACAGAACATCTGCGTAAGCGTCGCCGCCACTATCAAGTCGGCCTCTGTCTTTTTGTTGGTCTGATCTTTGTCTCTATCACGGGACTAACTTGGTCAAAATGGGCGGGCAGCAATATTGGCACACTGCGATCTAATATCGGTTGGGTTACTCCTTCGGTCGATAGAAATATTCATGTTACTTCCCATACCACAATGGTATCTGCTGAACATGCCGATCATTTAGATCACGCCAGTCACCATGATATGGCTGCGATGAAGCTACCAGCAGAAAAATTTGAAAACATTGACGTTCTATTCGATGGTGTACTAAAGGCAGCAAGAGACGCTGGAATTGATGCCAACAAACTAGAAATAAGACCTTCAAGCACAACCGATAAGGCATGGCGAGTGAGCGAAATTGATCGCTCTTGGCCAACTCAAGTCGATAGTGTCGCTGTTGATGCGAGCACAATGACCGTTACCAGCCGTGCCGATTTCGCTACTTTCCCACTTGTTGCTAAGTTAATTCGCTGGGGCATTGATGCCCATATGGGGATTTTGTTTGGCGTTGTTAACCAAATAATATTGACTGCGTTTGGTCTGTCTTTGTGCTTCATGATTATTTGGGGCTACCGAATGTGGTGGATCCGCCGCCCACAGGCTGGGTCAACATCAAAACCCTTATTACAGGCTTGGGGAAGATTGTCTGGAATACAAAAAACAATCATCCTACTCATCGCCGCTGCACTGAGCATTAGCCTGCCCGTAATGGGCGTGAGTCTTATCGTCTTTTTGCTGATAGATGCGTATCGCTGGAAGCGTCAATAAAACAAGCTAGACGCCGGTTTACCAGTCATGACTGACAAACCGGCGTCATTCTTACGCTTTCCTTCAGTGCCCCCCCTTACCTTTTGACTCTGCGTCTTTCAAACTCTATTAAACCATCATCAACGCCTCATTCCTCTGGCCTCTGGTTCTGTTATCAGTAAAATATGCCCCTACTTCACTATCGCAAAAACACAAATTTATGAACCCTCAAGCACTCGCAATGCTCACCGAACACGTTTTCACCCAGCTAGCCCAAAAACCACAAGGGGCACGGCGCCTGTTTCACGGTCGGGGTCGATGCTTTTCTGGACTCGAACAAGTCACAGTCGATTGGTTAGAAGGCCAAATATTGGTATGTCTTTTTAAAGAGCCCACTTCTGACGAATTAAATAAATTACATAACGAATTTATTAATTGGACTCATTCCAACGAATGGCGCGCCTGTAACGCTAAATCGCTGTTACTTCAGCACAGAAGTCGCGAAAGAAGCCCTACTGAATGCATTTGGGGGGAATATCAAGAACATCAGGTTGTGGATGAAGAGGGTCTCTTATTCCAACTTGATCTTGGAAAAAATCAAAACTCTGGGCTTTTTCTGGACATGCGTCATGGGCGTCGTTGGGTGAAGGAACACAGCCACGGCAAACGCGTACTAAACCTCTTTGCCTACACCTGTGGTTTTTCCGTGGCTGCCATTTCAGGCGGAGCCGATTTTGTCGTTAACCTAGACATGGCAAAAGCCGTTCTAAGCCGAGGAAGAGACAATCACCGCCTAAACCAACATGGTCTACAAAACGTCAAATTTTTTGCGCATGACATATTCAAATCGTGGGGAAAAATTAAAAAGTATGGCGAGTACGACCTCATCATCATAGACCCACCCACTTTTCAGCGCGGTAGCTTCGCATTAACCAAAGACTATCAAAAAATACTACGACGCTTGCCAGAGCTATTGACCGAGCACGGCGAAGTACTTGCGTGTGTTAATGACCCAACCATCCCGTCACAATTTCTTATCAACGGTATGAAAGAAGAAGCTCCAACGCTTACCTACCAATATCGACTGGATAACCCAGCAGAATTCATGGATATAGATATAGAAAGCGGCCTAAAGGCACTCATATTCAAAAAACAACCGAACACGATACAAGGAGAAGACCATGTCTAAAACAACTCTTACTTTTGAATACGAAAAAGAAACCAAGAACAGCGTACGCTATCAGGAAGTGCCTGAAGCGGGAAAAGCGCCTATCATGGGAACACTGTATGTACAAAAATGGTACGCTGGAAACACCAAAACTCTGGAAGTCACCATAGAAAAGAAAGATTAACCCTCACCATTTCCCCAATTGGCTTGTCTTTACTCAATCTGCCTGCAAAGCATGCAATCCGTAGAGCGAGCCATTTTTTAGTGGAAGTAATGACACTTTTCTCTAAACCAAATTCATTATTAATAGTCAAGACAGTGAGATAGAGCATCATAACAATGTGAAAAAAATGTCGTTTACTCTTTTTATACTGTCCCCCCTCTAAATTAGACCATATCACTAATTTAGAGACCGACTATGAAAAAAGTAAAAGAGTTGATCACGCGCCAGCTCTCACCCATTAAACCGTATCTGTTTTTCTTTGCTCTGACACTGACATGCTTAACGATCAGTCGACTGCTGTTAATGGTTTGGAAACATGACCGAATTGACAGCTTATCAGACTGGCTGACGTTACTAGGGTATGGCTTACGCATTGATATCTCATCAATTTCCTTCATTATTGGTATACCCGCTGTCATTAGTTTGCTGATCTCTGGCATACCTTATCTAAATCGCACTTGGGACATCTTGACGCGTCTTTGGCTAACCAGCGCCTTTGTCTTATTCATTTTTATGGAAGCATCAACACCGGCTTTTATTGAAGAATACAGTTTAAGACCCAATCGCCTTTTTGTAGAATATTTAATATACCCAAAAGAAGTCTTTTCCATGTTGATGGAAGGGCACAAAGTCACCCTCCTTCTCACATCCTTAATCACTACTATTACGGTCATCTTGGCTTACAAGGCCTTTCGTGGATTCACTTTACTCAGTAAGCCACAACCTAAATGGTTTGAACGCCCTGTTTTAATAGTCATTGTTTTTGGCTTGGCATTTATAGGCGCTCGCTCTAGCTTACAACACCGTGCCATAAACCCAAGTTATACGGCATTCACGAATGACCCACTGGTTAACAGTTTGACACTTAACTCAACCTATTCACTTTTGTATGCGGTTAGCCAAATGGCGGATGAAGTCAGCTCCTTTGAGCTTTATCCTAAAATGAAACAAGACAAGGTGCTTGCTGAAATTCACAACGCCATGGGAATGGATCCATCGCAATTTGTGTCCGACCAATTTCCTACACTTCACAAACACACCGCCTCTCGACATTATGATCGCCCTAAAAATCTGGTGATTATTCTAGAAGAGAGTTTAGGAGCGCAATTTATTGGTAGTTTAGGTGGACTGCCATTAAGCCCAGAATACGACAAATTAGCGCCTCAAGGCTGGGCATTTAATAACCTTTATGCAACAGGAACCCGTTCAGTGCGAGGCATAGAGGCCGTTGTAACGGGTTTTGTCCCAACTCCAGCGCGCAGCACGGTTAAACTCCCCAATTCGCAAACAGGTTTCTTTACAATCGCAAAACTTTTAGGGCAACACGGTTACGACACCAATTTTATTTACGGTGGCGGCGCTCACTTCGACAATATGAAAACTTTTTTCCTTGGCAATGGTTTCGACGCCATCATTGAAGAGAAGGATTTTACCAACCCAGAGTTTGTTGGCTCTTGGGGAGTCAGTGATGAAGACCTTTTCACGAAAGCCAACCAAGATTTTGTGAGTAAATCAAAAACAGGCAAACCCTTTTTTAGTTTGGTTTTCAGCTCTTCAAATCACGATCCATATGAGTTTCCAGACAACAAAATAGAGCAATATAACACACCAAAAAATACCCGTGAAAATGCGGTGAAATATGCAGACCACGCCATTGGCCACTTTTTCAAATTGGCGAAACAAGAAGAATATTGGAAAGACACGGTGTTCTTAGTGGTTGCCGACCATGATGCACGCACCACGCGGTCTGATTTGGTGCCGATTCCAAGCTTCCACATACCCGCACTGATCTTAGGTGACAGCATTCAACCGAAACAAGACAATCGCATTGCCAGTCAAATCGATTTAGCACCGACACTCCTTTCATTAATAGGCGTCGATTCGATCCACCCCATGATTGGGCAAGATATGACAAAAGTCGGTGACGATTACATCGGAAGAGCCATCATGCAATTCAACGAAAACCAGGCTTACATGAAGGGGGATCAAGTCGTGATACTGCAACCCAAGAAGCAACCCAAAACATTCACCTATGACAATGCGGCATTAACGCCTAGCGATAAGGTCGAAAGTCGCCTAGTCGATCAAGCCATTGCGCATCCGCTATTGGGTACTTGGCTGTACAACGAGAAAAAATACGACGTATTGAGACCCCATTAACGTCTCTCGACGTCAGAGTTTACTCCTCACTCAACTCAAGCATTATCAACACAGCTTGACCGCAAACGTACGGCCTTCAACCTTACAAAACTAAGATTGAAGGCCTTTATGAATGAAACTAGGTTTTGCAGACGACTTAGAAATAGATCTCATTTCATTTTCGTGGTAAATTCGCCCCACTAAGGTGCACTTTTTGTGCGCAATTTACCGTTTTAGGTTAGATAGCCACAAAATACTCAGCGGCTTCCCCCACAACCGCAGCACTTTGGTAAAAAACATAACAATTAATAAAGCTCTCAGAGCCATTCATAATCGAGGATTTTCTATGCAAGCATTCATTGATTTCTTAAACGGAGTCATTTGGAGTCCTGCCTTAATTTACCTATGTTTAGGTGCAGGCTTGTTCTATTCAATACTTACGCGCTTTGCTCAAGTTCGTCATTTTAAAGAAATGTGCTCTCTTTTGCTCAATTCTAATGATTCAGATAAAGGCATTTCTTCTTTCCAAGCACTGGCTGTTTCATTGTCTGGCCGAGTGGGCACAGGCAACATCGCAGGGGTTGCGGCGGCCATTGGTTTTGGTGGTCCTGGCGCGGTATTTTGGATGTGGGTTGTGGCTTTCTTAGGCGCAAGCACAGCGTATGCAGAATCCACCCTAGGTCAACTTTATAAGGTGAGTGAAAACGGTCAATACCGCGGTGGCCCAGCGTATTACTTCGAACGCTGCCTAGGATGGCGTTGGTTAGGCGTATTATTTGCGCTGTCTTCTATCATTGCTTGTGGCGTTTTCTTACCGGGCATTCAAGCAAACTCTGTAGGCAATGCGGTTACACAAATCTTCGGTGAAGGCGTTATTGTATCTAGCTCATTTGGTGATGTTGGCTCAACGAAATTAGTCGCTTTAGCGGTTATCTTGGTTGTCTTGGCATTCATCATTTTTGGTGGCATCAAACGCATCGCAAACTTCACTCAAATCATCGTGCCATTTATGGCACTTGGTTACATTGTGATGGCACTGATCGTTGTCTTCTTAAACCTAGACAAAGTACCTGGCATTTTTCACCTAATCTTCACGGATGCATTTACCGCTCAGGCGGGTTTTGGTGCCGCCATTGGTTGGGGTGTAAAACGTGGCGTTTACTCTAACGAAGCCGGTCAAGGCACTGGACCTCATGCCGCTGCTGCCGCAGAAGTTCAACACCCTGCACAACAAGGTCTTGTACAAGCTTTCTCTGTTTACGTTGATACACTATTTATCTGTACCGCGACGGCGTTGATGATTTTGATCACGCAACAATACAACGTACAAGGTACTTTGGCGGACGGTCAATTCATCGTACAAAACGTTGATCCTTCAACTATCATTGCGTCTCCTGCCTTTACTCAAATGGCACTGGCTAGCGTGTTTGGCAGTTCAGGTCCAATTTTTGTTGGTATTGCTTTGTTCTTCTTCGCCTTTACGACTATTTTGGCGTATTACTATATCGCTGAAACCAACGTAGCTTATTTGCGTCGTGCGTTGAATATCAACGTGTCACTAACCTTCGTAAAACTGCTTATCATGTTTATGGTGGCTTACGGTACGGTTAACACCGCAGGTTACATCTGGAACCTAGGTGATGTGGGTGTGGGCTTAATGGCATGGCTAAACATCGTTGGTATTATTACCATCTTCTTCATGGCAAAACCCACCATGAAAGCCCTGCGCGATTATGAAGATCAAAAAGCCGCGGGTGTAAAAGAGTACACATTTAACCCGAAAGCACTTGGCATCAAAGGCGCTGAGTTCTGGGAAAAACGTTACGACAAACAACAAGCTGAAAAAGCCGCTGATAAATAGTTCACTCTATTTAAAGCAGCATGCTTTGATGTCAAAAAGGATCGGCTCGCATTAGCGGCTGATCCTTTTTTATTGCTTACAAAAACGGAAAAACGCACATTTTTAAGGATTATCACATCGATGGTGCTGGAAAATTCGCATTACCCACCCTATTGTTTGATAATAGACAAAATTAGTGTCGTAAAGCCCTGTTCGTAGTGTGTGCGACCGTGCTTTAACTCAATAGTATTTAACGAGAGTGTCATATGCATCAAAAGGACTTTCGAAAGCTGGGCTGCGCAGAATGTTCAACAGGATGCGATTTAGATTTCGATTTTACCATGGCGTTTCAGCCAATCATTAACAGCCATAACAAAACAGTGTTCGCCCAAGAAGCGCTGGTGCGAGGTTTAAACCAAGAAAGTGCTTTTCAGGTTTTTCAAAACGTCAATGATACCAATCGCTATCGTTTTGATCAGAGTTGTCGCGTAAAAGCCATTAAGCTGGCGGCAGAACTGGGCATTCATAAACACAGTTTTCTTAGCATCAATTTTTTACCAAACGCGGTATACAAACCAGAGCTTTGCATTCGAACCACACTCAATGCCGCTGAAGAATACCAATTCCCGAAAGAAAAAATCATTTTCGAGTTCACCGAAAATGAGCAAATTTCAGACAGCAAACATTTAGAATCGATCATCCAGCACTATCAACAACAAGGCTTTTTAACCGCTACCGACGACTTTGGTTCAGGGTTTAATGGCCTAGGCCAGTTAGCAGAGCTAAAAACCGACATCACAAAAATAGACATCGCGCTGATTAAAAATATCGACCAAGACAAAAAACGCCAGATTATTGTACGTAATCTAGTCAATCTATTTAATGAACTTAACATGATTATTGTGGCAGAAGGTGTCGAAACAAAAGCCGAATACCATGCTTTACAAGACATGGGGATTCATCTTTTCCAAGGTTACTATTTTGCTCGACCAAGCTTTGAATCACTGGCGGAAGTAAATTGGGATTGAATCTAAATAGTAGCGTATTTTTACGCAGGACACGTTGGGCTTTCCAGACTCTCCAACTGCGATAAACCGCTCAATTTACGCTATACTCCACACTCTTTTCGACACCCCTTACGACAATCTGTCAGAGCACTTTATGCCATTTGCAAAACTAGGATTATCCAGTTCTCTTGTTCAAGCGATTACGGAACTGGGTTACAAAACACCTACGCCAATCCAGAAACAAGCGATTCCCGTCATCCTTTCAGGTAAAGACCTCATCGCCACCGCACAAACAGGCACGGGTAAAACGGCTGCGTTTGTTCTGCCGTTGCTAGAACGATTCACTAAAGCAGGAAACCTTCGTGGCAAACGCATTCGAGTATTGATTCTTGTGCCGACACGAGAGTTAGCGGTTCAAGTTGAATCCAGTGTTGCTCAATACGCTAAGCATACAAAATTAACGTCTATGGCCGTGTATGGCGGTGTCGACACTGAAGCGCAAAAAGAACGACTGATCGAAGGTGTTGATATTCTGGTTGCGACGCCGGGCAGGTTGCTCGACTTGGCGCATCAGCGTGCGCTGCATTTTGATGAGCTGAAAGTCATGGTATTAGACGAAGCGGACAGAATGGTCGACATGGGCTTTGTTGACGACATCAATAAGATCATGGATCGCTTACCTGAAAACCGTCAAAACTTATTGTTTTCAGCCACCATGACAGACGATGTTCGCGCCCTTGCTTATGACTTTTCAGACAGCAAGATGACCGACCTAGCGGCTGAAATTTCTATTTCTCCTAACATGCGTGCTGCTGCCAATATCAAACAATGGTTAATTACTGTCGATAAAGACACCAAGTCGGCTTTGTTGAGCCATTTAATCAACGAGCAAAAATGGGATCAGGCACTTATCTTTATCGAGAAAAAACACGGTGCTGCTAAACTCGTCGATCAGCTAGCCAAACGCGGCATCGTGGCGGACTGTATTCACGGTGATAGAAGCCAAGCCATGCGCGAACAGATTTTGGCGCAATTTAAATCTGGCGAACTAAAATACCTCGTCGCAACCGGCGTTGCTGCTCGCGGTTTGGACATCGGTGAATTAAGCCGCGTGGTCAATTACGACTTGCCGTTCAAACCAGAAGAATACATCCATCGCATTGGCCGAACTGGTCGCGCTGGCGCCTCTGGAGAAGCCATATCCTTTGTTGCTATGGGGGATTTTAAAAACCTTTGTGCCATTGAAAGCCGATTAAAACAGGTCATCGACCGCAAAGAGATAGCAGGCTTCCCCGTTCGAAAAGTCGTTCCGATTTCCATCTTAAACTATGTGCGCAAAAAAGATCGTTAAGCCTTTTAACGATCGAAAAATTCGCTTCTTACATCCAGGCCCAATGGCTGAAATAAGCCGGCGGGCTCACACATACCGCCCCATTTATGGCCTGCTGTTTAGGTAAAATTACTTTATCCATTTTAAAATGGGCTTCCTGATATACAAAAGTTTACAAAGATAGATATTATGCTGTATATCTAACGATATGAATGATGATGTTGGTAAACAAGCAAAACGATGAAAGACAATATAACAGTCTCTATTTCTTCAGTAGATGGAACAAAACATTTTAGTTTCGGAAAACGCACACGTCATACATTCAAGTTTGTTAGCTACGTTATATTCCTTGGGGTTTTGGTCACGGCTGGAATCATTTATTACCTAGTAAACGACGCAGAACATTCAAAATTAAAGCTGCTTGAGCTGGAAAATAAATCCTCTTCTTTGAATAAAGAGATAGCCTCGCTCACCGCACTGAAGCAAAGCTTAGAGCAGGATCTATCCGAGCGCGAAGAACGGATGCTTGTTGTTTCCGATCGATTGAATGACTTAGAAAAAGTGTTAGGCATTGATGATCAGAACAGCATGGAAATTGAGTCACGTTTAGACACCGCAGCAATGAACTCATCATTGCGCATCGCTATGCTGACTCAAATACCCAGTGGGCCACCAGTAAAAAACGCGCGAACATCGTCTGGTTACGGTCAACGACAACACCCTGTCACCGGCAATATGAAATTTCATCGTGGACAGGACTTTGCCGTCAACACAGGAACGCCAATTTATGCGCCTGCCGACGGCACGGTAGAAGTGACCCGCCCAAGCAACCAAGGCTCAGGGAACTTTCTAAAACTATTACACGGTTATGGTTTTTCGAGTTCCTATTCACACCTCAGTAAGTTTGCGGTAAATAAAGGTGATTTTGTCAAAATGGGCGACTTAATCGGCTATTCTGGCAACAGTGGACTAACCTCAGGGCCACACCTGCATTATGAAATACGCTTCATAGGGCGAGCATTAGACCCAAAGCCCTTCATCAATTGGAACGTGGACAATTTTGAAACAATTTTCGACAGCGTAAGAGGCATACGATGGGAATCTTTGGTGGACAAAATAGAGTTAAGAGTCAGTCAGCAACTACAACTCTCATCGCAGAAGGTTGCACAATAACCGGAAAACTAAACGTCGCCAATCAGCTACAAATAGATGGCAATGTCGATGGACAGATCGAAGTCAAAAGCCAAGTAAAAATAAGCGTATCGGGTAATGTCCTAGGTGAAATAATCACTGAGCGCCTAATCATCAACGGCGGTTTTGAAGGCATTGGTCGTGCAACCTATATCGAAATACTAAGTTGCGGTCGTGTCAGTGGCACCCTTTACAGCGACAATTTAAGTATCGAAGCGGGAGGTAAGTTTATGGGCGTCACTCATCCTTCCGACAATGTCGCTGAGCCCGACATCCACGACAAACTCAGCAGCCTAGACATTGAAGATTTGGAAACGGAAGAAGATCAGGTCGTCCTGATAAACAGCGACTCCTAAGCACAGGCGTTTTAATCAGACCCATTCTTTAATTCAGTTTTGCCATACGAATACAGTTCCGGCCACTCTCTTTTGCTTCGTATAGCGCAAGATCTGCTTGCTGAAAGAGTTGCTGCGGGTCTTCTGTTAATTCTGGCCAGCTGGCAATACCAATTGAAATAGTCACGCTTTCCAACGTTTGCCCTTCGTAAAGTATCTGGGTATTCTCAACGGCTATTTTTAGCTCTTCAGCACGACGCAAGCAGTCACCGCCTCTGGCTCTTGGCATGATGACCACGAACTCTTCCCCACCTAAGCGACAGACAATATCCGCCTGACGAAAGAAACGGCTCAGCAAACCGGCAAGGGCTTTTAACGCTTCATCTCCGGCCGGATGTCCGTATGTATCATTAAATTTTTTGAAGTGATCAATGTCACAAATAAGCAAGGACAATGGCTCTTTATTGCGCTCTGCTGAAGCGATTTCATACTCCATCACTTCTGAAAAAAATCGTCTGTTCTTCAAATTGGTGAGCATGTCTTCGTATGAAAAGCGTTGTAACTCTTCACGTAACGCGATGTTAGCCAAAGTGATACTGATTTTTTCCACTGCCCTCTGCACCAGTTTCATAAAGCGTTCAACTGAATACCCATTTGGCTCATCCGTCACCCTGACTTGCAGTAAAGCAACATAACTCACCACACCTTGCTGGTTTGCTATTTTAAAGGGAAAGACACCGTGTTCATCATCAAAGTGGACTTTCGTTACTTCAGTCTCACTGGGAACAAACATGGCCATGTCACGCCCCCAGCATTGTACCTGTTGCCAACCATCGTCCTTAGCAATACTAAACACCCCAGAAAACGGTTGGCAAAGCTCAGCGATCGCATTTCCAATTTTTTCAATACCCACGTCTAATGTACGAGAGCTTTCAAGTGCCAAAATGATATCGCTGGCAAGCTCTAACTTAGTTTGTTGAAACAGCAAGCCTTCCGCTCGAGACTTTTCCTTGTCCGCAAGCTGGACCAGCTGCTCAGTCCTTATAACGACCTCTGATTCTAGAGAAGCATTTAATGTCGTCAAACGGCGCTGAGAGGATAAATAATGATTAAATGATAACCCGATAATCACAACCGAGAAAAAGATAGCGCCGTTAGAGACTGGAACACTAATCCACGAAACCCAAGCGTGAGCGACCGCCATGTCTAGCAACATGACCGCACAAAAACCAAAGTAGGCCAAGATCAGCACTTTTTGTTCCACACTAACACGATGAAAAACAAACAAAACAGATGCGATCAACATCAATAACGTGATAATAAAGATACCATCAAAGACAGGGTATAACTGAGTCACCGTAACCACACCTAACAAGCTGCCCAGCCCAGCAACCACTAAGAAAGCCAGATGAAATTTCCATAGCCATTGAAAATGTCGAACTTCTAAATCCGCTTTGGATAGCCATTCTGCCAACAACATAAACATCGGAATGGGCAATAGGAAATACGCATAAGCACCAATATAATCCCAAATTAGCGGCTTATTCCAAATAAGTTTCGTTACAGGTGTGTCACCCAACATCAGCCCTGCGGCGGCCAAGGAGAAAAATCCTACACTCAGAAACTGACGGCGCTGAGCTCGAAATATAGCGAATACGCACGCCATCAACGCAATAAATATCGAGACACCAACCACAATAATCCCGGAGTACGACGATTTAACCACTTGGGATAAGACATCCACTCGCTCACTGAGTTTTTGCTCACCCCAGAACCCGATACTGAAATAATCTGAATACACCCGAAAATAGAGTGTTTTTCCAGCGAAATCCTCAGGCAAAATAATCATATGCCAAGGCCAGCCTGCAAATTCGCCAGCCCCATGATGATCAAATTCACCATGCTGATAAATCTTCTTCCCATCCATGTACGCTTCGACCAATAAATCGATGCTAGACGCATAAAAAACAGGGTCTCTTAGCGGCACATCAGGCAAGGTCACACGAAACCAAATATTCTCAAACGCACCACGACCTTGAGGGTTAGCAGGATAGTCAATTGGCAACCATTCCACGTTACTGTTTTCTTGCGCCCATAATGGCACACCATTCGAATCAAACGGTGAATCGCCCCATGCGTATTCCCAGCCAGAGTCCAAAGCAACATCTTGAGCAAACAGCAATGAAGAGGATAAAACACCCAAAACAAGGCAAAATGCAGTGATTAAACTAAAAATAGAACGGCGCAATCTCTTCAAGATATGACTCAACTCTTACAAAATAAAGGAAACAATACGATTTTAATTAATCAAACACTCTAGCTTTTTTTGATGGTTTTTTAAAGTAATCCATTCAAATACACCACAAGAGATGATTCGCCCAACAATCCCACTTTAAAGCGGTTTAATGACAGGTTTATTATCTGCTCTGCAGCAGCGTGAAATATCCCCCATTTGTGTCCCTTTCACTTGCTCGCCGCTTCTAGATACCGCACTATTTAAAAACAATAAACACCCTAGAAACCACTGAATATCCCTTTCGAACAGATCTCGAATCTAGCAAGACACAAGGACAGACGAAAAATGATGTTATTAAAACAATATACAGGCTGGCTGGTTCTTAGCACATTATTGTTTTACTTATTATCCGTCACTCAGCTTATATCTGTATTACTTCCCACTTTACTTGCTTGGGGAGCTAATTTTGCAATGTGGCACACCTTGGCTGCCAGCGCGAAACGTCAAGTCTCTTGGCTAATGGTTATTGGCAGCGCTTCATTACTTTTTGCAGGTTCACAAGGCATATGGATGACTTGGCAACAAGTTTTTGCGGTGAATTTGCCCATGCTCGCGATGTTTGTCGCCGTATCTTTTTTAGATCTCACTAACTCAGTAGATAAAAAACGTCAATTACCTACAGGTTTTAGCGCCATACTCAACACAGCCCTAGGCGTACAAATATTGGGAGCCGTCATAAACTTATCGGTCATACTGGTGTTTGCAGACCGCATGAAAGCGGCCATCAAATTAACACCGGTACAACAATTCATCCTAACGCGCAATTTTTCTGCAGCAGCCTGGTGGTCGCCCTTTTTCGTCGCAACCGGTGTGGCGTTAATCTACGCCCCTGGTATGCAATGGCAGAAGACCCTTATTCCTGGTTTGGCTATGGGTTTAGTCGCTATCATTTTTTCTAGCATCGAGGCCTACCGACGGACGAAAGGCGAGTTTAATGGCTACCCAATCCAACGGGAGAGTCTTGTTATTCCCATATTTCTCGCTTCTTCCGTAATACTTTTTCATTTTATTTGGCCCAGCATCAGCATACTGGTTTTAATTTGCCTACTGGCACCCAGCGCCACTATTTTGCTCATGAAAACGGCCTCTCGAAAACAGAGTTTACTCCATTTTGTAAACCACAAACTCCCTCAAATAGGCAGCCAATTTGCTTTATTTTTAGCCGCTGGCATTTTTTCTAGTGGCATCAGTGCGATTATTTTGTGTTATCCAGCGGTTTTCAATTTAGACAGTTTTACCTTTAGTCCGTTGTTATTTTCATTTGTTCTAGCTGGCATGATTTTAGTCGGCATCATTGGCGTACATCCAGTGGTAAGCATCGCAATTGCTAGCCCAATGTTGTTACCGTTGAACCCTGACCCAACTCAATTGGGCTTTTTGTTTTTAAGTGCATGGGCTATTTCGGCTGGCAGCAGTGGGTTAACAGGTTTAGGGCTATTAATGACCAGTCGTTATGACATTCCCACAAAAACCATTGTTTCTAATAGCTTGCACTACGCGATTTTCATGTGGCTACTTTGCAGCGCCGTTAACTGGATAGGTTTAGGTGCATAATATGCTGATAAACATTTTACCTAAAATCTATATCGGTAGTTGAAAAGAAATTGGCTCATTTGAATGTCTATCACTATAGTAACAATGGTCTTTTCTGTATCCTTATTAAAGAGCGACTATGAAAGAATATAACCTTTCTATTAAAGATTGGGCGTTAGTGATAATCATTAGCACCCTTATGATGTCAGTTTTTTTAGTTTAGGTTTGTTCGCGTTACAAAACCAATTCAGAAAGGAACTAGACCAACAAGTCGATCAAGCATTAACCAAAATACAAGATGTAGTAAAAGAAGCACAAGTCACCTTATTGTATCTGAACTCTCTGAATGTTGTAGGTTGCGGCCCAATAACCCTAAAAGAAATGCAAAAGACGTTGTTTGATTCTCAATACATCAAAGGAATCAGCTTCAAAGAAAGCGCTAACTCAATTTGTAATGTGGGAATCCAGAATACACGGACAACGAAAAAAACATCGCCTGACTTTATCGGACCAAAAAAAATCAGTGTGTGGCTTAATACACCACTTTCCATTTTTGACTTCGAAAAAAATGCTATAACCATCGAACAAGATAAATTTACCGCGGTTATTTCAGAAGTATTTTTAAAACATCTCACGGCTATTGATGCTAGTTGGGAACTCATTTTTCTTGAGAAAGACACCAAGAGGCACATTGAAGGCACCCCTAATTTGTTTAAGGAAGTCGAGTTAGGACGACATGCTAATGACATCAACGCATTAAAGTGTTCTGACAGCATCAGCTACTGTTTTGCAATCTCTTCAACCAAGAAGCTGTTTTACAAAACATCCAGCACCATGATTTTCATCTGGTTTATTTGCTCATTTCTCATCTTCATCATTTCTTTTATCTTGTTGTTGGTGTTCTTTGAAAGGTATCGTTCTATCGAGTCTAGAGTCATCCGTGGCATTCGAAAAAATTGCTTTTATTGTCTATATCAGCCCATTGTCGCACTAGAGAGCAGAAAAGTAGTAGGCTGTGAAGTACTAGCACGATTTAGAGACGATAAAGGCGAGCTGTCCCCTGCAGACTTTATTCCAATCATTATAAAAGAGGAAGGACTTGGAACTTCACGAAAAAGATCATAAACCAGTTTTCACTGGATGCTCCTCATTTAAAAAGAAGCGGAGACAACTTAAAAGTCAGTTTTAACTTTTTCGCCCAAGACATAGACTCAGGAATTATATTAGAAATCCTAGAGAAAAATTGGCTGAAAAATGAGCATTTCACCTTTGTCATCGAAGTCACCGAAGATGAAAAACTATCCAACTTATCCAGTGTAGAAGTTTTAAATAAACTCAGATCAAATGGCTATTTGATTGCTATTGACGACTTCGGAACCGGTTATTCAAACCTCAGAGAGCTCAAAGAATTTCCGTGTCACATTCTCAAAATAGACAAAACCTTTGTCTCAGAAATGGAAGATGGTGCAATTAGATCCAGCCTCATTCCCCACATCGTTGGCATCTCTAAGATGATCGATGTTGCCATTGTCGCTGAAGGAATAGAGTACGGAGAACAACAAGCGGCATTAATAAAATTAGGCATAGACTATGGTCAGGGGTACTTATTTGGCAAACCAATGAAACCTGAATATTTTAGAAAGATTTTTTTATAACACGGTTTTTGACAATGAAAACGCCCACTGATACACACTTTTTTGAAATCAATTGACAACTCACTGTTCTATATATAGAACGTTCATTATATAGAACAGTTTGAGAGCCAAAATGAACAAGCCCATCCTCAATTCTCTAGGCCGCAATCTACAAAATCTGCGCCTAGCACAAGGTCTATCGCTGTCCAAACTCGCCCAAGACGCCGGTATAGCAAAGTCGAACTTATCCAAAATAGAACAAGGTGACGGCAATCCTACGCTAGAAACCATTTGGCGCCTTGCCGTTCAGTTACAAGTCCCCTTTGGAGATCTTGTCGCCAGTGTCCAGTCTCCATTGGGTGAAAATGGCGTGCAAGTGAAACTCATTGACCAAGGTAGCGATAACCCGAGAGTAGACGTGTATTGGGTCTCTTGCGCACCCAACACAATAAAGCAGTCCGAACCGCACTTAACAGGCACAAAGGAATCCATCACGATCATCAGTGGGGCGATTCAAGCAGGAGAAAGTGATAGGTTGCAGCAGCTTGCCGCTGGGGAAACACTTACCTTTTCAGCAGACAAACCTCATTGTTATCAAACGGGCGACCTATGGGCCACGCTCCTGATGGTCATTACCTACCCAAAGCAGGAATCATAAATATGAGCACGACTATTCAACCCTTATTCCGCTCACCTTGGGTACAAGGAATCAAAGACGCCATCCCTCTATTGGGAGGCTATATTCCCGTCGCGATATCGTTCGGACTCATTTCCATGCAGTCTGGCTTTAGTGTGCTAGAAACCATACTGATCTCTACCTTTATCTATGCAGGAGCATCACAATTTTTATTTGTCGCCATGGTCGCTTCTGGCGCGCCTTTATGGCTAGTTGTGGTCATGACACTGCTCATCAACGCTCGACACGTGGTGTATGGCCCGAATATCGCCCCTTATCTTGATAAAGACAGCAGATGGGTCCTACTTATGCATGGATTGACCGACCAAATTTTTGCGCTGGCGCACGCACGCTTACCACAATTACCCAGCGAAGCACGAATTGGCTGGTATACAGGAGCGGCGGTATTGGCTTGGTTTAGCTGGATCGGCGGTACCGCACTGGGTGCGATCGCAGGCGGCGAATTAACGCAACGTTGGCCAATGATAAATGACATTTTACCATTTGCCTTACCTGCGCTTTTTTTGGTGCTTATTATTCCACGATGCAATAACCCACTTTGGGCTTTGACTATAGCGGCATCGGCCATAGGCGCCCTCACTTTGAAAGTACTAGGCTTCCCAAACATTGCCATTCCCGCTGCGGCCATTTGCGGCGCTGTTGTGTTCTATGCTCTAAAAAATCAACGCATTGCGACAGGTTACTAATATGAATACTTCTCTATGGATCGCTTTAGTCTGTATTACTTTGGGTACGTATTTCATTCGGGTACTGCCGTACCTTTGGATGAAACAAAAACTCGCGAAAAGCCAAAACAACGGAGCAATCAGTAACATGCCAACTTGGCTAACCGTTTTAGGGCCGACAATGATTGCTGCCATGTTTGGTACATCACTGGTGCCAGCGCATCCTGACACATTATCTTGGGTTGCCACCGCCGTCGGGACATTGACCACTTTTCTCGTGTGGACAAGAACTCGATCTATGGGCTGGCCAATACTCATTGGCGTCATGGTATTTGGCGTGATAACACTCTGGTTTTTAAGAAAAACAACAAGACAAATATGAAGTACATCATTAATACGATGGCCTTAATCTTTTATCACTGTTGTTTTAGAAAAAGGTTGGCAAAGATAGGGCGTCAGTAAAACGCCCTCGCCTCATTGAACCACTTACTTAGCTATGGATCAAACTTCACCAAAACCCTCTTTGCCGAATTCACTCAACTCCTCCCATTGAAAACGACCTTGCCAATTCGCTTCGTAATGCTCTTCTGGAAAATCATCCGGTGAACGCCCTTTTTTAAAATTTTCCGCACACTGCTGAGCGTAGCGACGATTCTTTTCGCAACCTGGTGCTGCAGGTATGTACATAACATTTCCCCAACCTTGCTGATTCTTAACCGGGGCAACACCATGAATCAAGTCACAATGCCACCACACCGAATCTCCCGCTGTCAGATCCGGAATTAGCGCTTTAGCCCGCAACAGTAAACTGTGCCATTTTTCATCAACAGGAAGAACTCGACGTGGTGAGACACCACATAACTCATCTTCTGCCACGTCTTCCAGTAAAGGCCGTACCAGTAAATACGCCATCGCGGCAGGCAGTGGAATAGTAAACAAAACCCCTTGATCGTGCTTTATGTCACACAATGCTGTCCAACCTTGAAAAGTGCGAAACGCAGAACACTTTGTTGTCCCTCCTTCGTACTCGTTAACATCAGGGCGATACGCTGCATCCCAAGGGTCATACAATTCGTATTGACCAGCCAAAATGTGACGAAATACCTGCTGATAAGCTGGCAATAACCAACGTTCCAACGCTCCAGAGTCGGTATGAGGCCCAAGACCATTTGACGTTGTCCCTGGTGGACGGCGACGTACACGATCAGGATAAATATAGCTCACCGTTGGATCGAACCATCGCCGCCCTTCGGATTCCACTTTCCAAAAGCCATTCAAAAAGTGTTGCACTTCATGCATGCGAGGACTTTGTCGAGCCTCCATTTGCGAAGATGACCAATAAATAGGAAAAATCTCTGGTCTCGACGCACTCAATGTTCCAAAAAAATCATCGCCTGGGCCACGATATTGGTTGTCGAAATCATTTCTATCTACGTACTCCACCAAAGCCTCGTCCCACTGCTGAGCTTGTTCAGGTGAAAAATGCCCCCGAATAACTGCGCATCCCCGTTTTTTGATCAACGCTGTTATTGACTCTGGCACCGTTTGCCTATGAATTTGTTCGTAGGTTATTTCTGGCCAAACACTCTTTCCTTGAGCCTGACTGCGTTCGATGTCTTCAATCTCATTTTCTAAGTCCGCCATAATTGTCGCCATCAACGCAGGCACGTCTCCGATTGACTCTCGCCATTTGACTTTCATTTCTCGTATGGACCGCTGCACATCACTTGGTAATACGCTATGCGAGGAATATGGGAGCTTTTTAATTGTTGTCAAGGCACACCTCAAAATAAATAAGTAAAGTTTCCTAACTTGTTAAATCAGATTAACCTTGAGCAACCTTCAAGTAAAGTAAAATCTTTCTATCAACATCAAGGACAACCTCATTGCCAAAAACAATTGCGCATAAACCTAGCAGTTTAGCGATGAATACCGACCGCGCCTTTATTGACTGTCTTCGCCATCAAGGCGTACTGTCCAGAGCGGCAATTGCTAGTCAAACAGGAATATCTAAGCCCACCATTTCAGAGTCAGCTCAACGGCTTCTGGCACGCCAAGTGATTGTCGAATGCCACAAAAAGGACACCAAGTCATCAAAAAGACCCTCAGTGCTGTACGAAATAAATAAACAACGTGGTGCATCACTCGCCATTGTGCTCGACGATGTTTCCATACAATTGACACTGTCCGACTTACAAGGAAATGAATGTCAGTCTCGTCACTTAACCTACTCTGAAGGACGAACTTCAGCCGAATATACAAAGGATTTACTGACCGCCATTAAAGGAATAATGATAAATACAACACCGCCTTTATTATCTATTGGCCTATCTGTTGCCGACCCTATTCACCCAAAAGATGGCAGTGTCGTGAGAATGCCCAACTCTCCATTTCCAGTTGCCCAAGACATCCATTTTATCCAACAACTTGAAGATGCATTTCATTGCTCCGTTGTAATCGACAACGATGTAAATTGGGCAACCCTGTTTGAACGGGAGATAACCCAATTGGACAATTTCATCTACGTATTTCTTGGACGAGGCATTGGCTGCGGACTGTTTTTTGAACGCAAACTAATTCGAGGACACAACGGCATGGCAGGGGAAATTGGCTATGTAACGCTAAAAAACGGCAAGCATTTATTAGAAAGTTGCTATCAGAGGACGACAATCAATAACACCCTATTAAAACCGGGAAATATAGACAGACAGCTGATTGAAGAAATAACTGAAGCGATTCGTTTAACGTGCCAAATAACACATCCCGAAACGTTGATACTAGGAGGACCAATTGCCGTTGATCCGGCAAATTATTTTGCCATTGCCGCGCAACTTAACATTGCTCTACCAAACATAAGCATTCAATTAAGTCAGGCTCCGGATAACGCGTCGTTAGCGGGAGCAGCAATAGGCGCACATCAACTGGCTTTGCTTTCACTTGGATTAATTGATGAAGACAATAACATCGCCCAACTGGGTTTTTATCGACTCTATGAACACAACACTGTGGCCAAACTAGACTGATTTTAGTTGGTTGCGGGAGCCGCTTTCCTTGAACTTCGGATTATGAGCCCGACGAACTACCAGACTGCTCCATACCGCGACATGATAAGCTATTGATATAAATAACTTATTTAAAGAAATGAAAAATGAAATATGTAACCAAAATAGAGTGGTTCTAATTGGTTGCGGGAGCCGGATTCGAACCAACGACCTTCGGGTTATGAGCCCGACGAGCTACCAGACTGCTCCATCCCGCGACATGATAAGCTATTGATATAAATAACTTATTTAAAGAAATGAAAGATAAAATACGTAACCAAAATAGAGTGGCTCTAATTGGTTGCGGGAGCCGGATTCGAACCAACGACCTTCGGGTTATGAGCCCGACGAGCTACCAGACTGCTCCATCCCGCGACATACTAAACTATAGTATTTAGCTTAGACTTTATCTTCTTTAACTTTCAAATGTTGTGACTAAATTAAATTGAATGGTTGCGGGAGCCGGATTCGAACCAACGACCTTCGGGTTATGAGCCCGACGAGCTACCAGACTGCTCCATCCCGCGACAAATTAATTCTTTCAAAAATCACTAACAATTTCGTTTGATTAGTTGGTTGCGGGAGCCGGATTCGAACCAACGACCTTCGGGTTATGAGCCCGACGAGCTACCAGACTGCTCCATCCCGCGACTAATCTTCGTTACCAAAAAAACGCTTTGCAGTTAATTGAAACCTGCAACCCTTGCTAACGAGGTGCGTATTATAGGCACATTAATATAAGAGTCAAGCCCTGCAAGAGAACAACACGATAATAGTTGAAAATAAATCTTTCCCCCTCATTATGTAGTTTAACTAAGCTCGTCTAGCAAACACTATGCAGAGTGCGTTAATCAATCCTTTTTGTGACGACAATCGTAACTGAAGATCAAGATACAGATAAGACTAATACGTTAGGAGGCATTCATGCCCAGCAACATTGAAGCTATTCTTAAAAAATCAGCGATTCCCGCTGAAGCCGACGCCCTACCTGGCAGAAGCACACCTTTAACAATCTCAGGGGTACACGCCGTTAACAGCGAACCTTTTGTACGAGCAGAAAACCCTAATGAATCCGACGTCATTTTAGGCATGGGATGTTTCTGGGGTGCCGAACGCAAGCTATGGAACACTCCTGGCGTTATCGTCACCTCGGTTGGCTATGCTGGCGGCTTTACACCCAATCCAACCTACGAAGAAGTGTGTTCAGGCCAAACAGGACACAGCGAAGTCGTGCAAGTTGTGTTTGATACTTCTATTATCTCTCTAGAAGGCGTGCTCAAGGTATTCTGGGAAAATCACGATCCGACACAAGGCATGCGACAAGGCAACGACATAGGTAGCCAATATCGATCAGTCATTTACACAACCAATGATAAAGATATAGAAATCGTGGAAGCCAGCAAAGCCGCCTTTCAAAAAGAACTACTCGGTGCAGGCCACGGTATGATCACCACCGAAATTGAGCCACTCGATACCTACTACTTTGCTGAAGAGTATCACCAACAGTATCTTCACAAGAACCCGAACGGTTACTGCGGACTAGCAGGAACGGGGGTGAGCTGCCCTATCGGCTTAGGCGTGTAATGTTTAAGTAATAGGAAAATCACTTTCTAAACAGAACAAGTTACAAAAACGAAAAAAAGGCCGAATCGCAAAACGATTCGGCCTTTTTTAGTAACGTCTATTTAGACCCAGATTAACCATCGATATTGATGTTGTACTCTTGGTCGTTGTAGATGACCTTGATGGAGTCTGCAGTGGTGACGCTACCACTGTCATTGGAGTCAAGATCCGAGCTTGTTCCAAAACTAACAACATCATCGCCATCAACTTTCATCTTACCATCCTTGATTTCAACATGTTGATTCAAATAAGCCGTTACAGCGTCTTGGTCTGCACTATTCACATCACTAGGCAGTGTCAGCAAATCGCTTATATCCAATGCATCTTCAGAGGAATTGAAGTCCGTAATGGTATCCACACCATCATCAGTCAAAATAAACAAATCTTGACCGGCACCACCCGTCAACGTGTCTTGACCCTGTCCTCCAATAAGCACGTCGTTACCATCACCACCAAATAATGTATCTGTACCGTCGCCACCAAGTAAGAAGTCGTCGCCGCCACCGCCATATAGTTTGTCTTGGCCTGCACCACCGTCTAATCGATCAGAAGAACTACCAGAACTATTAGAAGTGGTTTGCTCACCCCCATATAGTTTATCGTCGCCATCCCCACCTTCAAGCCAATCAGATCCACTGCCACCAATTAGCGTATCTTGTGAATTCATACCTTTAATATGATCATCACCAGCATTACCATCTATGGTGTCACTATTACTCGTCCCTGTTATATCTGATCCATCATCACCATCATTCCATGTCGTTGTATTGTTTGCCTGAAGCGAGTCTGGCGTTGCATCTTCAATGCCTGTATTAGATTCAAACCATGCAAGATTAGAGTCTAAATTGGACGCTACGTTTTCGAAGAAAGTACTCATATTCAAATGCAATGTACTTACTGCCGAGTCACCGTCAGCATCGGTGACAGTGTAGGTAAAATCAATGACTCCATTGCCAGCGTCAAACTCCTCGTATTGATAAAATTCCCAAAGGCCTGTTGCTGGAGTAAGGTGAACTTCATACACGACAGTGCCATTAGAATCTATCGCTGTAATAGTATTACCATCTGTAGATACATTAACTGTAACAGCCCTACCGTTTGATGTGCCAGCTTCACCAGATGTAAGACTAATAGATCCCAATCCATCTGCACCAAAATCTCCAACAATCTTACCTGATGCAGTAGAGATAGGCTCACTGCTTGAGCTACCACCCAGGGTAATAGACTTAATTGAAAAGTCACTATTATCACTACCAGCACTGTTTCCATTGGCGGTTGCTTCGAATACGATCTTATCAAACCCACCCTCTGAAACAGAAAAATTAGTCGCATAATCTCCACTATTTTGGTCAGAGCTAAAAGTCTGAGTCGCAATTAGCTCACCATCGCGGTAGAAATACGCAACGCCCGATTCGAGTTCACCGCCATACATATCTGTGAATTCAACACTAGCGGAATAAGCAACCTCGCCCTCACCTAATGAAACGATGATTTGCTCAGATGACCATTGACCATCATTGTAGACATAATCAATTTCACCATCATATCGGGCTTCTTGATGGTAAGTGGTTCCATGATCTTTAGAATGATTGACATCATAAGAAGCCACACCAATACCGTTGTCATCACTGTAAACCCAAGCCTGATCACTGCCTGCAACACCTTTAGCAGTAATAGTTATAGTGCCACCAGTGCTTGAATCAGAAAGGCAAATAGAGTTCTTATAACCTTCATTGGTTGCAAGATTAAAAGTTCCATTGACCGTTGCATCATTCCCTTCCCCTAAAATGGTTGAATAATACAAATCCGCCGAACTTTCAGGCGCATCATCCTCTACAACAACAGAAACATTCTGCTGAGTAGACACCGCCCCTGAACCATCCGTAGCAACAATACCAAAATCAATAGAAAGCGAATCTTCACTTGTAGGATCAGCATGATCTACCGAGCCAGTCAATGTCGCTGTATACGTTGCCTTACCATCAACCACATCCGTAATACTGATGGTGACAATAGTGTCGTCGCCAGCACTACCGACCAAATCACCATCACCATTGATTGCCCAAGTTATTTCAACGCCATTAGATGTGTAAACAGCTGTAGGAGCAACCAGCGACATACTAAACGTAGCTGAATCAATATCCGAAATCGAAACAGTACCAGATGCCTCAACTGGCTGTTCAGAATCACTGTTACCGTTTTCAAGCCCTTCTTCTGACACGGTTACAAACTCAGAATCACCAGAAGTGATTGATATGACAGGGGCGTCATTCACAGCGTACACAGTCACAAGGATATCTTTCGAAATCTCTGCCGTATCCGCATTACTCGTCTCAGTAGCTGTGGCAGTCAAACTAACAGTGAAGGTTCCATTGTAATTTTCTGGCGCCTGCAAAGTAACATTGGTGAAGTCTGTCTCATTACCAACATCAACCGTTTCATTTTCGTCAAATACGTATTCTTTACCGTCAATGGTAATAATCGTTCCTTCAGGCGCGCCAGAAAGAACGGTATTTAATGTTTCCGATCCATCTTGATCTGCCAAACTGATGGTGAAGGCCTCTAATTGAACTGAGGAGTCTTCATAACCAGAATTCAACATTAAGTAATGGTCAACGGTGACCCCATCTTCTTCATAAACCGCTTCGCCAACATTTGGAATAGTGGACGTTGGGTACATAGAAAAAGAGTCTGTGCCAAATACTTGGGAATCACCGCCATTAATACTCACAGCGAGATTAATAAAACCATCACCATTTTGATTATGGTAAGCAATTTCAACAGGGTAATAACCTGACTCAGAGACCGTTAATACACTGGATTCAATGGCTGTATTTCCATTATCCCACTGAGCCTCCGCAACCAAATCACCACCGACTTTCACATAAAAACTATCATCAGCATTTCCTGAGAAGCTATATGATGAACCGGCTTCTAAATAGACATACGTTGTCGCAACAGCAAGCGTTCCCTGTTGAATACCGTTAATTGAAGAGACTTCCCCAATAACGCCACTGTAATCAGATGATTTAGTATTCTGCGTTGATTCTAGCAATGCAGTCAGCTGCTCAACACTTGCACCATTGCCATCAAAGTCTGCCACACCGTCACCATTTGCATCCCCCGCATAAACACCACTCCAGAAAGAGTAGGCAATACCTGGAGAGCTACTATTACTAGACTCAGTAATAATTGGAGCATCCGCCACGGCATTCACAGTAACACTAACCGTCGCAGTATCTGTGGAACCATCGGTGTCTTTTACATCGTAGTCAAAATTGATATCACCACTGAAGTCAGCTGCTGGCTCGAACGTCATTTCACCCGTTGCCGCGATCACGACACTGCCATTGTTAACACTGATCGTTTGCGCTTCGCCGGTTAATTCAACGCCGTTGATCGCCGTAACTTCCAATCCTCCATCTGGCGCACTATCATTATCGATTAGATTCAGCGTAATGCTGCCGTCTTCGGCAAGCGTCACAGAATCGTTTACCGCGTCAACCGCATCATCCACTGCATTCACGGTCACGCTGACCGTTGCTGTGTCAGTCGTTGTACCATCACTAACCGAATAGGTAATCGTGGCCTCACCATTGAAATTTGCTGCAGGTGTAAACTCTAGCTTACCGTCAACAATCGTGACCGTACCCTGTGACGCTGACACGTCTGCACCCGTTATGGTTAAAGTCGGACTATCAAAATCCACATCGTTAGAAAGTACATCAATAGTAATCGCGGCACTGTCCTCATCAGTTGTTGCCTCATCATCATGAGCATGTGGAGCAAATAACTCATCTTTAGTATAAGTATCACCATCAAACGAGAACGACTCGAAGTCGATAAAGGTATTAGTGTCACCATGATCATCAACAATAACGACATTACCAGCATCATCTAATGTTATAGATTGCATTTCTGAAAGCGCAGAAGAGAACACAGCTTTATCATTACCTGCACCACCATCAACCGTGAGAGAGTCAGAGTCGTCATTGACATCAACTGTGACGGTATCGTTGCCACTACCTAGCAACACAAAATCATCACCGGTTTCTGTACTCACACTTGTCCAATCACCATGCCAGTAATGAACAACATTAGAGTCTCCGCTGACATTACCTGCAGTGTCCGTTTGAGTAACTTTGAAGAACTCATTATCGTTTACTGGTGTATCAGAAAGACTTGAAACATCCAACGACCAAGTTCCATCACCAGATACCGTCGTGGTAACACTGGTTAACTCTGTGTATTCACCAGTTTGAGTATCGTTACCAGCCGTTGTTGAGTTAGCAATAACCCACAATGTAATAACAGCACCAACCTCACCCGTACCATGCAGAGTAACCTTAGAGTAATCAGAAGATGTTGAGTCATCTGTAACAGATGTAATCACAGGCGCATCAGGAGCAGTATCATCAACACGCGTAATATCTAATGTAATCGACTGATTAGTAGCGCTTGAACCATCGCTAACAGATACAGTGAGATCAATAGAGCTAATGTCTAGAGCATCATCATTAATAGCATTAACACCCGCCTCTGTAAGGGTAATTTCACCGGACTGATTGATTGCAAAATAATCACTCTCATTACCGGATGTTATCGAATAAGAAAGCACATCGTTTGCATCAATATCCGTAGCTAAAACTGTACCAACCACTTGACCAATAGACACAGAATCTTCAGTAATTGAGCCATTCTGAGAAACAGAAATAATTTCGGGTTCATCATTCTCACCCCAAACAGCTACTTTAACCTCATATTCTTCACCAGAAAGAGTATGTAAAATCAGTGTCTCTTCACCAATATCAAATTGACCTAACGATTGAACGACAGTGCTTGATTCATTCAAATCATAAACAAGCTGACCATCTACTACTGTTGCCGTACCGTACTTACCAACAATTGTCTCTTCTACAAACGCAGGATTATCATCACGATCCACATCAGTAATAGATAGATCAAATGTATAAACCTTAGAATCGTCTTCTAAAACCTCAATTGCGTTGGCATCACTGTAATCAGCAATATCAGTAGAACCAGTTACCGTAATAACTGCCGCATCATCATGGCCATCAATTCTGACAGTAATATCTTTAGTAGAACCATCAGTTGCAGATACAGTAAAGGTTTCATACACAACCTCTTCATCACCAAGAACTTGAAGAGCATCTGTATCAACTGAATATGACCAATTACCTAATTCATCAATCGTTAATGAACCATAAGCACCTTCACTCGCCTCTATGGAAGAAGGAATAAACTGCCAGTCATCTCCATCATCAACATCACTTATTGTTAATTTACCAGACTCAGAGAAAATACCAGTGACAGGATCACGATCGGAATCATCCTCACCTAAATAAACCTCATCATCGCCTGAGATAACC
>NZ_JAODTL010000044.1 GCF_026191375.1 Marinomonas pontica | reverse complement strand
TGCTTACTGGTCGGAAAAAATATTACGCAAGAAACTCGGTTGACTTGGCAGCTTGATCAGTTGCAGCCATTGTCTTCTTCTTATCAGAAAACCGTTGATTCGGATGCCGTATTAAGTGAGTTGGCGTATCTGGCCAAATTACCTAACTCGGTTGGTTCGGATTCGCTAAAGGGATGGCTTTCGTTGTTGTTGTCCGTGTTAGATGACATAGCGTTGGTTGAAAGTGATGTGGACCTTATGCCTCTTGGCACCGTATTTTGTCAAGAAAGTGAGCGAGTGATGCTGGCCATGGGGGTCGAGGCGAATCGAGCCAAAATCGATTGCTCTGGTGGAGACTGGCGCAAAAGTGGTTGCGGTGGACGCGCATTTTCGTGGATTGATTCGTGTGTTACTGATGATGGTGATGTCGAACGACATGGCGGAGCGTCGTTTGAGTGTCCGCTTCAATAAGACTGAGCTTGAAATGGTCGCCATGAATGACATGGCTTTGCGGCCGCTGTTTTTTTGGATGATCAAAAGATTGTTAGCGGACGTCAATGGCCAACAAAAAAACGCTTCAAAATGGCGCTCTACAATTAAACATGGCGATGCAAGAGCAAGAAAGCGATGCCCTCAGCCTTCTTTGGCCCCAAATCGTGTGGTGGCTTGGGTGGCCAATGATTACCCAAATGCCGATGCTGTTTCTGAGGCGCTGGAGCGATTTGGTTTGATTGTTAAGTCGTATGTGTCTGTAGACAGCTTTTTTACACAGTCCAGTGCATTAAGCCAGTTTGATGCGGTATTAATTGGTTGTGACAAAGAGACTGAGGCCCAAGCCAATATCACTTTGAGTCTAAAACTGAAACACAAGCGAGATCATCTCCCAATAGTGTGGCTTAACAGCACGCTTCCCGTCGACGTTGCAGAACATGTCTACACATTACAAGGGGGCTTTTTTGACTACAATTTATATCAAGTGCTACTAAAAGCCTGCTCTGTGGAAGGAATCTGCACTGTGCACGCTAATGAGCAAGACATGTGTTGGGTCATGGTGGGCGGTAGTCGAGTAACAAAAGCCATTTGGTATACGGAATTAGAGCAGTACAATATCGCCACTCAGTGGTTAGCGGATTTGCACAGCCATCATGTGGTGTTGTCGTATCAGCCGAAGGCGGTGGTTGTCTTGTTGGAAGCGCAACCTGCAGCGGAAATAGAGGCGGCTCAGTCTGCGTTTCCAAATGTGGCTTTTTATTCTGTACAAAGGTGGCCAGAAATGCCGGATAATGTGGTTTTTTTCGACATGGTTTCACCTAACTCTAGTGAGCAAATACGTTTTTTTACCCAAGACGTTATGAAACAAAATACAAATTCTAGGAGCAATGAATGAGCGTAATTGGACTAATCGGTGCGATGGACGAAGAAGTCGCGGTGATCAAGGCGTGGATGACCGATGTTCGTGAGCAGTCGATAGCAGGCTGTGATTTTTTTGTTGGGCAGTTCGAAGGCAAAGATGTGGTGTTGCTTAAATCGGGAATCGGCAAAGTCAATGCCGCGGTGTCGACCACGTTATTGTTGTCTGAGTTTACCCCCGAGTATGTGATTAATATTGGTTCTGCTGGTGGGTTTGACCCTGATTTACAGGTTGGCGATGTGGTGATATCCGATCAAGTGGTTCATCACGATGTGGATGTCACCGCGTTTGGTTATGCCATGGGTCAGGTGCCAAATATGCCTGCGACATTTTCTGCGGATCCCCAGCTGGTTGAGCAAGCCAAACATGCGCTGTTGTCGGTAACACAAGTGCAAGCCAAAGTAGGTCTGATTGGGACGGGCGATAGCTTTATGAATGATCCAGTTCGTGTTGACGCTGTGCGCACGATATTTCCTGATCTTGTGGCCGTCGAGATGGAAGCGGCAGCGGTAGCGCAAGTTTGCTTCAAGTTTGGAACGCCTTTTGTGGTTGTTCGATCCTTATCTGACATTGCAGGGAAAGAATCACCTAAGAGCTTCGAGGAATACCTGAAAGTGGCAGCAGAGAACTCTTCTCTGATGATCCAGCAGATGTTGAAAGGATTCTAACGTATGGGTTTTGGCAAGGGTCACATGGTTGTGATGTGTCTGGCGACGTGCTGGCCCTTTGCTGCTTGTAATGCAGAAGACGTTTCGACAGTTGATGAAGAGTCATCTGTTGATTCGGTTTCGTCAGAAGAATCAGACGCATCATGGTGGCTGAGTTCGCATGCCTCGGTGTCCAAAACCATCGGTAGCTGGTCGAGCAATATAGACTCTTTTTATCAGGTAAGCAGAGTCAGCAGGCCACAGACAGTAATTTGGAAATACGTTTTGGTAGTGTCTTGGGCAATAGCGAACGTTCCGGATTTTTTGACTTTCATGTTCAGCTGCAGTTGCCGAATACACAGGACCGTTTGCGCCTTGTGGTTGAATCTGAGGCCGATTCTTTGGCTCCTGAGAGCATACAAGGTGAATCTTCTCAGCAAGACAGCGTGGTTAATTCGGCATTGAAGTCGAGCATTACCGCTGCGGTTCGCTATATTAAACAAGATATTGGTCTGGATATTGATGCGGGTGTACGCGTGGACTTCCCTTTGGATCCGTTTTTGCGCCTTCGTTTAAGGCAAGGCGATACTAGCGGAGCTTGGAATTGGTGGCAAAAACAAGAAGCGTTTGCGTATTATTCAAAAGGAGTGGGCGCGCGTTATGGTGTAGGTTTAGGCTACGCAGTAAGTCCGACCTTGGGTATGGGCTCTGATTTTGGCGTGACATGGCTGGATAAAGAAGGGCTTTTTTATGTGCGAGAGAACTTCTCTGTACAGCATCGTTTGAACGAAAAAAATCGCTTGGGCTATCAACTGAGTTTTCTTCAATCTGGAGAAAATGCGATTGCGTCGGACAGTTTTTTATACAATGTGCAATATGAACGGCTCATTTATAAAGATTGGCTGATTGGCCAGGTTAAACCTCAAATGACCTATAATGCAGAAGACAACTACGATGGCGTCTTTTCGTTGACGCTATCGCTCGCGATATTGCTCGGGCCTGAGTACTTACATTAACGGCCACACAAATATTGAATTTTCTTGCGTGTGATTAGATTTGCTTTCCGGTAACTCGTATAATGCCGCGCTCTAAGACAATTAGTACCTACCGCTTCCAAGAGAATGAGTCATGAGACCGGATCAGATCCAACCTGAAATGTACCAAGAACAGCTGTTAGAAAAGCAGTCTGCATTAGCCACGTTAATGGCGTCGCTGTCATTGCCTGAAATGGAGGTCTATGCAAGCGAACCATCCCATTATCGAATGAGAGCAGAGTTCCGTATTTGGCATGAAGGCGATGATTTATTCTATGCGATGTTTGATTCTGCTGATCCTAGAACCCCCATTCGAACGGATCAGTTTTTGGCCGCGTCCGCCCTTATTAATGAGTTAATGCCACAGTTGTTGGATGCGGTACGGCATGTTCCGGTGCTGCGATATAAACTTTTTCAAGTGGATTTTTTAACGACAACCACGGGTGAAGCGCTCATTAGCTTGCTTTATCATAAGCCGATCGACGATGAATGGAATGCGGCCGCGCAGCAATTAAATACAGCGTTTCCTGCTTGTCACTTTATTGGCCGTAGCCGCAAGAAAAAGCAAATCTTGACGCGCGATTTTGTGATGGAAACCTTGCACGTTGGCGGGCAGAAGTTTCATTATCAACAGGTAGAAAACAGCTTTACTCAACCGAACGCGGGTATTAACGAAAAAATGCTGGAGTGGGCGTTGGATGTCACCAAGCACGCTGCGGGTGATTTGCTTGAAATGTATTGTGGTAATGGGAATTTTTCTATTCCATTGGCACGACATTTTGAGCGAGTCGTTGCCACTGAAATCTCCAAAGTGTCTGTGAATTCGGCGCAGCTAAATATTGCGATGAATGGTATGAGCAATGTGCAAGTAGTGAAGATGGCCAGTGAAGATGTGTCCGCGGCATTGAATGGCGATGCTGAGCTGCCTAAGAGTCTTGTGCAAGCCGGTGTCAGTGAGCTGTCTCCTTCTGTGGTGTTGGTTGATCCCCCTCGTGCAGGGTTGGATGACGCCACGGTCGAATTAATTCGCAAAATAGACTCTATTTTGTATATCTCCTGCAACCCTGAAACGCTCAAATCAAATTTAGAGGCGTTATCCAGTACGCACGATGTGGTTCGTTATGCCATGTTCGACCAGTTTCCTTATACACATCATGTGGAAACCGGTGTTTATTTGGAGCGTAAGAAAGGTTAACCATCAAAAAAGAGGCGATTAGGCCTCTTTTTTTTATTGAGCGGTGTCCGCATGGAACGTGTCCAATGTGTATGAGTTTTGTTCTTATCATAATGAAAGACATTCTTGTATCTTGAATACGACAGAGAATGTTCTGTGTTAACATATTGACGTGAATTTTCCCCCACCATAATAGAGAAGTCGAACGAGCCATGAGCAACACCTCACTAGACAAAGGCAAAATCAAAATCTTGTTATTAGAAGGCGTTCATCAATCTGCATTAGATGCATTGCATGACGCAGGCTACACCAACATTGAATACCATAAAACGGCACTTGCGGAAGATGAGTTGATTGAAAAAATCTCTGAAGCACACTTTATCGGTATTCGTTCTCGTACACAGTTAACTGCAAACGTGTTAGAGCATGCTAACAAACTGGTTGCTATTGGCTGTTTCTGTATTGGAACAAACCAAGTTGATTTAGACGCAGCAAGCGAAAAAGGCATTGTTGTCTTTAACGCGCCGTACTCGAATACGCGCAGTGTTGCTGAGTTAGTGTTGGGCCAATTAATTCTATTACTGCGCGGCATTCCTGCGAAAAACGCAGCTTGTCATCGTGGTGGCTGGATTAAGTCCGCAGTAGGTTCGTTTGAAACTCGTGGTAAGCGTTTGGGTATTATCGGTTACGGCAGCATCGGCACTCAATTGAGTGTTTTGGCAGAATCTTTGGGGATGGAGGTGTGTTTTTATGACATCGTCACCAAATTGCCACTGGGTAATGCTCGACAAATTAAGAGTCTGAAAGAGCTGTTGTCAACCAGCGACATCATCAGCTTGCACGTGCCTGAAACCAATTCGACTAAGATGATGATTAGTGCGAAAGAAGTGTCTCAAATGAAGAAAGGTTCTATCTTCATTAACGCATCACGCGGCACTGTTGCCGATCTTGACGCGGTGGCGGAAGCGATTAAGTCTGGTAACTTAGGCGGAGCCGCGGTTGACGTTTTCCCCGTGGAGCCAAAAGGCAATGACGAAGAATTCGTCTCGCCGCTGCGTGGCTTAGACAATGTTATTTTGACGCCTCACATCGGTGGTAGCACCATGGAAGCGCAAGAAAACATTGGTATCGAAGTGGCAGATAAGCTTATTAAGTACTCTGACGTGGGGACAACTACGGCAGCGGTTAACTTCCCTGAGGTGGCGTTGCCTGCTCAGTCTGATAACCACCGTATTCTTCACATTCATGAAAACCGTCCGGGTGTGCTTTCTAAGATCAATGCGATCTTCTCTGAAAATAACATCAACATTACCGGTCAGTACCTTCGTACAACGGAGAAGCTTGGCTACATGGTAATGGATGTGGATGCAGAAGAGGGCGAATTGGCACTTGAGAAAGTGAGAGAAGTGGAAGGAACGGTTAAAGCGCGCGTTTTGTTTTAAGCTTTTCCCTCGTTGCTAGTGCTCAATGTTAGAGCTAAAAAATCCAGCTACGGCTGGATTTTTTGTGTCTGTGTTTTGTTCATTCAAGTCAATCTTGCGCGCTAGCTGATCCCTAGCGTTGTTGTGATGTCTTGGATTTTTTGTTTGATATTGTCGGTTACACCAGACATAAACTCTTCTGTTTCGTTGGCTTGTTCTCTGACTTTGACAACGGATGTATTGAGGCGATTCATGCCAAGCTTTTGTTCAGCGGCATACCCCGTTGCTTTTTTAGCCAAATGGCTTGATTGTTCAGACTTCTCGAGAATGTCCTGGGCGGATTGACCGAGCGCTTGAGTCAGGCTTATTTGCTCTGCTGAGGCTGACTCAATCAGGTCTAAGTTGCTTTTAAGTTGGCTGGTGGCTGACGTCAGCTGAGAGAAAATGCCGGTAATTTCTTCCAGTGACTGCTGGGTTCTGCTCGACAGCGTGCGTACTTCTGATGCAACCACAGCAAAGCCTCGACCATGCTCGCCGGCTCGCGCCGCTTCAATCGCAGCGTTCAGTGCTAGCAAGTTTGTTTGCTCTGAGATGTCTTTGATGCCACCGACTATAGAAGACGCGTTCGACACCGAGCTCTCTAAATTATCCAGAGCGTTTTTGCTGCTGTTTAGGCGCTCTACGGTGGTCTGATTGGCGATCGCCAACGACGCGGCTTGGTCGACACTGTGGGTCATGGCGACATTGGTTTCAGTGGCGTAATTTGCCACTTCTTGCGCGCGAACTTCGGCTTTACTGGCAAGAGTTTCGACTTGGTTTGACATGCTAAGGGTGTCGTCCAGTTCTTGCTTTGATGCCATGCTGATTTGATGTACCTGAGCAAAGGAATCCAACATGTCATTTAGTGATAATGAAATGTTGTTGAGCTCTGTGTCTCTTTGTTGGCGCTGTACGGCAATTTGTTCGAGATAACGATTCAAATAATGCGCAACGTCGGACAACTCGTTTTTGTTTTTCCCAACTTTAAGTGTGCTGATGTTTTGATGTTCAACCAACTCTTTTACAGCGTTGTAGAGGTCTCTGGCGCTTTTGACGACGACCTTGTTCTGGAAAATATGGACAGAAATAGTGGTCAGAATCATCAAAATAACAAACACAGAAAAAGCCAATAGTGTTTGTTTCTGAGTGTCTTGAGCACTTTCTTGAATGTCTTCTGTGCCAGCTTTTAAGATGGTCTCCAGTTGGCTAATCAAGGCGCGTATTTTGTTTTGTGCGGTAATGGCTTGTTGGATATTAATCAGACTTGAGTCGACATCTTTTAAATATCGCCCAGACCAAGTGTGAAGTTCGCTCTTGGTTTCTTCCAATGGATCGACTTCGTCTTGAGCGTCTTCTGACTCACTTGCCCAGCCCATAAGGGATGATAGGTCGTCCCCCGCCGATTCTTCTTGGTTTTCGCCAAGACTCAATATCGGCAGTTTGCTGAAATCTTCAATATGCGATTGAAACAAAGTAATGGAGTCGACCAGCCGCTGATAATTATCTGGAGTTTTATTGGCTAGGTAATCGTCTTTGGCGCTGCTGACGTGTGCAAGGTCGGCATACAACAGAGCTTGGCTCGCCAGATAAGGGGCAGCTTCTTGTAGGCCGTTTTTGGCTTGATAAGAGAGGACTTTGTCGGCCAGCGTATCCAAAGACAGCAGTGTTTGGTGTTCATTGTTTTCGATCAAGGCAAAAGGATTGCCGGACAGTTTTCCTGCGGCACGAACATCCGATTGAAGGCTGTTTTCTATTTCTATTAGCTGTTCGTTAATGGGGTCTTTTATCGTGTCAGGCAGTGAATTAAGGGCCGGACGAATTTTGGTCTCAATAAAGTCCTGCGCACTTTGCAATGCAGACGCTTCACCCGATGACAAATACCCTTCGATCTGTTGTTTCAAATCGATAGCAGAGTATTCCCAGACTTGGGTGTAGCTGTCACTTTGCTCAAAGGCGTTGCGGAATTGCATTAAGCTCCACAGCAGCAGGGCAACAAGCATGGCGGCAATAATGAAGTAACTTACCGTAGTGGTACGTGTTACATGAGATATTTTCAATTCTTTCCCCATTTCACTTATAAAAATCTGACCGTGCGCCTACATTAATACAGTTATATTGCAAAAATGTGACAGCGAACTGTTGGTCGGCTTGATTGGGGTGGTGCTTTTTTATCCAGCAGCGACATTTTGTTGGCTTTTTGCGCCATGACTTGTGTTAATCCTGTCCAAATGGAAAAAAGCTTTCCTGGTCACTTTTTCGTCATTATTTTGTATTAGATTAGAAAGTATATTGAACGTTTGTTTAATAAAAAGTGTTTGGGCACGGATGTGTCTTTCCTAATGAACTAGCTAATAATCCAATAATAAAGGAGCTCTAGAATGACCCTTTCCCGTCGACAATTCGTGAAAGGCGCCTCCATTGCAGGTGCTGTTGCCGCTACGCCATTTTCGATTAATAACGCCATCGCCGCGAATAAAGAACTGCGTATTTACGCATGGGCTGGCTACATTACCGATGAAATGCTAGCGGACTTTAAGGCGAAAACCGGAATTAATGCGACGTTTACGCCGTATGGAACAAACGATGAATTGATGAATTCGCTACGCGCAACCGATGGAACTGGCTTCGATATTATCATGCCAACGGTTGACCGTGTTCCTGGCTATGTTGATTACGATCTTGTTCAGCCTCTGGATGTGAAACGTATTAATTGGAGTGGCTGTCTAGAGAGCGCGCTGGCTGGCTCCGATGTGGGTGGTATTGTCAAAGGGAAGCGCTACTTTGCGCCTTCGGATTGGGGAACAGAGGCGATTGCTTACAATAAGAACGATGCAAAAATCAGCAAAGAACTAAGCTACGGCGATCTTTGGTTACCAGAGAATTCTGGTGGCGTAACGGTTCGTGGCCATTCTGCGTTAGTTGGTATCGGTTTGTGGTTAGAAAATGCGGGCAAACTGCCTTTCCCTTTGTTGGATTCGTATAAAAACGAAAAAGCCATGCGCGCGAACTTTGATGTCATTCTAAAAGTGGCGACAGAGCATAAAGCGTCGATTGCTCAGTTCTGGTCAACAGAAAACGAAGCGCAAGGTGCATTTCGTACCAATGGTGCAACGATTGGCCAAACCTGGGACAGCACTGCATTCAAGCTGCAATCAGAAGGTGAGCCTATTGCTTACGGCGCACCAAAAGAAGGGGCGTTGGCTTGGATGGAAGGTTTTGTTATTCCTAAAAATGCCAACAATGTGGATTCGGTTTATGAGTTTATTAATTGGTATTACACGCCAGAAGCAGGCGCTATGTTTGTGAAAGCAACAGGCTATAACTCCACAGCGAAAGGCGCGGATGCATTATTGCCTGCTGAAACGAAGCAGTTCTTCCAAGATTCTTACAGCAAACAGGATCTTGCCAACTTGTGGTGGTGGCCAATTCAAGAACCATGGTATGTCGCATTACGTAACGAATATCAAGACCGTTATTTGTCTGCATAACACCTCGAAGGCCCTTTGTGACTTTACGTCGCAAAGGGCTTTTTTGTATCGAGACGATTGTGTCAAGAAAATCAACCAGCGAGAGAAATATGGATAGTAGTGTTCATTTAGATAATACCGTCATGCAATTTGGGGACTTTACCGCCATTCAAAAAACCGATTTAACGATTCAATCCGGCGAATTTTTTAGTTTCTTAGGCCCTTCTGGCTGTGGCAAAACCACTATTTTAAATATGATCAGTGGTTTTATTGATCCCACCCAAGGCGATGTAAAAATTGGCGGTAAGAGCATGCGTGGTGTGCCAGCAAATAAGCGTCCAACGTCGATGATTTTTCAAAACCTCGCCTTGTTTCCTCTTATGACGGTGGCCGAGAACATTGAGTTCGGCTTAGAGGTTCGCGGTGTTTCGAAAAGTGAGCGCAAAAAAGCTTCTGACCGCTTACTTGAATTGGTGGCGCTGGAAGGAAGTGGCACCAAAAAAGTATCTGAGTTATCAGGAGGTCAAAAGCAGCGGATCGCCATTGCTCGTGCCTTAGCGGTTGAGCCTCAAGTATTGTTATTAGATGAACCCTTGTCGGCATTGGATTTAAAGCTACGTCAGCATATGCGCACGGAACTTAAAGCCATTCAGCGAAAAACGGGCATCACCTTCATCTATATTACCCACGATCAAGGTGAGGCATTGACGATGTCGGATCGTGTTGCGGTGATGTCAGCGGGTCGTATTCAGCAGGTTGCTGATCCTATCACCTTGTATCGTGACCCCCAAACGTCTTTTGTTGCGTCATTTGTGGGTGAAAATAATGGCGTTAAAGGTGGGGTGATTGAGTCCAATTCGGATCTTGTTGTGTTGGATTGTGGGCCGCTGGGTAAATTGGCAGGGCGATCTCAGGGTAGCGTTAATGTGGGGGCGGATGCGACGTTGTTTATTCGCCCTGAGCATTTTAGGTTACAAGCTGAATCAGGTATGTACTCGTTGCAGGCCACCATTGATGAGGTGAATTTCGAAGGCGCGTATTTGACGTTGAATGCGAATACCGCCACTCATCAGGCTTTGTCAATTCAGTTAGGCACGCATCAGTTCTCTGAGTCTTTAAAGAAAGGTGCGCCTGTTAGTCTTTCTTATCATGAGCAAGATGCCATTGTGATTGCGGGAGAGGGTCATGTTTAGTCAGCTAAAGTCGCGTTTTGGCAGCGGATTGGCGGTTGGCATTATTGGTATGATCGCTGTTTGGTTAATTGGTTTGGTGATTTTGCCTCAGCTCTTAATGGTGGATTACTCGTTCCGACCGAATTTATTGCCTGCCGATATTGGTGGGCCAAAAGACGCTTACTCCCTGACAAATTACGAAACCTTATTTAGTAATAAAATACATTTAGCCATCTTTTTCAAAACGATTTGGTCTAGCGTGTTAGTGACGTCTTTAACGCTCATGGTGAGTTATCCAATTGCGTTTTATCTTGCCAAGGTTGCGACGCCTCAAAAGGCGGCGTTGTGTTTATTGTTACTGATTATTCCATTTTGGATTAATGAAATTTTACGAACCTTTTCTTGGTACATTATTCTTGCTTATAAAGGACCGCTGAACGCGCTGCTGTTAGGCTTAGGAGTTGTCGATCGACCAGTTCGCTTTTTGTCAGGTGATGGTGGGGTGTTGATCGGTATGGTTTACGCCTACATATTGTTTATGATTTTTCCTATTTATAACGCCATAGAGAGCTTGGATACCAATCAGATTAAAGCGGCGCGTAATTTGGGGGCTGGCTGGATTCGTACTCACTGGCGTGTGGTGATTCCTCATGCTAAACCGGGTATTGCGACGGGGTGTATCATGACCTTCATGTTGGCAGCGGGAAGTTACGCTGTTCCAGCATTACTAGGCTCTCCGGGTAGTCGTTGGTTCACTCAAATCATTTACAACTGGTTTTTTGAAGGCGGCGATTGGAACCAAGGTGCTGCTTATGCGTTCTTACTGCTTATTATCTGTATCGGTTTTATCGCTTTGGTCATGCGTGTCTTTAAAGTGGGTTTGGGGGACATTGCAAAATGAAGTCTGAAACTATTATGCGCTTCGCTGTACGTTTTTATATCGGCGTTTTTTTTATCTACTTATTCACACCGCTTATTATTATGGGGCTGGCTACGTTTAATGATAGTCGATTCCCTACGGTTTCGCCCTGGAAGGGGGCAACGCTTAAATGGTTTGAAGCACTGGCTCAAGATGGAGCCATGTGGACGGCACTATGGACCAGTGTCTTGGTAGCGGCCGGTGTGTTGGTGGTTGCGGTGCCTATTGGTATTTGCTGCGCTTTGTTTTTATCGACAGTACAGGGGAGAGGGAAAACTTTTCTTTATTCGCTGATGATGTCGCCCCTATTAACACCGGGTGTGATTGTGGGGATCTCGACACTTATCTTTTGGAAGGGGTTGTCGGTGAGTGGTGGTGTCTTCTTAACCGTCGTTGCCCAAACGACCTTTATTGCAGCTTATGTCATGTTAATGGTATTGGCTAGGTTGCAGCGCTTTGATCGGACGCTGGAAAATGCGGCGCTGAGTTTGGGGGCCACTCAATGGCAAGCGTTTAGACGCATTCTCTTGCCTTATTTAAAGCCTGCTATTATCTCCGCTGCAGCCATTGCCTTTCTACAATCATTTGAAAACTACAACACAACCTTATTTGTTAAAGGTTACGACACAACTTTAACGGTTTATATCGCTTCTAAAGTGAGAACGGGTTTGACGCCTGCCGTAAATGCACTGGGATTAGTGATGATTTCTATCACTATCATTCTTGCAATTGTCTATGAAGTGAAGCGACGACGAGAACTTTCTGTCAGTTCTTAGTGGATACGACCGATGAATTTGAAATGGAAAAGGCCATTATTTGTATAAATAATGGCCTTTTTAGTGTCTTTTGATGGTTTGTTGATCAGTTTTGGGGGGCGGAACAAATAAATATGACAAAATAATAAAAAACCTTAAAAA